>JBGTIH010000121.1:0-138835 GCA_041745765.1 Pyrinomonadaceae bacterium | reverse complement strand
AAACTACCAAGATTACGGCTACGGCATCTTTCTGCTTGACGAGAAAAGCCGCGATTACGTGCAGAAAAATATCCAGAACGAAAAAGACGATTTTCTCCGCACGATGATGTGGGGAAGTTTGTGGGACTCGGTGCGCGAAGCCGAACTCGCGCCTGCCGATTATGTCCGGCTCGTCATCAAAAACATCGCGGTTGAAACCGACGAAAGCACGATTCAAACTTTGCTCGGACGAGTTTCGACGGCGCTGAATTATTATTTATCGGACAAACAGCGCGATGAAGTCGCCGCGCAAATCGAAATGCTTTTGATTGACAGAATGCAGACTGCGCCGACGCTCGGACAACGGATAACTTTTTATCGGGCGTTTTTGAGTATCGGTTCAACCCAATTAGCGTCAACGGCTTTGAAAGATATGCTTAAGGGAAAAGGCATTCGAGATTTTACATTTAAGACAAAAGACAAATTCGACATTCTCACCAAATTGGCAATTTTGGGTAATTTGGACACGTCGCAGAAACTGACGGAACTGCTGAAAACTGAAACATCCGACGAAGCGAAACGCTATGCTTATGCCGTGGTAGCGGGTTTTCCAGACAGAGAGGCAAAAGATAAATACTTTAACGATTTTCTGAATAACAAAGAGATTTCAGAGAGTTGGATTGAAGCCGCATTTATACCGTTTAACTCATCTCGCCATTCGGAATTGACCTTGCCGTATTTGGAAAAAGCGTTAGCCGAACTGCCGAATTTAAAAAAGAATCGCAAAATATTCTTCGTGGGCGGTTGGTTAGGAGCGTTTATCGGCGGGCAGAAAAGCGAACAGGCGCTCTCAATCGTCAACAAATTTTTAGCCGACAACCCAAACCTCGACAAAGACTTGCGGTTAAAGATTTTAGAGAACGCCGACAATCTGGAACGCGCCGTGAAAATTCGAAGGAAGTTCGTCAGTTAAAGAAAATCGGATTCTGACGTTCGGAAATAGAAAAACTTAAAAAATAGCCTTTTAACAAGTTAGAATGATATGTTATGCGACACGAACTAAGCGAAACTAAAATTAAACTAATATTGTTAACAAAATTGGTCATTGCTTCGATGCTTTTATCTTTAGCCGTCCATTTTATTTACGATTCATCAAGCACGGAGAGCTTTTCCAGAGAAGATACTGTCAACAGCAGTATAAACGTTAATTTTGGTGACATACTCCGCACATTTTTGTATGAGTATATCGTTTGTTTCTTCATTGTCTTTTTGATTTTATTGGGAATAAGACTTTTATATCTCAAATACATCAATTATCAAAAGGTTTAAAAAACGAAAGGACAAACTTCATCAAAACAAAGTTTGTCCTTTTCGGTTGAATGTCGATTTTTAGAGATTGAGCAATGACGCTTTCGCCGCCTTAAATTCTTCGTCGCTCAAGATTTCCTGTTTGTGCAACTTAGCGAGTCGTTCGAGTTCCGCCGTCACGTCTTTTTTATTTTCAACCGGCGAGGCTTCGGCTGGTTTGCTCGAACCGAGCCGGTCGAGCAGCGCGCCGCCGTATTTTTTGCCGACTTTGCTGCCGAGAGCGCCGCCGACGAGCGCGCCCGCGAATGTGCCGACAACCGGCATCAGCACGGTTCCGACTTGCGCGCCCGCGAGCGCGCCGCCCGCTACGCCCGCTAAACTTCCCGCTTTTTCGTTGTCTTCTTTTTGTTTCGCCGCTTCGTCCCTGTTGTTGTCAGCCATTTTCGTTTTCTCCGTTTGTTAAATTAAATTCCGCCGTAATCGTTCCGATTATAAATCACTTCTCGTATAAGACAACGAATAAATCGAATGTTCCCGACTTCAAAATTAGAATCACTTATCAAAGTAGCCGGTTATTTATTATTTTATCAATCTTGAAATAAAAGTAAGGTTTTGTTAATCTATTGTTTGCTCATAAATACACGGATTTCAGACGTTTAAGACAATGAAGATTTCGGCGCAGGAAGAATACGGACTCAGATGCCTTCTGCAAATGGCGATGCTCGAAAACGCGGAATCTTTAACGCTGCCGCAGATTGCCGAACGCGAAGGAATTTCGGTTGCCAACGCCGGGAAGCTGATGTGGCTGCTTAATAAAGCCGGGTTCGTCAAAGCCCTGCGCGGCACGAAAGGCGGTTACAGTCTGGCGCGTCCGGCGGCGGAAATCAGATTGAACGAAGTGATAAAAGTTCTTGACGCCGACGCGGTCGAAAATCATTGTCAGAGCTACAAAGGCGTTTTGGAAGTTTGCGTTCACACAGGCGATTGCGGCATTCGTCCCGTTATCGTCGGTTTGCACGAAATTATTCAGGAAGCCTTGTCGCAAGTTACGCTCGCGCAGCTTGTCGGCAACGAAGAAAAAGTCAGCCAGATGTTTCACCAGATAAAACGCGCCGAAAAGAAAATCGGGCGCGAAGTTTTAACCAATTAAAGTTTTTATAAGTTTTTATAAATATATGTCAACAGCAACGGAATTATTAGCCAACAGAGAATATAAATACGGTTTTACAACCGACATCGAAACCGAAACGATTGCCAAAGGTTTATCGGAAGACACGGTGCGCCTGATTTCGTCGAAGAAAAACGAACCCGACTGGCTGCTGCAATTTCGCCTGAAAGCCTATCGCCACTGGCTGACGATGACGCAGCCGGACAACTGGGCGAATTTTCATTACCCGAATATCGACTTTCAAAACATCAGCTATTATTCTGCGCCGAAACAGAAAGTTAAAAAGCAGAGCCTCGACGAAGTTGACCCGGAATTGTTGCGAACTTTCGAGAAGCTCGGCATTCCTTTGACGGAACAGAAAATGCTGGCAAACGTCGCCGTCGATGCGGTTTTCGATTCGGTTTCGGTTGCCACGACTTACAAGAAAAAGCTTTTGGAAGCGGGCGTTATTTTCTGCTCGATTACCGAAGCGGTCGCCGATTATCCGGAGTTAATCAAGAAATATCTCGGCTCGGTCGTCCCGTCGAACGATAATTATTACGCGGCTTTAAACGCGGCGGTTTTCTCGGATGGTTCGTTCGTATTCATTCCGAAAGGCGTTCGCTGCCCGATGGAATTATCGACGTATTTCCGTATCAACACACAGGATTCAGGACAGTTTGAGCGCACGCTGATTATTGCCGAAGAAGGCGGTTACGTCGCTTATAACGAAGGCTGCACCGCGCCGCAATTCGATACGAATCAGCTGCACGCGGCGGTCGTCGAACTCGTCGCGCTCGACAACGCGGAAATCAAATATTCGACCGTCCAAAACTGGTACGCAGGCGACGAAACGGGCAAAGGCGGAATTTACAATTTCGTCACCAAACGCGGCGCGTGTCGCGGCGTCAACTCGAAAATCTCGTGGACGCAGGTCGAAACCGGCTCGGCGATAACGTGGAAATATCCGTCGGTTATTTTGCAGGGCGACGGTTCAATCGGCGAATTTTACTCGGTTGCTTTAACAAATAATGCGCAGGTTGCCGACACCGGAACGAAAATGATTCATCTCGGCAAGAATACGAAATCGACGATTATCTCGAAAGGAATTTCCGCCGGAAAATCGAACAATTCGTATCGCGGTTTAGTCAAAATAATGCCGAAAGCCGAAGGCGCTCGCAATTACACGCAGTGCGATTCGATGCTCATCGGCGGCACGTCCGAAGCCAACACGTTTCCCTACATCGAAGTTATGAACGCGACGGCGCGCGTCGAACACGAAGCGACAACCTCGAAAATCAGCGAAGATCAACTGTTCTACTTGCAGCAGCGCGGCATCTCGCAGGAAGATTCAGTGTCGCTGATTATCAACGGTTTCTGTAAAGAAGTTTTCAAAGAGCTGCCGATGGAATACGCCGTCGAAGCGCAGAAACTTCTTGGATTGAAATTGGAAGGCAGCGTTGGCTAGAAAATGATAAAAAGTTTCGCTGATAAAGAAACCGAAAAGATTTTCGGGCGCGAGTGTTCAAGGAAATTACCTAACGATATGTAGAGAATTGCGCGGCGAAAGTTGGAAGTTCTTGATGCGGCTGAAAGTCTAAATGATTTGCGTGTTCCGCCGTCGAATCGACTGGAAAAGTTAAAAGGCGAGCGCGACGGACAATACAGCGTTCGGGTTAATGACCAATGGCGAATTTGTTTTGAATGGCGCGGCGATAATGCTTACGGAGTTGAAATTGTCGATTATCATTGAGGTTTGATTATGAAAAAACTTGAACCGATTCATCCGGGCGAAATTTTGGCGGAAGAATTCTTAACGCCGATGAAAATCAGTCAATCACGCTTGGCGGAAGACACCGGAATCGCGTCTGATGAAATCGGCAAAATAATCGAAGGCAAAGCGTCTGTTACCCCGAACGCGGGCTTGCGCTTGTCGTTATATTTCGGTTTGTCGGAAAGATTCTGGCTCAATTTGCAGTCGCGGTATGATTTGGAAATTGAGAAAGATAAATCGGCAGACAGATTAAAAACGGAAGTGCGAGTTTTGCAGACGGCTTAACTGCAAAAAATAAAAAAGTGGAAAAAGTTATTTTACCGGGTGCGCCAGCACCAAAAGGTCATTATTCGCCTGCCGTCACGCACAACGGTTTGGTTTACGTGTCGGGACAACTGCCGCGCGACGACGCAACCGGTTCGGTTGAAACTGGCGCAATCGAAGCGCAGACCGAGCTGGCTCTGCGCAACGTCGAGCAGATTTTGCTGGCGGCGAACAGCGATTTGAATCACGTTTTGCAGATGACGATTTATGTGTCAGATATGGAATTGTGGGACAAGGTAAACGCGACTTACGCGCGCGTTATGGGCGAACATAAACCGGCGCGGGCGATTGTCCCCGTAAAGGATTTGCATTTCGGCGTGAAAATTGAGATTCAGGCGATTGCTGCTGTTAAAGAATAATGAAAGACGGAGTTTGTCCGAAATGTAAATCGGAAGAAATTTATGTTGATGATAGTGGACCACACGGAATTGTTATGCCGCTTTCATTATTAAAAAATATCTTTACGCGACTTTATGCGTGCGCTAAATGTGGTTATTTGGAATTTTACATTCAAAACAAACAGGATATAGAAAAAATATCGAGCAAGTTTCAAAAAGTTAAGGGAAATATATAAAAATGTTACTGGAAATAAAAGATTTACACGCCGGAATCGAAGGCAGAGAGATTTTGAAAGGCTTGACGCTGAACGTTAATCGCGGTGAGGTTCACGCGATTATGGGACCGAATGGTTCTGGGAAATCGACGCTTGCGAAAGTGCTTGCCGGTCATCCGACGTATGAAGTTTTGAGCGGTTCGGTGTTGTTTGAAGGCGCGGATTTGCTTGAGTTAGAACCGGACGAACGCGCACGCGCCGGAGTTTTTCTGGCGTTTCAGTATCCGGTGGAAGTTCCGGGCGTGTCGAATTCGCAGTTTCTGCGGCTCGCTTATAACGAAAAGATGAAGCATCTCGGTGAGGAAGAACTTGACCCGCTCGAATTTAACGATTTATTAAAAGAGCGCGCCAAGATCGTCGAAATGGATTCGTCGTTTTTCAAGCGCTCGGTCAACGAAGGTTTTTCCGGCGGCGAGAAAAAGCGCAACGAGATTTTGCAGATGGCGGTTTTGCAGCCAAAGCTCGCTGTTCTCGACGAAACCGATTCCGGTCTCGACATCGACGCGCTCAGAATCGTCGCCGAAGGCGTCAACAAACTGCGCAGCTCTGATAAAGCGATAATTTTGGTAACGCATTATCAGCGGTTGCTCAATTACATCGAACCGGACTTTGTCCACGTTCTCGCCGACGGTCAAATCGTCAAACAGGGCGGCAAAGAATTGGCGCTCGAACTCGAAGAAAAAGGTTACGACTGGGTGAAAGCGGCGAATGCAAAATAAGGAAAATATAATGTCGCAAACGGCGAAAGAAACAAT
This sequence comes from Pyrinomonadaceae bacterium, assembly GCA_041745765.1. Classification (GTDB taxonomy): domain Bacteria; phylum Acidobacteriota; class Blastocatellia; order Pyrinomonadales; family Pyrinomonadaceae; genus JAHCHG01. The sequence goes on along the minus strand of JBGTIH010000121.1, from coordinate 132,935 downwards.
TTACACGGCGAAATTTCGCCGCAGTTTAGAGCAATCGAATCAACCGACGTGGCTGAAAGCGGTGCGCGAAAATGCGTTTGCGTATTTTACCGAAAACGGTTTTCCGACGGTCAAAAACGAAGCGTGGAAATATACGAACGTCGCGCCGGCGGCGGCGGAGAATTTCGGGTTTGACGGCGAGGCGATTGACGCGGAGACTTTGGAAAAGTTTACTTACAGCGAGTTGAGCGACAATCAGTTGGTTTTCGTGGACGGCAAGTTGAATCTTGAAAACTCGTCGATGCCGGAAGATTTGTCGATTCTCTCATTTGACGAAGCGTTTCGAGACGAAAAATTCGCGCAGATTATCAAAGAGAAGTTGGCGACGGCGGTTGGTTACGACGCCAACGGTTTCGCGGCTTTGAACACGGCTTTTCTGGAAAACGGCACGTTTCTGTATTTACCGAAGAACGCGAAAATCGATCAGCCGATTCATTTTCTGTATCTTTCGACGGGCAATCGCGCGACGTTTCCGCGCATTCTGGTTGTCGCCGAAAGTTTTGCGGAAGCGACGATTGTCGAAAGTTATGCGCGCGAAAGCGAAACAAAATATTTGACGAGCGCGGTTGTCGAAATTTTTCTGGCGGACGAAGCAAAATTGAAACATTTTCGCGTTCAGCGCGAATCGCACGAAGCGCATCACATCGGCGCGACGGCGGCGGAGATCAATCGCGGCAGCGTTTACGACGCGACGAATATCAATTTGGGCGGCAAATTATCGCGCCACGACATTCGCGTTCGGTTCAACGCCGAAGCGGGCGAAGCATTTATCGACGGGCTGTATATGCTGAATGAAAACCAGCACCACGACACGCATTCGATCATCGACCACGCGATTGGCAACTGCAATTCGCATCAGACTTACAAAGGCGTTCTAAATGACAAATCGCGCGGCGTTTTTAACGGCATCGTCTTCGTCCGCGAAAACGCCAGCGGAACCGACGCTAAGCAGTCAAATAAAAATCTGCTGCTCTCGAACGACGCGCGCATCGACACGAAACCGCAGCTTGAGATTTTCAACGACGACGTCAAATGCGCGCACGGCGCAACCGTCGGGCAGCTCGAAGAAGAAGAATTGTTCTATCTGCTCAGTCGCGGCTTGAGCGAAAACTTAGCCAAAAATCTTTTAACCTACGGTTTTGCCGAAGAAATCATCAACAAAATCGAAATCGAATCAATCAAAAAAGCACTCGACGAAGCGGTCTTAAATCGCCTGAACGTCGATTTAGGAGCGTAAAAACACTTATGAGAGTCAGAACAAACATCATCATCGCCGAAGAAATTTTAAAGAAAATCGACATCCTCGCCGGTGAAAAACAAAAACGCGCCGCCGTCATCGAAACCGCTCTGCGCGAATATATTGAACGCGAAGAAGCCAAAGCGCCAATTAGTGTGGAAGTCGAGGCGACGAACGGCAAAGTTGGCGCAAAGGCTAAATAAATCCGTAGTTTTACAAAGGCAAACTGCACTCGGAGATTTGAAAATGCCTGTTATCTCAATGTTTTACGGCGTTATTGTTCTGATGTATTACTTTGACAACCGGAAACATCAGCTACCGCATATTCACATTCAATACAGCGGCGAAGAAGCGGTAGTTTCGATTCCGAGCGGTGAAGTTATCGAAGGTTCGATAAGAGCGAACAAATTGAAACTGGTGCAGGCTTGGGTTGAAATTCATCAGGAAGATTTGATGGCAGATTGGACGCTGGCAGTTAATGGACAGCCGATTTTCAAAATAGACCCGTTGAAGTAGTTATGATTAAGGTTATTTCAGCAAAAGCTAATGACGACTTTACGATTGATTTAGAGTTTAGCGACGGAAAATCAAAGCGGTTTGATGCGAAGCCTTATTTAGATTTTGAAGTCTTCAAACAATTAAAAGACTTAACTTATTTTAAGCGAATCAAAATCTCATTCGGAACAGTTCAGTGGACGAATGAGCAGGACATCAGCCCAGATACATTGTATTTGGAAAGCACAGAATTAGACGAAATATCATTTTATGAAAGCAGTAAAAGAAATGACATCGAGCAATTGGGACGTTGAAAAAATCAGAGCGGATTTTCCGGTTTTGTCACAGACCGTAAATGGCAAACCGTTGCGTTATCTCGACAATGCAGCGTCGTCGCAGGTACCGAATCTGGTGATCGAGCGCGGCGCGAAATATTTGCAGGAAGAGCATTCGAACATTCATCGCGGCGTTCATTATTTGAGCCAGCACGCGACGACGGCTTATGAAGCGGCGCGCGAGAAAGTAAAAAGATTTATCAACGCGAGAGAGGCGAAAGAATGTATCTTCGTGCGCGGTTGCACCGAAGGCGTTAATTTAGTGGCGAGTTCCTACGGGCGGAAGTTTATCGGCGCGGGCGACGAAATTATTATTTCGTATATGGAGCATCACGCCAATATTATCCCGTGGCAGGTTTTAGCCGAGGAGGTCGGCGCAACTTTGCGCGTGATTCCGATGAACGAGCGCGGTGAATTGGTTATCGAAGAATACGAAAATATGCTTAACGAGCGGACGAAAATCGTTTCGGTTTCGCACGTTTCAAATTCGCTGGGAACTGTCAATCCGGTCAAGGAAATGATTGCCGCCGCGCACAAATTCGGCGTGCCGTTTTTTCTCGACGCGGCACAATCTGTTCCGCATTTTCCGGTTGACGTGCAGGATTTGGACTGCGATTTTCTGACCTTCTCCGGTCATAAAATGTATGCGCCGACGGGAAGCGGCATTCTTTACGGCAAGCGCGAATACTTGGACAAAATGCCGCCGTATCAAACCGGCGGTGGAATGATTCGCACGGTCAGTTTCGAGAAAACGACGTTTGCGCCGATTCCCGATAAATTTGAAGCCGGAACGCCCGCCATCGCCGCCGGAATCGGACTCGGCGCGGCAATTGATTATCTGAATTCGATTGATTTTGCGGCGGCGGCGCGTTACGAACACGAACTGCTCGAATACGCAACCGAAAAACTTTCAAACATCGAAGGCGTAAAATTGATCGGCACGGCGCGTGAAAAAGCTTCCGTGCTTTCATTTACCATCGAAAATATTCATCCGCACGACATCGGCACGATCCTCGATCAACAAGGAATTGCGGTACGCGCCGGACATCACTGCGCTCAGCCCGTCATGCAGTTTTTCGATGTTCCGGCAACGGCTCGAGCTTCGTTTGCGTTTTATAATACGCGCGAAGAAGTTGATAAATTAGCCGATGCAGTGCAGAAAGTGATCGAGGTTTTTGCGTGATAAAGTCAGACAATTCATTATTAATTGACCAAATTTTTCAAGGAAAAGTTTATTCATTTAATTATTATTCAAGTCCTGAAAAAGATTTTGAGCCGTCAATAGATTTGACATTGATTAATAATGAAGAAATTAGAGTCTTTAGATTTTTGCGTCCAAGCCAAATTGAAATTGACAGTCGCTATTCGCAACATAACTTTGGTTTACAAATTATTGATATGTCTGAAGGACAAATGGAATATGTAAATCTGTTAATCAATGGAAATTTAGAAAATGTCGGTGATTTCAGATTTTGGGCAAGATGTGTTACAGAAATTACCGAAATTGAAAACCAAAATTGAAATATGCCTGCGAAAGATATTTATCACGACACGGTGAAACGCGCCTTAGTCAAAGACGGTTGGCGGATTACGGCTGAAAATTTTCAACTGCCGTGGGGCGGAACACGTGCCTTTGATTGATATTATTGCCGATGAAACTTTTCGTCGCCGAAAAAGAAGGGCGTAAAAGTGCGGTTAAAGTCAAAAGTTTTGTCGGCAAATCGTTGATAAATTTTCCATCATCCAAAATATCATTTCTTTTTGCTTACGTTCTACTTTTTTGCGTAACATAAGTTATAATGCGTTTTGATTTTTCAAATTTTGTCATAAATCTATAACAACTGAGGTGAATTATGAACGAAGCAACAATAGCAAAAGTGCCGTTTCCGGTTTTTCTGCGGCATAACGGCGTGTGGGAAGGAACCTACACTTTGATTGATGCCAAAACGGGTGAGATTTTGGACAAACATAAAAGTAAACTGACCTGCAAAACCAACGGAATTGACGAATATCATCAACAAAACGTCTATACTTGGGAAGATGGGAAAATTGAAACAAAAGAATTTCCCGGCGAACTGAAAGACGGAAAACTCGCGTTTGATAATCCGCGTTTAAAGGGAGAATCGTGCGAAGTTGACGAAAATACGATTTTTCTGACCTGGGTTTATAAAGACCAGCCGAATAACAGTTTTTCGGAAATTATCACTTTAGAAAGCGACACGCATCGCTGCCGAACGTGGCAACATTTTGAAAACGGCGAATTTGCTAAATTAACCGTTATTGACGAGCGAAAAGTTGCATAACAAAGTATAAAGTGCGCGTAAAAATTTTAATAGTTTTTCTAATTTTAACTTCTGCGTCGTCAATTGCGGCGCAGGAATTAACACCGCTTGAGATTGCGAGGAAAACCATTGCGGCTTCGGGCGGAGAAAACTGGCGCAACCCGAAAACTCTGCAATTATCGGGAACAGCCACGCTTTTTTGGAACGGAAAAGCCTATGAGATGACAACTTATAAAATGTGGCGCGTTTTCCCCGACGCAAATGACGATGCGCGAAACGCCAACGGAAAAGTTCGTTTTGACGCGCTCACCGACGACAAAATTTTCTTCCGCATTTCGTTTGACGGCAAAAATACAAGCCAAATTTTAAGCGACGAAGCCAAAGCGCAAGAGGAACTTCTGCGATGGGGAAACAATTTCGGTTTTTCAATTTTTCGTTTTGTCGAAAATGAAGGCTTTCTGGTTGAAAGATTGCCCGATGATAAAGTTGATGGCTTCTCTTGTTATTTTATCAAGATTGTTGATCCAAAAAAATCGGAAACAATTTTCGGCGTTGATAAAAGAAGTTTTTTCATCCGCTACGCCGCTTTTAACACTCCGGTCGGGTTTCATCAAAGGATTTACGACCAATTCAAATGGCACAAAAATCCGCGTTTTGTCCAACCGCAATCTTTAAGAGTTTTCACCGAAGGCGTAAAAATCGCTGATATTTTCTGGTCAGACTTTAAGGTCAATGCCCCGATTAAAGATGAAATCTTCGAGATGAAAAATTGATTTATTTCTGAATTCTATAAGATTTCAAATCGGTTTCGACAAGGCGATTTATTATCTCTTTTCCTTCTTCGTTCATAATAATAAAACGCGCCGAAGCCTTGATTACGCCGATTTTTTTCGCATAATGATAAACATTTATCGAACGCGCTTTGCGTCCGTCGCCCAAATTCCACAAGGTTTCCGATTCGATTCGCAGAGCATTTGTAAATTCGCCCGCCGTAACTTTTACGCTTTCGAGAGCCACGACTTTTTGCTGAATTTGAAAGTTGCCGCGAACGGTTTTTCCGTCTTGAAAAACTCGTGTAAATTCGCGTGATTCTTTGATTTCATCGCCGATTTTCAACTTTGCCGGAAACCACAAAATCGGTTTATCAAATTTTGCGACAGATTCGGCATTGGCGAATTCTTCGCCGAGGTAATAAATGCCGTCTTTCTCGAACCGCAATAATTTTGCGGCTTTGGTCGCGTCATAATGGCGAAATATTTTTTGGTTTTTGTCTTCGACAATCCTCGAAACATAATCACCGTCTTTCCAACCCGAAGGCGCAGTATAACGCCACTCGTTGCCGTCGGCGAGTTGATAGAAGTCTTTTATTTTGAAAGTTTGCGCTGTTGCAGATGAAACAGACAAAACCAACCCGAAACAAATCGCAAAAATCAAACTTTGTTTATTCGTATTCATCTGTAATCAAATAATTTCGTTCTTTTCCAATTTTTCAATTACCGATTTTTGAGTTTCGACAAAATGTGAGCGTTCGGCTTTGTTTTCAAGCAGTGTATTCGGCGGATAAAATGAGTTTTTCGCGTAAGATTCGGCGTAAAGTTCAAAGCGTTGGCGCGATGTGATGTTCATTAAACCGGGACGGCGGCGAAAACGGCGGAGCGCGTCTAAATCAATTTCGGCAAACGCCGCCATTGATTCGCCCTGCGCGGTTTCTGACAAGACAATTCCGCGATAATCTACGATTTTCGAACCGCCGTCGGTTGAAGATTCAGGAATCGCACAATCGGCAATGCCGGCGGAATTAGACGAAACGATGTATGCCAGATTTTCGACCGCGCGACAAATTTTCGCCGCGTTTTTCGGCAAATGATCGGAGCCGAAAACTTCTGAAGTGCTGTGCAGAAAAACTTCTGCGCCGCGCATCGCCAAACATCTTAAAATTTCAGGATAGAGAATTTCTTCCGAAGCGATTGCCGCCAGATTTCCGATTTCAGTGCGGGCAACCGGAAAAACGCCTTCGAGTCCGTAAATGTCCAGATATTTGTCCCAAACATCGTGCGGAGTCGGCGCAAACATCGAATTTAAGCGGCGATAACGCAAAACGACATCGCCGTTCGGCGCAATTATAAAACAGGTTTGAAAATAAAGTTCGGGAAAATTCGGATCGAGTTCATAGACATTTCCCGAAAGAAAAATTTTGCGTTCCTGCGCGATTTTTCCTAAAAGTTCGTAAATCTCGCCGCCGGTTTCCAGACACGCTTTTTCGCGCCAAGCTTCAATCGTTTCGCCCATCGGAAAACCCGTCAGAAAATATTCCGGCAAAACAATTAATTTCGTGTCAAAACCGACAAACGCAATGCTTGCAAAGATTTGCCTATCAAGCCGCGCAATCGTCTTTTTGATAATTGCTTCGGCATCAGATTTTGTTTTAGCGTAATTGACCGCAAAGCATTTCGTCTGCAAAGCGATCGCGCGATAGTTTGATTGGTTCATTTTTTCATTGAATCATTAAATCATTTTGAGATTGCAAAGAATGATTCGATGATTAAATTTATTAGTTCGGATAAATCAAAATGTTCAGATATTCATCAACTTTGCCGTAATGTCCGGGCAAAATTACGGTGGTCGAATCTTTCTGCGTAACGATTGCCGGACCTTCAATTATGTGATTCGGTTTTAGTTGTTCGCGGTCGTAAATGTTTGTGTCCATTTGCTTTCCGTCAAACCAAGCCGGATACATTTCGACTATTGCCGAAGCCGCGTTTTCATCGCCAGCTTCAAATTTCGGCAGTTCGACTTTGCGAACTTGCCCGATGCCGATGACGCGCAGATTGACGACTTCGATTGCCGAATCAATATTAAAACCGTAATTTTTTTCGTGAATTTCTTTGAAATCCGCGACGAATTTTGCTTTGCCTTCTTCGGTGGCAAATTGGTCGGGCTGCACCGAAATCGGAAACTCGAAACCTTGCCGATAATAGCGCACATCAACTTGATAAACCAATTTTTGACGGTCTTTAATGATATTTTCGCCATCGAGCCAAGCGGTTGATTCGTTGCCTAATTTCGTAAAAATCTCGCCGAATTCCGCCAGATCAATTTTATTTAATTCGCGAATCATCGTTTGCGAAAACTCGTTTTTGATGTCGGAATGCAGAAAACCGAGCGCGGACAAAACGCCCGGAGTCGGCGGCGAAATGCACGGAAACGCGCCCGAAAGCTTTGATAAATAATTGCCGTGAAGCGGACCTGCGCCGCCGAAGGCAACGAGCGCGAAATCTCTCGGATCGAGTCCGCGCTGAACGCTCACCAGACGCAATGCGCCGAACATATTTTCGTTGACAATATCAATAATTCCCTGCGCGGCTTGTTCAATTGTCAAACCCAAAGTGTCGGCAATTTTTTTGACGGCGTTGCGCGAAGCTTCGACATCCAGAGTCATTTCGCCGCCCAAAAGCCTTGGCGGAAGATGTCCTAAAACTACATTTGCGTCAGTAACCGTTGGTTCTTCGCCGCCGCGTTTATAAGCCGCCGGTCCCGGATCGGCTCCGGCTGACTGCGGTCCGACCCGCAATGCGCCGGTCATCGGAACGTGCGCGATTGATCCGCCGCCCGCGCCGACTGTCCGTACATCAACCGAAGACGCTTTGACCGGATAATAGCCGACTCGCGTTTCACGTACGAGATTCGGTTCGCCGCCCATCGTAACGCAAACATCGGTCGAAGTTCCGCCCATATCGAAGCCCAAAACTTTATCAAATCCGGCAAGTTCGCCAACGTAAGCTGCCGCGACCGCGCCGCCGCTCGGACCTGAAAGAAGCGTATTAACCGGCGATTTTTTCGCCGCTTCGATTGACATTACGCCGCCGTCCGAACGAACGATATTGACGGTCGGATTCAAATTCGCTTCGGCTAATTTTTCCTGAATTCCCTTCAAATAATTTGCCATTTTCGGTCGAACGTAAGAATTCATCACGGTCGTCAAACAGCGTTCGTATTCGCGGAATTCGGGCAAAATTTCGGTCGAAATCGTTACCGGCAAATCAGGAAACATCTCATTGGCAATTTCGCGGATTTTTCTTTCGTGTGCGCCGCTCGCAAATGAATTTATCAGCGAAATCGTCAGAGCTTCGATGCCTGCATCGTGCAATTCTTTGACAAAAGCACGAATTTCGGCTTCATCAATCGGCGATGATTCCGCACCTTTTGCCGTCATTCGGCACGAAACACCGCGTGTTAAATAAAGCGGCGCGAGCGGATCGGGCTTTTGCATAATTATCCAACCGGCAAGCGGTCCGGGCGTTTGCGAACGTGCGACGTGCAGAATTTGCTCAAAACCTTTGGTTGTAATCAGCCCAACGAGTGCGCCTTTTCCTTCCAAAACGGCGTTCGTTGCAACGGTCGTTCCGTGCAAAATCAAACTTAAATCTGCGGGCGAAAGTCCCGCTGCATCAACGATTTTGTGAATACCGTTTAAGATTCCGATTGATTGATCCGCCGGAGTCGAAGGCGTTTTTTCGAGCGTCATTGCGCCGGTTTTTTCGTTAAAAAGCAAAAGATCGGTAAATGTTCCGCCGACATCTATCCCAAGACGATAACTCATATTTTTTTCCTTTTTTTAGGTCTAAGTTCCGTGTTCCAAGTTCCGTCTTGAAACTTGAAACTTGGAACTTAAAAGTTGAAACCAAATGATAAATTAGTTATGTATCTATGACAAGTTGAAATGTTTTGATAATACTTGTTTAAAGACAGTCTTGTCAAAGAAAATTATGTAAATTTGTCCTAGACTTATATCAAATTTTTATGTTAGTATTTTTGAAAATTGTCTTAAATCATTTTGTTATGCTGAAAAAAATTATTTTCCCGGTTATTTTTTGTATAATTCTAATCATTCCGCAAATAATATTCGCGCAAAAATCGTTTGTTGATAAGGAAATTAAAACAATCGGTGCGTGGATGACCGGAAGTTTTGATACTTTCGCGCAGGTTGATCGGGACGAGGAAGCGGACGCAAAATACCGGCATATTCGAGCAATTCTGCACGTTCAGCCCGTTTCAATCGCCGGATTAAACAATGCGCTCGCGCTGTATGTCGAAAATCAAGCCGCCGAATCGCGCACAAAACCTTATCGGCAAAGAGTTTATGTCATCAAACGAGATGCCGAAAACAAAATTATTATCGAAATTCATCGCATCAAAAATCAGGAACAAGTCGTCAACGCTTATAAAAATCCGGCAATTTTGAAGAATCTGACGCTGGAAAATCTGACGCACGAAGCAGGCTGCGATATGATTTTCGAAAAGATCAATACGAAACTTTTCAAAGGTTCGTCGGGAACAGAAAAAACTTGTAAATCAACTCTGCGCGGCGCGACGCATACGGTTTCAAAGACCGAAATTACACCGACGCAAATCACCAATCTCGATCAGGGTTTTGACGACGAAGGCAACCACAAATGGGGACCGCCGCCGGGTGAGATCGGTCATATTTTTATTAAACGGAAAACGGAAAATTGATATTCGGCGGATTAAATTCAGCAGGCGACCTTTTAACACGAAACGCCGGAAATTTTCCCAATAATGTCGGGTTGATTTTCGGCGACAAAAAATTTACGTGGAAAGAATTGGATTTTCGCGCCAAAACTTTTGCCAATTCGCTTTTCGATTTGGGTTTGAAACGCGGCGATAGAGTGGCGATTTACGCGAAAAACTCGAATCAGTGGGTTGAAGCATTATTCGGTTTGGCGCAAGTCGGTTTGGTTTCGGTAACGGTAAATTATCGCCTGACGGCAAGCGAAGTGAAATTTATTATCGAAAATTCGGGAGCAAAAGCGATAATTTGCGACGAATCAACCGAACAAATCGCGCTCGAAGTTAAAGAAAAAGCTGAATGTTTAGAACAAGTTATAAATTCCGCGCTGTTTGAAAATTTAATTTCAAATTTCAAATTTCAAACTTCAAATCCGAAACTCGAAATCCGAAATCCGAAATCCGATGATGCGGCGATGCTGCTGTACACTTCCGGAACGACAGGTTTTCCGAAAGGCGCAGTTTATACGCATTATTCGCTTTTGGTTGGAATGCTCGTCCACGTTCACGCGATTGCTTCGCGGCAGACGCATCGCGTAATGCTTCCGAGTCCGCTTTATTCGGCAGCCGGAATTGCCGGAATTTATTGTGCGGTTTATGTTGCATCGCAGATTTCTTTGATAAATTACGATGTCGAAACGGCTTGTGCGACAATTGAGCGCGATAAGATTACATTTACGAATCTTGTGCCGACGACTATTCAGATGTTGTTAGCGTCTGACGTTTCAAAAAAATACGATTTGAGCAGTTTGGAAGTTTTACTTTACGGCGGTTCGCCGATTCCCCAAACGGTTTTGCGTTCGGCGATGAAAAGATTTCCGAAATGCGGTTTCAGGCAAACTTTTGCAACGACCGAAACAGGTTGTGCGGGAACGGTTTTAGAGCCGATTGAGCATCGTCTTGCTTTGGAAAACATTGAAAACAAACATCTTCTTCAATCTTGCGGACGGGCGCAAACAAATGTTGATGTGCGAATTGTCAGCGAAGATTGGGAAACTTTGGCGGACGGTGAAACGGGCGAAATAGCGATTCGCACCGAAGCCAATATGCTCGAATACTGGAATAACGACGCGGCGACAAAGCAAGTTTTAAAAGATAACTGGCTTCGCACAGGCGATTTGGCGTGGCGTGATGCGAACGGATATTTTTATCTGGTTGACCGCAAAAACGATTTGATCGTGTCGGGCGCGTTAAACGTCTATCCATCGGAAGTTGAAAGAGTTTTGCAGGAACATCCGGCGATTTTTGAAGTCGCGGTGATTGGCGTTCCAAGCGAAAAATGGGGCGAAGAAGTTAAAGCAATTGTAGTTCTAAAATCCGGTGAGAATGTTTCGGAGAACAACATAATTCAATTCTGCGAAGGCAAAATCGCGGGTTTCAAAAAACCGAAAACGGTTGAATTTATTGACAAATTGCCGCGAAATTTGACGGGCAAAATTTTGAAAAAAGAATTAAGGGAAAGGTTTATCCGCAGATAAATGCGTCTAATACGAAAAAGAAAATTATAATGTTAAAAATTCATATTTAATTTATCTTCGAAATCTGCGGCAAAAACAACAATGACAAGAGCAATTGATATAGTCGTCAATCTTTGGACGAAAGAAATTACGGCGAATTATCCGGCGGAACTTGATCAATTTTGGGAATTGATCGGGATTTTGGAGATGACTAAGCGCGGCGTAACCGTTGAAGAAAAACTCGCGCAAATGGATGAAGCCGGAATTGACAAAGGTCTGCTCGTGGCAACGACCGGCGCAGCTGTCGGCTCGAACATTTTCTTTGAAAAACCCTTTGAGAAGATTGCGAAAGTTTGCGAAAAACATCCGCATCGTTTCAAAGGAATTATCGGCGTAAATCCATCAAAGATAATGACTTGGATTAAAAAGTTAGACGTTGCGGTCAAAGAATACGGTTTTGTCGGAGCGCATCTTTATCCGCATTGGTTCGGCGAACCGCCGGACAGCCGAATTTATTATCCATTTTATGCGAAATGTGCCGAACTCGGCGTGCCGATTCAAATTCAGGTCGGACATTCGGCGCAATGGTTTTTGCGGACAGTCGCGCAGCCGATAACTTTGGACAGAGTGGCGATTGACTTTCCCGAACTAAAAATTATCGGGATACACATAGGACATCCGTGGACTGAAGAAATGATTTCGATGGCTTGGAAACACAAAAACGTGTTCATCGGCACGGACGCGCATTTGCCGAAATACTGGGATAAATCGTTGATAAAATTTATCAATTCACGCGGACAGGACAAAGTTTTATTCGGCACGGATTATCCGGTTTTGCCGTTTAAGAAAGCGATGGACGAACTTGATAAATTGGAATTGCGCGAAACGCCAAAACGCAAATTATTAGTTGAAAATACTGCGCGAGTTTATGGTTTGGAAGATTGGATTTAATAAAAATCAATCACAAAAATACACGAAGAAACACCAAGAAGAAACAAAAAACTTTGCAAAAACTTTGTGCAGTTTCGTGGTTAAAAAATGTTGAAAATTATGTCGAAGAAAATACTAAAAAATAAACCGAAACGAAGTGAAGAAGTTGAAAAATGGATTGCTCAAGAAGTTGAGGAGCAAAAGGCTCGCTATGAAAAAATTGCACAAGCAATGAATGTCGAACTTGCCGAACAGCGCGAGGTTTGGATTCAAGACTTTTATGAGAGAATCACGACTACAGGCTTTAATTGGCACGCCGACAACAAGAAAATTATCAAAAAAGAAGAACTCTTTCCGAAACCGGATAGAGAATTTAAGGTGGTATTTTAGTCCTTTGGCATTTGTCTTTCGCCTTTTGTTTTTTATTTCAACGGGCGCGGACAAAATGTGAAGGACTGATGACGAAGGACAAAAGACAAAATTATGCGAAAACACATTGAACCGTTTGTTGACAGAGATGTTTCATTTAAGCGATTGGAATTGAAAGGAATTCCGGGCGGATATAATTATAAAATGCTTTCGATTGATGAAGATACGGGAGCTTGCACAATGAGTGTGCAATGGGACGCGGGATATAAACAGCCGCCGTCGGTTTCTTATTCGGAACTCGAAATTTTTATAATGGACGGCGAAATGAAAGTCGGCGATAAACTTTGGCGCAAAGGCGGTTATTTTTTTGTACCGCGCGGTGTTTCTCTGCCCGCTTTTTCAACCGAAAAAGGCTGTTTCGCGCTGGTGATGTATAACGACTCCGAGCCGCATATTTTGGAATCGGACGAAGATATGACGGATGCCGAAAGAAGCGGTTTGATTGAACTTGCGACTTATGACCAGATGCCGTGGCAAGTGCCGACTTTGTTTCCGCAAACGGCTTCGGGTTGTTTGCTGAAACTGCTTCATTTTGACGAAAAAACTCACGCGATGACGTTTCTTTATTCGATGACACCGGGCTTTCAGCAAGACAATATCTCGTATCACGATTGCGCCGAAGAAGCGTATCACGTTTGGGGAACTTCGTGGATGATGCAGTTTGGCGATTTGCCGACGGGCGGATATTTTTGGCGACCGGCGTATGTTAATCACGGCGCGTTTTACAGCAAACACGGCATTTTAGGTTTCGGCAGAACAGACGGCGAACTGCATAATCATTTTCATCACAATGCCTATTCAAACCCCGACGAAAATGCGGATAGAGCGGCGGCGCGGCTGATTCGCCAAAAACCCGAACTTAATAAATGGCTGCACTCGCACGACCATAATCATTTCGATTTTGAATTTGGCGAACAATACTCGACAGATTCGGAAAGCGATAGAATTCACATTCATGATGCAATGCACGCGATGGGCGTTGATCATTCGCACGACTAGACATTTAGCATTTAACATTTATCATTGAATTTTCTGATAGATGTTAAATGAAAAGATTATGGCAAAACAGAAGATTACATTTGCGAGTTCGCGAATTCCGCTTTATTACCAACTGGAAAATGTTCTGCGCGAAAAAATCACTTCGGGGGCGTTTGAATCGGGCGAGAAAATGCCGACGGAAAGTGAGTTAATCGAAGAATACGGCGTGTCGCGCATCACGGTTCGACAAGCGTTGCAAGCACTCTCGGATGACGGTTTAATCGAACGCAAACAAGGGCGCGGAACGCTTGTTTCGGGAAGAAAGTCGCGCAAAAAACGCTTTGCCGGAACAATTCATCTGACAGGTTCGCTCGATGAATTGATCGAAATGGGAATGGATACGCCCGTCAAAGTTTTGGAGATGAATCGTGTCGAAGCGGACATTCACGAAGCCGAGCTTTTGGAAATAAAACTCGGCACACCGATTTATCGTCTGAAGCGTTTGCGGCTTAACGAAGGCAAACCGTTTGGTTTGATTGTCAATTATTTGCCTGAAGAAATCGGTGCAAGTCTAACGATGGCAGAGCTTTCAAGCGGCGCACTTCTGCACACGATGGAAACCAAACTCGGCATAAATCTCGATAATGCGATTCAGCAGATTCACGCCGAACTCGCCGATCCGTATGTGGCAAAACTTTTGGATGTCCGCGTTGGGACGGCTCTGCTTTCGATTGAACGCACGGTTTATACAAAAGAAAATAAACCCGTCGAATACGTTCACACGCTTTATCGAAGCGATTTATACGGCTATTCAGTAAAATTAGTGCGCGATAAAAAGAAATAAAACCCCAAAATTACGCGAAATTTTCACGAAGTTTTTTAATCTGTTTGTTTCGTGTTTTGTTCGTGTAATTTCGTGGCTAATAAAAATCTATGAAATACGATTCGATTATCAAAAACGGCACGGTTGTCTTTCCTTTTCACGGCGAAGTAAAATGCGAAATCGGCATTAAAGACGGGCGCATTGCGGCGATTGCAGATGAAATAGACGCAAATCAGGCAGCCGAAATTATTGATGCAAACGGTAAATATGTTTTTCCGGCGGCGGTTGATTCGCATTATCACGTCGGGATTTATCGTCCGCATTCGGAAGACGCGGAAAGCGAATCGCGCACCGCGCTCGTCGGCGGAGTCGGAACGATTATCAGCTATTTTCGCACCGGACATCATTATTTGAACAAAACCGGACTTTACAAAGACATTTTTCCCGAAGTTATAGAACTTTCAAAAGGTCATTTTTATACCGATTATTGTTATCACATCGCGCCGATGGCAACGCCGCAACTCGATGAAATTGAATGGCTTGTCGAAAATGCGGGCGTTGGCTCGTTCAAATTTTATATGTTTTACAAAGCTCTCACGCTTTCCGCCGATTCGACCAAAGGTTCGGATTATACGATGGCGGAAAATTATGATTTGGGGCATTTGTTTGAATTGATGACACGGATTTCGCAAATGGCTGAAAAACATAAAGATAAAGCGCGAATTTCGCTTTCGCTTCATTGCGAAAATCCCGAATTGATTCGCGTTTTTATCGAACGCGTCAAACAGCAAGGATTGACCGGACTGAAAGCCTATTCCGAAGCGCGTCCGCCTTTGACCGAAAAACTTTCGGTTCACGAAGCCGCGATTTTGGCGGATGCAACCGGCTGTCCGATAAATCTTTTGCATTTATCGAGCCGCGATGCCCTGCAAGCCGGAATTGATGTGCGCCGAACTTATCCGAATCACGATATAAAACTGGAAACAACTTTGCATCATTTAGCTTTAGACCACGAAGAATTAGATAAAAGCGGAATCGGTTTAAAAGGCAAAGTAAATCCGCCGATTCGCACACGCGAACACAGCGAATTCTTGTGGGAAGGAATTCGGCGCGGACACGTTGATACGGTCGTTTCCGATCACGCTTGTTGCGGCGAAGAACATAAACAAAACGGCGTTTGGGAATCGCTTCCGGGTTTTGGCGGCAGTTCGATTCTTTATCCGATCTTGTTAAGCGAAGGCGCACATAAACGCAATGTTTCTTTGTCCAGAATTGCCGAATTGGTTTCCGCAAATCCGGCGCGCAACTTCGGACTTTTCCCGCGCAAAGGCTGTATTGCAATCGGCGCGGATGCAGATTTGACGATTGTTGATATGAATTTGGAAAAACCGATTCGCGCCGAATATCTGTTGTCCGCGCAAAACCACACGCCGTTTGAAGGTTTTATGACCAAAGGCTGGTCAACACAAACAATTATTCGCGGTCGCGTGATGTTCGATAACGGCAAAGTTACGGAAGAAAAACGCGGCGAATTCATCAAACGTCCGACTGCTTTGCATTAGTCGGCAAAAGGCATCCGGCAGTAAAAAATTATGTCGAGCTTGTTGGAAGAATTTGTAAATTTAACCGAAACGCTTAACCGCAAAAAAATTGATTACGCGGTTTGCGGCGGTTGGGCGATGGCGATTCACGGTTATCCGAGAGCCACGCTCGACATTGATTTGCTGATTTTGTCGGAGAATTTAGAAGTTGTTTGGAAAATCGCCCAAAATCTCGGCTACGATGTCGAGGGGTTACCGCTTAATTTTGATGACGGAAAAATTAAAATCCGACGTATTTCAAAAATTGATAAAAAAACAAAAGTTTTAATCACACTTGATTTTTTGCTCGTAACCGATGCCTTAAAAGATGTTTGGGAAAATCGGCAAAAAGCAAAATGGAACAAAGGTGAATACTGGATAGTTTCGCGTGAGGGAATGATTATAATGAAGGAAATCAGCGGACGTGACAAGGACTTAATTGATTTGAAGTATTTGCGGGGTGAAAATGATGAAAGTTGATATGTCGCCCGAAGCCGTAACGCAGCGAATGGAAGCACTAAATCAGCTTTGGGAATTGACCGTGGCGTTGCAAAGTTCGGAAATAATTAAAAAAAAATCAAACAAGAAAATCAAAAAAAATGACCGAAACGAAAAAAAATAAATTCTTTTACGGCTGGATCATCGTCGGCATTTCAACACTTGCCTTGCTCATCAGTAACGGACTTTCAATCGGCGGAATTCCGGTTTTTTATAAACCGATTCAGGAAGATTTGCTGAAGCTCGGCACAGTTACGATGCAAACCAAAGATTCGGTAACGGGACTTGCCGCCGGATTGACGTTTTTGCTTGCCGGAATTTTTTCGCTCATTGTCGGCATTTTGATTCAAAAATACAGCTTAAAATGGCTGATGTTCACCGGATGTTTAACACTCGGCGGCGGACTCGCTTTTTATTCGCAAGCGGGCGCACCGTGGCAAGTTTATCTGTCGCATTCGCTTTTAGGGCTTTCGCTCGGACTTGTCGGCGTAATGGTGCAAACGGTTTTAATCGCCAACTGGTTTCGGCGCAAACGCGGTTTGGCAATGGGCATCGTTTTGACGGGAACGAGTTTCGGCGGCGCACTAATTCCGGTTATTTCGCGCCCGCTGATCGCTAATTACGGTTGGCGGACGGCGATGCTTATGGTCAGTTCGATTGTCTGGTTTATTTTAATTCCGGCAGTTTTACTGCTGGTCAAAGATCGCGCCTCGGACATCGGCGAAAATTTTGATGGTGACAAATCGAATACGAAAGTTGAAAATCCGAAATCCGAAACCCGAAATCCGAAAACGCCGGACGGAATGACTTTAGGCGAAGCGATGAAAACTTCGTATTTTTGGATTTTAAGCCTCTGCGCGATGGCGATTTTTTATCCGATTTTTACAACGAGTCAGCAGTTTATTCTGCATATACAAACGCCGCGAATCGGCGCAACTCCCGATCAAGCCGCTCTCGCGCAAAGTATGCTTTTCGTAACAAGTGTCGGCGGAAAATTTCTGTTCGGCTTTTTGTCCGACAAATTGCCGACCGTGCGTGTGATGCTGATCTGCTGCGGCGTGATGTTTCTGGCAACTTTTATGTTACTCGGATTTTTAACGGCAAGCACGATTTTTTGGTTTCTTCTGCCGTTCGGTTTGGGTTACGGCGGCACGTTCGTTTTGATTCAATTGCTCGCCGTCGAATTTTTCGGTTTGCGCGATATCGGAAAAATCTTGGGCGTTCTAACCGTCATTGAAACTTTCGGCGGTTTTATCGGTTCGGTCATCACCGGACGATTGGCAAGCGCAGCGGGCGGCGATTATACAACCGCTTTTTACGGTGTAACGATTGCGGCGGGAATTTCTTTGGCTTGTGTCGTTGCGCTGAATTTCTTCGCGCCGAAAAAGGAAATTGAACCGGCGACTATTTAGAAAATTATGAAGCATTTCTTTTTTATAATTCAAAAAACACCGAAACGCGAAGAATATACAACTGAAAAAGTTTTACCAATACTTCAAGCGCACACGGCTTATTTCAAAAAACTCGGCGTGGAAGGAAAATGCTTATTGGCAGGACCTTTTGCCAACCAAACCGATAACGAACTCGGTGCGGGTTGTTATGTTTTCGCCGCAGAATCTGAAGACGAAGCGCGAAAACTAGCCGATGCCGACCCGTTTGTCATTGAAGGAATTTACATTTACAAAATATGGGAATGGATAAAAGTCGTTCCTGAATAAACATTTTAAGTTCCAAGTTGATTAGCACAAACTTGGAACTTGAAACTTGGAACTTGGAACTTATTTTTTCAACCAATCACCGATTCCGTAAGGGTTTTCGGCGGGCTGTGAAAAATGTTCGTGAACGATTTTCCAAACGCCGTTTTGATTCTCAAAAATGAAAGTTCCACGAAAACGGATTGTTTTTATAACATCATTTATTTCAACAGTTAATTCGACAATTCCGCCAACAAAACCCATCTTGCCGACGATTTTCGAGCGCAGATTTTCTGCCCAGACGCATTTTTTCAAAGTAATCGCCGAAGCACAAAAATCGCGCCAACCTTTCGCAACATTTTCAAAACCGAGCGTCGCCCAGCGCGGACCTTCGACGAAAACCAGTAAATCTTCCGATTCGGCGTAAAGCTCAATAATCCGGGCAGTTTCTTTTTTTGAAATTGCGCGAAAATGATCCTCGCTTGCCTCGATTAATAGTGAAGTTTCCATAATTTTTGATAGCAACTAAATAATCTCGTTTGCCTTTAAATCTTCATATTCACCTTGCGACATTTCCAAAAATCCGCGAAAAATTTCTTCGTTGTGTTCACCTAATTTCGGACCGACCCAATCCGTGCCGCCCGGTGTTTCTGATAAAAACGGTAAGACAGCGGGAATTTTCACAGTGTCACCTGCTTCAATTTCGACTGTTTCAAAAATTCCGCGCGCATTATATTGCTCATCTTTTATAATGTCGGCGATTGAATAGACAGGTCCGCACGGAACTTCGGCTTTTAAGATTTCCGCGTAAGCCTCATCGTATGTTTTAGTCAGCGTCCAATCGGTGATTGCCTGATCAATTTCGGCTTCGTGTGTTACGCGTCCGGCGTTATCCTGCATTTCCGGGTGTTCTGCTAAATCGGCTCGCCCGACGGCTTTCATTAAACGTCGAAAAATCGAATCGCCGTTGCCGCCGATGATGATAAATTTTTCATCGCTTGTCGGATAAGTCGAAGTCGGCACGATGCCTTCGAGTTTCGCGCCTTGACGCTCGCGGATATGTCCGAGTTTGTCATATTCGGCAAGGGTTGATTCCATCATATTGAAAATTGATTCATAAATCGCTACGTCAACCATCTGTCCTTCGCCGCCGTTCACGTCCCGATGATAAACTGCCGTCAACGCGCCCAAAGCCGCGTGAATTCCCGCCAGAGTATCGCCGATTGACGTTCCGGTACGAACCGGCGGACGGTCTGGATAGCCCGATGTATAGCGCATTCCGCCGACACCTTCAGCAACATTTGCATAACCCGGACGCGACGAATACGGTCCGGTTTGCCCCCAACCCGAAACGCGCACCATTATTAAACCTCTGTTGATTTTTTTGAGTTCTTCAAAACTCATTCCCCATTTTTCCATCGTTCCGGGTTTGAAATTTTCGATCAGAATATCAACTTTTGCCGCGAGTTTTTTGGCAATTTCCTGACCTTTCGGGCTTGTCATATCGAGCGTGATTGACTTTTTATTGCGCCCCATCGAAAGCCACCACAGCGAAGTTCCCTTATAGAGTTTTCGCCAAATGCGAAGCGGATCGCCCGTTTTCGGTTTCTCGATTTTAATAACTTCCGCACCAAACCCGGCAAGCATCGAACCGCAAAACGGTCCCGCGAGAAGCTGCCCCATTTCCAAAACTTTTAAACCTTTAAGTGGTCTGTCTGTCATAAATTTTTAGAGCAAGTTCAAGTTTCCGGTTTCTTGTAAAATTCCAATTGTTGCCATTACAGAAGCAGAGTAAAATGCAGATTTGCACGACCCAATTTCATCCCAACAAATCTCTTGCAAAATAAAACTTCCGTTCAAAATCGGTGTTGGACTTCGATTTACCAAAACATCTAACAATCCATCAAGAACTATTTTTGAATAATCTTCCGATTTCCACACGGCTTCTGATTTGAAATAAAAATCCTCTGAATTTGAAGCTGAAATAATGACCTTTGCGTAAATATTTCTCGGTCCGACAATTCGATTGAATTCGTAAGCGACTGTTATCATTCCTCGAAATGACAATACTTCGCCCGAAACTTTTTCACCGAACTTTTGAACTGCGTAATCTTTTCCTATAATTTCCATTTATAATTCTTTCGCAAAAACAAAGTTGATAAATTGATTTTTGCCGTCGGAAAAATCAATCAAACCGATATTTTTCATTCCGATTTTTTCATAAAACTTTTGCGCCGCGATATTTTTGTCCCAAACTCCGAGCCAAATAATTTCACGTCCTTTTTCTTTGCCGATTTCAAAGCATTTTTTCATCAATGTTTTGCCGAGATTTTTGCCTTTCATCTTTTCCAAAATGTAAATCCGCTGAACTTCAATGATGTTTTTATTTTTTAAACATTCGATAATTTTGCCTTCGCGCAGCTTTGCATAGCCGACTGCTTTGCCATTCAATTCGGCAATCAAAAATGTCGAATTTTTGTCTTCAAACTCTGCTGTAATTTGCTCTAAACTAAAAAAATTAACGCAGTATTCCGCTAAATCTTTTGAAGGATCAAGCTCAAAATAGGCTTCGTAACAGGTCGTTATGCCGAGCGCGGAGATAATGCTGACATCGGAAATTGTCGTGCGTCGAATCGTTAAATTCATTGACATAAAATACAACGAAAATTTGGGCTAATGCTAATTGGATTTTTTCTTTTTCTTGATTTCGGCGATTCCGCATCTGATATTTGAAGGAAGAAATTTTGACTTATTCCGAAACACCGTCTTTAATGAATAATTTTTCAAAACGGAATTGAATTTTTCCAAAGATATTCTTCGGATTCTTCCAAACTAACGACATCGGCATATTTCGCGTTTAAATCAAACAAATTTGCTTCGTGAGCATTTTGCGATCTGTCGCCGACGCATTCTTCGACAACGATTGTCCGAAAGCCGTGTTGACACGAATCAACCGCCGAAGCACGAACACAACCCGAAGTCGTGCAGCCTGTAATTATAAGTGTATCAACCTTTTGCGCGGTCAAAGCTGCTGCCAGAGCCGTCCCGAAAAAAGCCGAAGCATATTGTTTTGTCCAAACAACCTCGCCCGGTTTCGGCTTTATTCTCCCGTCAATTTCAATCAAAGGCGTACCCGTTTTCAGATGCGCCAGACTCGGAACTTTTTTGATAAAAACTCCGGCTGAAATAAACGCTTCGTCATAAGCCGTTGTCGTAAAATGAACAGGCAAATTTTGACCGCGAAAACTTTCCAAAATCTGTTTCGTTGCCGCAACTTCCTTGTCCAAGTCCGAACCGAGCGGACACGAAACATCCGTAAAAGCGTTGATAAAATCAACAATCAAAAGCGCGGGGCTTGTGCCGAAACCGACACGATTTGCAAACCCGCGCTCTTTATACATTTTCTTGTCGCTCATTATTTTCCGGTAAATGACATCAGTTTAAGTAAAACTTTATCACCATCAAACAAACTCAACGCGCCGTTTTTGATTTCGTAGCGATTAACTTTTCCCAAAGCCTGTGTCATTCCGGTTTCAATTTTTTGAACTTCCGAATCAAGACAAGCCATCCGCGTCATTCCGCCTTCGCTGAAATTTATCGAGTTTTCGTTTGTTTCATATTTTCCAAACATTCGATTGCAGCCGGAAAAACCCGAATACATCTTTTTCTCATCACCAAACTGTAAATAAGGTATTTGACCTTTCAACTGAATCTTTTCATTGCCGATTTCGAGCAAAGCCCATTTTGTTTCTTCAAGCGGTTTGTTCATTGCATTTGCGGTTTCGGCGGTTAATTTCAAAACGGGTTTGTTGCCTGCAAAAAACATCAGATCATTACCGTTTTGTTCTCCTCGCGTTACGATTTCGATAGATTTTTTGAATTTATCTTCAATCGGCTGAAGCGGTTCTCCGCAATACATCATTGTTCCGACAATTCCCGTAAATTTAATGTTTAAGCCGTTTAGTTCGTAATTTCCGCCGATGCCATTGCAGATTTTTGTACCGAAACTTTTATCTTTTCCGTTAAATTGCAAAACAGCTATGCCGGATTCGATTTTTTCGCCTTTGATTTCCGTTACCGTCCATTTCCGCTCCGCCAAATCCAGAGATTTTTGATTTTGCATCAGATTTCGCGCTTCATCAATCGTATTTCCGTCGGTTCGGCTGCGGCTCACGGTTTTGACAAGTCTGTAATCATTAACGGAAACATCTTGCGGCGCATTTTTGCGCGGCGAAATGCGGACGCGGATTCTTTGCGTATAATTTTCCCGAAACTTTAAACCGCGAATCGTGCCGTAAAAATATTTCCAATCGCTCGAATTAACCTCGCGCACAACCAGACATTTCTGCAGCGCAACTCCTTTGCAATCAATCATTTTATCTGCGACAAACCATTCTTCCGTTCTGTTTTGCCCGAAAACTGTTACACCGAACAAAAACACAAACGAAAACATTACCAAAAACTTTGCTGTTAAATTCATTTTTTTCATAGTCTTTTTTTATTCAAAAATTTTATTTACCCGAAGGTAATATGATTCTTGAATGACTTGAATTACTAATCTTGCAAGTTAAAGTGTAAAGATTTGTCAATCATAAAAAAAGTTTAGAAAAAGCGGACGGTCTATTTTAGCTGTCCGCACAATAAATGAGGCTGATTTATTTCAACTCTTGATTGGCATTATTAAGTGATAACTTATTGCGTCAAGATATTATATTCACCTGCTCTTTATTTTCAAACCGTTTCGATTGTTTCATAATGGTCTGCAAACGATAATCCCGATATTTGTTCGGATTTCTTTTTTTTCCATCAATTGCCGCTAAGACCATATTGAAGGCTTCGCGGGCGGAAGCAAAATGGACTTTGTAATCGCCCGTTTTTTCGCCATTTTCAATTATTTTGTTAAAAAACTTCTCCGCTCTGCTGCCGATGCACGCTGATTGATCGTGCGTAAAAAATCCGTGACAATAAAGTTTTATAAAAATCCATTCGGGGCGACCTTGAACGGTAATATCGGCGGAAATCCAACGATTCAGCCGCGCCAAGTTCATCGGTTGATTTGCCACCAATGCTCCGTCATCTAAGCGCGGAACAGGCAATCCTTTAATTTTTCGCGTCCAATTAAGAATTAGCGGACCGGTAAAAATCAACGGCAATTGCGGTTGATTTCCATTTACTTCAACCGATTTTCCGCTGCGGTGCGGAATTTTTTCGTTCAAAGGCAAATCGCATTCGTAAATCTGATTTATCATCGGAACTTGCGTAACATCGGGCGCAGAAGGCATCGTCATATCAACATAACAGCCCGTGTCCTGCAAAATCTGCATTTCGTCGTCAACGCCGCAGTATTTTCCGTCCGCCGAATTTGCCAGAGCCAGATTGCCGTGAACAAACGCATATTTCGGTTCGCCTTTGCCGTCAAAGCGCGAAAGGCATTTATGATCTTCGGCTAAAGTATCCCGAAATTCCGTTAAAACGCGGCGTGTATTTTCAGAAGTATCGGGCTTTTCGATTCCGTGATGCAGATGGATTTCAACTTCGCCCAAACCTTCCGCCTGCATTTGCGCCATTTTTTCTAAAATATCGTAATCGTATTGTTCCGCCGGATAAAAATTCGTGTGAGCAAACTTTCTGCCGTCGGCATCGCGGACGGCTTCGCCTGTTTTGCGCGCCAATTCGTAGTATTTGTCCAACCGGTGTTTTTGATCATCCAGATCAAGCAAGCCGTTGTCGCTCCACGCCGGTTCAAAATGATTGGCAATCGTAAAAATTAAATGTTTCGGATTTTCAGATTTACTTCGCAGAAAGTCATTTAACCGGACGAACGGATATCGCATCATCCAGGGTAAATTCCATTTCAGCTTGTTGTAAATTGTATTTTCCTGCTTGTTCATTTTAATTTTTGACGATAAAAAGTGACGGCGATTCAATATTTGTATCGGGTAACGTGCCTTCGAGTCTTAACCCGTTTTTTTTGAATTCTTTTTCTAAAAAACTCTTTGTTTGAAAAACTTCTTTGCCCTTCCAAAATCCTTTCTGCGTCTGTTTTCCGGTAAATTGATGACGAATTCCGTTTGCCAGACAAATCAGCGGATAAGCATATTGCCTTAAATCAAAGGTTGTAAAACGCTGTTTCAGCATTCCGAAATAAAACGCCGGAGCGTGTGTTTTCAACAGATAAACGCCGCCCGAACGTAAAACTCTGGCAGTTTCGGCAATTGCTTTTTTGTTGTGCATATACGGCAAAGCAACGCGGCATAAAACAACATCAAAACTTCCATCGGAAAAAGGCAAGTCCTCACCTTTTGCACGTAAAAATTTTATTTTATCAGAATAATCTAATTTTTCGACAAAAGCATTCCCGATTTTGCCCAGTTCTTTGCCGATGTCAATTCCGACGCAAAATGCGTTCTTTTTTTCGGCAAACGGAATCAGGTCTTGTCCCGCGCCGCAGCCGACATCTAAAACTCTTTTAACTTTGCGGTCTTTTACGGCGTCAACCAGAAAATTACGGCTTTCAGTTTCATTATAACTTTCGATAATTTCCTGCGCGTATTTCTGATAACTCATCTTAGTTAAAAAACTCCTAATGATTCTAATTATCCATGAAACGGCGATGCCAAAGCTCCAGCATCCATAAAATCCAGAGCGAATGCGAATGATCGCGGCGTTTATTTGAATGTTCATCAAGCAAAGTTTTGATGTATTTCTTATTAAAATATCCGCGTTCGAGAGTTTTATTTTCCATTAAATCGCCGTGAATGCGCTCACGCAATTTAGAATTGATCCAATCACCGATCGGAACTCCGAAGCCTTGTTTTTCGCGGTATAAAATCTCATTCGGGACTATTCCTTCCAAGGCTTTTTTGAAAATATACTTTGTTTCCAAACCTTTTAATTTTAGTTCGGTCGGAATTGTTTCGACAAATTCGATCAATTTATGATCGAGTAGCGGAACTCTCGCTTCAAGCGAAGTTGCCATACTCATCCGGTCAACCTTGGTCAAAATATCGCTCGGTAGATAAGTTTTGCTGTCGAGATAAAGCAGATTATCAACCGGATTTCCGGTCGAAACGCTCAGCGCGATGCGCTTAAAATCGGCTTCGGCTTTTCCGAAACCGCTGTTTAAGTTTTGCCGGAAACTATCGGAATAAAGCGATTGCTTCGCCATTTTTCCGAAATGCGAAACCGAATTGATATAACGGTCAATCGCATCGAGAGAAATATTATAAAGAAAATTCTTGCCTTTTGCGCTGTGCGGAAGTGCTTTGCTGATCGGTTGAAGAATTCCGTGCCGTAGTGCTTTCGGCAAATTTCCGATTCCGCTGCGCTTTTTGTCAATCACATAGCGCGTATAACCGGCGAAAAGTTCGTCGCCGCCATCGCCCGACAACACTACTGTAACAAAATCCCGCGCCATTTTAGAAACCATAAATGTTGGCAACGCGGAAGAATCGGCAAAAGGTTCGTCGAAATGCCAGACCAGATCATCTACAACTTCAACCAAATCAGGAGTTACGATAAATTCGTGATGCTCTGTTTTAAAGTGCTTGGCGGCAAGGCGGGCGTATTTTAGTTCATCGAAACTGTCTTCGTTAAACCCGATGGAAAAGGTTTTCACGGGCTTTTCGGAAATCTGCGACATCAGCGCGACGATTGCCGAAGAATCAACGCCGCCGGACAAAAACGCGCCCAGAGGAACTTCCGAAATCAAACGAATTTCAACCGCTTCCTTTAATAATTCCTGAAGCTGCCGGATATATTCGGCTTCGCTTTTTATTTCGGTGATCTTTTCGTACTTAAAATCCCAATACTGATTGGTTTCGATTTTGCCGTTTTTGTAAATCAAAAACGAACCCGGCGCGAGCTTTTCGACCGATTTGAAAATGCAGAAATCTTCCGGCACGTAACCGAAAGTTAAATACGCATCGAGCGCGGCGTAATCAATTTCTTTGGAAATTCCGTGAGTTATTAAAGATTTGAGTTCCGATCCGAAAACGAAATCGCCAGATTCGGTCAGAGAATAAAAAAGCGGTTTTTTGCCGACGCGGTCGCGGGCGATGAAAAGCGATTCATCTTTAGAATCCCAGATCGCGAAGGCGAACATTCCGCGCAATTTTTCCAGACATTTCGTGCCGAATTCGTCGAAGGCGTGAATGATCGTTTCGGTATCGGAATTTGTTTTAAATTTATAACCGAGCGATTCGAGTTCTTTTTTAAGTTCGCGGTAATTGTAAATTTCGCCGTTAAAAACGATAAATTTCGAGCCGTCCTCGGAATAAATCGGCTGTTGACCGCTCGTTAAATCAATGATCGAAAGACGGCGCATGCCGAGCGCGGCGCGTCCCCGAACGGTTTGACCTTGTTCGTCAGGTCCGCGATGCGTGATGATTTTGCACATTTTATCGAGCAAAATCTCGCGCTCCGCAACGGGCGCATTTCTGTCTTTGTTAATAAATCCGGCGATTCCGCACATTTTCTTTTATTTGAGATTACGGATTTTGAATTTGTTTTTTTCCGAAAAACGTCCGCAATTTTCCAAAAGTCTGTTTTATTAAATCTTTTTCTTCCGCGTCAATCAAACCGAAATAATTGATGCCGAAAAGATAAACGGGAGCAAAAAACGTAAATGTCAGACCGAGCGTTAACGCGCCGGAAACAAAATCCGTAAGGTTTTGTTTCGGCGCATTAAAAAACATCGAAACGAAATTAAAAACCATCCCGACGAGATTTTCGCCGAAACTGCATCCGATTTTTTCAAGTTGTCCGTAAATTAAAAACGTAAACACTCCGGCGATCAAACTGACCAGAGCGATTTTTCCGACATTCTTGAAAAGCCGCCAATCTTCCGTTTTTACGCCGAGCTTTCCGGCAAGAATCGCGCCGACAATGATTGTCTCCAGCACGTTTATCACCACCACGATAGCAATCATACCGCGCAGATCAAAGTTTTGAATACCGAAATACAACGCCGCGACCAATCCGATGACGACGAAAACCCGCAGACTCATTAAAGTTCTGCCGAGTTCTTTATAAGCGCGAACCATCGGATCAATAACCAGAATACTGAGCGGCAAAAGCGTCAGATTTATCAGCATAATCGGCACGCTTGCCAGATAATCCCGCGTAAAAAGCGTTAAAACAAAAACCTGCGCCGTGATCAGCAGAAAGATATACGCCGGAAAATAAACCAACGCGAGCTTGTCCATCGCCCGCGAAGTCAGCAGAATCATCTCCCGGTATTCGCCGCGGGCTTGCAGTTCGCTCATTCGCGGAATCAAAACGGCGGTCGTGGATTCGTAGAGAATTGCGATCAGAGGCAGTTGAAAACAACCGTAGGCGTAAATCGCATATTCGGCTTCGCTGAACCGATAACCGACAAAATAATTATGAACATCGGACTGCAAAGTCCAGAGAATACCGGCAAGCCCGAAAGGCAGCGCGTAAAAAAGCTGTTCGCGGAAAAATTTCGGCTCGAACGAACGCCAAAATCCCGGAAATCTCGAATTAAGATAAAAAATTAAAATTATAGTTTGCAGAACGCCTTGAAAAATCGCCGCGTAAATAAAGGCTTCAACCGTTCCGTAAATAATTACCGCGCCCGCCATCAGCAAGGTTTTTGTAAATTGAGCGAAAATTATAAAAACCATCGCCGTTTTTGCTTCGCGGTTGGCAAGCGCGACGACTTCTAAAAATGTCGAGAAAATCCAAAGCCAGATGACCACGCCGATCAAAGGCGCAAGTCGCGTCATTTCATCGCTTCGAAAAATATTTCCCAACAATTGCGGATAAAAATACAAACCGAAAAAAGCGATCCCGCCGGCGACAAAATTGAAAAGCAGGATATTGAAAATTGATGAAGCGCGGCGCGTCGTTTCGCGGGAGAGAAAGTAATATGCGCTCATACTGATGCCGAGCGGCAAAATCGAGAGCGCGTTCATAATCACTTGAAAAGATTGCCTGTAGACTCCGACTTTATCCTGCGTCAAAATCCGCACAATCAGAAAAGGCAAGAGAAATGAAAGCCCGAAGCCGATGACTTTGGCAAACATTATCCACGCGCTTTGCGATTTAAGCGATAAATTTTCCTGTGAATTGGTCATTGGTTTAATCTCTGAGCCGAATTGAAAAGTTTTTGAAGAGAAAACCGAAGAGATTTGCCTAAACTTTAATTCTGCAAATTATCACAGGAAAATTCTACTAAATTTAACCGCCGGAATAAATGATTGGAATGTTTAATTTATAGAATGGTTAATGGTGAGTGGTGAATGGTGAATGATTTCGTTCTTGATCCTTTAAATAATAGATTCAACAGAGTTTTATCTTTTATCTTCCATTACTGCTTACATTTAACTTTATATAATCGGAGGATGATTATTGCTTGCGGCGATATATAAAAATTCGGCGGGACGAAAAACTTTAAACAAAATCAACGTTAGCTTCGGACTTAGGGCAAGCAAGACGTTGAGTGCCGTCAGTTTAAATTTCCGGTCTTGAGCATTTGCTTCGGAAAAATTCTTTCGGGCTTCAATAAAATCTCCTTTGACCAGACTGTTTTTTCCTTTTTCCAGTTTAAGTTCGATTTCACTCATCTTCAGATGAGTTTCCCAAGCCAGATGTTCGGATTCAGTAAAAGTATGCTTGCTCTTCACCATTTGCAACGCGGCAATCGTTCTTTCTGCTTTTTCGACATTATCGCCCGTTAAACTGCCCGTTCTGATTCGATATTTCATCAAAACATCTTCTTGATAACCGATTCTGACTCCGTTTTTACACAGACGAAACCACAAATCAAAGTCTTCAATTCGAACGGCTTCTTCGTCAAACAAGCCGCATTTAACAACCAGATCTTTTTTGACCAGCGTTCCTGAAGTCAGCACGTTGCAGCCGCCGCTTAAAAGGCTTTCCGGCGTAACATCTCCGCTTGAGGGAGATTTATCCATAAAGGTTTGCGATTCATAGAGCGCTGCACCGAAAAGTTTTCCGTTGCAGTAAATCATCTCAAAAAGAGTATCTTCCAGAAATTGCACCTGCGAAGCGAGTTTTTCGGGAAACCAGAGATCGTCGCCGTCTAGAAATGCCAGAAAAATTCCGCGTGATTCTGAAATCGCCGTATTCCGCGCCGAAGCTGCACCGCCGTTTTCTTGTTTTATGTAAATGATTCGGTCAAGGTAATTTTCCAGAACTTTTTCCAGTTCACTTGTATCGGGCGAACCGTCGTTAACGACGATTATCTCAAAATCCGTAAACGTCTGAGCAAATGCCGAATCAAGCGTTTCGGCAATATATTCGGCAACATTATAAGCCGGAACAATGACACTAATCAGCGGTTCGTCCAATTTAACTTGATTGCCGACGCGCTTTTCTAAAATTTTTGGAGTTTCTCCAACTTGTGTATTCACAAATTTACTAAATCAAAAGTCTAGAATCTATCTATTTCAGATCACTTGCTTAATGTTATCTGTTGTTTCTCTAATCGTTTCCCAACGGGCGGATCGTTCGCCGCGTAGAAATTTATAAAAACCGATTAGTGAAGCAACATTTGTTAAAACAAAATACAGCGGTATTGCCAAAAGTCCGAAAGATTTCCCGGCTCTTTCCAAAATCCAAGCGATCAACGCCATTAAATAAAAAACAATTTGAAGGGCGAAAACCATTGTAAAAAAATTGGAATAAAAAGCAAGCGCAAAAGCGGAAATCAGCAGCGAAAACAAAAAAAACGGCACGGCATACCGAAAAACTTTGTGAGAAATGAGTTCGACTGCATAAAAACCGCTCTTAAACGGATTCATCATCGAACGATTCCGCCATAAATCCGTCAGGGTTTGCAAAATGACGCGTACGCGCATCTGCATTTCCTTACCGGTATTTTTATTGGTTTCTTCAGTACAAATCGCCTTCGGTTCATAAATTGTGCGCAAACCTTGCTCGTATAAAACGGTCGCAATTAAAAAATCCGAACACGCTTCCGGGTACATCGGTTTATAAGCTGATTTTTGCACAGCGTAAAGACAACCCGATGCGCCGATCAGCGAACACGCACGACTTTCGCTTTCTTTGATAAAAGTTTCGTAATTCCAGTAACTTTTCGCGCCTTGCCCAACGCCCGATTTTGTCGAATCCACATAAATTAATTTTCCGGCAACACAGCCGACAGTTTGATCGGCAAAATTCGGCAGTATTTCCTGCAACACATTGTGCCGATACATAGTCGTCGCGTCGGAAAAAAGAATGATCTCGCCGCTTGATCGTTCAACCGCATTATTTTGCGTAACGGTTTTGCCGACTCTGCCTTTCTGATGAAAAAGTTTCACGCCTCGCGCAGAAAATTCTCGAACGATCTCGTCGGTTTTATCCGTTGAACCGTCAGAGGCAACCAGAATTTCCAGTTTTTTCTGCGGATAATCAATTTGTAAAGTATTTTCAAGTTTGGCGCGAATATCTTTTTCTTCGTTATAAGCGGTGATTAAAACCGTCACATTCGGCTCAAATTCGCTCTTTTTTACTTTACGCGGAAATAAACGGCTGACCAGATACACAAACACCGGATATCCGATATATGTGTAAAAAAGTGCGCCTGCACTTATCCAAAAAATTATTTGTAATAATTTGATCAATATAATTTTGTCCTTCTGAAACTCACGCCGTTTGAAGTCCTAAAGAATTGTTCAGGTTGCTTTCTATTTCGGTATTTTTTCTTTTTTCTTCCCCGTCAATTTTATAAATTCGCCTGAAAGCAACAGCATACGCGATTAAATAATAGATAAACCAATTATATGCGACCGAACCGAAAAAACTTGAAACCATATACGCAATTATACTTGCCTGAAAACCGATTGCCATATAATAAAACCAGTTAAATTCATTTTTGGCAAAAAGAATTTCCTCTATTGCCAAAAGTTTACGCAACGGACTTAATATAAACACCAAATAAGCCGATAATCCCAGAATTCCCAGTTCGGATGAAATCTGTGTGTAAGCATTATGCGATTGCAGATTCTGAACGCCGACAATCGGAAAGTTGCCGATGCCGATGCCCCACGGATTTCTGATCGAGACGAGAATCGAACGAATTAGAAGTTCCTGCCGCTGACCGCTCGAACCGACCGGATCAAGTCCCGGAATAAAGATTGAAAGCATCCGCAAGCCGTAATTTCCCGGTGCGAAAAGCAAGACGATAAAACTAACAACTGTTGAAATAACTGTTATTTGCAGACGGTTTCTGCGTCCGAGCTTCCAGACTAAAATAATGGCAACCGCCAGCAAAGCGAGAAAACCGCCGCGTGAATACGTCACCATATTCGCACCGATGAAAAGTGCCGCCATCGCGAAATAGATAATCTTGAGCGATTTTTTCTGAGCGGCGATTCCCAGAGTTATGGCAAGCGGTGTCATCATCACCAAATGCAAAGCCATATCATTCGGATTACCGAATAATCCGCCGATTTCGACGACGACGCGATAACCTTCGGAATTGAGTTCGCCTCTCATATACATATCTAATGACACATAACTCAAATAAACGCCGATTGAAAGCGAAAGCCACATCATTTGCATCAATCGCCTACGCGTCCGCAAGACATTGACCATAACGATAAACATCAAGACGGCTTTGATAAATGCGTCGCTGAAAGTTTCCCAGGCAGTTCCGGGGCTTTTGGCAATCGGCATCGTAATCAAAGCAATCAGCGTCAATGCCGCAATTGCCTTCACTTCGGTTGAAAAAGTCGTAAAATTGCCTTCGGTTAAAAGTTGTGTCGGAAAATAAACGATAAGTGTCGCGGCGGCAAAATAAAATGCCGTTGCCGAAAGAAATGAAAATGCCGGAACAATTTCGTAAGGTCGAAACAATACCAAAATTGAAAACAAGTAAAGCCCGATAAAGGTCAGCGTATGACCGTTTCTCACCAGCCAAAAATCACTATTTATCAATTCAAAATTTTTCCTGGTTTTCTTTGCCTCTTTTTTATGTTTTTGTTTTTCGGCGTAAGAAAGATCTTCTTCCGGCTTCAGGCTGTTTTCCGTTGACTTTAAAATAAAATTATCTGCCGAACTTGTTTCTTTTTCTTCGGAAACCGGTTCTGGCAGATGTTCTTTTTTTCTGGTTTTATTTTGTGAATTGACTAGAGATTTTCTGGAAGATGGATCTTTTTCTTCTTCTGATTTTTTTGAATGCTTGAGAGTTTTATTATAATTTGCCTTCGTGCCGCCATTTTTAGCAGTTGATTTAAGCGAGTTATAATCGGAACTTTTGGTGTGATTGGCAGGCATTTATAAACTTAAATCTCATTATATTTTTGAAGATTTTCAGATTTTGCATTCCGTTGCATTTCGGGACTGCAATTTTGCTAAAAATTATTTTAACATTTTTGAAAAAGATTTCTAAACATCTGAATAATTTTAAATTACAGAGATTACAGTCTAGGGAAATTATGCCGTCATTTCTTCTTTTTCGACCGAGATTAAATCCCGAACTTTGTGTTTTAAGGCTTTTTCAAATTGCCGCGCTTCATTTACGCCGTTAAATGAAAGTTCCTGCAAATTAGTTTCGATGCGTTTGCGGTAATCGGAAACTAAAGAATCGGAAACACCTAACGTATCGGCGACTTCGAGCTGCGTTCCGCCGTCCGCAACCAGATAACACATCCATAAAACATTAATCATCCGATCATATTGCTTGGCTTTTCCGCGCACCGATTTACGTAAATTTCCTAAAAAAGCATCAACAAATCCGGCGGCTTCCTTTTCGCCTTCGATTCGCATTACGCTTTCTTCCGGATTTTCGCGTGTGTCGGAAAGCTCAAAAGTTGCGCGATCATCGTCGTCATCTTTGACACCGCCGACCGGAACGAGATAAATATCCATAATCGGCAGACGCGACATTACATACGATCTGAGCGAGCGAACGTCAACGGGCGAATCAATCGCTTTAAAGACTTTGACGATTAACTTTTCCAGTTCGACATTGCCGATCACGATTTGCGAATCGCCCGTGCAGCCGACCATTCGCGTATCACGATTATAAAATGCCACCGCTTTGACGCGCTCCAGCATTTCCTGCGGACTGCGGCTCATTTTCTCATCTTTCCATTCTGTCAAACCATACAAGCGATTAACGAGCCGTGTATGATAATCCGTTTTATCAAACCGCTTAAATCGTTTGCTGCCTTGAATAAGCGTCGAAACCCGCCGCGCCAGACGGTAGGATTCAGGATAGCGTTTGCGCAGTTCTGCCGTCAGCATATTGGTCAATTCGATCTGGCTGATTTCCGATTCAATTTCGGCATCCGTCATTTTCGCATCAAGATAATGCTGAAAACGCTCCTTGCTCAAAAGCGTGACAAAAAGTTCCTGTGTTAAATCCGTATAAGCATTATATTTGCCTTCTTCGACCAGAAATCCCGCCCGCTTTGACGCACGCACCAACGGATGTGAACAAACGATTCGGTGAAGTTCCGCCCAAATCTGATTTACGTCGGATTTCGTCAGACATTCGTTCCATTTTCCGATATTGATGCGCTGATTTTTGATTGGTTTAGGCAGATGTGCCTTGTTTTTAATTGCACTCATAAATAAAAACCTTTTTCGGTTATTTCAGTTTTTTGCGATTTTCGGTCTGTAAGAAAAAATGTGTCTGCGCTATCTCCAATACGCGGAAATCTCTTCCCGTTTGAGATTTTTATGGCGCACGTTTGGTAAGTAATAATTATTTTTCTCAGGTTTTTCGCAATTTGTAAGACAGGTAGAAAATTTTTTGAAATATCTGCCGAGCTTCGCAGTTACTTCAGAGAGTTGTTAGTCAAACACTATTTCGTTTAACTAACCACATTTAAGATATTAACAATTATTCTTGATTTGAGCAACAAGTTTTTGTGATTTTTTTATTTGTTTAACAATTGCGTTAAATGCTTTATTTTACTGAGTTTAACGTAATTCAAGAGAGATGCAAACATTTTTTTTTATTTTTACCGCTATTATTTTTGGAAGCAGAGGCGCATTATCGCTTTATTTTTAGATATAACGGATGTGTATCTTCGCTTTTTATTTAGCGCGATGATTTTAAGACTGTTTTTACAATGTATATGTTTTCGATAAAAATGATTACTTTTTGCAAAAATGCGGATTGCCCTTCATCACAAGAATTGCTGGCATTTCAAAATGAGGAAATGGCGCAGAGAGAATCCAATGCCATTCAGGAACATCTTGTTTTTTGTGAATTTTGCGAGGCTGAATTAGAATTTTACGCTAATTATCCGCAATCCGAAGAAATGGTCACAACGGTCGAGATTCCGATTCCGCTCTATGAACTTGCCGAAGCACTTCTCAGCAATAAACATAAGGATTTTTCAACCCTCGATCAAATGCTGAATCTGGAAGAAAAACTGTCGCTCAAATAAATTTCTCAAAAATTAAAAAAACTCGCTTCTTATAAAATGTCAAAACAATCGAGTTATCTGAATTTCAAACCAATCCAAAATCTAAAATCCAAAATCCAAAATCCAAATCAGTTTCCGCAGATTTCATTAATCGCTTCTTCGTATTTTTCGTCAATCACGCTGCGTTTAATCTTGAGCGTCGGAGTCATTTCGCCTTTATCAATCGAAAATTCGCGCGGCAGCAGATAAACTCTCTTGACTCTTTCATAATCATTCATTTCGCGCGTAAATTCGCCGGCGTCGCGCTGAACCCGTTTGACGACGTAAGGATTTTCGCAAAGCTCTTCGCGCGAACCTTCCGCTTCAATTCCTTCTTCCTGCAAAGTCTGCTTGAGCGTGTCCCAATCGGGAACGACGAGCGCACCGACCTGTTTTCTGCCCGAACCGACGGCGACCGCCTGCGCGACGAGCGGCGATTGTTTCAGAAGACTTTCGACCTGCTGCGGCGCAACGTATTTTCCGTTCGAGAGTTTGAATAAATCCTTTTTGCGGTCGGTAATAAAATAATGTCCGTCTTTGTCTTTATAACCGACATCGCCCGTATGATACCAGCCTTCTTCATCAATCGCTTTCGCGGTTTCCTCGTCATTTTGATAATAACCTCGCATTACATTCGGTCCGCGCACGAGAATTTCGCCGTCGGATTCGGCGATTTTCATCTCGACTCCTTCAAACGGCGTTCCGATTGAACCGACTTTGTTGTCATCGGGGCGATTGGCGCACGTTACGCACGCTTCGGTCATTCCGTAGCCTTGCAGAATCGGAATTCCGGCAGCCCAGAAAGCCTGTGAAAGTTTCTTGGAAAGCGGC
Source organism: Pyrinomonadaceae bacterium (assembly GCA_041745765.1). Taxonomy (GTDB): domain Bacteria; phylum Acidobacteriota; class Blastocatellia; order Pyrinomonadales; family Pyrinomonadaceae; genus JAHCHG01. The sequence continues at coordinate 97,329 of JBGTIH010000121.1, read as the reverse complement.
GCACCGCCGGAGACGAAAAATCGCAGAGAACCGCCGACGCCTTCACGCCATTTTGAAAAAACCAAACGACTCGCAATCGCGTGCTTTGCCGCAAGAACGGGCGAAACCGTCCGTTGATTATCCTTCGCCGCCCAGTAGTCCTGCCCGACTTCCAAAGCCCAATCGAAAAGTTTTGTTTTATAACCGCCCGCCGCTTTACCTTTTTTGACGATTTTGTGATAAACCTGCTCGAAAAGACGCGGCACAGCTGTCATAATCGTCGGTTTGACTTCCTGAAGATGTCCGGCAATTTGGTCAAACGCGGCACAATAATTAATCGAAACGCCGTTTGAGCATAGAACGTAAAAAACGGTGCGCTCGAAAATATGAGAAAGGGGCAAAACCGCGAGCGAACGGTCGGTTGATTTGATTGGCAGCCCTTTGGAAACACCGACAATACTCGTCACAAAAGCCTCGTGCGAAAGCATCACGCCCTTCGGTTCGCCGGTCGTCCCGGATGTGTAAATAATTGTTGCCAGGTCTTCTTTTTCGATTTCCGCGAGGCGTTTTTCAAAAAGATCAGGCTCGATTTTTTCCAATTCCTCGCCGCGCTTTTCGACTTCCGCCAGAGTCATCGCCCGGGTTTGATTTTCGGGAAGCGCATCTTCATCAAAGAAAACGAGTTTTTCCAGGCGTTCGACGCTTTGAATCGCATTTTCAGCGTGCTGCCAGATTTTTTTGCCGGAAACAAAAAGCATTTTCGCGCCGGAATTTTCCAGAATATAACGAATTTGTTCGACCGCCTGCGTCGTATAAATCGGCACATTAACGGCGCGAAGCGACAAAATCGCCAGATCGGTCAAAGACCATTCGGGACGATTTTCGGAAATTATCGCCACGCGGTCGCCGGCTTTTACGCCGAGATCGGCGAGTCCGAGCGCGATGCGCTTGATTCTTTCAACTACCGCTTCACCCGAAATATGTACCCACGCTTCATTAATCTTATAATTCAAAGCATCCCGTTTGTCGTGACGTCGAAACGCCTCGATGCAATAATGCGGTATTGTCTGCGGTAAATTTTCAAATCCGATTAAGTTTTCTGCTGTCATTATGTAAAAGTTTTTTATTCCCCTATTAGTCAAACTTTTTAATTATAAACTTTTCCGCAAAAATTTTCACTTCGGGAAAATTACAAAACTTTTACAATAATCATTGATCTTTGATTTTTGATTTTTGATTTTTGATTTTATTTTCAGACAATCATCGAAAAACGATTTCAAAAAACAAACCAAGATCAAAGATCAAAGATCAAAAATCAAACCTTTAAGTCCAATAATTTCTGTCGAGCGAGCGGTAATTGATCGCTTCGCTGATGTGATTCGGTTCGACGTTTTCGCTTGCGGATAAATCGGCGATTGTTCTGGAAACTTTCAAAATCCGGTCGTGAGCGCGGGCGGAAAGACCTTGCCGAAGCATCGCGCGTTCGAGCAGAGATTCGCTTTCGGCGTCGAGTGCGCAGAATTGACGAATCTGCGTCGGCGACATTCCCGAATTTGAGAAAACGCCGCTGCCTTTGAATCTTTCAAGCTGAATTTTTCGGGCATTTATTACTCTTTCACGAATTTTCTCGGAAGAATCGCCTTCGGGAACGCCGCGCCCGCGCAGTTCCTTGAAGTTCACCGCCGGAACGTCTATATGTATATCAATTCTGTCTAAAAGAGGACCCGAGATTTTGCCGACATATCTTTGAATTTGAACCGGCGAGCATTTGCATTCTCTCGAAGAACCGAAATAGCCGCACGGACAAGGATTCATCGAAGCGACCATCGTAAAATGCGCCGGAAAAGTCAGACTCATCGACGCGCGGCTGATCGTAACTTGTTTGTCTTCCAGCGGTTGGCGCAAAACTTCGAGAACGCTGCGGTCGAATTCCGGCAGTTCATCCAAAAATAAAACGCCGTTATGAGCTAAGGACACTTCGCCCGGGCGCGGAAAAGTTCCGCCGCCGATCAGTCCGGCGTTTGAAATAGTGTGATGCGGCGAGCGAAATTGTCTTTGGGTAACAAGTCCCGATTTTCCGGTCAGACCGGCGACCGAATGAACCTTTGTGATTTCCAGCGATTCTTCAAATTCGAGCGGCGGCAGAATCGTCGGAACTCTTTTTGCCAGCATCGTTTTCCCTGATCCGGGCGGACCGATAAGCAGAATATTATGCCCGCCCGCGCTGGCAACTTCGAGCGCACGTTTCGCACTTTGTTGCCCGCGAACTTCTGCAAAATCCACGCGGTATTTGTTTTCGCTTTCCGTTAAATCTTCGATTTTTAATTTCAGAGGTGAAACGGGCGGCTCTTTTCCTTCCTGCAAACTTCGCGCAATTTCGACCGCATCGCGCAAATCACGAATCGGGAAAACATCAATTCCTTCGACGACCGCCGCTTCAGTCGCATTTTCTTCAGGAATCAATAGATTTGTAATTCCGATTTCACGCGCTTGAAGCGCAATCGAAAGTGCGCCGCGCACGGGACGCACGCGCCCGTCGAGCGACAATTCGCCGATGCTCAGAGTGTTTTCCAAAGTATCGAGATTTCCCAGATCGCCGTTTGCGCCTAAGATGCCGAGTGCAATCGGCAAATCGAAACTCGCGCCAGCTTTTCGAACATCTGCGGGCGCGAGATTGATCGTCGTTTTATGAAACGGAAAGAAATACGAACTGTTTTGAATCGCGGCACGGATTCTTTCCTTCGATTCGCGCACGGCGGTATCGGGCAAACCGACGATAATCACGGGCGGCGAAGAATCGGCTTCGCCTTTGACAGGCTGTAGATTTACTTCAATATCAACAATTAGAGCGTCAATACCGAAAACAGCGGCAGATTGAGTAAGGAAGAGCATAAAAAATTTTAACTCGTAAAGATTAAATTGGGATAAAACTTCTCAAGATTTATACCAGATTTTTCAACAAATGTCAGATTTTATTTGAAAAATCAGTTTTAATTTTTTGCAAAAACATTGACTTTTAAGCATATTTTCATTCAATATAGCCGAAGCATTATTTTGATTTTTTAACTTTTACATATTTCGTCATAAAATAAACGGCGGTTAAAGCAACCAATGTTTGGAGGTGGCTCATCATAGACCAAGAAAATATTTTACATTCTGACAGCACCCTTTTAGGAGCAAGTATGGATTATAGCTCGGCAACTATGGAGCGTGAATCTGCATTTCCGATTGAGGAAAATGCGGCTATTCGTGCGTATTCACCCGTATCCGACCAAGTTGAAACAATTGCGCCGGATGCGCCGGATTTTGAATTAACTCAAAAAGCATCTTCGGGAAATATGGCGGCTTTTGAAATTCTCTATGAACGCTATCACCGCCGCACTTTCAGTCTTTGTTTGCGAATGACCAAAAACCAGACCGAAGCCGAAGATTTGACGCAAGAAGTTTTTATCCAACTTTTTCGAAAAGCCGGAAGTTTTCGCGGCGATTCGGCGTTTTCGACGTGGCTTCACCGGATGACGGTTAATCAGGTTTTGATGCACTTTAGAAAACGAAGTTTCAAAAATGAAAAAACTTCGGAAGACGGCGAAACGCCTGAACAAATTGTGCCGGGAACAAATAACCAAAACAAAATGCAGGTAATTGACCGCATTGCTCTGAAACGCGCGGTTTCCAAACTGCCGGACGGTTATCGAAAAGTTTTTACTTTACACGATGTTCAAGGATATGAACACACGGAAGTTGCCCGAATACTGGGAATTTCCGTCGGAACATCGAAATCACAGCTTCATAAAGCGCGTCTCAAACTGCGCGGTTTGCTGATCGAAGAAAAATAAACTTGATTATTTTCTATGAAAGGCAACCAAAAAGTTTTTCGGGCAATCTATAACAAGTAGTCAGATCAATTGGCGAAATTTAGTAAACTATCCAATTTAATTAGGTATTTTTGATGAACTGCGAACAATGCAAAGAACAAATCAGTGCGTTTCTGGACAATGAACTCGATCAAACAAGTTCGGAAAATGTTCAGACGCATCTTGCTGTTTGCCTTGATTGTGCAAAGGTTTGCGAAGACCTCGCATTGATCGTTGATTTTTGTATCGAAGATGAAGCCGAACCGGTTCTTTCGCCGAATTCAAATGCTATCTGGTGCAGAATCAACAACATTATCGAAAACGAAGTCAAACCCGAACTCGCTCAAGAAACTATTCAAACGGAAACGGCAGATCAAGGTTTGTTTTCAAAAATTTGGAACAACAGTTGGCAGATATCTTTTTCACAGGTTTTCGCTTCATTTTTGGGAATTGCTTTAATCAGTTCGTTATTAACTATTGTCGGGATTAAGAATTTCTCCGCACCGACCGAAGGTTTTGCGGACAATGCGACGGTGAGCGAAACGATTTTCGATAAGGTTTTAGGTCGCATCGGTCTGATAGAAACACCGCAGCAAGCGCGTCTGAGAAAAATTCAGGAACAGCAAAAAGTTATTGATTACTGGAATCAAAGAGTCGAACTCCGGCGGCAAAGCTGGAACGGACAAATCAGGGAAACCTTTGATCGAAATCTGAGAGAAATTGATCAAGTTGTTTATGAATACAACACAATTTTAGAAAAAGATCCGCAAGATAATCTCTCAGGCGAAATGCTCGATGCGGCGATGAAAGAAAAAATGGACCTTTTGCGGGCATTTGCGGAATTATAATATAGAGAATTTTTTAGCGATGAATTTGAGATTGAAAAATTTATTTAATCTTTTCGGATTTAAGAAAACTACGATTCTACTTTTAAGCGTAGTTTTTTTCTTTGTGCCTGCGGCAACTGAAGTTTCCGCGCAGAAAAAGTTTTCCAGAACTTATCCGGCAAGTAAAAATATCCGTCTGCAATTGACCAATCGCTCCGGCACGGTAACGGTCGAAGGATGGAATAAAGACGAAGTGCAAATTACGGCTTATCTGGAAGCTCCCGCCGCCAATATCAATCCGCAAAACTTAAGCGGTAGTATTTACATCAATCTGGTCAGAGATAATCAAGGCAGAAACGAAGTTGGAAATGTTAATTTCACTATTAAAGTTCCGCACACATCGGCAGTTGACATCGAAACAAGAATGGGAAATCTGAATGTCAGCAATGTTCGCGGAACATTTGTCAGCGCGAATATCTCCAGCGAAGGCGACATCACCTTAACCGATATCGGTGCCGGCACGGTTTCGGCGGCAAACGTCATCGGCGACATATTTTTTGACGGTATAATTCAAACAGACGGCAAGTATCGTTTTAATTCGATGCGCGGAAATATCGCCCTGCGAATTCCGATCAATGCTTCATTTCGATTAGTCGCCACCGCCCCTTCGACGCGCAACATTTCGCTCGGAGCTTTTTCCAACGCTTCGATGAGTTTTGTCGGCGACGGTCGGCGCGTAGTCGGGAAAAACGGCGACGGAAGCGCGACCTTAACCGTAACGAATCAGCGCGGAAGCATCTCATTCCTCAGCCGCTGATAAAAAAGTCTTGACCAAACGACCGGTTAAAAGCTAGGATTAAAAAGTCAGGCGCGTTATGCTTCTGTATCCCTTTATATCCGAACTGCTTTTCAATTCCAGCAAATTTTCTTCCCTGCAAATCAACCATGAAAAATCAAAAAATAATCCATCTGTTTCTTTTTGCCGCCATTATTTTCAGCTTTAATTTAATTTCCAACGCGCAAGGTAAATTATTAAAACGCACGACTTATAAAACTGACACCATCGAATTCGGCGTGGGCGGAACGGTTTCGATCATCGGAGCGCGAAACGGTTCAATCGAAATTGAAGGTTGGCAAAAAAACGAGATCGAAATTTCGGCGGAAATCGAAGTTCAAGGCGCAAACGAAAGCGATCTGGCTCAAATGGCAGCAGTCGTCGGATTTGTCACCGACATCGGATTTGCCCACACACGAATCATCAGTCTCGGAACAAATGACAAAAAATATCTCAAAAAAACGGCGAAAAAATTTCCAAAACATCTGCTCGAAATGCCTTTTCAAATTAATTATAAAATCAAAGTTCCGATTTATTGCGATCTGGAAATTGACGGCGGAATCGGCGATTTGAATGTTTCAAAGATCGAAGGCACGATGAGGATAAAATTTTTGGAAACAAACGCCCGACTGGATTTAATCGGCGGAATGGTTTCGGCAGCTTTCGGCAAAGGAAATGTTGACGTAACGATTCCGCACCGCAGTTGGCGCGGAAGAAATATTGACATCCAGCTTGTCAGCGGAACAATGAATGTGCAAATGGCGCAAAATATGAATGCCGAAATTGATGCCAAAGTTCTGCGTTCGGGGCAAATCGAAAACTCTCTGAAAGATTTGAAAAAACGCGACCGCACAGAATTTACCGAAAAAATAATTCTGGCAAAAGCCGGCAGCGGCGGCACGCCCCTGAACTTTGTTATCGGCGACGGAATTTTGAAACTGAGCGCAATCAATCAGCCTTTGGATTAAAGTTTTACGCCCCGCGTTTTTGAATTTTACAAATGGAAAGTGATAAGTTATTTTTTCTTATCGCTTTCCATTTTTTTTGCGGATTTTTAATTTATGACTATTAAATCGGATTTATGGCTTCGCCGGATGGCTGAAGAACACCAGATGATTTCGCCTTTTCTGTCCGAACTTGTCAGAGAAGTCAACGGAAATAAGATAATTTCCGCCGGACTTTCCAGTTACGGCTACGATATGCGCCTCGCCGACGACGGTTTTCGCATTTTTTCTTCCGTCTACGGCTCGGAAATTGATCCGAAAAGATTCGACGACAAATCTCTGATCGAACCCGAACTGCACGAAGCGACGGACGGCTCGAAATATTATCTTTTGCCGCCGCATCACTACGGTTTGGGCGTAACGGTCGAAACCTTTAAAATGCCGCGCAACGTAACAGGAATTGCACTTGGGAAATCAACGTACGCACGCGCCGGTTTGCTCGTCAACACAACGCCGCTCGAAGCCGGCTGGACGGGACGTTTGGTGGTCGAGATCGGAAATCTGGCAAATTTGCCGCTCAGAGTTTATGTCAACGAAGGCATCGGACAAATTTTATTTTTTGAATCGGACGAAAATTGTTCGGTTTCCTATGAAGACCGCGGCGGAAAATATCAGGGACAAACCGGTTTAACCTACGCCAAAGTTTGATATTTGGTCTTGTAGGCATACTTTATTTTCAGACAGAAAAGTTTCAGTTTGATAAATAGTATTAGTGTCGTTTCAATCGCTTGGCAAAGTTCCGTCTGATTTTTTTGTTTCCGGCTAAACGGTATCTGTTTTAAGCTGAACACTTAAATTTTACGGAATGCGATTTTCAAACACTTTTCTCAAGACAAATATTTTTTTATTTTTTTGAATCCAATTCTTAATTCATAACGAAAACGTATTTGTTGGAAAACAGAAATACAAAGTGCGCGATAGATTTAAATTTAGAAAACTATCGGCGTAATTTTGTATGGAAGCGTAAATTTTAGAAAATTACGCTTGAAATCGAAAAAAAAGGAAGGATATATGAAACAGAAATTAATTATTACATTTTGCACGGTATCGGCATTTGCCTTATTAACGGCTTGCTCCGAACCGACAACAAATACAAATACGAATCGCACGAATTCGAATATGACAAATACGAACAGCGCGATGAACAATACCAATACGATGAATTCAAATATGATGAATTCAAACGCAAACAGCACGGCAAGCGGTGAAAATCCGATGGTCGGCGGCGCGCCGATGTTGGCAACTAAAGACATTGTGGACAATGCTTCGCAATCGAAAGACCACACAACTCTGGTTGCTGCTGTTAAAGCGGCTGATTTGGTGGAAACGCTGAAAGGCACGGGACCGTTCACGGTTTTCGCGCCGACCAATGCGGCGTTTGAAAAATTGCCCGCCGGAACGGTTGACGGTTTGCTCAAACCCGATAAAAAGGCTGATCTGAAAGGCATTCTGACATATCACGTTGTCAGTGGAAAACTCGACGCGGCGGCGGTTGCCAAAGCGATCAAGGACGGAAACGGTAAAGCAACCTTGAAAACCGTTCAAGGCGCGGAAATTACCGCTTCGATGGAAGGAAATGATGTCATCATTACCGACGCAAAAGGCGGAAAATCGAAAGTTACAACCGCCGATGTCATGCAGTCAAACGGTGTGATTCACGTAATTGATACGGTTTTGATGCCGAAGTAATTTTTTTATAACCTGATCTTCTCGAAAAAGCCGCTTGAGTTCACAGAAAACTCAAGCGGCTTTTTCGTGTTTATTTTTCAGATTACTTTAATCAATTACAATCAAACATTTTTCAAATGTCTGTTTATCATAATAAGACTTTGTGAATTTTCCGAAAATCGGTTCGTCGTGAGTCATCTCAATTCCCAGATTTTTATCAAACCCTGAAATAGTGCCTTCGGAATTGTTTCGGAAACAAGTATTAAAAACTCTCTTTCCCGATAAATCGCTCACTTCCTGTTTTGTAAAAGTTTTTTCAACGGAATAAGAAAATGTATATCTTCCGAAATATGCGTGAAATGACAGACTTAAAAGAAAAGTTACAAAGAAAACGGCAATGAATTTTGTTGTCGGAAAATATTTCATTTAATCACCTCGATACATTCTTCAAAATAGCTTTTCGGGTAAGCGGTGTATTTTACTTTTTCATCAGTCCATTTGATATGCGGGCGAACTTGTCCGAAAAAACTGCCGGAATAACCGATTACTTTGCCGACTTTCGATTTTTGCCGATTTTGTTCTAAACATTTTTCCCGAACATTTTTCCCGACAAGGTTTTTAACTTCGGCTCGGCTGAAGGTTTTAGTGATGCCGATTTTAACTTTGTATTGCTCGAAAAAACCGGCGAACCAAAGTCCTGAAATCAATGTAATCGTAAAAATTAAGAGAGTTTTTATCTTCATAAAATTATTATCTCCGGCAGTTTGGATTTGTAAGGCGTGAAAAATACTTTTTCGGAATAAGTGAAAAGTTTGTGTTCCGAGCCGATTTATCACTTCTAACCTTTCACTTTTCACTTATTCCGAAGTCAAAATTTCTTTTTTAACGATCAGCTATGAAAACTCAAAAGTTTTAAATTAGAATAAAACAAACAAGATTTAGCTTTTTCTGAGTTCGGTCAAAACCTGTTTGGCGACTGCTTTGAGCGTGTCGAACACACCGACTCCGGTCGGCGCGGTAGCTTCAAAAACGGGTTCGCCCTTACGCTGGAGTTCGGCGGTTAATTCTTCCGTCGAGATGACATTCGGCAGATCGCGTTTATTAAGCTGCAAAACATACGGCAACTCTTTTAGATCGTAGCCTTGCGATTGCAAATTTTCTTCTAAGTTATAGAGCGATTCGATATTGGCATCAATGCGCTCTTCCTGCGAGTCGGCAACAAACACAACGCCGTCAACGCCTTTTAAGATCAATTTGCGCGAAGCGTCGTAATAAACCTGTCCGGGAACGGTGTAAAGGTGAAAACGCGTTTTGAAGCCGCGAACCGTGCCGAGTTCGAGCGGCATAAAATCGAAAAATAACGTGCGGTCTGTTTCGGTTGCCAGAGAGATCAATTTACCTTTGGCTTGCGGCGCGGTCGAATCATAGATATATTGCAGGTTCGTCGTTTTCCCGCACAAACCCGGACCGTAATAAACTATTTTGCAGTTAATTTCGCGCGATGCGTAATTAATAAATGTCATAATTTTATCTTCGGTTTTTGATTTTCAAATGCAAATCAAAACTAATTAAATAAGCTGTCAATATCTTCATCGGTAATATCGGCGAAAAATGCGACATCTTCAAGACTTCGATTTGCCGAATCGTAGGCGACTCTTTCTAAAATTTCGGCAATCTCATAAGTCGCCCGCTTTGCTCTGATTTTAACCAGACCGAGCGTTGATTTTTCATCGAAAACCACGACCAGCAAACTTCTGCCGATGATGCTGATAAAAATGCTTTCGCGCTCGCCCTCATGGATCATTGACGGGAAAACATTTTCGCCGATAAGTTTTGCCATACTCGTCGTCGCGGCGACATTTCCCGCCGCCAGACTGGAAAAACTTGTTGTATCCATATCTCCGATGTCGCCCGAAAAGGCAATCGGCTGACCGTCGCGGTCAACCAGAAACACCACGCGGGCGATGCATTCGACGCACAGCCGGGCGAGAACGGATTTAATATTCTGAAACTGTTGTTCGTGTAAAATAACGGGCGTTTCTGCCATTAATTTTTTTCTCTCTCGAATAGTTTGATTAATTAAGGTAAGACATTTGCAAGTTTTTCAATTTGTTTGCTTATATGGTTTGCCGGATGAGTTTTTAACAAACCACGCTATTAATTTAGCACATTGATTACAATTGCTTCAAGTGTTTTTTTGTGTTTATACATTTTTAACATTAAATATTTTATCTACTTAAAATGCCCGCCAATATAAACTATTGCTCAAGAATATGGAAAATGTTACACTTTTCCAGTCTAATTGCTCTTAGAAAAGATAATTAGTACGAATTTTATATCTCAGAATTCATAAGTAAAATATAAATCTCAAAAAACTCGCCGGACAAATTTGATACATTCCATCAAGTAAAAATGAAAAATCATTTGTTTTCACAAAGTTCGCAAGGTCTAAATTTTGTCGCCATCGGCGGCGGAAACGGTCTTTCGACTCTTTTATCGGGACTGAAAAGATTTGTCAAAGCCGGTGAAGATGAACCCGTCTGGATAAAAAACCTGTCGGGAATCGTCGCCGTGTCCGATGACGGCGGAAGTTCGGGCAGACTGCGCGACGAACTGCAAATGCCGCCGCCGGGCGATATACGCAATTGTATGGTCGCGCTTTCGGAAGATTCGCATCTCTTATCGCAACTTTTCAAACATCGTTTTCGCGGCGACGGACATTTAGGCGGACACAGTTTCGGCAATCTTTTTCTTGCCGCGCTCTCGGAAATCACGGGCGATTTTGCCGAAGCGGTTAAACTTTCGTCGGAAATTCTGGCAAGCAAAGGACATATTTATCCGGCGACGGTTGCCGATGTGCGGCTGACAGCGGAACTTTTCGATGGCACGGTCGTGCGCGGCGAAACAAATATCGGACAGGTCGGAAACAAAATCAAGCAATTAAAACTCGAACCGGAAACCTGTCATCCGCTGCCCGAAGCCTTAGCCGCAATTTATGAATCGGACGTCATCACGGTCGGTCCCGGCTCGCTTTTTACGAGTCTTTTGCCGCCCTTGCTGGTCAAAGGCGTTCCCGAATCAATCAATGAATCTTCCGCGATCAAGATTTTTATCTGCAATCTGATGACTCAGCCCGGCGAAACCGAAGGGTTTTCCGCCAGAAAACATCTGGAAATCGTTCGTCAATACGCGCCGGAAATTGATTTTGATTACGTAATCGTCAACAATCATCTTATCAGCGAATCACAGATGGCGCTTTATGCTGGTGAAGGCGCAATGCAGATCGGCATTTCCGATTCGATTTCGCCGGAGATGATTGAAGGCGCGGAAATTGTTTGTGGTAATCTTTTAGACGAAGGCGAAAAAGTTCGCCATCATCCCGAGAAATTGGCGCAAACCGTTCTGTTATGCGCGATGCAGCCCGTCAGACAAAAAGTTTTGACGCTTTAGAATTTATATGGAAAACACTTCTTCCAATGAACAGAAACCGCTCGATGTGTTAATTTTAGCCGCCGGACTAGGAACGCGGATGCGTTCGGAACTGGCAAAGGTTCTGCATCTGCTGGACGGTCGTCCGCTGATCAATCACGTTTGCCGGACGGCTTCCGCGCTTGCGCCGCGCAAGATTTATGTCGTCATCGGGCATCAGGGCGAAGACGTAAAAGACGCGGTTTTGAAGGAATTAGACGAAGACCGCGTAGAATTCGTCTGGCAAAAACAGCAATTAGGAACGGGCGATGCGGTAAATTCGGCACGCGGATTTCTGGAAACCGAAGATTCGACTCTGCTTGTTTTATCCGGCGACGTTCCAATGATTCGCGCCGAAACTCTGGCGGCTTTGATCCAGCAGCATTATCATCATCGGGGGCGCGGCGCGGCTTGCACGATTTTGACCGTAAAATTAAGCGATCCGGCGGGTTACGGGCGAATCGTCCGTGATGAAGAAGGACTTTTCGATGAGATCATCGAACAAAAGGACGCGAGCGACGAGCAACGTCAGATCAACGAAATCAATTCGGGAATTTATTGCTTCGACACGCAGAAACTTTTCGATGCGCTATCTAATGTGGAAAACAATAACGCGCAGGGCGAATATTATTTAACGGACGTTCCGCGAATTTTAAGAGATGCCGACGAAGACGTTTCGCTCTATCATCACAACGATTCACGCGAAGTTTCCGGCATCAACAACCGCGTCGAACTTTCGGATTTGGAACGAATCATCCGCCGCCGGACGGTGATGCGCCTGATGCTCGATTACGGCGTGAGTTTTGTTGACCCGAAAAACGTCTATATCAGCGAACAGGCAAAAATCGGGCGCGACACGGTGATTTTTCCGAATGTTACAATCGAAGGCGAAACCGTGATCGGCGACGGTTGCGCGATTCGTTCGGGAACGCGCATCGCCGATTCGAGAATCGGACACGGCGTTGAAATTCTGGATAATTGCGTAATAACCAACGCCGAAATCGGAAACGACTGCAAAATCGGACCTTTCGCGCATCTGCGCCCGAAAGCGCGGCTCGAGGAAAAAGCGAAGGTCGGCAATTACGTCGAAGTAAAAAATTCGATCATCGGCAGAAACTCGAAAGCGAGTCATTTGACATATTTGGGCGACGCGACCATCGGCGAAAACACAAACATCGGCGCGGGAACGATCACCTGCAATTACGACGGCAAAAACAAACACGCGACGAACATCGGCAATAACGTAAAAATCGGCTCCGACACGATGCTCGTCGCGCCCGTCAAAGTCGGCGACGGCGCAGCAACCGGCGCGGGAAGCGTTGTTACAAAAGACGTTCCGCCGAATAAATTAGTCGTCGGCGCGCCCGCGCGAACGATAAAAACTTTGAACGAAGATGAAACGGAAACTTCACGAAACGCTCAATGACGTTTGAATGGGACATCAATAAAAATGCTCTGAACATCAAAACTCACGGCGTAAGTTTTGATGAAGCGATTGAAGCATTTTATGATCCGAATGCGGTTCGAGAATTCGATTATGCGCATTCAATCGAAGAAGAAAGATTTTATCTGATCGGATTTTCGAGCCGACGTTTGTTATTTGTAATTTATGCCGAAAGAGAGGCGAACGGAGAAAATATTCGCATCATTTCCGCCCGCAAAGCGGAAGCGAAATATCAGCAAGAATACGAAACCGAAAATTATGGAAAAGAATGAAATACAACCTTTTCGATTTGGAATCGTCGAGGAAAAAGACGAGGAAGTAATCATCCGGATTGAAGAGGAAGATTACGAACAGGATTTGGCGGCGGGAATTCCCGAAGATGAATTATTAAAACCCGGAAAGCATAAATTCCGCCGAATTCCGCCCGAACGTCGTGCAAAAAAAGAAGATTTGCATCCTTCAAATACAAAAGTCGAATTTCAGATGAAACTTGATTTGGATGTCCTGAAACATTTTCAGGCACAAACCGAAAATGAAGAAATCGAGTCATTACAAATTTTATTAAATGAGAAACTTCGCGCTTTGATGGAAAGTGAACTAAAACTCGAAGAAACTAAAAGAAACTTATTAAATGATAAAAATTTTATTAACGCGATTGCCGAAGAAGTTAAAAAAGCCGCTTAATCAACATGAAAAGAATTTTAGTTTTTATAATTTTGCTCACATTTTGCTTCGCTTTGCCCATTTTGGCACAATCGGAATCAGATAACGCCGATAAATTTAAAAAGTTTGTATTTGGGTTGAAATCTCGCCCCAAAGCAGAAAAAGTAAGTGAAGAACAGTCAAAAGCAGTTTGCCAACAAGGTTTTGTTGGTGAAGGAATAAACTTAAATGTAGTGAATACGGATGTTAGTGATATTTTGAATTATATTACTGAAGAATATGGATTTACTTTTGAAGTTGATAAGAATTTAAAACTTAATCCTGTCACTAAAAAAGTTGAAAATGAGCCGTGGAATTTGGTTCTTGCTCAAATACTGAAAGAACAGGATTTAGATATTCAATGTATTGGAAATTTACTAAGAATTTCAGAAGTTAAAACATTATTTGTTGAAAAGCCGACACTTTACACAGAATTTATCGAACTTAAAAACATAACAATTAAGAGCATTGGTGAAGAAATACTTGGCGATACGGTAAATCCGATTTTCGATGAAAAAGGTAATATATTCATTGATTTGATTGAGAAAAAATTAACGCATAGAGGTTCTGTTGAAGTCGGGCATAGTAACAAAGGGGCTGTATTAATCGTTACTGATGAAAAAGAAAATCTAAAAGCGGTAATAGAATATATTAAGTTATTGGATGTTTGTTAAGAAAAATCGAATGAGGCATTGAAAAATTCAATATATTTAATAAGTTAATCTCTGGAATGAAAGAAAAAATCTCATAAATAATTTTAGAGCTAAAAATAGCTCTAAAAAAATTGTAAACTATAAAAATTATGTGTGGAATTGTTGGATACGTTGGAAATAAACAAGTTGTACCGTTAATTATTGACGGTTTACGGAAATTGGAGTATCGCGGATATGATTCGGCGGGAATTGCGGTTGTTGATGAAAATCAGGAACTTTCGCTGCGGCGCGCCGAAGGGAAGCTGCGGAATCTGGAAGAAGCGATTCGCTTGAATCCTTTGGACGGAAACTACGGGATCGGGCATACGCGCTGGGCGACGCACGGGCGACCGACCGAGGAAAATGCCCATCCGCACCGCGATCAGACGGGTAAAATCGTCGTCGTGCATAACGGGATTATCGAAAATTATCTGACGCTGAAAAAGCGTCTGACCGGAGAAGGAAGCGAATTTAAGACCGAAACCGACACGGAAGTCGTCGCGCATCTGATCGGTTTTTACAAGGAAAAGGAAAATCTTTCTTTGGAAGAAGCCGTTCGCAAAACGGTCAAGGAATTGCGCGGAATTTTCGCGCTTTCGATCATCTCGGTTGACGAACCGGACACAATTATCGCCGTGCGCGAAGGTCCGCCGGTCGTCATCGGTCTCGGCGACGGGGAATTTTTTGTCGCTTCCGACATTCCCGCGATCTTGCAACATACGCGCGACGTGTTTTACTTGGGCGAAAAGGAAATCGCCGTATTGTCGAAAGATTCCGTGCGCGTTACCGATTACGACGGCAACATCGTCGAGCCGAAGCAGCAGCGCATCACCTGGGATCCGATTATGGCGGAAAAAGGCGGCTTTAAGCATTTTATGCTCAAAGAAATCTACGAACAGCCGCGCGCCGTTCGTGATACTGTTCGCGGTCGTGTTTCTCTGGATACGGGAAAAGTTTATCTCGATGAGATGAATATCGCCGAAGAAGATTTTCAGAATTTAACTTCAATTAAAATCGCCGCTTGCGGCACGAGCTGGCACGCCGGAATCGCCGGAAAATATATGCTCGAAGAACTCGCCAGAGTTCCGGTCGAGGTTGATTACGCTTCGGAATTCCGTTATCGAAGACCGGTTTTGCGCGATACGGATCTTTTGGTCGTCATCTCGCAATCGGGCGAAACCGCCGACACGATTGCCGCGATGCGCGAAGCAAAGGCTTCGGGCTGCAAGGTTTTGGCGATCTGCAATGTGCAGGGTTCGATGATCACGCGCGAAGCCGACGGCACGATTTTAACGCACGCCGGACCGGAAATCGGCGTGGCTTCGACCAAGGCGTTTACGTCGCAGATGATCGCGCTCTATCTTTTCGCGCTTTATCTCGGGCAGCTGCGCGGAGAATTATCTCCCGAAGAAGCCAAAAATCACGCGCAGGAATTAGCCGAATTGCCGCTCAAGATCGAACATCTTTTAAGCGATGCCGATTCGATCGAAGAGCTTTCCAGAGATTTTTTCCGTTCGCAGGATTTTCTTTATCTCGGACGCGGAATCAATTTTCCGGTCGCTCTGGAAGGCGCGTTGAAACTCAAGGAAATTTCCTACATTCACGCCGAAGGTTATCCGGCGGGCGAGATGAAACACGGTCCGAACGCGCTGATTGACGAAAAACTGCCCGTCGTCATTATCAACACAAGAGAAGAAGGCAACGAAGGAAGCGAACTGCGCTACGAAAAAACGCATTCGAATATCGTCGAAGTAAAATCGCGCGACGGCATTATTCTTTCGATCTTGACCGAAGGCGACGAAATGAGTTCGGTCGTTTCCGATCACGTCATCGAAGTTCCTGAAACGACCGATTTGCTCTCGCCGATTCTTTCGATCGTGCCGTTGCAGCTTCTCGCTTATCACATCGCGGTGCGCCGCGGCTGTGATGTTGATCAACCGCGAAATCTGGCAAAATCAGTAACAGTTGAATGATCTTTGCCGGATTATAAAAATTTTCAGCAAGAAGTAAAAACATGAAAGCTGTTTATGTAAAGGATTTCGGCGGTGCGGAAAATCTCGAATTGCGCGAAGTCGAAAATCCCGCAAAACCTGAAAACTCGCAGGTTTTGGTCAAAATAAAAGCGTCGGGCGTAAATCGGGCGGACATTTTGCAGCGCATGGGGTTTTATCCCGCGCCGAAAGGTTTTCCCGAACGCATTCTGGGTTTGGAGTTTGCCGGCGAAGTTGCCGAAATCGGTAACGATGTCAGAGATTTTAGACTCGGCGAAAGAGTTTTCGGAATCACGGCAGGCGGCGGCAATGCGGAATTTATTCTGACGGAATCGGCACATTTGGCGAAAATCCCGAAGAATTTAAGTTTTGCGGAAGCCGCGGCGATTCCCGAAGTTTTTATCACGGCAAACGATGCAATTTTTACGCAAGGCGCATTAAAAACCGGCGAAACACTTTTGATTCACGCTGTCGGTTCGGGAGTCGGACTTGCCGCACTGCAGCTTGCCAAAGCAAAAGGCGCAAAAGTGATCGGAACATCGCGCACGGCTGATAAACTCAAAGAATGTAATAAGTTCGGGCTAGATTTTGGAATTGTGACGGAAACCGAAGCAGTCAAAAATAATTCGAAAATTTTTGCTGAATTAACCGATCATATTACGGACGGCAAAGGCATTGATGTAATTTTAGACCTTGTCGGTGCAAGTTATTTCGAGGCAAATTTGGAAAGTCTGGCATTAAAAGGTCGCTTAATTTTAGTTGGTTTGGTCGGCGGAAGATCAGCGGAATTCGATCTTGGAAAGGCTTTGTCAAAACGTTTGAGAATTATCGGAACAGTTTTGCGGGCGCGCTCTCCGAAAGAAAAAGCGGAAGCGACTAAATCGTTTATCGAGAATGTTTTGCCTTTGATTGAAGCGGGTAAAATCATCCCGAATCTTGATAGAGTAGTTAAAGCGGAAAATGCCGGAGAAGCGCACGAATATCTGGAATCGAATAAAAGTTTTGGAAAAGTTGTTTTAGAATTTTAGTGTTTGTAAGCAGCTGAGAAAAAGTTTTGAGATGTTTAAGAAATCTTAATTTTACGCGCAATTTTTAGTTTTAAAAGAGTGTAAAAAAAACTTTCTGACATCCTTCGGTTTTTATTATTCATTGGCGATTAATCCGGTATTACATTATCACTTCTTCAAAACACATAACAAAACTGGACGGAAAAATTAATATTTGATAGATTCAAAAGCAAGAATATATTCAATAAAATAATTAGAAGTTCCCCCTTTTTTTAATTTTTGATATTCAATTACTGAAAATCAAGATTTATTGACACTTTTCTTTTTTTATTGCGGGATGAAAAAAGATTCAATTTCGACCACTAAAAATATGTCGGGAAATGCTTATCCGTTTGAGAGAGCAAGGATAAAACTGCGTTCACTCAATAACAGAAGTTTGTCCGAAGAGAGATTGCGGGAAATTTTCGCCGAAGTTAATCAAAAACTCGGCGAAGGAATGTCCGGCGCGGCAGAGAAAATTCTGACGAATATGCTGGAAAATTATTCTCATTCAGAAGAGACGGAAGCCAAATTCCGCCGACTTCTTTCTTACACCTACGAAACACAGGGACGTTACAAAAATGCTCTCGAAGTTGTTGAAAAATACAATGATGATGATTTTTTGAGCGAACTCGAAGCTGAAACGGCTCTTTCGGTTTTAACTCAGCTTGCTATTTCTTACAACAATTCACAGGATTATCCGAAAGCCGTTGCCCTCTTGAATTTTGCTCTGGAAGAAGCTAAAAGTTTTAATTTACAACAATTAAACGGCGAGATTTATGTGGCTTTGGCGCGTGTCTACCGGAAGTTAAACGAATATCCGATTGCCCGCGATCACGCTGAAAAAGGTTTAGCGGCGTATCGGGAAGACGGCGACTGGCACGGAATGGCAAACGCTTACCATATGTTGGCGATGACTTATCATCAGGAAGGCAACAGCGAAAAAGCGATTGAGTATTTCCAACTGGCAATAAAAATCATCGGTTCGCGCAATGCGCCGTTTGTTCTCGGCAAACTTTATTCGGATATGTCCGGCGCATACTGGTTTCTGCGCCGACCGCAAGACGGAATTGATTGTCTGGAAAAATCCATCAAATTTTTTGAACAAACCGAACATAAAATCCAATCCATTGCCGCATATAATAATTTAGGAATAAATCTAATGCTTCTCGGCGATTGGGAACGCGCCGAAGCTATTATTAAACAAGCTCTCGATCTGGCGATTGAAGCCAATCACGCGCACGTTGCCGGAATTCTGGATTCTCTCGGCGAGTTAAAATTGCTTCGCGGCGAATTAAAAAACGCGCAAAAATTACTCGAGCAAGGAGTCGAAGTCGCCATTGAACACCGGAAAGAATGGTATGCAATTCAGGCAATGCGAAATCTGGCACGATGTTTTCTGGCACAGGGAAAGCTTCGTCAAGCCGAACAAAAAGCGCATGAAACTTTGAAAATTTGCAAAAAAATCGGCGAAACTCAGATTGCCAATATGGCAAATCTGGTTTTGGCAGAAGTTCATCTGGAAGAAAATAAACTCGCCGAATGTGAAACCGAACTGAGTTTGATCGAAGAAAACGAAACAAATTCGGATTTCTTTGTTCTCGGAAATATTCAAAGAATTCGCGGACTGCTTGCCTTAAAAGTTGCCGATGAAGAAATTGCGGTTTATCATTTCAGCCGCTGTTTGACGATTTTTGAAACCGCCGCCGATCTTTATCACACAGCTTTGGCAAACTTTTTGATCGGTCAAACGCTTTCCAGAAACAGTCCTGAAAAAGCCAAAAAACATCTTTTGGCTGCGGCTGACACATTTGGTCGGCTCGGCATCAAAATGTTTTTGGAAATAACCGGAGGAATTCTTGAAAACCTTAAAACCATTAAAACGAGGCAATCTCCGGAATTAACTAACCAACGCCCCAAAACGGCGGTTTCACAACTTTTAATGCTGCGTCTGGCGGAAGCGACCGCTTCGCGTGAATTGCTTTTCCGTGAACTTATCGCCATTTTGCAACAGGAAAGTAAGGCGAAAAAAATTATCATCGCTGAATTTAACGATCAGAAAAGACTTTTTCCGTTTATCACACACGGCTATACTCCGACCGAAAGTATGGAAATTGTTTCTAAATTCCAGCAATCTCAGAGCAAAAATGAAACGGAAAAATTTTCTAAAACAAAAGATTTAAGAATCTTTAATCTGCGTGCGCCGAGTGCTGCTTTGGCATTTCTGATTATTTCGCCCGAAACCGGTGCAGTTTTAAATGATGAATCTTCCGTTCAGCCGCTGCTGAGAGTTGTCGAACTCGGAATGGACGTTTGCGCTCTGCGCGACAAGGACAAACACCAACAAACCGAACAAGAAACGAGTCCGTTCACATCGAATTCTTTGATGCCCGGATTTATTCATTCTTCTCCGGCGATGTCCTCGCTGGTCGAGGAAGTTTATAAAATCCGTTCTTCCGACGTAACGGTTCTCGTAACGGGCGAATCGGGAACGGGAAAAGAACTCGTCTCCCGCGCAATTCATACGATTTCCAGCCGTAAAGATAAGGTTTTTATACCATTTAACTGCACCGCCGTTCCGAAAGAACTGGCGGAAGGTCATCTTTTCGGTTACAAAAAAGGCGCGTTCACGGGCGCGGTTGCCGATTCGCAGGGAATGATTCGCGCGGCTGACGGCGGCACTCTTTTTCTTGATGAAGTCGGCGATTTGCCGATTGACGTTCAGCCGAAATTGTTGAGATTTTTGCAGGAAGGCGAAGTTCAGCCGCTCGGCGAAAAAAGTCCGATAAAAGTTGACGTGCGGATAATCGCCGCAACAAATATGCCGCTTGAAGAAAAGGTTGCCGACGGCAGTTTCCGCGAAGATTTGTATTATCGCTTAAATGTAATTCGTCTGCGCGTTCCGCCTTTACGAGAAAGACGTTCGGAAATTCCGCCGATAATCAGCTATTACGTTAATCAATATTCGGCACGATTCGGCAAACGCGATATTAATATTACGCCGCAAACGGTTGATTTACTTATGGTTTGCGAGTGGGAAGGAAATGTTCGTCAGCTGTGCAACGAAATTCAGAGAATCGTGGCGCGTGCCGAAGACGGCGAAACCATCACGCCGGCGCATCTTTCGCCCGAACTCAAACGAAGCGGTTCTTCGATTTCACCGATGAACGGCAATGAAAATATCAAAACAATCACTTCTTTCGATAAATCATTTTCGTCATACAATATTGCTTCAAACAGCGGAACGCTCGAAGAAGCCGTCGGCGAATTGGAAACGCAAATGATTAAAGACGCGCTTGTCCGCCACAACTGGAACATATCGCAATGCGCCCGCGAACTCGGTTTAACGCGTCGCGGTTTATATCTCAAACTCGAACGTTACGGCATTCAAAAAGCGGCGTGAATTTAAAAGAGATTTTTATCTCAGGCAGTCAGTATCAGTAGATCCAAATTTTATTTATCCACAGATGAACATAGATAAACACAGATTTTTTTAGATTTTCGGCAATTGCATAAAACCGTTTAACACTTTACTTTAAATTATTTCTAAGAATCTGTTTGAAAACTCATAAATCAGCTCCGTAGGAGCGTGATATTTATAGAAATAGCGTCAAATATACGAAGCGAGTTCCGTAGGAACGGCATAACAATATGCCGTTCCTACGGAACTCTACTAAAATTTGCTCTCCATTAGCTATAAATATATCGTTCCTAACGGAACTCAAGAGTTTTCAAACAGCTCTAATGAAAATCATCCGTGTTTATCTGTGTTCATCTGTGGACAATTTTTCTTTTGTTTTTCAGAATTTGGCTCTACTGATACCGATTTTTTTAAACCTGCCGCAAAAACGCCGAAGCCCATCAACATAAAGAAAACCATTGCAACTTCGCCGTCGCCAAGATTATAATGCACCAGACTGCTCGTAAAAAATCCGACCGTACCGCCCAAACAGCCCAGAAGTATTCCACGTTTAAGCTGATAAGTAGAGATTTTGGATTTTGGATTCCTGATTTAATCTTTTAGTTTCGGATTTTTCAATATTTTCTTCTACGATTATTTGTGGATTTTCATTTGAAATCTGAAATCTGAAATGTCGGAATTCTCCCGTTCGGCGTTCCGAAATCCTTTCCACAAAGTTCGCAGATAAATTCCTAAAACAACCAGCCAAAACAAAAGTCCGAATAAACCGCGTTCGACGAGCAGTTGAATCGGCGTTGAATGAAAATGGCTCATCGGCAGTTTTCCGTTGTCAAAAAGTCCCCATTTTTCGACGTATTCTTTTTTCGTTACCGTGTCCATTCCGATTCCGAGCAAGAAATGTCGCGGATTTTCCGTCCATAAAGTCAAACCTTCACGATAAACCGTTTGCCGGTATTTGGTTGATTCATCCGTTTGGTCAAAAAAACCGACATCTCTGCTTTGCTGCAAAACATATAATCCAACAAGCGCGACCGGCAGAATTATGGCGGCTAAAGTTAAAAAAATTTTGCGATTTCCATTGAGCAAAACTATCGTAAATGCTGAAACCAAAAACGCAAGTTGAGAAGCGCGTGTGATCGTCAAAAGAAGCGCAAACGCCATTGCGGCGAGACAGAAAAGCAGAAGCGGCGAAAAATTGAAAGGAAATTTTCGTAATTTTCGATTTTTGATTGTGGATCGTGAATTTAATTCGTGTTCATCTGCGGTGTTTATCTGTGATTTAGTTCCTTTTCGGAATCCGATTGAAGCGATGAAAAGTCCGAAAACCAGCGAAATTATCAATTGCAAAACTTCGGCATAAGTTGCGTAATGTCCGTAAAAACCTTGCGAACGCCAGTTTCGGCTTTTTTTCCAACTTTCGATTCCGAGTTTTTCTAGAGCATTTCCGCTCAGTAAATCAGCGCGTTTTACCTCGACAGTAAAGTAGAAATCCGGACGATAGAAATCAATTTTTGTCGTTTCAACTTTTTCGATTTCGGCAACTAATTCTTCCGGCGTTCTGATTTTTTTGCCGTTAGCTTTCAAAAGCGTATCGCCTTCCCAAAGCAGAGCTTTTTTCAGAGGGCTTGATACGCTGATGCCTTGAATTTCCACGCCGCGCCCGAAAATTCGTTCAATCGGTGTCCATAAAACATTGACCATACACGAAAAAATCAGCGCAAAAGCCAGAAGTTTTAAGGCGCGAAAATTTCGCAAATTATTGATAACAAAATAAAAAATCAAAAAAAGTGCCGCACCGCGCAGTTTATTGATCGAAACAAGCGGTTCGTAGGAAAAAAAACTGATGATGACCGTCCAGCCGAAAAATACCCAAAGCGCAAGATCGAGCGGCGTTCTGACAAGTCGCGGACGCGGTTTTGTAAAAAGCCGAATTATCCACGCAAGCATTCCGCAAAGCCACGCGGTTTGCGTCGCGGCAATCGAATGCGGCGCGGACAAAATCATTAAAAACAAAAAGATAAAAGCAATTCGCTCAAGCCATCCGGCGAGTTTGTTTTCCTGCTTTATTCCGGCAAGTTCGTCAAGTTTTGTAAGAAATGTCTGCATCAAAATTATTTTATCGTTGAAAATTACAATTGAAAAAGTGTCGCACAAAGCCGCACACGGCGCAAAGATCATTGATTTAACACAATTTATAATATTTCAAAAATCTTTTGTGATAAGTCTTACGGTTGTTTTTGACATTGCTGTTGCAATCCGAGTAGTCTGACATTTACTTCTTCGTTATGAAAACATCTGAAAAAAAATTGCCCGCCGAGTTCGATGGTTTTGTCGAAAATCTTTTGACGGAAGTTGAAACGGTTGAAGGCTATCTGTCGCCGAACGAGATTCGTTTTCTCGCGCTGCTTGCCGCGTGTCCGACAACTGCCGGAGAAATTCTGGAAATCGGGAGTTTTAAAGGAAAATCAACAATTATTCTGGCAAAATCCGCCGCGTTGTCGGGTAAGACAACGGTTCACGCCGTTGACCCGATGATTGCGCCTTCGGAAACAGATCCCGATCTGAGGGGCGATGATTCGTCCTTTCCCGATTTTCAGAAAAATATCGAAGCGCACAAAGTCAGCGAAAACATCGAATTTCATCAAAAATTTTCCTACGAACTCGCGCAAAACTGGGATAAACCGCTGCGCTTTCTGTGGATTGACGGCGATCATACATATAAAGGAACAAAACTCGATTTCGACGGTTTTGCCGGTCATTTAAGCGACGGCGCGATTGTCGCGATTCACGACGTTCTGCACGAATTCGAAGGCGGAATCCGCGTTTTTATGGAAGATATTCTACTCTCGCCGAACTTCGGCGCGTGCGGTTTTGTCGGCTCGATCGCATGGGCGCAGTTTCACAAAGATGAAAAAAAAGGCTGGGAATTTCGCACCGAAAAGATGAAATTATACAAACGCCTGAGCCGCCTGATTCCGTTTGTCGTTTTCAAAAAAGAGCTGAAAGGCGTTGAAAAAAAAATCTACAAACTTTTCCGCTCACGCATGCCGCGCAAACTTCCAAAACCCGAAGAATGGATTAAAAAGGTGAAAAGTGAAAAAGTGAAAAAGTGAAAAAGTATTTAATTATTAGCTTTTATGAAAAAATGATCATTTTTATTTGAAAAAGCTAATAATCAATTGCCGAAAAACTTTTTCACTTTTTCACTTTTTCACTTTTAAACTTTATATTTTTCACTTTTAAACTTTATATATGTTGAAAACCGATTTAAATGTAACTGCCGAAATCAAACTTTATTACGATCTTTTCGTGCCGGAAGAAGCACAAATGCCCGCGCCGCTGCTGATTTCCGTTCACGGTTACGGAGCGCACAAGCATTATATGATGCGCGAAGCCCGCGTAATCGCGCCGGAGAATTTTGCGATTGCTGCAATTCAAGCACCGAATCAATTTTACCGCGAAGGCAAGAACGGCGAATACAAGGTCGTTTACGGCTGGCTGACGCACGAAAAATCGGAAGAAGCCGTCGCGCTGCATCATAAATTCGTTTTGGACGTAATCGAAAAACTGACGAATGACGGGATTGCTGCCGCGGAAAACATTTATCTTTACGGTTTTTCGCAAGCCTGCGCGCTCAATTTTCGCTTCGCTTTTACGCACCCGGAAATCTTAAAAGGCTTTATCGGCGTTTCGGGCGGAATTCCGTCGGATTTGGAAACGAATGAAATCTACGCGCCGACGAGTGCCGAAACTCTGTATCTTTACGGCGACACGGACGAATTTTATTCGCTCGAAAAATTTCAGGGTTTTGAAAAGAAATTGAGCGAATATCTGCCGAATTTCCGGAGTTTGAATTACAAAGCTCCGCACGAAATCACAACTGAAATGCGCGAAGATATGAGTAAATGGCTGAGCCGATTTTAGATTTTGGATTTTGGATTGGTTTGATTTTTGAAATTCATTTTACCGGAAAATACGCAGATTTTTGCAACCTTGAGTTTTTATTTTTCTACATTAACAATGAAAATTGCCCGATGTAAAAAAAATCGCAAATCTTCGCGCTTTGGTTTTCTTCTACCGAAAGCGTTATTATTTAAAGCAGATGAAAAATATTTTGCGCGACGCTCACAATCGAATAATCCGCGACTTGCGCGTGTCTTTGACCGACCGCTGTAATTTTCGCTGTTTTTATTGTCTGCCGAACGGCGAGCCGCCGCTGGCGCGCAAAGATACGATTCTTACTTTTGAAGAAATCGTCGAAATTTGCGAGATTTTTGTTTCTCTCGGGATTGAAAAAATTCGTCTGACGGGCGGCGAACCGCTTCTGAGAAAAGATGTCGAAAAACTGGTCGAAAAAATCGCAATTCTCAAAGTTCAAAGTTCAAAGTTCAAAGTTCAAAGTGAAGAAGAAAACAATCCGAAATCCAAAACCCAAAATCCAAAATTGCTCGATTTGGCTTTGACGACCAACGGTTTTTCGCTGCCGAAACGTGCTAAAGATTTGAAACGCGCCGGATTAGACCGCGTGACGATTTCGCTCGATTCTTTGAAAACCGAGAAATTTAAAGAAATTACGGGCGTTGATAAATTGTCGGAAGTTTTGGAAGCGATCGAAGCGGCGCAAAACGCGGGTTTGAATCCGGTTCGGATAAATGCCGTTATTGTACGCGGCTGGAACGAAGACGAAGTTGTTGATCTGGCGAATTTTGCGCGAGAAACGGGCGTTTCGATGCGTTTTATTGAATATATGCCGCTTGATTCGGCTCACGAATGGAATCGCAATCTGGTTGTTTCCGGCAAGGAAATTTTTCAAAAGATCCACGAAAATTTTCCGCTCGAATTAAAGGAAAAAACGCGCGGCAGCGAAACCGCCTGGAAATATAAATTCAAAGACACTGAAAAAGGCGAGATCGGCATAATCGCGCCGGTTACGCAGATGTTTTGCGGCGCGTGTTCGCGCATACGTCTGACGGCGGACGGACAAATTCGCACCTGTCTTTTTTCGATCAAAGAACACAACTTGCGCGACCGTTTGCGAAACGGCGCGACGCGTGCGGAAATTATTGAATTCATTCAAGATGCTGTGATGCAAAAAGAACCGCGTCATTATATCAACGATGCGAAATTTGCGCCCGCATCGCGTTCGATGAGTTTTATCGGCGGATGAATGCAAAAATTTTTGGAAAATAATATGTTTAAAACATCAATTACAGAAATTTTAGCTGAAGTGGAAAAGATTGATCCGGTCGAATACGGACGCACGAGAAACTTTCTAAACGGTGCGGTTACAAGGCTTTCGCCGTATATCAGCCGCGGCGTGATCTCGCCGAAATACGTCTTGGACGCAGTTTTGAAACGCGGTTTCAAGTTTTATGAATACGAAAGATTCGCGCAGGAATTGGCGTGGCGCGAATATTTTCAAAACGTCTGGCACGCGGTAAAAGATGAAATAAACGACGACTTAAAACAGCCGCAGGAAGATGTTGAAAATTCGCAAATTTCATCAGCTTTAATCAATGCGGAAACCGGAATCGAGGCGATTGACCAAGGTATAAAAGATTTATACGAAACGGGTTACGTTCACAATCACGTGCGAATGTATATCGCTTCAATCACGTGTAATATCGGGAAAAGTCATTGGCGCGTTCCGGCAAAATGGATGTATTTTCATCTGCTTGACGCGGATTGGGCGAGCAACGCGCTGAGTTGGCAATGGACGGCGGGAACTTTCAGCACGAAAAAATATTACGCGAATCAGGAAAATATCAACAAATATTGCGGTACCGATCAGCACGAGACATTTCTTGATAAAACTTACGAAGAACTTCCCGAAATGCCGATTCCCGAAATTCTGCAAACCGTCGAAAGTCCGGTTTTGACAACCGAACTGCCGAAAAAAGAGCCAGTTGAATTTGATAATTCCCTGCCGACTTTGATCTACAATTTTTACAATCTCGATCCGTTTTGGAAAAATGAAATCAACGCAAACCGTATTCTGTTACTTGAACCTTCTCATTTTGAAAAATATCCGGTTTCATCGAAAACGATAGAATTTGTTCTGAAGCTTGCCGAAAATATCGGCGGAATAAAAATCTATTCGGGCGAATTTGACGAATTGATCAATGAGCATAGTTTTTCCGAAATTTATTTCAAAGAACATCCGACCAACACTCATTATCAAGGAATCGAAGAATCGAGAGATTGGATGTTTCCCGAAATCAGAAATTATTATCCGTCATTTTTCGGCTATTGGAGAAAGTGCGAGAGATTGCTAAAAGCGAAGAAATCAAAGTGAGATGAAACATTTTACGAGTAAAGAATTCGGCGAACTCGGGAAAATCGAACGTGCAAATTTAATAAATTCTATCAGCGGATATAAATCGGCAAATCTTATCGGCACGATTTCCTCTTCAAAACAGACGAATCTGGCGATTTTCAGTTCGGTTGTGCATATCGGCGCAAATCCGCCGCTGCTCGGTTTTATAATGCGTCCGGTCGGCGAAATTCCGCGCCATACTTACGAAAACATCAAGGAAACAGGCGTTTATACGATCAATCACGTTCACGAAAATTTTGCGGAGAAGGCGCATTTTACGTCGGCAAAGTTTGAAAAAGATGTTTCCGAATTTGAAAAATGCCAACTGACGGAAGAATTTATAGATAAATTTGCCGCGCCGTTTGTCAGGGAAAGCCGGATTAAAACAGGACTGAAATTCGTCGAAGAAATTCCTATCAAATTAAACAAAACGATCTTAATCGTCGGCGAAATCCGGCACATTATTTTACCCGAAAATGCTTTGCTCGGTGACGGAAATGTGGATCTGAATTCGGTCGCGGATATTTGTATTTCGGGACTCGATACTTATCATCAAGTAA
This sequence comes from Pyrinomonadaceae bacterium, assembly GCA_041745765.1. Classification (GTDB taxonomy): domain Bacteria; phylum Acidobacteriota; class Blastocatellia; order Pyrinomonadales; family Pyrinomonadaceae; genus JAHCHG01. The sequence goes on along the minus strand of JBGTIH010000121.1, from coordinate 69,522 downwards.
GAAAACTCAAAACTTTTCCGTATGCAAAACCAAATAATTTGCCTGAATTTGCGCGATGAAAAATGTCAAAAAACAAAACCTGCCGAATAAGATTTGCCAAACGTGCGAAAAGCCTTTTGCGTGGCGCAAAAAATGGGAAAAAGTGTGGAACGAAGTAAAATTTTGCAGTAATAATTGCCGGGCGAATAAAAATAGAAAATGAAAACGGCAACTTTAATTTTTCCGCACCAGCTTTTTGAGCAAAATCCGGCAATTTTGCCCGATACAGAAGTATTTTTGGTCGAAGAATTTCTTTTTTTCAAACAATACGATTTTCATCGTCAAAAGCTGAAATACCATCGCGCGACGATGAAATTTCACGAAAGTTTTCTGCGTGAAAAGGGCTTGAAAGTTAATTATGTCGAATCGAATCAAGAATTTGCGGACATCCGAAAATTGATTTCGGGTTTAATCAAAAACGATTTTACCGAAATTCATTTCTGCGATGTTGCCGACAATTGGCTTGAAAAACGCATTAAAAGTTTCGGAGAAAAAGTTAAATTAATCGAACACGAAACGCCGATGTTTTTAAATTCCAAGGCTGATTTGAATTCTTATTTCAAATCAAAAATGCGATATTTTCAGACTGACTTTTACACGCAGCAGCGCAAAAAACGGCAGATTCTGCTTGATTCGGATTTTAAACCCATCGGCGGAAAATGGTCTTTTGACGCGGAAAACCGTCGGAAATATCCGAAAGATAAACTGCCGCCGAAAGTCGAATTTCCAAACGAAAACAAGTTTTACAAAGAAGCGGAACATTACGTTAAAAGTAATTTTAACAATAATTACGGCGATTTGAAAAGCAGTTTTGTTTATCCGACAACTTACGGCGAAAGTCGAAAATGGTTGATGCAATTTCTCGAAAAACGCTTTCTTGAATTTGGCGAATATGAAGATGCTCTGGTCGCAAATGAACGAATTTTGCATCACAGTCTTTTAACGCCGATGATGAATGTCGGTTTGCTTGTGCCGCAGGAAATCATCGAAACGACGCTCGATTTTGCAGAAAAGAACGACATTCCGCTCAATTCTCTCGAAGGATTTATCCGTCAGATTATCGGTTGGCGAGAATTTATTCGCGGCGTTTATGAAACGGCAGGAATGCGTGAACGAACAATGAATTTTTGGAAGTTCAAACGCAAAATTCCCGAATCATTTTGGACGGGCGAAACGGGAGTTTTGCCCGTAGATATGGTCATCAAAAAAGTTCTCGAAACGGGTTATTGTCATCACATCGAACGGCTGATGGTTTTGGGGAATTTTATGCTTTTGTGCGAATTCGATCCGGACGAAGTTCACCGCTGGTTTATGGAATTGTTCATTGACGCTTACGATTGGGTGATGGTAACGAACGTTTACGGAATGAGCCAATTTGCTGACGGCGGTTTGATGGCGACCAAGCCTTACATCAGCAGCAGCAATTATTTGATGAAAATGAGCAATTTTCCGAAAGGCGATTGGCAAAAGATTTGGGACGGACTTTTTTGGCGTTTTATGGACGCGCACCGGGACTTTTTCCTAAAAAATCCGCGTCTTGGAATGCTCGTTAAAACATTTGATAAAATGCCAAATGAGAAAAGATTTTCGCACATCGAAACGGCGGAAAATTATTTGGAAAGTTTAAATAAATCAGTTTGAGAAAGTTGCCCGCGAAAGACGCGAAAAGACGCTAAAGTAAAACCGTGAATCTTTTTTGCAGTTTGCTTTTATTTCGAGTTTTTAGCGCGTTTCGCGAGGCAAAATAAAAATTATGATTGTCATTATCGGGGCAGGAATCGCCGGTTTAACCTGCGCAAAGTATTTAAAAGATAAAGGCATCGAAGCTCTGATCTTGGAAGCGTCGGACGCCGTCGGCGGGCGTGTGCGGACTGATATTTTGGGCGGTTTTAAGTTCGACCGAGGTTTTCAGGTTTTGCTGACTTCTTACCCGGAAGCGGAAAAATTGTTGAATTATCAGGATTTACGACTCAAGAATCTGCCGTCCGGAGCAAGAATCAGAAACGGCAACGAATTTTTTGTAATGCCGAATCCGCTCAAAGATATTTTGGCTGCGCCGCAAGCATTATTTTCTCCGGTCGGAAGTCTTTTTGATAAATTCAAAGTTCTGCAACTCAATTTAGAAACGCGAAACGCCGCTGAACCAAACGCTTCAACACAAAATTCGGACGAAACGACACTTTCATTTTTGAAAGATTTCGGTTATTCGGAAACAATTGTCAAACGATTTTTCATTCCTTTTTTTCGCGGTGTTTTTCTCGAAAAAGAACTTAAAACTAATTCAAGTTTCTTCAAATTTTTATACAGTATGTTCGCCAAAGGCGATGTCGTCATTCCCGCCGGCGGAATGCAGGCGATTCCTGATCAAATCGCTTCACACCTTTCGCTCGATCAAATTCGGCTCGATACGCCGGTTAAAAAAAATGACGGCAAAACGGTGTATCTTGAAAACGGCGAAACAATCGAAGCCGAAAAAATCGTGATCGCGACTGATGCCAGCACATCTGCCAAATTGCTCGGCGAAGAATCAAAAGTTAAATTTAACGGCACGACTTGTCTGTATTTTGAAAGCGATTCTCCTTTGAAATTGGACGGCGAACCGTATTTGATAATCAATTCAAATGACAACGAATTGATTGACCATATTTTACCGATTTCTGAAATTGTGCCGGGTTATGCTCCGGCGGGAAAAACTCTGATTTCGGTTAATATCGTTGGAAACAAACAATTTACAACTGAAGAAGTTCAGGCAGAATTGGCAAAATGGTTTGGAAACGAAATCGTTTGGCGGCATTTGAGAACATACAAAATTCCCGAAGCTTTGCCGCAGTTTTTTCAAGCTTCGGCAACTGAAAACAACCTGAAAATAAACGATTTCACCTATCGCTGCGGAGATTACACGGCGTATCCTTCGCTCAATGCCGCGATGAAAACAGGACGCGAAGTTGCTGAAATGTTGAGTTGAACAATCTATGATACAAGCATTTAGCGAAGCGGAAATTGATCGAATTATCGGAATGGCGTGGGAAGACCGCACGACTTTTGACGTGATAAAATCTCAATTCGGCATTTCAGAATCGGAAATTATCAAAATAATGCGCCGAAATATGAAGCCTTCGAGTTTTAAGATGTGGCGCAAACGCGTTTCGGGCAGAAAAACCAAACATAAAGCTTTAACTGAAAAAGAAGTTGATCGTTTTACTTCGCCGAATCAGCGGCATCAGGATAAAATGTATTGATAATTTCAAGAATTAAACTCGTTCCCGTAATAATGCGTCAGAAAAAGAAACCGCAACCAAAGGAAAAAGCAAAACTGCACCCGCGAAACAGGCATCGCGGGCGGTATGATTTTCAGGAACTGATTAGTGTCTGCCCGGAACTCGCGACATTTGCCGCGCCGAATATTTACGGCGAAGAATCAATTGATTTTGCCGATCCCAATGCCGTCAAAATGTTGAACAAAGCGTTGCTGAAACATTTTTACGGCATTGATTTTTGGGAAATTCCCGAAAATTATTTGTGTCCGCCGATTCCGGGCAGAGCCGATTATATTCATTACGTCGCCGATCTTCTGGCAAGCAAAAACGACGGACGCATTCCAACCGGAAAGCATATAAGATGTCTCGACATCGGCGTTGGCGCAAATTGCGTTTATCCGATCATCGGCAACAGAGAATACGGCTGGTCATTTGTTGGTTCAGATATTGATCCAGTTTCGATTAAGTCTGCGAACAAAATTATCGAAAGCGATGCGCTTTTACGAGAGATCGTCGAATGCCGTCTGCAAAAAGATGCGAAACATATTTTTCGCGGAATTATTCAGCCGGATGAGTTTTTCGATCTTTCGATCTGCAATCCGCCGTTTTACGCATCGGCAACGGAAGCGCGGCAACGAACGCTCAAAAAATTGTCGAACTTGAATAATAAGAAAATAATGAAGCCGATCAGAAATTTCGGCGGACAAAACCGCGAAATCTGGTGCGAAGGCGGCGAGGAAAAATTTGTCGAAAAGATGATCGGCGAAAGCGCGGAATTTAAAGATTCCTGCTTTTGGTTTTCGACGCTGGTTTCAAAACAATCGAATCTTAAAAGCATCTACGCCGCACTCAAATTTGCCGAAGCCTTTGAAGTCAAAACAATTCCGATGGAACAGGGAAACAAAATCAGCCGCATCGTTGCGTGGACTTTTTTTGATGAAAAGCAGCAGAGCATTTGGAAAGATTTGAGATGGAAAAAGGCATAAATAACATCAGCAAAGACCAGTCTTTAGTCGAAATTAAATCGAAAACGCGCAAGAAACTCGAATCCATATTTGAAATATCGGGCAAAAATCGTAAGATTTAATTTAATCTCACAAATGATTTTAAAAAATTAAAAATATCTGAATGAAATTTACTGTTCTCGGAAGCGGTTCGACGGGAAATTGCGTTCTAATCGCTACGGAAAAAACAAAAGTATTGATTGATGCGGGCTTGAGTGCAAAGCAGATTTTATTGCGGCTCGGCGCGGTCGGCGTTGATTTTGAAGATTTGGACGGCATTCTCGTAACGCACGAACACGGCGATCACGCGGGCGGACTGCGCGTTCTGCTCGGCAGCGTAAAATGTCCCGTTTTTATTTCCGGCAAAACTCACGACGCTTATTTGCGCGACACGAAATCAAAAAATGGAGAAGCGCAAAAACGCGCCGATGTCGTCAAGGGCAGAACCGTCGAGATCGAATCGAGCCGGGATTTCCGCATTGGCGATATTGATTTCGAGCCTTTTTCCGTTCCGCACGATGCGGCGGATAATTTCGGTTTTGTCGCCGAAAATCGCGGAGTGAGAATCGCAACGCTGATGGATTTCGGCTGTTTTACGACGCTTGTCAAAGAAAAATTGCGAAATTGCGACGGCATCGTCATCGAATCGAATCACAGCCGCGATATGCTGATGACCTGCCCGATCTACAGTTGGGAGTTGAAGCAGCGAATCGCCTCGCGCACCGGACATCTTTCCAACGAAGATTTGTCCGATTGGCTGACCAACGATTTTGACGGCGCGGCGCGCGAAATTGTTCTCGCGCATCTGTCGCAACGCGCCAACGAACCGCATCTCGCCCGCCTGATGGCTCAAACCGCGCTTGAAATGCGGAATCCGCTCTTTAAGGCGGAAACGCGTATTACCGTTTCTTATCACAAAACTCCGACCGATTGGATCGGGTTTTGATTCTTCAAATCCAAAACAAACGTGATAAACTCTTTGCTTATGGCTGAAAGTTTATTCATCTCCGAAACCTCCGACCGCCGAAAGATTTACGACGAACTCGCGCCGCAGATCGAAGCTCTGGTTGCAGGCGAAACAGATCTAACTGCAAATTTGGCAAACATTACGGCGGCTCTCAAAGAAGCGTTCGGATATTTCTGGGTCGGGTTTTATATAAAAAAGGAAAATCAGCTTGTTTTAAATGCGTTTCAAGGCACGATTGCCTGCACGCGGATTGATTTCGACAAAGGCGTTTGCGGTCATTGTTACGCGACGCGCGAAACCGTGATCGTGCCGGATGTCGAAGAATTTCCCGGACATATCGCGTGCAGTTCGGCTTCAAAATCCGAGATCGTTTTGCCCGTTTTCGACAAAAACGGCGAAGTGGCGATGGTTTTGGATGTTGACAGTGATAAGCTTGATTATTTTTCCGAAATTGATGCGAAAGGTTTGGGGAAAATTGTAAAGATCGTCGAAAATTTGATTTAGATTTTTCTCCATTCCATTTGGAGATGAGTCAAGTAAAATCAGATGATTCATGAGAAAAATTTGCGGTCGGACAGACGATTTTTGTCAAGTTCTTTTTTTAAGTATTCCCAAGTTTCTTTTTGCTCTTGTTCATTATCTTCGTTTATCCAAGAGTCCAACAATTCAATGGCTTTACTGTTTTGTTCAGAGATTTCTTCCGGCAATTTTTCGAGCGAAAGAATTGGCGGGTTTTGTGATTGTATTTGTTTTTTCGTTTCCATTTTTGCCTCTCTCGTATAAATTTATTTAACCGAAGTTTAACCTTTTCGCGTATTAAACGCCAAGTTAAGATGAAATTTGTTAGACTAAGTTTGGAAAAATGATTGGAAATATATGAATTCAAAATTTGCAACCGCCGAAGGAACTCAAAAATATGCCGCACGCTTTCCAAACGCCGCTGAAAATCATTTTCGCACGGCGCAAGGTTTGACGTTTTCTTCAATCGGAATCGGAACATATCTCGGAAATTGGGACGCGCAAACGGACGAAAATTACACGCACGCAATCGAAAAATTTGTCGAATCCGGCGGAAATGTCATTGATACGGCGGCAAATTATCGTTTTCAGCGCAGCGAACGGAATATCGGCACAGCCTTGCAGAATTTGAGCGAAAAAGGTTTCGGGCGCGAGGAAATCGTTATTTGCACAAAAGGCGGTTATTTGCCGTTTGACACGGAACCGCCGAGCGACGTGCGCGGATATTTCGAGGAAAATTTTGTTAATAAAGGCATCGCCGGGTTTGAAGATTTGGTTGGCGGAAGCCATTGTATGTCGCCCGCGTATTTGCAGAATCAGCTCGATCAATCGCTGAAAAATATGGATATTTCAGCAGTTGACGTTTATTATATACATAATCCCGAATCGCAATTGTCGGCAATTGATAAAAATACTTTTGAAGCGCGGCTGGCAAAAGCTTTTGAGGTTTTGGAAAAAAATCGCGCCGACGGGAAATTGCAGTTTTACGGCGCGGCGACGTGGAACGGTTTTCGCGCTTCGCCGCAAGATAACGGGTATCATTCGCTGGAAAGAATGATCAATATCGCACGGCAAGTCAGCGGTAAAAATCACGGTTTCAAATTTATTCAACTGCCGTTTAATTTAGCAATGCCGGAAGCGTATCTCCTGAATAATCAGGCATTTGAAGGAAAAGTTTACTCAACTATCGAAGCGGCGAAAAATATGGACGTTTCGGTAATAATCAGCGGTTCGATTATGCAGGGAAAACTAGCAATGAATGTGCCGGAAAATATCCGCAAAATCTTCGGTTCACTTGAAACGGACGCGCAGACGAGCTTGCAGTTTGTCCGCTCGACTCCGAACGTAACGACGGCTTTAATCGGAATGAGCCGGACAAAGCACGTCGAGGAAAATATGAAATTAACCGAAATCGCGCCGACGGGCGAGGACGACTTTCAGGAGCTTTTTACAAAATAATCTTAAAATGGCTTTCGGTCTTTGGTCATTGGTTTTTGGTCTTATTTTTAAATAAGTTCGGTAAAAATAAACTATTTAACACTAAACCAATTACAAAGACCAGAGACCGAAAGCCAAAGACCAATTGATCTAATTTTTCTAATAGATTTAATTTTTTTTATATGAATGGTATCGAATATCCGTTTTGGGTTTGGATTTTTTTCTTTGCAGTCGTTTTGATTGCATTAGGCGTTGATATTTTAATCGTCAATCGGCACGCGCACGTTCCGACGCGAAAGGAAACCGTAACGTGGAGTATCGTCTGGATTTCGCTGGCGCTTTCGTTTAACGTCTTTATTTACTGGATAGTCAGTGATCTTTACGGACACGCCGCCGGTTTATTTAAGGCAAAGCAGTTTTTTACGGGCTATTTGATCGAACTGTCGCTTTCGGTTGATAATTTGTTCGTCTTTTTATTGATCTTCAGCTATTTCAAAGTTCCGAAAAAATATCAGCACCGCGTTCTTTTCTGGGGAATTATGGGCGCGATTCTGATGCGGATGGGGATGATTTTCCTAGGCGCGGAACTGGTTGACCGGTTTCACGCGATTCTCTATTTCTTTGGCGCGTTTTTGATCTATACGGGACTCAAGATGTTTTCCGATGATGAAGCCGGGTTTGATCCGGAAAGCAGTAAAATGGTCAAACTCATTACGCGCTATGTTCCGATTGTTAAAAGATACGAAGGCGAAAAATTTATAATCGTTGAAAACGGCAAACGCACCGGAACATTGCTGCTGCTGGTTTTAATCGTTGTTGAAATTTCCGATGTGGTTTTTGCCGTTGATTCGATTCCGGCGATTTTCGGAATTACGACCGACCGTTTTATCGTTTATACATCGAATATTTTCGCTATTTTGGGATTGCGGACGTTTTTCTTTTTGCTGGCGGATCTGGCGGATAAATTCCATTATTTGAAATACGGTCTGGCAACCGTTCTGACATTTATCGGATTTAAGATGCTGTTGCCGATGTTTGCCTCAGGTTTGATATTGATTTTGGGCGAAGACAGTCAAACCGGCTTTGCAATTTTTGTCAAAGATTATATTAAGGGCGAATATAAGGAAGAGTTTATGAACATATCGCTCGGCTTTGTTGTAACGGCGATCACTTTGTCAATTGTGTTTTCATTACTTTTCCCCGCAAAGTCGAAAACCGAAGAAGAAAAATTGATCGAACATATCGAGGAAGATATTGGCGGGAAATAAAGGGAAAAAGTTAGATTATAAATGTGAATCAAGTATAGAAATGTGAATTCATCGTTGATTTTTCAGCCTGTTTCAACACGCTTTCCGCGCTTCGCGCACGTTTAGCCGCGTCATTTATGGCGTGGGTCGCTTCGGCAAATTAGACAAAAGGACGTTTTAACGTCCTTTCTAATGGCTTGAGCCAAAACGTCTAACTTGCTTCAAGCGGAAAAAGGACGTTAAAACGCCCTTTCGATATTAGAAACAGATCGTTCCGTGCCATAAATGGACGCGGCTAAAACGTGTGCAGACGCACGAAAGCCTGTTAAAACAGGCTGAAAGAATGAAAACCGACTGATTTCTACTCTTAATTTAGATTATACGATTCTGTGTTCATAATTTATGATGAACACAAAATAATTTGATGGAAAACAAATACCGCAAATTTTATGTTGATTGGTGGAACATCAAGAAAAGTACCGTTTATGGCACTATCGGCATAATTGTATTTATTGCGGCGGTTATCGGCGGCGGTTGGTGGCTTTGGAATAGCGAAGGCGTTTTCACAAATCCGCAGATTGAAGAAGGTCCGAAAGATGCGGCTCGGCTCGTTTATTTTGAAGGCGAGGTGCGCGTGATTCGCGCCGCAACCCGCGAAACTATTCTGGTGACAAAAGAAATTTTCGTTTCGGCGGGCGACACGGTGCAAACTCAAGCCGACGGTCGCGCCCGGATTCAGATGATTGACGGCTCAGTTCTCTCGGTTCGCCCGAACAGCACGGTTGTGATTCGCAACAGCACTTCGATTTTCGGCGGAACAAACGTCCGTGTCGCACTCGATCAAGGACAGGTCAACGTCAAAACGGAAGACCAGCCGCGCGGCACGGAAAATGTCGTCGAAGTCCGCGAATCGGAAAATTATGTTAATCCGAAAACCGATGCAAGTTTTAATATCAATGAAAAAACGAATGGCGGCGAAATCCGCATCAGCCGCGGCAGCGTCGAAACTAAAATCGGCGATGAAAGAACGGTCATTAAGGAAAACGAATTTGCGGCGGTCAGCGGCGGAAAAATCGCTACGCGGGAAAATCTGGTCAATGCGCCGACTCTTGCCGCGCCCGCTTCAAACGAACAAATTTTAAGTTCGGCAAGCGGAATTGCCGATGTCAGTTTTCGTTGGGAAAAATCCGGCGGAATCGCGCCTTCGAGTTACAATCTGCAAATCGCCCGATCACCGTTTTTTATGCCGGATTCGATGATTTTAGTGCGCGATTCTTTAACTGCCTTAAATTTTACGCTCGGCAATGTTGCACCCGGAACATATTACTGGCGACTTCGTTCTAATACAAACGCCGGACAAGTCAGCGATTGGAGCGAACCCGGAAAATTTACTGTTGTCAGACGCGCTTCCGGCGGCGAAATTACGGCGGCGGATTGGAAAGTTGAAAATCTCGGCGGCAGAGTTTATCTCGTCGGCGGAAAAACAAAACCCGGCGCGACCGTCAGAATTTCAGGACGCGAAACATTTGCCACGGGCGACGGTTCTTTTCAACTTCAGGTTTCATCCGCTTCTTCGCAAATCAACGTTGAAATTAATGATGACAGAGGCAACCGCAGCCGGTACAATTTATCTCTAAACTCTGCAAAAGCCGTTAAACAACAATAATTTTTCGATAAGTAAAAGAGGTTAGTCAAAATCGGAGCGCATCACACACATAATCATACAAACGAACGAAGAACCGCGAAAAGTCTTAGAAACTTGAAAATCGCGCTCGTCTTGACGTTTTTCTATATGCTGGCGGAAGCGGTCGGTGGCTGGTGGACAAATTCGCTCGCGCTGCTTGCCGATGCCGGACATATGCTGACCGATGTCGCGGCTCTGAGTTTAACGCTTGCCGCGATTTGGTTCGGTTCGCGCCCCGCTACGCCGAAAAAAACTTACGGTTATTATCGCCTCGAAATTCTTGCCGCTTTCGTCAATGGCATCGCGCTTGTTTTAATTTCGTTCTGGGTAATTTACGAAGCCTACAAGCGTTGGAATACGCAGCCGGAAATTATGGGGCTGGAAATGACTCTGATCGCCGTCGGCGGTTTGATTGTCAATTTAACAGCCGCGTATCTTCTGCACGGTGACCACGCTCACGATTTGAATATGCGCGGCGCGTGGCTGCACGTGATGGGCGATGCGCTCGGTTCGGTTGCGGCAATTATAACTGGCATTTTAATTCTTGCCTTTAATTGGGTTTGGGCTGATGCGGCAACCAGCGTTTTGATAAGTTTGATAATAATTTTCAGCGCGTGGAATCTGATCAGAGAATCGGTCAACGTGCTTTTGGAAGGAACGCCCTCGCATATCAATCTGACTTCTATCGAACAGGCGATTCTGCAGCACGAAAATGTCAGAAACGTCCACGATTTGCACGTCTGGACGATAACTTCGGGAATGGAGGCTTTGAGCGTTCACATCGTTCATCACGAAAAAGTCGAACCGACGAAACTTTTGCGGAAGATCAGAAAAAATCTGCACGACGAATTCGGCATTGATCATCTGACGATTCAAATGGAAACGCCCGAAGACGAAAAGGAAAGTCTGCATTATTGTTTTTCGGGCGCAAATTGCTTTTCTCCTCAGGAAAAAAACGATAATTTAACGCAAAGGCGCAAAGACGCAGAGACGAAAAGACTTTAAATTTAATACGATACAGATTTGGAGAATTAAATTTCATATTTTATCCATTAATACTTTGTGTTTTTGCGACTTTGCGTCTTTGCGTTAAAATTCTTTATGTATGGCAACAATAAATCTCGGTTACGGAAAATCTTCAATTGAATTTGATTTCGATGAGAGCCGCTTTCAGGTTTTGGGCGAAACGGAAAAGCAAAATTCTCTGAGCGATGCGGAAATCGGCGAAAGACTGGATGCGCCGACAGATTCGGAAACGCTTGAAGAAATAATAAAACCGGGCGAGAGCGTTTTATTGGTCGTGCCGGACGCGACGCGCCGGACGGCAAGCGGACAAATTGTCAATTTACTCGTCCGCCGTCTGATTGCAAGCGGCACGATGCCTTTCGATATTCGGATAATTTTTGCGACCGGAATTCACCGCAAAGTTACCGACGAAGAAAAGCGCGAAATCGTTACGCCGTTTATCGCGCAGAGAGTGAAAATGCTCGATCATAACGCGCGTGATCTGGCGCAGATCGTAAATGTCGGCGAAACTTCAAGCGGAATTCCGATTCAGCTCAACCGCGCTCTGACCGAACACGATCATAGGATCATCATCGGCGGCATCAATTTTCATTATTTTGCGGGTTTTACCGGCGGCAGAAAACTGATCTGTCCGGGTTTGGGCGCGACGCGAACGGTCAGCGAAACACATAAACTCGCCTTTGACTGCGAAAATAAAACAAGGCGCGAAGGCGTCGGCACGGCAAAGCTCGACGGAAACGCGGTTCACGAAGCGTTTATGGAAGTGGTCGAAAAACTTCCGCCGTCGTTTGCCATCAACGCAATCGTCAATGAATCGGGCGAAGCCGTCGAAATTTTTGCCGGAAACTGGAAAACCTCGCACCGAAAGGCGTGCGACTTTTACGCGCAAAAACATACGGTGAAGATCGAAGAAAAACGCGAACTCGTCATTGTCAGCGGCGGCGGTTTTCCGCACGACATCAATATGATTCAGGCGCATAAAGCCCTCGATTCGGCGGTGAATGCGTGCGCCGAGGGTGGCACGATCATTTTTTTAGCCGAATGCGAAAACGGCTTGGGCAGAAACGATTTTCTCGATTGGTTTGAAGCAGAAAATTCAGCAAAATTAGCGGAACGGCTCTCGGAAAGCTATCAAGTCAACGGACAGACGGCGTGGAGTTTATTAAAAAAAGCCGAAAAATTCGACATTCGGATTTTGACGAGTCTATCGAAAGAAGAAACGCGCCGGATGCGTTTGCAAAAGGCGCGTGATTTAGAAAGCATTTTGTCGAAAATTAATTCAAATAAGAAAGGTTACATCTTGCCTTTCGGCGCGAAGTTTTTGATTGAAAGTTAAATTTTTATTTTCCGTTTGCAACCTTAAAAGTCCGCGCCATTGAATCAATAATATTGCGGATTGAAAGCAAATTTTCGCGATAACCTTCAAAACGCATAATGTAAAGCGTGCTGTCGTCGGCTTTCAGAAAATAATATCTGCCGCTCCAGTTTCTGCCGGATTTTACAAACTCGAAATTATAGACTCTGCCGGACAGAAAACCTTTAAAACTTTCTTCCTTGCCGACGACAAAACCGTGTCTGAACTGTAATTTCGTTTCTTCGTCGCGGATAATATCTTCCAGTTTATCGCTTGATCTGACCGGCATTTTGCGGACTTCCAGATGTCCGCTTGTTCGTGTTTCATAAACATATTGAACATTAGGATTAATGTTTGTCGGTTCTGCCGTCATTTTCCACTTCGCGTCGGGAATCTCAAACGTATAATCAACATTTGCATTGCTGAAAGTTGCGGTTTGGGCAAATGCCGAAAAAGCGAAAAGCAGACTGACAGCCAGAGAAAACATCAAGGAGAGTTTAGTTATTTTCATTTTTTTAATCCTTACAAATTCTATTAAGACAATGTTTGACTATTTTAACGTATTTTTGGAAAATTGCCAGACTTTTGATGTCAAACGCACTCTGATTCGTTGTCTTTAGTAAATAATTAAAGCCTTTTTTACTGCCAAAAATTTCTCGTCTTTTTTTAAACTGTTCACGTCTAACCTTATAACTTAAGTCTTTATAAAAGCAAAGCAAAAAGAGTTTTTGAGGTAAATATAATAATGGGAAAAGCTTCTGTAATATATAAATTCACAGCATTTGCGGTGATGTTGGCAATGTTCATTCCGCTTTTCGCAATCCGCGCCAACGCGCAAAATGCGCTGATGAAACAAAACGCTGAATCTTTGACCGAAGACCAAAAAATTCTTCACGTTCTTAATCGCTTCGGTTTCGGGGCGCGTCCCGGCGATGTCGAAAAGGTGAGATCAATCGGTTTGAACAAATACATCGAACAGCAATTAAATCCCGCGTCGCTCAATGATTCGGTTTTGGAATCCAAAATCAAAAATATGGAAATTTTGAAAATGGAAACTTCGGAAATTTTTGCCAAATATCCGAATCCGGGCGCACTTTTAAGAATGCTCGAAGGCACTAACGGCAGAAACATTGCCGCGTTGCAGGAACGAAATAATCAAGAAACCGAAGCAATGCGCCGCGAACGAAGGCAGAAAATTGCCAAAATTTATCAAGAAAATAATTTGCGTCCGGCAAATGAAATTCTGCGCGATTTATCGGCTTCGCGTATTCTTCGCGCCGTCTATTCCGAAAAACAACTGCAGGAACAAATGGTTGATTTCTGGACAAACCATTTTAACGTCTTTGCCGGAAAAGGCGCGGTTCGCTGGTATCTGCCGAGCTATGACCGCGATGTAATCAGAAAAAACGCGCTCGGAAATTTCAAGGATTTGCTCGTCGGGACGGCGCAGCATCCGGCGATGCTTTTTTATCTGGATAATTTTCAAAGCGTTGCGCCGAATATGCAGGCGGGAAACAATCGCGCCAACAATCGCCTTCAGCAGATGATCCAAAGCGGTCAGACGATTCCGCCGCAAATGCGCGAACGCCTCAAGGAAAGATTCAACGTCAATGATGCCGGACTCGATGCGCGGCTCAAGCAAATGCGCGAACAATCAAATAATCTACAACGCAGAGAGCGCGGAATCAACGAAAATTATGCGCGCGAGATTATGGAACTGCACACGCTCGGCGTTGACGGCGGCTACACGCAGAAAGACATCACGGAAGTCGCCCGCGCTTTTACCGGTTGGACGATTGCCGATCCGCGCGGTTATCGCAACGCGGCGGGAAATACGATCAACGCCGCACAAGACCGAAGAATGAATCGTGTTGCAAGAATGGCGGGCATTCCCGATGACATCGAATCGGGCGAATTTTATTTTAATCAGCGCCAGCACGACACGGGCGAAAAGATCGTTCTCGGACAAAAAGTAAAAGAAGCCGGCATCAATGACGGCTTAAAGGTCATTGATATTCTCGTCAAACATCCTTCGACCGCCAAATTTATTGCACGAAAATTAGCCGTAAAATTCGTCAGCGACAACCCTTCCGAAGAATTGGTCGAACGCGCGGCAAACGCTTTTCAAAATTCCGGCGGCGATATAAAACAGACGCTTCGCGCGATTTTTACGAGCGACGAATTTTACGCGGCGGAAAATTACCGCGCCAAGATCAAAACGCCTTTTGAACTTCTGGTCAGTTCCTTGCGTGCGCTTGATGCCGATACGAACGCGAGTCCGGCGATGCTCGCGCTTTTGCAGAAAATGGGCGAACCGCTCTACGGTTATCAAGCACCGACCGGATACCCGGACACGGCGCAGGATTGGGTAAATACGGGCGCACTGCTCGAAAGAATGAATTTCGCCGTCGCGCTTTCGTCTAATCAAATTCGCGGAACGCGCGTCAATCTGAAAAATTTCGAGGCAACGGATAAGCAGGAAATTCTTTCCAAAGCAATAGCCGGAGTTTTGGCGGGCGAGATCGCGCCGAATACCAAAGCCGCGCTTTTGAAACAGATCGAACAGCCTCTGATAGAAACACGCCTCGAAGAAGAAAGCGACGATTTTGAAATTTCAGAAAATGTTTCGATGCGAAATGCCGCAGCAAACAGACGAAATATGCAAAACAGAGGCAATCAATTACTGCCGCCGAGCGGCAACCCGGAAGTTTTCAAAGTCGTCGGTCTGCTCTTAGGCTCGCCCGATTTTCAGCGGCAATAAACAAAAATTCACCTCGTATGAACGTGATAACGAAACTGAGTTGGATTTCGCCCAGTCACGAATGTATTCAAATTCATTGGGACGGTTTACGTCGGCTGATCCGTTCAATCCTATATTGGAGTTTCGACCGGAAAACAAAGATGACGAAGACGATATTGCAGAGGCGAAACAAAAATTTGATGAATATCTGCGTCAAACACAGCATTGGAACCGTTATGTTTATACTTTAAACAACCCATTACTATACGTGGATTCTGATGGTGAAATTCCCGTTATTCCCGTAGCTTTGGTAATAATAAGATTCGCGCCCGCAATCATTGCCGCCGGAAAATACCTCGCTTCATCTCAAGGGCAAAGAGCGATACAGATGGCTCAGCGACAAGGCGTTAATCTGACAAACTTCACTTTGACGCGAAGCGGAGCTATTTCGAGCAACGTCTTTAGGCTCAACCCATTTTTGCGTGGAAATGTTATCGAGGGGCTGCTGGGAGTATCCGATAGATTCGCCAGAGGATTTCCCGTGATTGACAAATTCAATGCCAGCAATGGTGTGGCAACAAGTATCAAGAGCCTTGATATATTTGCCCGAAGCTATCAAAACTTGAATCAGCTTTCTTCGACTCTAACCCGTTATGTAAACCATCTAGCGAATTTTCAAGGGGGAACTCGTAACGGCATACGAATTAGACCAGGTGAAGTAACCAGAAGGATTCTACAGGTTGTGCTGCCAAACGGTCGTTTATCATTTGGACAGGAAAGTGTTTTACTTAGAGTGCAGCAAGACGCTGCCAGAAGAGGGGTTGAGATTGTATATGTCCAAGCAAGATAAAACTAAGATCAATGACATATTTTTTGAGAAATTCAAGGACTTCTGGGTTTTAACTTCTCAAAGTGTTGTTGAGGGAGGGCGCGTAGCAATCGAAACGCCGCCGGTTCGCGTTATTTCGCTTGAAGACAAAATTCACCTCAAAAATGTTATTCACCTGATTTTAGACGAAGAAGTTTCTGTTATTCCGGGTGCCGTTTTTGACGACCCGGAGTTTTCCGTTGATGAGTCTTACAAACTGATTCCCTTAGGACTAAAAAGTATGCGGGCATTTTACAAACATTCACGCGGCTTTTGGCTTAAAAGAACCGAGAAAAGTTTGGAAATACAAGAATGGAAAAAGTATCGCGGCGGTGGCTACAGCGGAGTGCTATGGTCAAAAGAGTTCCCCCCGGATGACTTTGAAGAATTGGTTTCATATCTTATAGAAATGGTAAAAAATTAGTAAAATCTTCGATTGCACTTTCATAACCTTATATGAACGTGATAATGACGTGGAGTTGGATTTTGCTCAGGCGTGGTATTATAGAAAATCTTGAATTGCATGCTCATAAAAGGATAAAAAAAGTGTTTTATTTTTCGCGTTTTTATCCTATAATAAAAACAGCTCTTTCCCCTAACTCTTCCTAAAAACCAAAATTAATCTCTCTCCGACTTTTTTTATAAAGGAGATTTATATGTTTGAACAAGAACGCGATTATTCATTTGTCGCCATGATTTTTTTCGTATTTATTTCAGTATTTTTCGTAGTTTCCTGCGTAGTTTCGTAATTCAGTCTGCAAATTTAAAAACCGAAAAACGAAAATTAACCTGAGTATTGGTTAAGAAATATTAAACCGCAGAGACACCGAGAGACGCTGAGTTTGTATGGCATATTTACTGAAGATCAATCTAAGTCGTCAGAATATAAGCTGAATTTGCTCGATGATTATTTATAATTCTCTGCGTCTCTGTGTCTCTGCGGTGAAAAATCTTTATCCAATGACTCAGGTTAATTTACTTTTTTACTTTTCTTAAAATCATCCGCAAATCGCTGTCGGCTTTGGTCAGGAGTCTTCTGATCTTTTGTTCGGGACGCGCTTTGTAATAAGTGTTGTATTTCGTTTCGCAGCCGTTCGGCGGATGCGGCGAGAAATAGTAGTTTGAAATACAGCAGCGTGCGCTGTCTTTTTTTACGGGATTAACGGAATGCCAGGATTTATCGTTGGTTGACATCAAAACGAGCCGGTTAAAAAGACTCGGAATTTCGATGGCTTCCGTAACTTTTTCGTTCCAAAGCTCGAGATTGCCGCCGTATTCGGCTTTCCAATCGGGCGAACAATAATAAATAATATTCAATGCGCGGTATTTTTTCTGCTCCGAATCGTGGGAATTGTCCAGATGCGGATTCAAAAAATGACCGTTTGCCATAACGCAAAATCTGCCTTCGCGAAGGTCGGGGTCGCCGGAAAGGTCTTTGATTCCGGTGATTTCGCCGATTTTTTCGATAATTTGCTCATCCTGAAAAGCAAATGTCATATCGGCGGCGAAAGATTTATATTCTCGTAAATCCTTCGAGATGTATTTTCTTTCGCGCAAATTCCTGGAAAAACGCATTTCCTTAAATGGCGGAAATGAGATAAAAATTTTTCGGGCTATTTCTTCGGGCAAAAGATCGTCAACAATGGCAAAACACGTTTCTATCTTTCTGACCGTTCGGAAATCTTCCTTTATCTTTTCCTGTTCGCTTTCGAGTTTTTCCAGGATCAATTTTACAAGTTCTTCCCGCATAGCTACTTATATAAACTTACAATGTTAAACCCGAAAAAACAAAATTCCGCGAAAAATAATCTGACCAAATCGTTTTTCGCCGCGTCTAAATACTGTTGATAAAAGAGATTTTGTATTTTCGGAGTTTTGATTTATGGACAGAAGATATTTTCTGAAATCGAGCGGAATCGCGCTGGCAAGTTTCGGTTTAATGAGTGTTGCTCCCGATTTTCTGCATCAATTCGCCTCGGCGCAAACCGGCAAAAATTCGTTCGGCAAAAAGAAAACTTTGATCGTGATCTTCCAGCGCGGCGCGGTTGACGGGCTGAATATGATCGTGCCGTACGGCGAAGACGAATATTACAATCTGCGCCGCACGATTGCGATAAACAGTCCTAACAAAATGGACGGCGCGATCGATCTCGACGGATTTTTCGGGCTTCATCCGTCTTTAAAACCGCTTGAATCTTTGTGGAAAAGCAAACAATTAGCGGTTATCAATTCGGTCGGTTCGCCCGAAAATACGCGCTCGCATTTCGACGCGCAGGATTATATGGAATCGGGAACTCCCGGCGTAAAATCCACGCGCGATGGCTGGCTCAACCGCGTTTTGCAGACGAAGGAAGACGCGAAAAGTTCGCCTTTCCGCGCCGTTGCGATGACTCCGCAAGTTCCGCGCTCTTTGATCGGACGCGCGCCGACCGTGGCGATGACGAATCTGGCGGATTTTTCGATCAAAGCCGGCGCATATACGAATGCCGTGCAGGGCGGTTTTGAAGGAATCTGGCAGGAAAAAGTTTCCGGCGGTTTGGGCGAAACGGGCAAGGAAATTTTTGAAGCAGTGAATTTCTTAAAACAGGCGAATCCGGCGAAATACCGCCCGGAAAACGGCGCGGTTTATCCGAATTCGCGGTTCGGTCAATCGCTTCTTCAAATCGCCCAATTAGTAAAGGCGCAAGTCGGTCTGGAAGTCGCTTTTACAGACACGCCCGGTTTGAATTGGGACACGCACGCCAATCAGGGCGGCGCACGCGGGCAACTCGCTAATCTTTTCCGCGATTTCGGCGCGAGCATTGCGGCTTTGACAATTGATTTGGGAACGCGGATGGATGATGTCGTAATTTTAACAATGTCGGAATTCGGCAGAACGGCGCGGCAAAACGGAACGGGCGGAACCGATCACGGACACGGAAACGCGATGTTAGTCATCGGAAATTCGGTCAAAGGCGGAAAAATTTATGGTGATTGGAAAGGTTTAAAACCGAACCAACTCAACGAAGGCAGAGATTTAGCTGTAACGACCGATTTCCGCGACGTATTTGGGGAAATTGCCGATAAACATCTCGGCAGCAAAAATCTCGAACAGATTTTCCCGAAATATGCCGTAAATTCCAAAAACTTCAAAGGTTTTCTCGGCTGAAGTTCTTTAAGCAATTTTCGAAAAGGATAATTTCTCAAAACAATATCAGGAAATTTAATAATCTATCTAATTCTACGCGTGTCAGAATAAAAAAATGAAGATAATTAGATACGGAGGAACGCGGATAAACGCGGATTTTTTCTTTGATTTCGCTAAAATTTACCTGCTTTATCCATCTTCATCCGCGTTCATTCGCGGATGAAATTTAATCTGACACGATTAGAACTAATTAATTCCGGAAATTAAAATCATCGGCTAATTTTTTGAAAAGTAACAGTCGTTATTTTGTTTTGAAACAGTTTATTATAAAATTACCGTTTTGATTTTAGACTCAAAGAATTTTTTTATGTCAGAAGAAATGAATTTACCGGCAATTAATCAACAAAATCTGGATATTCGCTCGACTCCGCGCGAAGAGATGGAACTTGTTTCGCTCGATACTTTTAAGTATGAATACGCGGGGCGAGAGATTTGGATAGATTTTGAAATACCCGAATTTACGGCGATTTGTCCGTTTTCGGATTTTCCCGATTTTGCGACGATAAAACTGAAATACGTGCCGAACGAACGCTGTATTGAACTCAAAAGTTTAAAGCTCTACATTAACGCGTTCCGCGAGATTAAGATTTTTCACGAACACGTGATAAATGTAATTTTGGAAGATTTCGTCGCGGCGTGCGATCCGCTGCGCGTCGAACTCGAAGGCGATTTCAATGTCCGCGGCAACATCAAAACCGTCGTGCGGGCAAGCTATACAAGAAAGTAAAAGGTAAAAGGTAAAACTTTGAATGATTTTTACTTTTTACCTTTTAAGTTATTGTCGGATTATGGTTTGTCTGATTTCAAACAAATCTAAAAGAGCAAATCCAAAATCCAAAATCGCCTTAATGATTCGTCGCCGACATTACGCTCGGCTGCGTATGAATATGTTTGTCGCAGGCGTGTTCGATAAGTTCGTCAATCTTGTCGGAAATTTTGCCTTCATTGGCTAAACCGGCGTTCGTAACTTCGGAAACAATCAAAAATTTAGCTTTTTCAAGGAGAGTCTGTTCGCGGAAGGAAAGTTTTTTCTCGTTGCTTAAAAACGTCAGTTTTTTCAAAACGTCCGCCGCTTCAAAAACGTCGCCCGATTGCAGTTTATCGTTAAACTCGCGGGAGCGAACCTTCCAATCGCTCGAAACATCTTCAAAATCCTTTTCCAGATCATTTATCAGAGATTTGAATTCCTCTTCCGTGATAATCGGTCGGAGTCCGACAGCTTCGACATTTGCCGTCGGAACCCAAATCGTCGAATTATCACTCAAAACCCGAAGGGCATAAAAACTTATCGAGTTTCCGCCGATCTTTTTGTTTTCAATATCTTCGACCATACAAACGCCTTGATTCGGATAAGCAACCTTTTGTCCTACGCTAAGTTTCATATTCGTTTTGTCTCCTTTCTAATCAAAATTCAAAAATCAATAATCAACGAATCGGTTTGATCCCGATTCGTTGATTTACCAAAAAATGAGGTGTTGGTATTATATCATATATGTCGAATGATTAGAAGAAACCATCGGAACTTCGATTTTTATTGAGCTTTTCTGGGCAGCTCAATTGAAAAAACGGTACCTTCGCCGATGTCGGATTTGACGGAAACTTCGCCGCCGTGAAGCCTTGCGAGATGTTTGACGATGGCTAAACCCAAACCCGTTCCGCCAATTTCGCGGCTGCGGGCGCGGTCTGTGCGGTAAAATCTTTCGAAAATTCTTTGCAGATGTTCGCTCGAAATTCCTTCGCCGCTGTCTTTAACCGAAATTAAATCTTTCGTGCCGTTCGGTGTATGGCTGACAATCACGCTTCCCGACGGACGATTAAATTTGATCGCATTATCAATTAAATTCGTCAGCATTTGTTCGAGCCGCATCACATCGGCAAAAACCTGTATATCGGGTTTAACCTGATTGATTAATGTAATGTTTCTTTCTTCGGCTTTTGAAGAAAGATTCGTGAAGGCTTCGTCAATATGCGGCGCGAGTCTGATTTGATTGATTTCGATTCTGATCGTTCCCGATTCGATTGAAGAAAGTTCCAGAATATCGTCAATCAAATGGTGCATTCGCTCGGCATTTTTGCGGATAACTTTCAAGAACCGCTTGTTGTTTTTTTTATCGTCAATCGCGCCGTCTTCCAGCGTTTCGACAAAAGCGAGAATCGAAGTCAGAGGCGTGCGGAGTTCGTGCGAGATATTCGAGAGAAATTCCTGCCGGACTTTTTCGAGATGCTCGATTTTCGTAATGTCATAAAAAACGCCGACCGCGCATTTCATCTTATCAATCTCGATCGGCGCGATGTGAACATTATATTTGTGTCGTTCGATGCCCGGAATTTCCAGCGTAATTTCCGAAGAAACGTTTTCTTCCAGAGTTTTGCGAAAGGCTTCGTGCAGGTTCAGATCACGGATTATTTCGCTCAGACGCTTGGTTTCGAGCGCACCGTTTTTTCGCGCAAAAGCATTGTAAGCCGCAGAATTTGAAGTTAAAACCCGCGTATTTGCGCCGACGACGATGACGCCTTCACGCATCGTTTCGAGAATTTTGCTCAAAATCGGGAGAGAAAGTTCTTTTTCGTCTTCTTTACCGGTAAAAATGGAATTTAAAAAGCTCATTTACTTTCGATAAAACGATAACCGACACCGACAACGGTTTCGATGCAATCGCCGCACTCGCCTAATTTCTGCCGCAAACGGCGTATGTGAACGTCCAAAGTGCGTGTATCGCCGAAATAGCTGTAACCCCAGACGTTATCGAGAAGCTGCTGGCGCGTGGCGACGCGTCCGACATTTTTCACCAAGTGCGTCAAAAGAGCAAATTCCTTGCGCGTCAGTTTGATGTTTTCATCGCCGCATGTTACGCGCATATCGGCAAAATCAATCCCCAGCCGTTCGTCTTCATATTCCTGAACCGTATCTTTATCAACCCGCCGCAAAACGGCACGAACGCGCGCGACGACCTCTTTGACCGAAAAAGGTTTGACAATATAATCGTCCGCCCCGATATCCAAACCGGCGATGCGATCCATTTCGGCGGCTTTTGCCGTCAGCATAATGATCGGCGTTTTTTCCGTCAGAGGTTCGCGCCGCAGCCTTCGGCAAAGTTCCATTCCGCTCATGCCCGGCAGCATTAAATCCAAAATGATCAGCGTCGGCGGATGTTTTTCGTCTAGCGCAAAACGCAGACCTTTTTCGCCCGATTCGGCAATAACCGGACGAAAGCCTTCGCGCTTGAAATTATAATGCAGACTTTCGGCAATATCCGCGTCGTCTTCGATGATTAAAATTTGTTGAAGCATAATTTTTTTTCAGAACTTAACTGTCAGATTAGGCGCGGTGTTTAAATTGGGTATTAACAAAATGTTAAATAAATGTTAAATCACGAAAAAATATAACAATTTTGTTTTTAAAATTTAAGACTTAAAATCTTTACAAAGAAACATATTTTTCCTTTCACCGGAAAAAATACTCTGCCGCGCAACAGCGAATGGAGCGCGGACACTCCTGTCCGCGTCGGCTCGTGTGTGTCGAACCGCGCTCCATTCGCTAGTCAATGCACGGCACTAACAGTCTGTTTGACGCTATTTTCAAAATGCCTTGTTAGTTTTGCTGACCTGCTTAATTAATCCAAATCCTTCGGGCGCAAAAATTCGCGCAAAGTTCCGCAATCGGGCGAAACTTCGCTCCAGTTTTCGATGCTTAAATCAATCACGGCTAAAGCAGCGGTCGGCATTGTTTCAAATTTTCCGGTCAAAACTCTGACCAGATTTTCAAAACCCGGATTATGCCCGACAAGCATCGCGCTTGTATTTTCATCATTTAATTCGGAAACGACTTCGAGAAGTTCCGAAGTGCTTGCCGCGTAGATTCTTTCGTCAAACTCGATTTCGCCTTCGATGTGCGCCGAATCTTTAACCAATCCGGCGGTTTGACGCGCTCTTTTCGCCGGCGAAGAAACGATTATTTCGGGCAAA
Organism: Pyrinomonadaceae bacterium; assembly: GCA_041745765.1. Taxonomy (GTDB): domain Bacteria; phylum Acidobacteriota; class Blastocatellia; order Pyrinomonadales; family Pyrinomonadaceae; genus JAHCHG01. The sequence continues at coordinate 46,227 of JBGTIH010000121.1, read as the reverse complement.
AATTCCTTTTCCCGCATCGTTTCGCCCATCAACGGCGCGGTTTTCAAACCTCTTTCATTCAAAGGACGTTCAAAATCGGCTAAATTTGAATTGTCCCAACTGGATTTGGCATGGCGTAGTAAATAAAGTGTTTTCATAAATTTTAAAAAATGGTCTTTGGCTTTTGGTCTTGGGTCTTAGTATTTTTATTACCGAAAAAGTTTCCATTCACCGGCAAAAGCCAAAGACCAAAAACCAAAGTCCAAAGACCATTTAGCTTTCAATTTCCCGCAAAACAATCGGTTTCGGTTTTCCGATGGCTTTCAGCGTTGAATAAACTTTTTTCCGAATAGATTTGTCTTTTTTGAGCGAAACCAGAAAATCCGTAATTGACAAAATTCCGACAATTTTTCTGTTTTTATCAACAACGGGCAATCGTCTGACCTTGAATCTTTTCAGTTTTTTCAAAGCCGTTTTCAGTTCATCATCCGCCGAACAAGCGACAATTCTATTTTTCATTATATCGCCGATGTTAATTTCGGACGTTTTTTGGTCTAACTTACCGATTGCCAGACAAATATCGCGGTCGGTAACAATTCCGACTAATTTGTTTTCATCATCAACAACCGGAACTGCGCCGCAATCTTTCAGAAGCATAATTCCGATAACTTTCGTTAAATCATCGTCGGAGCTGCAGCATCCGACATCTGTTTTCATCAATTTTTTTACTTTCATAAACTGTTTTAATTAGATATTTCAATGTGTTTTGTTTTATTATCACTTAAAAGATGAAAACACAAAAACTCGCCGCAATAGATATTGGTTCAAACTCCCTCAAACTTGTCATCGTCGAAGCGGCGGCGAGTGATTCTTTCACGGTAATTCTGCAAGACCGCGAGCGCGTCCGGCTCGGACACGAAACTCTGAAAACACACTATTTATCGGAAGAAGCGATTGAACTTTCAGCCGTTGCCATCAATAAATTTCGCTCGATTGCCGAAAGCCGCGAAGTTGATGCAATTATCGCCGTAGCGACGGCTTCCGTGCGTGAAGCAAACAATGCACTGCAGTTTGTCAGCGAAATAAAACGGCGCACGGGCGTTACGGTCGAAGTTTTGTCTTCGATTGAAGAAGCGCGTTTAATCGGCGTGGCGGTCGCGCAAAATCTCGGTTTTGAAAAATCGGGTTCGCTTCTAAATATAGACATCGGCGGCGGTTCGACCGAAATTTCGTTGATGAAAGACGGCGAACCGCACAAACTTTTTTCCTTAAAACTCGGTTCAGTCGGTCTGACGGAAAAATTCCTTTTCAGCGATCCGCCTGCCAAAAAAGAACTGAAAAAACTGCGCCGCGAAATCGAATTTGCGCTCGAAAGACCTCTTCGAAAAATGGGCAACGAAACGTGGCAGGTTTCGACCGGAACTTCCGGCACGATCCTGACTCTTGGAAAACTCTTGAATTTTCAAACGGGTGAAAACATTTCAGAAAATTTTGAGGTCAAATTAAATCGTCTGAGCGGTTTAAATAAGCTGCTGGCAAATATCCCGCTTGAAAACCGCACTCAGATGGAATTAATCAGCCAGCAGCGCGCCGAAGTCATCGTCGCCGGCGGACAAATTCTCGAAGGCGTGATGAGTGCCTTGAACATTAAAAAACTCCAACCATGCACTTATGCTTTGCGCGAAGGCGTGATTATTGATTATCTGCGCGAAATCGAAGCCGAATCTATGCCGCCCGTGCCGGATGTCGAAGACATCAAGCTGCGCGACATTTTTGCTATCGGCAGACGTTACGGTTATGAAGAAAAACACGCGCTGCAAGTAGCAAGTTTAGCCGAAAAAATCTTTGATTCGCTCGCGCCGATTTATAATCTGAAACGCCACGGTCGAACACTTCTTGCCGCCGCCGCGCTCTTGCACGATGTCGGTTATCACATCTCGCACGAATCGCATCACAAACATTCGTTTTATCTGATAAAACATTCGGAAATAACGGGGTTTACCGAACACGAAAAACTGCTTATTGCCAATATCGCACGCTATCATCGCGGGGCATTGCCGAAGGATAAACATCCCGATTTTATTATTCTGAGCGACCGCAACAGCCAAATCGTTTATAAACTCGGCGCGATTCTGCGGCTCGCCGACGCACTCGACCGCGGTTATGAAAACCGTGTTAAAAACATCGAATTTACTTTGAAAGGTAAAAGTCTTCGTTTGAATTTAATCAGCGACGAAAATTGCCGCCTCGAATATGAAGCGATTGAAAAGAAAAAAGATATGTTTGAAGTCGCTTTTGATTGCCGTTTGATAACCGAACAGGAAATTCCGAAAGTCAGAGCATCGGGAAAATCTTAACGCTTGACGAATACGATTTTCTTTGTCAATTAATCACAAACACATAAGACAAAAGCAGCGTTTTCAATAGATTACGCTGCTTTTATCCGGTATTTGGCAATTTTCATATTAATTACAATCGGGCTGACAAACGTATTCTTCAAGACTTTTTTCAGCTGTTTCGCCGAAAACCTTCTGCTCCAGTTCGATTGCCTGCGGAAACAAAACATTATTTTCCAGATGAATATGCCGGTGCAGATCTTTTTCGAGTTCTTCCAAACCGGAATAAAGTGCGCCGAAACTCGGACAGGCATTTTCCGGCAAGGTGAAATTGCTTGCAAGTTCGCGCATTTCGCGCAGAAGATCGCCGGCAGCGTCGTGTTCGTTCATCATCATCTGCACCGGATTCCGTACGGTCTTAAAATGCGGTTCGGCAACCGGAATCGAAGTTGAAACGACCGCCGACAAGACTTTGATATACGGGAAAAGTACCATTTCTTCCTTGCGCATATGACTGATCAATTCTTCGGAAAGAACGCGGAAAGCATTCTGAATACCGAAAAGTTCCGGGTGCGCTGCGCCGTGTTTGCGGCAGACCTTGTCGAGCAGAGGATTGAGGCGAACAATCTCGTTGCGGGTGAAAACGTGATGTTTTTCAACGATATAATCAATTAACGCCGCCGCTTTTTTATGTTCGGGAAAATTAATCGTTTCATTTTCATTAATGGCTTTGATGGCATTTTCAATTTTTTGCCAGATGAGTTTTTCATCGAGTCCGGCACTTTCGCAGACTTCGGCTAAGGGCTTGCGTCCGCCGCAGCAGTAATCAATCTTAAATTCTTCGAAAACGCGCACGGTCGGCGGAAATTCGACGGCGATCTCGCGGATTGTTTTTGTATCAAATTTTTGCATTATAAATAATAAACCTCCTAAAGTTTATGAATTTAAAGAATAAACCGTCGGGAAGCGTCCGAGCAGTGACTTAAATCACCGGAACAAAAGATTTATTGAAATACAAAAATTTAAGATCAGTGTAGTTTGATTTGGAATATAGATTGGCGGTCTTGAGAGCAGCATCCTTATTTGCTGTCAAATAATTTTCCGGCGGCGATTTTTTTAAATCATCGTTTAAAAAGATTGCCTACTGTGACTGAAGTCACAGAAACCTTTACTTAACAAATGTCATAATTCAGCATCAAGCAGTTATAAATTAAGTATTTAATGAAATTAATGAAATTAAAACAAATTACACGTTCCGTCAGCTTTGAAAAGCAATTCAAAACAGTTTTCTTAAAAATGGCTTAGGTCAATACCTTCGCCAAATTAAGAAGGATTTATATGTGCGTTGCCACATAGACAGATATTTCCGGTTTAGATTAAGCTTCAAAAAAAGAACTAAACTGCAATACCTTAACGCCAAAATCGGATTTGAAAAATATACTTTGGATATTGTTTTTATTGACTTTGGAAGTATAGGAAAAACGTTCTTTATAATTAAAACAGGTCTAGCATTTTCCAGAAGCCTTTTTAATTATTTTCAAATTTTTGCTTAATTTTTCAAACCTTTTGTTTTCAACTATTCTATTTTTGTATTTCGCCCAAAATTGGCGAAGGTATTGTTAGGTGCGAAAAAAATCCGAGTTTCGTTATGGCAATTGTAGCGCAAAAACATAATCCGACAGAAATCAGTTATTCGCGTCCGACGATTTTCGGAATACTTGCCGCCGTCGGTCTGACCGCGCTGGTCATCATCGGCTCGCGCAATCTCGAACATTTCGATTCCGCACTTTTCGGCTATACGATTGCGAGCATCGTCGCGCTCGGCGCGATTGTTTTCCGCTATGCCATCTGGCTGCAGCGTCCGGCAACCCGCGCTTATTGGAAACGCGGCTGGCAGCTGTTCCGACAGCGCGACAAACTGGCGAAAAATACGACAAGCGCCGCCGAAACGATCGGTAAAAATCTGCTTGCCCAGCATTTTATTTTCAAACGCGGCTTTATGCGCTGGCTGACGCATTTTCTGATTATGTGGGGCTGTCTGCTCGCCGCCGCCATTACGTTTCCGCTCTCGTTCGGCTGGGTACATTTCAAACTCGAAGGCGATTCGGGTTATCGCGCTTATCTGTTCGGTTTTCCGCTGCAGCTGATGGAAGGCAGAAGCCTGATCGCCTGGGTTACGTTTCACGCTCTCGATTTTACGGCGATTATGGTCATCGCCGGCTGCGCGATTGCCATTAACCGCCGGTTAAAAGACCGCGGCGCGATTGCCTATCAATCGTTTCTGCTCGACTTTACGCCGCATCTTCTTTTGATCGCAATCTCGGTTTCGGGTCTGATGCTGACGGCTTCGAGCCTCTGGTTTGAAGGTTATATGTATGCGTTTATCGCGCTTTCGCATCAGGCGGTCGTCATTATGACGCTTTTTTATCTGCCGTTCGGTAAACTTTTTCACATCGTACAGCGTCCGGCTTCAATCGGCGTCGAACTTTATCAACAGCGTTCAATGGAAATGGAACAGGCAGTTTGTCCGCGCTGCGGCACGATGTTTATGGGCAAAATCTGGATTGACGATTTGAACAAGGTTGTCGGACAACTCGGTTTTGATTACCGTTTGGAAAACGGACACACATTGCAGGATTACTGCCCGCGCTGCAAACGAATTATGCGCGGTCTGGCGTATGCTTCGCTGCCGAAGACAAAGGAGAAAGTCTTCGTCGGCACGCGAGCTGAGGATAAATAATTTGAGCAACTTTTAAAGATGTCCTGACAGCAATTTCTGTCAGGAAAGATGTTTGAAAATCAGTAACATCCCTGTCCGAATGTTGAGGTGAAAGCGTTTTGCTTTCACCTCAACGCTTTTTTTGAAAAAATCAAATTTCTCAACTGCGAAAAACCTCGCGCTGTTTGCGGAAAATTCCGCTAATTACCCTTTGTCTTTTTATTAAATACCAATAAATACAGCGAAAATAAGGCGGCACATCTTTTGCGACTGCAAAGAGCGTTCATTTAGAAACATGTAATTTGAAGGAGAAAAGATATGTTAGGTTACGCAAAAAAAGAAAACGCTTGGCAAATTTTGGAAAATGATTTTCCGCACGATGCCGCAATGCCGGACAAATTGAAATTTTTAATCGCCTGCGCGACGCTCGCGCCATCAAGTCATAACACGCAGCCCTGGAAGTTTAAGATCGCGGGCGATGATCGTATAGAGATTTCCGCCGATGAATCGCGCTGGCTGAAGATTGCCGACGCCGACATGCGCGAAATGTTTATCAGCATCGGCTGCGCTCTTGAGAATCTTTTGATCGCCGCCGCGCGTTTTGGATTCGAGGCGGAACCGGAATATTTTCCGCAAGCCGGAAATGAAACTCAGGTCGCCCGCGTTACGCTTTCTGAGGCGGAAATCGTTGATAAAGAATCCCGCGCGAATTTATTCGAATTTATTCCCGTTCGCTCGACTTTTCACGGAAATTTTTCGGAAAAAGAAATTTCGCCCGAAGTTTTGCTTGAAATCGAAAAGTGCTGTGATGAAAGCGGCTTAAATCTGTATCTGACAAGCGACGAAAAAACGCGTGGGCAAATCGAAGATTTGATTGTCCGAAGCGATGCGAAACAATTTGCCGATCCCGCTTTTCGAGAGGAATTGTCGTATTGGATCGGGCAGGGTGTTTTCGGTAATTCGTGGCTGATGGCGCAGATCGGAAGCCTTGCCGTCGCGTATCTCGATCTCGGCAGTTCGACCGCCAAAAGCGACCGAAAAGTTTTGCGCAGCGCGCCGGTTCTGGGTTTGATTACGAGTGCGGAAAACAATCGCATCTCGCAGGTCAAAACCGGGCAGGTTTTTGAAAGAATTTATCTCACGGCAAGAAAATTTGGTCTCGGCGTGCGCCCGATGAGCCAGATCGTGCAGATTCCCGAACACAAGGAAGAACTTAGGAAAATGATTCCTCAAACCGAACAATTTCCACAGCAGCCGTTTCTGCTCGGTTTTGCAGAATTTTCGGAAACGCACCCGCAGCGCCGACCAATTGAGGAAGTAATCGCGGATTAGAATGGAGAAAAAAAATGTCTGATAAGCAAAACAAAATGCAGGCTGCCGAAACTTCGTTTATCGAACGCCTGGCGCAAAAAATCGGAATTACCGCCAATGCCAAATACATCTACGGCGAGCCGGTCGAGCGCGACGGCGTAACCGTCATCACGGTCGCCAAAGCCATTTACGGTTTCGGCGGCGGAAGCGGTAAAGATGACGCGAATGCAGGTTCGGGCGGCGGCGGCGGCGCGGTCATAAAGCCAATCGGTTACATCGAAATCAAAAACGGCAAGACGCGGTTTCGTACCACGCGCGACCCACTCGCATTAATCGCGGCAATCGCCTCAGCCGCGTCGGTGATTTTGCTCACGACCTGGGGAATGACCAGATTATTCGGGTTAAACCGCGCCCGGCGGAAGTCGTAAATTGAAGAAAATTAAAATTTGCGGATGAAGGAGAAAATTTATGAAAACCATTACAAAAACAGCAATTGTCGGCGGAGCGGGACTACTCGCCGCGTATCTGCTATTTATTCGCCCGCAAAATTTGGCGGAAAACGAAGAAGTCAAGGAAAAGTATAACCGGTTGCCGCTCAAAGCACACAATTTTCTCGACGGAATTCCGTTGCACAGTCTTGATTATGCGGAACTAAAAGGCGGACGCGAGGAGATGACGATTGCGGAAATTTACGACGCCGCGGGTTTAAGCGATCTCGGCAAAGTCGAACTCGGAACGGTGACGAAAACCTTGTTCGATCTGCGCGGGATGATCGGAAAAATTATGCATTGGGATAAAGTACCGCAGCTCGTTCGAGAGGTTTCCTATCTGCCGCGCCTGACCGCCGAAGAACGCGCTAAATCGCTGGTTCCGCCAGGCGAAGTACGCGGTATCAGTCAGGTTTTATACTGCTTTGAAAACGAGATGGTTCTGGAAATCGTCAACAAAACCGTGCATTGCTTCTGGGTCATAGCTTCGGAGCCCACGGCGGACAGATACAATTTTTATAACGCTGTCTATGTCAAAAATCTGAACTGGCGAACGCCGATTTATATGTCGCTCATTTCGCCGGTTCTGAAACAGTTGATTTATCCGGCTATAGAAAAAAGTGTAGAGCAAAAATGGCAGCGCGAATTTCCAAACGGCTTGGTCAGTGCGAAAGCGGCGGGTGGAAAATGAAAAATTGGACGAAATTTACTTTGGCAGGTTTAGGTTTAGCGGGCGCGGGCGTCGGCTTCGCGCTCTGGAACGGCGCGGGGCAATGGAACGCCGAGACCGCACAAATGGTTGAGAAGCTCAAGCAGGAAGCTATCTCAAACGGCGCTAAAACCGTGTCGTTGGCTGATTTTGAAAACCTGCCGGCGCCGGTGGCACGTTATTTCCGGTTCGCCTTAAAACACGGTCAGCCGATTGTTAAAACGGCGCGAATTCGTCACGCGGGCGAGTTTAATCTAAACGATAAGTGGATTCCTTTTGAATCCGAACAGTATTTCAACCGAAATCCGCCCGCATTTGTGTGGGATGCGAAAATGCAAATGAATCCGCTGATGACTGTCCGCGTTCGCGACGGCTATGAAGGCGGGCAAGGCTCGATGACGGCAAAAATTTTCGGGACTTTTACCGTAATGAATGCCGACAACAACAACGAAAAATTGGCGCAAGGCGCGCTTTTAAGATTTCTGGCAGAGTCTGCTTGGCTGCCGACCGCACTGCTTCCTCGCGAGAATCTCCGCTGGGAACCGATTGACGAAAATCGGTCGCGGGCTGTTTTGACCGATTTCGGTATAATGGTTTCGCTCGAATTTACCTTCGGCGAAAGAGGTGAGATTACCGGCATTTTTTCGCCCGGGCGCTTTTATGAAATTAACGGCGAATACGAGCCTTTTCCGTGGGCAGGGCGTTTTTGGAATTACGAGCAACGCAGCGGAATGATGGTTCCGATAGAAGGCGAAGTTGAATGGCATTTGCCCAAAGGCAAAAAACCGTATTGGCGCGGACGCATTGTCGAGGCAGAATACGAGTTTGAAAAATAGTTTTGTGTAACTTTTGAGAGGTTTTTCAGTCTGGCTCGTCATTGTTTTTGTCGAAAGCATCACGGCACGCTCCGGCAGATTTTGCTCGCACCGATTGTCGGAGATTTTCCGGCGCGGCGAATCACTTTTTTACCGGAATGGCGCTGATTTTCCTGATTGCTTATTTGTTTATTCGCTGGATTCGCGCCGAGAGTGCAAAACAGCTTTTTGCCGTCGGATTGATGTGGGCAATTTTGACGCCTGCGTTTGAATTCGGTTTGCAAATTTTCGTTTTGAATTATTCACGCGAGCGAATGCTGGAAGATTACGACGTTTCGCGCGGCGGGCTGATGGGTTATTTTGTTTATGGTTTTTGCGCCTTATCTGGCGGCAAGATTCCGCGAAAGAAAAACTCTTGCTGAAACAAGTTTTTAATTTATGTCGAAAGTAGAAAATTTAGAAAAAATTATCGAGCAATTCGGACCGCATCTGCACGACGCGCCGGACGGCGGTTGGCAGGCTGACCGCGTGATTGACAAAGTTGTGCCGACGCATTGCCCGTATTGCGGAATGCAGTGCGGACTGAATCTGCTGGTCGAGAAAAACAGAGTCGTCGGTTTCGAACCGCGTTATGATTTTCCGGTCAACGAAGGTCGCCTGTGTCCGAAGGGCGTTACGGCTTACCTGCAAACTCATCACCCAGACCGTCTGCTTCATCCTTTAATTAAACGAAACGGCAATTTCGAACGCGTCTCTTGGGATGAAGCACTCGATCTGGTGGTCGCAAAATTTAAGGAAATTCAGGCAAAAAACGGCAAAGATGCGATTGCGGTTTATTCGGGTTCGAGCCTGACGACCGAAAAAACCTATCTCGTCGGAAAATTCGCCCGCGTCGGTTTGGGGACGCGCTACATAGATTATAACGGCAGGCTCTGTATGGCTTCCGCCGCCGCCGGAAACAATAAGGCGTTCGGCGTCGACCGCGCGGCAAATCCCTGGTCGGACATTCCGCATGCCGAAGTTTTGATTATCGCGGGCGCCAACTGCGCCGAAACCTTCCCGATTCTCAACGGTTTTCTGTGGAATCAGCGCGACAACGGCGGCGTTTGGATCGTCATCGATCCGCGCGAAACTCCGACGGCGCGCCAGGGCGATCTGCATTTGCAGCTCAAACCCGGAACGGACGTGGCGATCACGAACGGAATTTTAAATGTCCTGATTAATGAAAATCTGATTGACGAAGATTTTATCAAAAACCGCACCAACGATTGGGAAGCGACAAAAGAAACGGCTCTCAAATACACGCCCGAAATCGCTTCGGAAATTTCCGGTGTTCCGGCTGAAAAAATCATTCAGGCGGCGCGGCTCTACGGTCGGGCGAAAACCGGAATGATCTTGCACGCCCGCGGAATCGAGCATCATTCAAACGGCACGGAAAATGTTTTGAGTTATATCAATATTGTTTTGGCGACGGGGAAAATCGGCGCGAAAGGTCGCGGCTACGGCACGATTACCGGACAGGGAAACGGTCAGGGCGGACGCGAACACGGGCAGAAAGCCGATCAATTGCCCGGCTACCGTTCGATTCTCAATCCCGAACACCGCCAATATATTTCGGGCGTTTGGGGCATTGACGAATCCGAGATGCCACAAGCCGGAGTTTCGGCGGTCGAAGTTTTCCAGAAAATGCGCGAAGGCGAAATCAAAGGTTTGCTTTCGATCTGCAGCAATATGATGGTGTCATTGCCCGATACGAACAAGGTGCGCGAATCGCTCGAAGGCTTGGAATTCAATGTCTGTATAGACTTTTTTATGTCGGAATCGGCGCGGTATGCCGATGTCGTTCTGCCCGGCACGACCTGGGCGGAAGACGAAGGCACGACGACGAACGGCGAAGGTCGCGTCATCAAAACCAACAAAGCGATCGATCCGCCCGGCGAAGCGCGGGAAGATTGGTGGATTTTGCAGGAAATCGCCCGCCGGATGGGGCGCGGGAAATATTTTACGTTTAATTCTCCGCGCGAGATTTTCGATGAACTGCGCGTTGCTTCAAAAGGCGGAAAAGCCGATTATTATGGCATCACTTACGAAAAGATCGAAAAACAAAACGGCGTTTTCTGGGGCTGCCCGACGCTCGATCATCCGGGAACGCCGCGCCTTTTTGAAGAAAAATTCGCTCACGATGACGGCAAGGCGAAATTTCATCCCATCGAATACAAAGGCGCGAACGAAAAACCTGACGAAGAATTCCCGCTTATTCTGACGACCGGACGCGTCGTTTATCAATATCTATCGGGCAATCAAACGCGCCGCATCGGTTTTCTCGTGCAGCAATGCCCGGAGCCGTATGTCGAAATTCACCCGGAAACGGCGCAGAGAATGAAAATCAACGACGGCGAACGCGTAAAAGTTATTTCACGGCGCGGCAACGGCTTTTTTCCCGCGCTCGTCGTGCGCACCATCCGCCCCGACACGATTTTTATTCCGTATCACTGGGGCGAAGAATTGGCGGCGAATCAATTGACGAATCCCGCGCTCGACCCGACTTCGAAAATCCCCGAATACAAGGCGTGCGCCGCGCGGATCGAAAAAATCTATTCGAGGGAATTGCCGATTTTAGGAAAGGGACGAAAAGGCGCGAGTTTAAGCGAAGTAAATAGGGGGAAATGATTTTCGATCTTTGATCTTTGAAATTCTTTTGTTAACGACTCAAATCGTAAACAAATTTCTCAAAGATCAAAGATCAAAGATCAAATCGAAAAATTATGGAAGAAACAATGTTTATAGATCCGCAAAGATGTATCGGTTGCCGTTCGTGCGTTGCCGCGTGCCGCGAATGCTCGACGCACAAAGGTTATTCGATGATCTTTGTGGATTATATTGACCGCGCGGAAACGACGGCGACGATGCCGACCGTTTGTATGCACTGCACCGAACCGACGTGCGCGCTGGTTTGTCCGGCGGACGCGATCAAGATGAACGAAGACGGCATTGTGATGTCCGCGCTGAAACCCCGCTGTCTCGATTGCAGAAATTGTGTCAACGCCTGTCCGTTCGGCGTGCCGAAATACAACACGGAAATGCACCTGCAAATGAAGTGCGATATGTGCTTTGACCGCACGAGCGAAGGCTTGGTGCCGATGTGCGCGAGCGTGTGCCCGACGGGCGCGATTACGTTCGGAAAATTCGAGCAGATCGTTCCGCTGCGGCGCACAAAACCGGTCAACGCCCACGTTTTCGGCAATCAGCACGTTGAAACAAAAGTTTATCTAATGCTTCCGACCGATGCGGAGGAAGTAAAAATTGACGGCTGCGGAGTTTTCGAAGGCAAAGTCGCCGTTGACCGGCAGCAACCGGCAACCGAAGAATCCTGGATCGATACGCAGGTTGAAGAAACTGACAAAAGCAATGAATTCTAAATATTTAAATGAAAAAACGGTAAAAAATATTCTGGCGGTTGACCGCGAAGCGGCGATCAGCGCCGAAATTTCCGACGAGCGCGACGTGCGCGCGGCGACCGCGCCGCATCAGGCGGAATTTCCGTTCGAGCGCGACGAAGAAGCGCAGGTAACGAGGCGCGAGTTTTGCAATTTTCTGTTTTTAACCTCGACGACACTCTTTTTAGGAGCGGCGGGTTTTGCCGGAAAATATGCATACGACTCGCAGTTTACGCCCGAATTCGCACCGGTGAAAATCGAAGGAGCGGAAACTCTTCAGCCCGGAAACGCTTTGAATTTTTATTATCCGAACGAAAATAACACGGCGATTCTGGTTCGCACATTGGACGGAAATTATCACGCGCACGGACAGCAATGCACGCATTTGATGTGTCCGGTTTATTTTGAAAAGCGCACGAATAATCTCGAATGTCCGTGCCATGAAGGAGCTTTCGATACGCAGACGGGCGCGGTCATATACGGTCCGCCGCTGCGCCCGCTTGATAAAATAGAAATCGAAATACGGGCTGGCGGCGAAGTCTGGGCAATTGGAAGACACGCGGGTGGCGATCATGGATAAATTTAACGAATCGGAAAACGCGCAACCTAATGAAATATCTTTTAATACAAACGAAGCAAATCGCGTCGCCGAATTTCAAGGCGGGCGAAGACCGCAGGAACGCGGGCGAACGGCGGTCTGGCAGGCGCGGCTCGTGATGCTCGTGATGATAAATATTGCGCAGCTTTGGGTTCTGTCGGCAACCGTCGAAGCCGCGCTTGCCGGACATTTCGCAAAACTTTTGCCGCTCGTGATCTCATCTGGCGTTTGCTGGGCAATCGCGCTTTCGATTTTTCTCTGGTGGAAACCCGCTTCGCGCCGGAAGATAATACATAAGCTGCCTGCAAAATAATGAAACGAAAGATAATCGGTTTTGACACAGACGGCGAAAATGATTGGCGAGCAGCGCTCGAATGCGGACATTTTCAGCATGTTCGCCACAAACCGCCGCTCGTTTCGCGCGAATGGGTTTTGAACGAAGAAGGACGGCGCGAAAAATTGGGCGCACCGCTCGACTGCAAAAAATGCGCTGAAGATAAGCCGAAGGATTTTTAAGTTTTTCATTACAAAACGATTTTTATGAGCGATAAATTTAAAGCGGGAGCGGGACGCGCTCTTTTTCTCTCAACGACGGCGTTTGCCGTTTCATTTGCGGTCTGGGGATTGATCGCCGCGCTCGCGCCGACTTTTACAGAGCTTTACAATTTAAGCGCGACCGAAAAAAGTCTGCTGATTGCGATTCCCGTTCTACTCGGTTCAATCGGCAGACTATTTGCCGGACTGCTCGCCGACCGTTTCGGCGGACGCATCGTTTTTTCCGCGCTGCTTGTTTTTTCGGCGCTTCCGGCAATCGCCATCGGTTTATCAAACAGTTTTACGCAGCTTTTAATTTTCGGGCTGCTGCTCGGAATCGCCGGAACGACCTTTCCGGTCGGTGTCGGTTTTACTTCCAAATGGTTTGCGCCGGAAAAACAAGGCACCGCGCTCGGCGTTTACGGAATGGGAAATATCGGGCAGTCAATCGCCGTTTTTTTTGCGCCCGTTCTCGCGCTCTGGCTCGGCGATTGGCGGACGGTTTTCTTTATCTTCGCGGCAGTTGCTTTAATCTGGGGAATCGTTTTTTATTTCACCGCCCGCGACGCTTCCGTCGCAACACAGAGAAAATCGTTGCTCGAAAACCTGAGCGTTCTGAAGCGTTCGAAAACCGCCTGGGTTTTATCGCTTTTTTATTTTTTAACCTTCGGCGGATTCGTCGCACTCGCGCTTTATATGCCGACGTTTTTGCGGGAGATTTTTAATCTTTCGGCAACCGATGCCGGAGCGCGAGCCGCCGGATTTGTCGTTCTGGCTACCTTAATGCGTCCGGTCGGCGGCATTTTAGCCGATAAATTCGGCGGCGCGAAAGTTTTAGTTCTTGTTTTCGCTGCTATCGCCGCTTTGTCTCTGCTATTGAGTTTTACGACGATAGTGCTGTTCACCATCGGCGCACTGGGCTGCGCGGCGGCTTTAGGTTTGGGAAACGGCGCGGTTTTCAAACTCGTTCCGCAGTATTTTCCGAAGGAAACCGGCACCGTGACGGGACTTGTTGGCGCATTCGGCGGACTTGGCGGCTTTTTCCCGCCGCTCGAACTCGGACTCGTCAAAGACGCGACCGGAAGCTATACGATCGGTTTCGTTTTGCTCTCGGCTTTTGCCGCAATGTGTCTGGTAATCAATTATTTCTACTTTTTGCGCGGCAGTTCAAATAATCAAGCCAACATTCGTTAAAACAAACTAAAAATAAATTTCGAAAAAAAACGGCGGTTTGTAAAGTTTTCTGAACTGAAGTCCACCTTTGAATTTGCCCCGAATGAACGGTAGAATTTTGGGAATGATCACCGACAAAATGACAATTCTCAAACAAACCGAGCTTTTTCACAGTTTAGATGAAGATGTTCTCCGCATTTTAGCCGTTCACGCCGTTGAGAAAAGGCTCGAACGCGACGAGATTTTGTTTATTGCCGGCGAAGAAGCCGCCGGTTTATTCGTTGTTGCGGCAGGCGCGGTGCGGGCGTTTCGTACCGGCGCGGACGGGCGCGAGCAGATTATTCACGTCGAACGCGCCGTCGCGACCATCGCGGAAGTGCCTGTTTTCGATAACGGAAATTATCCTTCGACCGTCGCCGCCGAAGAACCGACAATTGTTTATTTTCTCGCTAAAAAAGAAGTTAGAAATCTTTGTCTAAAACATTCGCAAATCGCGCTTGCCGCAACCGAACTCCTTGCCAAACGCCTGCGAAAATGCGCCGAATTGGTCGAAACGCTTTCCCTGCGCGAAGTCGGCCAAAGGCTTGCTCGTCTGCTTTTTGAGCAAGCAACGGCAGAGGGAAAACAAACAGCGGACGGCGGCTTTCGCTTTAAGCAGAAATTAACTCACAATCAGATTGCCGCCCGCGTCGGCACAGTCCGCGAAGTCGTCACGCGTGCGCTTTTCCGTCTGCAAAATCAAGGATTGATTATTATCGAAGGAAAAATCGTAACCGTTCCGAATCCAGCACTTCTGGCAAGTTATGCCGATTCGTTGTTATGATAAAGCACAATTGACCGACGCGAAAATTGACTTAATGTCGGATAAATTTAAATTATGAAATCTTCTCAAGTATAGATTTTATTGTTAAACTTGATAATTTAAGAAATGAGATTTCTTGCTCCATAACCAAAGATTTTCAAACACACGACGAAACTATGCCTAAAATTTTATTATCTTTGCTTTTAATAATTTTTCTGCATTCGCAGGTTTTTGCCGATCAAGTAATTTTGATAAACGGTGACCGTTTGACGGGAAAAATCATCAGGAAAGACGGTGATTTTGTCGTAATTCAGACCGAAGCCGCCGGAACTGTGCGAATAAAATGGTCGGCGGTTGCCGAAATTATTACCGACGCGCCTTTGATGCTGACACTTGATGACGGAAAAATTGTTCAGGGAAGAATCGAAACCGAAGAAGACAAAGTAAAAATAGAAATAGAGGAAGCGGAAAATTTGATCGTTGAGAAAGAAGCGATCAAAACGGTTCGCACATCGGAAGATCAGAAAAAATACGAAGCCGAACAAAAACGCATCGAAGAATCGAGATTAACCGATTTTTGGAGTGGAACTGTTGATGTCGGATTCAGTATGACGAGCGGAAATGCCGACACGCGCACCTTTACGGCAGGACTTCGCGGCGTGCGCGAAACCGCAAAAAATAAATTAACGGTTTATGCCAACGCTTTGCAGGTTAAAGACACTTCCGGCAACAATCGCCGAACGAGAGCGCAAAGCATCTGGTCGGGCGCACGTTACGATGTGGACATCAACCGGAAATGGTTTGCCTTCGGTTCGAGTGATTTTGAATATAACAAACCGCAGAAACTTAATCTTCGCGCCGTTTTAGGCGGCGGAATGGGTTATCACGCGGTTCGCAAAGACCGTCTGAATCTCGATTTCACGATGGGCGTAACGAATAATTACGAGAATTTTTCGACCAGAATTCACCGAAACTCCGCCGAATTGCTGATCGGGCAAGAGATGAAACTGCAACTAAATTCACGCGTCCGTCTGACCGAACGCGCCGTTTTATATCCTAATATTTCAAAAATAGGCGATCTTCGCTCACTTTTCGACGCTTCGCTGCAAACCGATATAAATAACTGGCTCGGTTGGCATCTGACAGTTGGAAATCGTTTCAACAGTCGTCCGATTGACCGCACCGAGAAAAACGATTTTCGGCTTTCGACCGGAATCAGATTCGGATTCGGCAAAAACAAAAAAAGAGTCGGCAAATAAAAAACTATTTCCAACCATTGTCTTTGATTTTCCCTCTAAATGTTGTAGACTAACATTCCTTTTGGGGGCGACAGGCTTCGACAGGAGTTTGTATAGATCTTTGGATGCACGTCGGGCGATCTTTCTGTAGCCCGTTATAAATTCTGAAAGAAAAACAAATGCTAATCAAGAATTAGCTCTCGCTGCCTAATTAACTTTAGCTACAGCGATGTCTCGCGACAAGTTTGCTTAAAGCGCGTCGTCTGAGGCATAACACATTTTAAGCTAGCTTTCATTTTCCGTCTGCGAATGCGAGCGAAACATCAGTCAGGCTAGTCTGTAAAAAGGTTTTGTCATTTTGCTAACTTTTTGCAGACGAAACCAGAAGCAAATTGACTAAACGTGTAGATTCTCTGGGTCGCAACTTTTGGATGCGGGTTCGATTCCCGCCGCCTCCACCAATTTTTTTTCTTACACACATCAAAAAGCTCAAGTTATCGTTCAATCTGACCGACCTCATTTATTCAAGTTAAATCTTTTTAAATCAAACAGTTTTACAATTTGGTAATAAAAATCGGAGTAATATCATAATTTCTGTTTTTGGCACAATCGTTGCACTAAGTAAATGCGCCTAACAGCAAGAATTTCAAAACGGAGAGAAATTTATGAAACCGATTGCGAGAAAACAAGATTTATTGATTCAAGAAGAAACCGGCGAACTATTTATTCACGACTTGCGAAATGCCAATGCGATTTGCCTTAACCCGACTTCTGCTTACGTTTGGCAAAAATGCGACGGCAAAAAAGAATCAAGCGAAATTGCCCTGGAAATGGAGAAAGAATTGGGCGTTCCGGTAAGCGAAAATTTAGTTTTATATGCTATTGACCGTTTATCTTCGGAGTGCCTCTTAGAATATAACCCGCAATTTGCCTAATCATACCCTCACCCCCAAATTTAGTCAAACTAAACGGTTTTACTTTTATTGCTCCGATGCAAAGCCGTTTAGTTTGATTATAAAAAGTGTACCAATCCAGTTATAACTTCATATTTCTCGCCCCTCGCTGACCACCATATCCCACATATAATTTTGGCTCGTGTTTCTTTGACTTTCACTAAGCGGGCATTTATGCTTTTAGCCTTGTCGGTTAGTGAATTTTGTGAACAAAGAAAGCGAAAAACACAAGAACAACACAAATCTGCCAATCGGCATTTTCGACAGCGGTGTCGGCGGTTTAACTGTTTATCGCGCTCTGCATCATCGTTTGCCGAATGAGCGTTTTATTTATCTGGGCGACACGGCGCGCGTACCGTACGGGACAAAATCGCTCGCTACGGTCGAACGCTATGCGATTGAAAATTCGCTTTTTCTCGCGTCGCGCGGCATAAAAATTCTCGTTGTCGCTTGCAATACGGCTTCCGCACTCGCGCTTCCGGCGATTCGCTGTGCGGTCGGTCTCGATGTCGTCGGCGTAATCGGTCCCGGAGCGCGAAAAGCCGTCGCGCTGACCGAAAACAAAAAACAGGCGAAAATCGGCGTGATCGCCACCGAAGCGACCATTCAGAGCAAAGCCTATGCGCAATCAATCAGAAACGCTTCCGAAACTGCGGAAATTATCGAATCGGCGTGCGCTTTATTTGTTCCGCTGGCGGAAGAAAACTGGACGAACGAGCCGGAAACCTTTTCGATTGCCAAAAAATATCTGCAAAAAATCGTTGATAAAAATGTTGATGCGCTCGTTTTGGGCTGCACGCATTATCCGATTTTGCGCAAAGTGATTCAGCAAACGGTCGGCGAAAATGTTATTCTTATTGATTCGGGCGAAGCGTGCGCCGAAGAAGTCGAAAATCTTCTGTCGGAAAAAAATCTGCAAAACGAAAAGCCGTCCGAACATCGAAACGAACGGCGTTTATGCGATGATCTGGATCATTTTTACGTAACGGACGCGGCGGACAGATTCGCCCGCGTCGCCGAAAGATTTTTGGGCAGCAAGCCCGCCAGACTCGAAGCCGTAGAGGTTTTCGAAAAAGACAAATTATAATGGTGAACGGTGAATGGTGAATGGTGAATTATTTATATAATCAGTCATTCATCATTCACCATTCACCATTCACTATTAAGAAAAATGAGTTATACGAGAATAGACAATCGAAATTTCGATCAAATCAGGGAAACCAAAATCACGCCGAATTATTCGCCGTATGCGGAAGGCTCGGCGTTTATCGAGGTCGGCAATACAAGGGTTTTGTGCAACGCGACGGTCGAAGACCGCGTGCCGTTTTTCCTGCGCAACAAAGGACAAGGCTGGGTAACGGCGGAATATGCGATGCTGCCGCGTGCGACGCACACGCGTACAAACCGCGAAACGATGCGACCTTCGGGGCGAACGATGGAAATTCAGCGGCTTATCGGGCGCAGTCTGCGAACCGTTATTGATTTAAAAATCTTAGGCGAACGCCAGATTTTTATTGATTGCGACGTGATTCAAGCCGACGGCGGAACGCGCACGGCTTCGATCACGGGCGCGTATGTCGCGCTGGCTTTAGCCGTTAAAAAAATGATGGCAAAAGGAACTTTGAAAAAATCGCCGATTCTGACGGAAGTTGCGGCGATCAGCGTCGGGATGATCGCCAAGAATCCGCTGCTCGATCTGTGTTACGAAGAAGATTCCGAAGCCGATGTTGATATGAACGTCGTCTGCACGGGCGGCGGAAAGTTCATCGAAATTCAAGGCACGGCAGAACAGGAACCTTTCGACCGCGAACAGATGAATGCGATGCTCGATCTGGCAGAAAAAGGAATTTCTCATCTATTCACAATCCAACGCTATGCGATAAACGGTTGACAATTCTTCAATTTGCAGCAAATTCACTTTGCCGGACGCGTCAGAAAGCCAACTGCCCGAATCAAATTTACCGGAAATAAAAACTAAACCACTCTGCACTGGAAGTGCAGAGGTTTAAGAATTAGAACACAAATAAAATTTGCTTGATTTTTCTTTTCAAATTAAGAAAAGAAAACATAATAAATTCTTGCGCTGAAAGCGCATAGCTTTTACTAGCGTGCTGAAACAGTAAAATCAGAAATTTTACAGAGATTCTTGTAAATAAATGCTAAATGATAGGTTTTATCGAAGAATTAATAATGCGAATCAAGAGTTGAAATAAATCAGCCTCATTTATCACCTTTCACCTATCACTTATTCCGAAAGTATTTTTCTTCAGCATAAATTCTGAAACACCGTCAAATTTCATCAACCGCTTGACGCAAAAACGCATCTTAAGCCCTAATTTACAGGTATAAATAGAATTTATAAGTTCTCAGTATAATTGTCGTCTGTGAAATTTATGTGTGCTAATTAAAAGAATTGCCTCAGAAGATGTTAAAATCTGAAGAATCTTTATTCTACTTAAAAAAATAATTATGAAATTTATATTTACCCTTTGCTTTGTTTTAATCGTGTCTGTTTTCGTTTTTTCGAGCGCGGTCGAAGCCGATCTTAATGTTTCCGCCGATTTGCCGGATGATTCGGATAATCTGCTTGTCGAAGGAGAAAAGCGTCTGAAAAACGTCAAACAATTGACATTTGAAGGCGAAAACGCCGAAGCGTATTTTTCGACCGACGGAAAACAACTGGTTTTTCAATCGAAGCGCGACGGGCGCAAATGCGACCAGATTTATACGATGAACATTGACGGTTCAAACGTAAAAATGGTTTCAAACGGAACGGGACGCACGACTTGTTCATATTTTTTCAATAATAATAAGAAAATTCTTTACGGTTCGACGCATCTGGCAAGCAAAGAATGTCCGCCGCCGCCGGATTTTTCGCAAGGCTACGTCTGGGCGATCTATCCGACGTTCGACATTTTCACGGCAAACGCCGATGGTTCGAAGATCAAACGTTTGACCAAAAGCGAAACTTACGACGCGGAAGCAACGGTTTCGCCCGACGGCAAAAAGATCATTTTTACCTCGATGCGCGACGCCGATCTCGATCTTTATGTGATGGACATAAACGGCAAAAACGTCAAACGGCTGACCACGGAACTCGGCTATGACGGCGGCGCGTTTTTCTCGCCGGACGGCAAACAGATCGTCTATCGCGCTTATCATCCGAAAACGGAAGCCGAAATCGCCCGTTATAAACAAAAGTTAGGCGAAAACCTGATCGAACCGAACAATTTTGAAATCTGGATAATGAACGCCGACGGCACCAACAAACGCAAAGTGACAAATTTGGGCGCGGCTTCATTCGCCCCGTTTTTCACGCCGGACGGAAAAGGCATCATTTTCAGCACAAACTATTTTGCCGAAGATGCGCGGAAACGAAATTTCGATCTGGCTTTGATAAATGTTGACGGCACGGGACTCGAAAGAGTTACGTTTCATAAAGACTTTGACGGTTTCCCGATGTTTTCGCCGGACGGCAAAAAATTAGTTTTCGCTTCAAACCGCAATGCCAAAACTCCCGGCGACACTAATGTTTTCATCGCCGATTGGGTTGAGTAAAAGTTTGAAATCTTGCGTTAAGTAGTTCGATTTTTAAGTTTTTTACTGTGTTTGAAATTTCAGATTCCAAATTGATAACCGAATCAAAATGTTCATCGGTCAAAAACCATTTATTGGAAAATTTAAAAAATCGCTCTACTTACTAAAATCAAAAAATAAATGACAACAGCAACAAAACAGGAAACAAAAGGCGTAACCTTGATCGAAGCGATTCGGCAAGGAATTTATGAGGAAATGACGCGCGATGAAACGGTTTTCGTCATCGGCGAAGACATCGGAGCTTACGGCGGCGCGTTTAAATTGACCGAGGGTTTTATTGACGAATTCGGCAGCGAGCGAATGATTGACACGCCGATCTCGGAAGCGGCGATTGTCGGCGCGGCGTGCGGCGCGGCTCTTTTAGGAATGAAGCCGGTCGCCGAATTTCAGTTTATTGATTTTATTTCAAACGGTTTCGATATGCTGACCAATTACGCGGCAAAATCGCGTTATCGCGGATGCGGCGCGATTCAAGCGGTTTTTCGCGGTCCGTGCGGCAGCGGCGTGCGCGGCGGACCGTTTCATTCGCTGAATGCGGAATCGTTTTTCCTGAACACAGCGGGCTTGAAAATGGTCGAGCCTTCGACCGCTTACGACGCGAAAGGTTTGATCAAAGCCGCGATCCGCGATCCCGATCCTGTTTTATTTTTTGAGCATAAAAAACTTTACCGATTGCCGCGACTTCGGGAAGAATTGCCCGAAGACGATTACATTGTCGAAATCGGCAAAGCGCGAACTGCAAGAGAAGGCAAAGATTTATCAATCATCACCTTCGGCGCACAGGTTTTAAATGCGCTGGACACGGCGGAATTTCTGGAAAAAGAAGACGGCTTGCAAGTTGAAGTCATTGATTTAAGAACACTTGCGCCGTTAGACAAAGTAGCGATACTTAACACCGTTAAGAAAACAAACCGCGTAATGGTTTTGCACGAATCAAGCCTGACGGGCGGAATCGGCGGCGAGATTTCTGCTATCATCGCCGAAGAAGCCTTCGAATGGCTCGACGCGCCTGTTATAAGAGTCGCTTCGATTGACGCGCCCGTTCCGTTTGCACCGCAGATGGAAGATTATTTTTTGCCGCAGGTTGATGAAATCGTCGAAGCGGCTCGAAAATTAGCGAAATATTGAACGCGGCAAGTTAAACAAAAATAATGTGAAGCCGTTTGCAATTTGATAAGGTGAAACTTAGCCTCAAAAAAGTTAACCAGCGAAATTTTAAATCTCGCGTTCAAAACAGCTAATCTAAAAAGGTGTATCAGATATTCTGCGCTTTGCGCTTTATCTACAAATCAACCGCGGTTTGTAAATTTGAAATAAAAATTAAACTGAAAAAGGAAGGCAGAAAATAATTTCTACCTTCCTTTTTCAATTAGTGTATTGCGGAAGTTACAGGTGGAATGAGCGTTCTTTTGCAACCACAGAAAATTCTTGACAGCACGAGAAAATTGGCGAATTATTAGGATTATGAAAAAACTACCGAACATATTATTTTTCTTGTGCATACTGTTTGTGTCGGTTAATTTCACGCAGGAACTGCCGCCGGCAAAAGATTCTACGGATGAAGAGATTGTAGAAACTGATTCGTTTAATGAAGAAAATTTGAATGAGGATGAAGACGAAACTATCGTTTGCCAACTTCCTCCTGACGTAATAGCTCTGGAGTTGAGTCACAAAGAGATTTCTCTAGCTTGTCCGGCATTAAATGAATCCTGTTCGTATAAAAGAGTCATAGAAGTTAAAATAGCAGCCGCAGATACCGGAGACAATAAGTATGTTTATACCGTTTCCGCCGGAAAAATTATCGGTGAAGGCGCGAATGTGGAGTGGGATTTATCAGATGTAAACCCCGGAACTTACACAATTACAGCGGGCATCAGCATACCTGTCTGGGGAGTTGTGGGACAAACTCGAACAAAAGTAGTTATTATCAAAGAATACTGACTGTAAATAATTATTTAGCGTTAAATTTAATCATTTATTAAACCTGTGAAAAGACTAAAACGACATCCATTAAATGCCGATGGAGATTTCTTTGTTGAATATGATATATGTTTAGCCTGTGATGCGCCTTTTGCCGAAGCACCGGAATTAATGACGTATGACGAAAATATGCACTGTTATTTCAAACGCCAGCCTGAAACTCCCGAAGAACTCGAACACGCGATAAATGCCGTGAGAGTTTCCTGCGTAGAGGCAGTTCTTTATGAAGGAAACGATCCTGACATTTTGAGAAAAATCAGCGAAATGCCTTGTGCAAATAAAGCAGATGAATCAAAAAAGAATCAGGAAAGTATATTTGAAAGGGTTTTAAAAATCTTCGGTAAGTAGAACAAGAATCGAATTTAACTATGTACAAAAGCAATTTTTATAATAGAAAATGCAATTGATAATCTTCATCGGCGTACAAGGCGCAGGAAAATCCACGTTTTTCAAAGAAAATTTTGCCGACACGCACATCAGAATCAATCTCGATATGCTCAAGACGAAGCACCGCGAAAAATTATTGATTGATGCGTGTTTTGAAGCCAAACAGCCGTTTGTTATAGACAAAACAAACGCGACGATTGAAGAACGCGCTAAATATATCGCTTTAGCGCGAGCATATAGATTTTCCGTCGTCGGCTATTATTTCGCGTCGAATCTTTCGGAAGCATTAGAACGAAACGAACGCCGTGAAGGTAAGGCGAAAGTTCCCGAAAAAGCGATCAAGGGAACATATAATCTTTTGCAGATTCCGAGTTTAGCGGAAGGTTTTGACGAATTGTTTTATGTGAAAACGCGCGAAGCGAAATGCTTCGTCGTGGAAAATTGGAAAGATGAAATTTGATGAATTAGACGCGAAAATGCGTGTTTTTGAAACTGCTCACGACACGTGCGTTTTGCCGCAGGTTTTTATGGTCGCGCGGCTTGACGGCAGAAGTTTTACGCGTTTGACAAAAGAAGTTCACAAATTCGAAGCACCTTTTGATGAACGAATGCGCAATATGATGACGGCAACGGTCGAGCATTTGATGAATTCCAGCGGTTTTAACATCATTTTCGGCTACACGCAGTCGGACGAAATTTCTCTGCTTTTTCACCCGGAAGAAAAGATTTTCGGGCGAAAACTGAGAAAATACAATTCGATCTTAGCGGGCGAAGCGAGCGCGAAATTTTCGCTTCTTCTCGGCGATATCGGCGTTTTCGATTCGCGCATTTCCGAGCTTCCGAATATAAATCTCGTCTGCGATTATTTTCGTTGGCGCAACGAAGACGCACATCGCAACGCTCTGAACTCGCATTGTTACTGGCTTTTGCGCGAACAAGGCGAAACGGTAAAGCAAGCGACAAAATTTTTGGAAGGAAAATCAGTTGCCGAAAAAAACGAACTTTTGTGGAAAAACGGAAAAAATTTCAACGATTTTCCGCTTTGGCAAAAACGAGGAACAGGTCTTTACTGGGAAAATTTTGAAAAAGAAGCAGTCAATAAAATGACCGGAGAAAAAGTTTTTGCCTTGCGCCGCCGCGTAAAAATTGATTACGAATTGCCGATGCGCGATGAATTCAGCGAATTTATCAAAAAAATGCTACTTGAATCTGTATAAATAACTCGCCTTACGCGATTTGATTTTAGACTGATTTATCAGTCTTTCCGCGCTTCGCGGCATTTAACCACGTCCATTTATGGCGTGGCAGAATTGAAAATTCAAAAAAGGGCGTTTTAACGTCCTTTTATTATGGCTTAAGCCAAAGACAAGCACGTTAAAACGCGCTCTCGTTATCAAATCTGAATCCAAACCGCGCTCATTTTTGGACGCGGCTAAGTGCCGCTTTCGGCGGAAAGTCTCGTGAACGAGGATTAAATCTGAAAATCGCGCTATCTGTATAAATAACGCTTCAAAAAAAAATATTTTCCGTGTATGATACTTTTTTCCGAAGTTATTCGCGTTTATGTATGAGATCGAATTTTAGACATTGATGATATTTTAAGGAGAATTTCTAATGAATTACCTAGCCAATTACACAAAATTTGCGGTTATAACCCTTTGTTTATTAGCACTATCTGTGACCGCTTTTGGCGATGTGAAGATCAAATCACGTCAGACGATGAGCGGGCAAACTTTTGAAAATACAACTTATATCAAAGGCAAGCGCCAGCGCACAGAAATGATGAACGGGATGTCAGTTAATCTGACGCAGTGCGATCTGCGGCGCGGTGTTCAGCTGAATCCGAATACGAAAACCTATGTGGTCAATTCGTTTGACCAGGATCAATCCGCAATCGGCAATCAGCAATCGGCAATCAAAAACGACGGCGTGGTTCGCGCGGGCGGAACGGTGACGATGACCGTTACGACGAAAGACACGGGCGAGCGCAAACAGATGTTCGGTTTTACGGCAAAGCGTCTGATTATTACGATGGAAACCGCTTCTTCGCCCGATGCCTGCGCGGTTACAAATACAAAAATGGAAATGGATGGCTGGTATATTGATGCCGAATTCGCGTTCGATTGCGGACAGTATTCGGGTTATCAAAGCTACGGTAGCAGCAAGAAAGCGGGCTGTCAGGATAAATATCAAACCAAACAGATCGGCACGGCAAAACGCGGTTATCCGGTTTATGAAAAAATGACGATGTTTGACGGAAAAGGCAAGGAATCTTTTTCGACCGTAACGGAAGTCATCGAACTCTCGAAGGCGACGTTGAGCGCGGATCTTTTTGAAATTCCGGCGGATTACCGTGAAGTAGCGGACGCTTCGGCAATGTATGCGGCGGTACCGACTCCGGCAAATCCCGGCGGCGCAGATTCTCCCGTAAGCCATTCGGGAATTAATCAAAATGTTAAAGATTTGACGGAAAATTCTGCGAATACGGATTTTGCGCAAGAAATCAGCGCAAAGAAAGAAGGAGTTATCAGAATCGGAATGGTAAATGTTAAAACGGTCGCGGTCGGCGAGGGCTTGAGCGGAGCGGATCTTGCAGCGGCGATTCAAAATTCATTATCGGAATATCTGAAAACTCCGGGCGTTGAAGTCGTTCAGCTTGAAGCCAAACTTCCTTCGGCAATCACGGCGGAAGCTCAACAAAAAGAATGCGATTACGTGATCATTGCCAACGTTTCGCATAAAAAAGGCGGCAGCGGTTTCGGCGGAGTATTCGGAAAAGTGATCGCGCCGTCAATCGGGCAAACGGGGATCGGACAAACCGGCAGCGTTGCGGGAAATATCGCCGGACAGGTAGCGACCAGATCAATCGTTACGGCGGGAATGATGGCGGCAAACGTCAAATCCAAGGATCAAATCTCGCTCGAAATAAAACTTCAAACTTTTTCCGGCACGGCGGCTTTGAATAAAAAATTCGAAGGCAAAGCCAAATCCGACGGCGAAGACATTATCACGCCGCTGATCGAACAAGCCGCGCAGGCAGTTATCAATACGGTCGGTAAAAAATAATTTCAAAATAAAAACAACTCGGAAGGTTGTCGGGGCGAATCTTTTTTTAGATTCGCCTTTTTTTGTGACACTTTTTTCAGGAAAATACCGCGTTATTAGATGAAGTATTTATTTTTCTAAAAGAGGAATTTTATCAAAATTATGTATCAAACAATAAAAAAAATTACAGCGAGTTTAATGATTTTAACGGCAATTTTAAGCGTACCGACGATTGGAAATTCGCAAAACCGCCCGCAGGACAGAGAAATCCGCCAGGAAATCCGTTTTGCGCGCGGCAAATCTTCGGCGATTATCAGTAAGCAGATACGGCGCGGAACTTCGCATACTTTTACTTTAAGAGCAAAACGCGGACAAAGAATGCAGGTCGTTTTAACAACACGCGGCAGAACATCGTTTACGGTTTACGCGCCGACCGAAGGCATTATGGAAGATGCCGACGGCGTAAAAAACTGGCGCGGCGATCTGACCGAATCGGGCGAATATCAGATCACCATCGGCACGGATAACACGGCAAATTACACGCTCGAAGTTGCTATAAAATAAAGGTTTTAATAGAGACACGGGTTTTTCTAATTCTGCTCCGAATGCGATGGCAAAATGTCGTAAAATCTGAATTTACAAAATACAGGGATAACAGCGATAAACAAGGATGATTTTTAACAATCCCTGTTTATCGCTGTTATCCCTGTAAATTTTACTTCTCACATTTTTGAACTTTTTTGATACGAATCTTCTTCGCTTTGCGCGTTAATTGATGGAAAACAATTTTCGTTTAATCAACTATCGGAGAAGATTCTATGTACAACAGCCTTTATTTCAAACAATTTTATAGCCTTATTTTATTATTCAATTTGTTGATTTCGCCCGTTTTCGCTCAAGCAAAACGCAGCAGTCAGACGGTTTCCGCTTCAAATCAAACAAAGCAAGCCACGCAAAAATGTTCGGGCGCTTGGACGGGAACGATCACCTACACGCGGACGCAATCAATGTCGGACAATAAAACCGTCGAAAGAGTTTCCGGGCGCGGCAAAGACACGAAAGATTGGCAGATGAAATATAATTACAAAGCATCTGTTTCGGTCATCGAATCGCCCGAAAAAAACGGTTCGAGTAGCGGCAGAGCAAATATCAATCATTCGTTTTCTTCAATCGAAAAAAATTCGGCAGTTGAAAAAAATTCGTGCGACCGCGGCAAAACGTGGAAAGATATGCGCGGCGAATCAACCTCGAAAACCGAAACGAGCGCGACCGGAACAGAAACGGCAAATGTTTCGGTCGGCGTAAACACGGACGGTACTTACTCGGTCAGCGTCGCGCTGCCGCCGATCAAAGGCAAAACGACGGGTGCGCAAACCTCGAGCTACAGCGGGCAATGCGTGCCGAAGGAAGGCAAAAATCTGACGATGCCGCCAACCGAAACGACCGTGGACGGAAATTCTCTGACGAGCGACGGCACGCATCGCATCAATCCTTCAGACCCGAACCGTATTTCCGGTTCGTCTTCGAAAACCTGGCAAAATGTTACCGAAACGATCACGTGGAATCTGCAAAAATGCGGCGCACCGCTGCGTCTGCTCGCGCTTGAATTTGAAGATATGAAATTTCCGAATTGGAACGATTGGCAGGAAATCGTTGAACAAAAAGGAACGATTGACGGAAATTTCGTCAAGATCAAGGCGAAGGTTTTAAATGCTTCGGGCGAAACGAAATTCGCCGATTTGAAATTCAAGGAAACCTATAAAGGCGATAAATGGAACGGCGCGCGCCCTGACGGCGTTTTGGAAAACGGCGAAATCTCCGTAAGGGTTGAAGCCGGCGAAGAAAAAGAGATCGAATTTATGTGGGATTCTTCCGGCTACGCGTGGTTTGACGACGGTCGCCCGCGCCTTGTGCAGAGAATCAAAGCCGAACTCGAAGAAAACGGCAAAAAAATTGATGAAATGACCAAAAACCTAAAGGTCGCGCCGAAACCCGTCGTTTTGGTTCACGGCTTGTGGAGCAGCTGGCAAGCGTGGGAACCGTGGCAGAATATTCTGACGACTTCGCATTCCTACGATTGGAAGGCGTTTCCGGTCGGCGAAAAATCTTCAAAAGGCGTGATGAATACGGGCGGGGAATTTTTATCAACAACACCGACGAAATCCATCGCGGAAAATGCGCGGGAAGTTGAAAAATACATTAAATACGCGCAGGAAGATAGAAATGCGTGGCACGTTGATGTCGTCGCGCATTCGATGGGCGGTCTGATCACGCGTTATTATATCAATCAAATTATGCCCGCTACTTCCCCTGACGGTCGCCCGCAGATCGCGCATCTGGTGATGCTCGGCACGCCGAATCAGGGAAGCCCGTGCGCTGATGTGATGAATTTTGCGTTTGAAATGGTCGGAAAAAATGTCGAAGCCGTGCGCCAATTGCAGCAGGATTATGTCGCCGGATTTAATCGCATTAATCTCAACCGCAAAGGCGTGAAATTCTCCGTTTTGGCGGGAAATCCTTTGCCGACAATGTGTAAATCGGTCGTCTGGAACGACGGCGTGGTGCCTGTTCCGTCGGCAAAATGGATCATCAAAGACAATGCCGAATCGAAAAGCATTCACACCGATCTGACCGGAACGAAGGATTTTTCGGATTTCGTCAAACCGCGTCTGGCAATCGGACCGAAGGGCGACCATAATCCTGACCCGCCCGACGCTTCGCAGTTTCCGACGACGACGGGCGCGAATTTCATGGATCAATCGAGCACATTTTTCGTCAATGCTTCGTTTAATCGAAATCCCGTCGTTGAAAATTCATTTAACAATGTCGATCTGCGACCGAATTTTGCCAAATCGGTCAAACTCGCGCCGAAGACTTCGGTCGAGATCGAAATTCCGGTCGAACAAGCCGCAAATTTCGGTCTGACATTTATGGCTTCAAATGAAATTTCCGCGACGCTTTTTAATGACAAAGGTGCGATCGCCGGCAAAAATTTGACGAAAACGCCGGAAGCAAATGCCTGGTTTCGTTCGATTTTTGTTGAAAAAGAAGTTTCGGGCGGAACCTGGAAATTGAAAATCGAAAACACTTCCGAGCGCCAACTCGAAGCAATTATCGCCGCTTGGAGCGGCGCGAGGTAATTTGTGATTTTCAATTTTCAATTTGCGATTTCTCTAGTTAAAGCAATTTTGCTTTCAGGAGAAAAATATGATTAAAGAAACAAAAAATAAATTGAATTTGCTGATTATTGTAGCGTTGCTTTTAGGCATCGGCTTGGCTTGCGGTTCGGAAAATACACGCGAAAACGGCGAAAAAACGGACACGAAAAGCGAAACTGCCGGAAAACCGAAAAAACTGGAAAGTTACTCCTTCAAGGGTTTGACATTTTCTTATTATTTGATTAAAAAGGATTTAAGCCGCAAAGAACTAATTGCGGTCGTCGGAGAAATTCACGCTCAAGAACCGGACGCGCAGCTTATTTTGTTGACGACGAGACCGGCGTTCAGGATTATATTAATTATGCGAAGGGAATCAGCACCGGAAAAACCGATGTCGAAATGCCGCAGGAATGGGCGGATAAACATATCGTCGCCAATCTGCAAAAATTTCTGAGCGGTAAATGGATGCTTTACAAAGGCTACGGTTATGAGGAAATCGGAGAAATCCGGTAAAAAAAGCCGTGTTATTAACACTTAACACAGCATTTCTGCTGAATTCTCCTCCACTCGAAATCGGAAGAGAATTCAGCAATAAAATTTTATATTTTCGATTTACGAAACTTCTGTTTCCGCATGGGAATTTCTAAAAAAAATCTGTCGTATACATTTAATAAACCATCCGCGTTTTTATCGTGCCTCTAACCTGTTTCATTATTTCAAAGGCTTTTTGAGAAAGTTTTGTATCCACATCTAAAATTACGTAACCGATCTCTTCATTGGTCTTCAAATATTGTCCGAGAATATTGATTCCTTTTCCCGAAAGTTTTGAATTTATCTCGCCCAAAACACCCGGAATATTCTCGTGTATATGCAGAATTCGGTGCGTTCCGGCTTGCGGCGGCAGATTGACATCCGGCACGGTCAGCGAACCGTTTGACGAACCGAGTTCGAGATAATTGATCAGTTTTGCCGTAACATCCAAACCGATATTTGCCTGCGCTTCTTCGGTCGAACCGCCGATGTGCGGCGTTAAAATCACATTCGGCAAGTTTTGCAAAGGCGTCTCGAATTTGTCACCGCTTTTCTCCGGTTCTTCGGGAAAGACATCTACCGCCGCACCGGAAATCGTGCCGTTTTCGATGAATTTTTTCAAAGCAACGAGATCAACGACATCGCCGCGTGAATAGTTTATGAGAATCGCGCCTTTTTTCATCTCTGAAAACGCGGCTTCATCAATCATATTGCGCGTCGCCGCGTCGGACGGGACGTGCAGCGTAACGATGTCGGAATTCTGCAAAATGTCGCTCAAAGTCCGCATTTGCTTGACATTTCCGCGAGCCAGACGCGATGCGACATCGAAATAAACGACTTCCATTCCGAAGGCTTCCGCCAGGGAAGAAACCTGCGAACCGATATTTCCGTAGCCGATAATTCCCAGAGTTTTGCCGCGCAATTCGTAGCTTCCGCGCGCATCTTTAAGCCAGATTCCTTTGTGCGCCGCCGCGTTTTTATCGGGAATTTTGCGAATCAGCATCACGCACAAACCCAAAACCAATTCGGCGACCGAGCGTGTATTTGAATACGGCGCGTTAAAAACGGCGATTCCTTTACGCCGCGCCGCCTCCAGATCAATCTGATTCGTTCCGATGCAAAATGCGCCGATTGCCAGAAGTTTTTCGGCTTTTTCCAGAACATTTTCATTCAGTTGCGTTTTTGAACGAATCCCGACAATATGCGCGCCTCTGATTTCCGCGATTAATTCGGCTTCGCTCAAGGCACCGGAAATTCTCTTTATCTCCGTGTAACCGCTTTCCTCAAATTCGGCGACCGCCGATTTGCTGATGTTTTCAAGCAAAAGAATCCTGATCTTGCCGCGCGGATATGATGTTTTTGTTGATTTCATAAAAGAACTGATTATAAACAAATATTTGAAAACTAAAAATCGCAAACAAATTTAACTTGACAAAATTATGAAAATTAAATTAACTTAACAGTGTTAAGCATTATGGGAATCAAAGAACGCAGAGAAAAAGAACAGGAAGATTTGCGGCAGAAAATACTCGATGCCGCCAGCGAAATGTTTGCCAAGGAAGGTTATTCAAATGTTTCAATGCGGAAGATCGCCCAGAAGATCGAATACAGCCCGACGACGATTTATCTGTATTTTAAAGATAAAACCGATCTGCTGAATCAAATCTGCGACGAGACTTTTTTAAAATTAATCAAAGACATCGAGAAAATCGAAACGACCTTTTACGAACCGATCAGTTGTCTGCGCAAAGGAATGCGGGCTTATGTAGATTTCGGTTTAAAATATCCGAATCATTACGAAGTAACTTTTATTATGCCGCTTTCCGAATATCTGGGCGAAAAACATCATCCGTATGAAGGTTCGAGCGGACAGAAAGCGTTTGAACATATCGTGCAGATGGTGACGGATTCGATGAAGGCGAGCCAGATCAAGCGCGGCGATGTGGCGACCGTCAGCCAGACGCTCTGGGCGGGAATTCACGGTATAACTTCGCTTTTGATCGCGCATAAAGACTTTCCCTTTGTCGAAAAAGATGCCCTGATCGATAACACGATCGAAACCTTGATTAAAGGTTTGCAGCATTAAAATTTTTTTGCCTTTCGGCTTAACGGTGTTAATTGAATGTTAAATGTTAAGTAAGATTTTTAGTAAATTTCGCAATAAAAATGGCTTCTTTAGCTTTAAAAAATCTGTTTCACGATAAGGTTCGCCTGGCGGTAACGCTCGTCGGAATTATCTTTTCGGTTGTTTTGAGTTCGATTCAGCTCGGGCTTTTCGTCGGTTTTCAGCGGGCAACTTCCGATATTCTTTATTATTCGAACGCCGATCTCTGGATAACTTCGGCAAATGTTACGCACGCCGAGGACGGAGTTCCGTTTTCCGAACAGAAACTTTACAAGGTTCTTGCTTCAAACGATGTCGCGCGCGTCGAGAAACAAATATTTCAATTTGCCAACTGGAAAAAACCGAACGGCGCGGATACGGGAATTTTGCTCGTTGGCGGAGATTTGGACGGCGGAATGGGCATTCCGTTCAAGATCGTCGAAGGAAATCTGGAAGATCTGCGCCAGCCCGACGCGGTGATGGTCGAAGAACTTTATAAAGAAAAACTCGGCGTATCGCGGATTGGCGAAACGGTCGAGATCGGCGGTTTTCGCGCAAAAATCGTCGGTTTTACACGCGGCGTTCGCTCTTTTACAACCTCGCCGCCCGTTTTTACGACATTTAAAAACGCCCAGACATTTTTCGGAATTTCGGAAGACCAGACGCTTTTTCTGGTCGTCAAAGCCAAAGAAGGCGTTGATTTGCAACGACTTAAAGCGGATTTAAAAAGCCGCGTGTCAGACGTTGACGTTTACACGCGCGCTGAATGGACGGAAAAACAGCGCAATTACTGGATGTTCGGCACGGGCGCGGGAATTACTGTTTTGATTGCGGCGTTTCTGGGTTTGCTGGTCGGTGTGGTCGTCGTCGCGCAGACGATCTATTCGGCGACCGTCGATCACATCCGCGAATACGGAACTCTAAAAGCGATGGGCGCGTCGAATTTTTATCTTTACAAAGTGATTATCACGCAGGCATTTCTGAGCGGTTTGATCGGCTACGCGGTCGGGATGAGCATCGCGCTTTTCGTTTCTTATATTTCATTAAAAGGCACGACGGCGATCATTTTGCCGCTCGAATTAATCGGCGGTTTGTTTATTTTAACGATTCTGATGTGCGTCGGCGCGTCGGTCGTTTCGATCAATAAAGTAACGCGGATCGATCCCGCGATGGTTTTTAAGGGATAGGAGTTTTTTTGTGAGATGACTGTTTTCTTTTTAATTTTTATTTTTACGGGAATTTTATTTTTAGCTTCGAAAACCGGCATTAATCCGATAAAAGATTTCAAGAATAATGCACGAATCGGCACGGGTTTGACGTTTATATTAGCCGGCGTTTCGCATTTTCTGATTCCCGATACATTTATGAAACTGATGCCGCCCCTTATCCCTTTTCCTCTAATGATGGTTTATATCAGCGGCGTTTTCGAGATTTTGGGCGGCATCGGTTTGATCGTTACTAAAACAAAACGAGCGGCAAGTTACGGCTTGATTCTGTTGCTTTTGGCGGTTTATCCCGCAAATATTTATACCGCGCTGGAAAACATTCAACTCGGCGGTTTTATGAGTAACTCGTTGTACCAATGGTTTCGCGTTGCTTTGCAAATTCCGCTGATAGTTTGGGTTTGGTGGACGGGAAAAGGTGAAAAATGAAAAAAGCGATTGAAGTAAAAAATCTCGTAAAAACCTACGGCGCGGGCGAAACGGCGGTTCACGCGCTGAAAAATGTTGATCTGGATGTCTTTGAAAGCGAATTGCTTCTGCTGCTCGGGGCGAGCGGTTCGGGGAAAACGACGCTGATCTCGATTGCCGGCTGTATTTTATCGGCAACTTCGGGAAGCTGCAAAATCCGGGAAATCGAAACAATCGGTTTGCCGCAGAGCCGTTTGCAAAAAATCAGACTGGAAAATATCGGTTTTATTTTTCAGGGTTTTAATCTTTTTCCGGCTTTAACAGCGGAAGAAAATGTCGAGATCGCGCTCGATCTAAAAGGCGTTCGCGGTAAAGAAGGGAAACAAAAAGCAGCGCATCTTCTTGAAAAAGTCGGTTTGAGCGAAAAACTTAAAACTTATCCGGCGGATCTTTCGGGCGGACAAAAACAGCGCGTGGCAATCGCCAGAGCTTTAGCGGGCGAACCGCATATTATTCTGGCGGACGAGCCGACCGCCGCGCTCGATTCCGAATCGGGTAAATTGATTATGGATCTTTTGCAGGAACTCGCGCATGAGAAAAATCGCGCCATCGTCGTCGTCACGCACGACAATCGCATCTTCGATTACGCCGACCGCATTGTCGAGATCGAAGACGGGCGAATTTTAGAAAGGGAGACAGGGAGACAGGGAGACAGGGAGACGGACTATTTGAACATTCCGCCGAAAAATTTTGAGCTGGAAGGAGCAATTTTATGAAAAAGACTTTGATTTTATCGGTAATTGTTAGTTTATTGGCGGCTTTTTCGGTTTTTTATTTCGTGTTTTACCAGCCGAATCGCGCCGGAGTTCAAAAAGTTTCGGCGGAAAATGAAGCAAATGAAAAAAACGAAATCAGTAAAAACACGGTCGTTGCGCCCGGCGTGGTCGAGGCGATTTCGGAAGAGATCGAAGTCGGCGCGGAAATTCCGGGCAAATTGAAAGAGGTTTTAGTTGAAGAAGGCGAGCAAGTCTTAAAGGGGCAAACGATCGCCGTTTTGGAAAACGCGGATTTCGAGGCGCAAATTACTTCGGCAAAAACGCAGATCGAAACTCTGCGGCGGCAAGAACAAACGGCAAACGCAAGGCTTTTGCAGACAAAAGCCGAAAAAGCGCGGATTTTTAACGGAGCGCGCCCCGAAGAACGTCGCGAGGCTTTTGAAAATTACGAACAAACTCTGCCGAATGTCGAACAGGCGCAGCGCGAATTGACAAGACGCGAAAAATTATTCAATTCGGGCGATGTTTCGCGTGAAGAACTTGAACGAGCAAGACGCGATCTGGAAACGGCGCAAAAACAATCGAATGCGCTGCGCGAAAAATACAACGTCGTAAATGCCGATGCCAGAAAAGACGATCTCAGCAAAGCCGATGCCGCGATTTTATTGGCGGAAAAGCAGATAAACGAATTCGGCGCGCTGATCCGCGAAGCCGAAGCACGCGTTCGCACGGCGCAGGCAAATCTCGATAAAACGATTGTTCGCGCGCCGATTTCGGGCGTGATTTTGCGAAAGCGCCTGAAGGGCGGCGAATCGGTTTCGCCGGAAAATCCGACGGGAATTGTTTCGATTGCCGACGTTTCCGCCTTGCGCGTGCGCGTTGATCTGGACGAAACGGATGTTGCCAGCGTGCGCGAAAATCAAGGCGCATTTGTTACGGCGGACGCTTTCGGCGACCGGAAATTTCAGGGAAAAGTCGTGAAAATCGGTCAAATCTTAGGCAGAAAAAATTTCCGAACCGAACGCCCGACCGAAAAGGTTGATACGAAAATTCTCGAAATTTTAATCGAACTCGCGCCCGGTCAAAAACTGCCGCTCGGTCTGCGCGTTGATGCTTTTATTGAAACGGGAAATTGAAAATTCAAACCGGTTTAGTTTGAAAACTCGAACAAGTTTGAATAAATCTATCAACTGTCAACTATCAACTGATTTATCAGAAAAACAAGGCTTTAATTACTGAAAAACAGTTGACAGTTGATAATTGATAGATTTGAAATTGATTCGTCAATATTAATTTGAAAACAGTTTGTTAAAAATTATGGAAAATACGAAAAAAGACACGCCCGGCGTGATCGCGCCGCCGCCGCTTATTTTTTTGAGCGGATTAGTTCCCGGCGGAATTCTGCAATGGTTTCGACCGTTTTACATTTTTCCGGCGGAATATTTGTTTTCAGCAAGAATTTTCGGCAGTTTATTAATAATTTTCGGACTCGGCATAATTCTCGTCGCGAAAATTAAAATGCAAAAAGCAAAGACGAATATCGAGCCCTGGAAACCGACGAACGCGATTATTTCGGACGGAATTTATTCCCTCAGCCGCAATCCAATCTACGCAGCGATGATTTTAATTTATTCGGGCGTAACTTTGATTTTTAACGCAGTCTGGTTTTTGCCGTTTCTGGTTTTGGTCTTGATTTTTATGCACTACGGCGTGATCTTGCGCGAGGAAAAATATCTGGAAGAAAAATTCGGCGCGGAATATCTCGATTACAAAAAATCGGTTCGCCGCTGGATTTGAGGAAAAAATTATGATCTTTGACAGAAAATATTTTTTCGTCGCGAAACCTTGTAGCTTTTTGATTTATATATAGTTTAATCGTTGCAGAAAGCGGCGGTATGGTGCTGATTTTAGGAGGCTTCGTGTTCACGCAATTTTTACACTAACCTGTTTGACATTGTTTATGAAAAATGAGAAAAATTAAAAGATAAGTAAGTGCTTACTTACTTATTAAAAATGAGGTTTTATGATCCGGCAATTAAATTATATTTATAAGTATTTATTCGGTTTAGCAATCATATTTTTATCTTTTACGGCAGCCGAAATCAAAGCTCAGGATGCCGCGCCGACACCGACACCGGTAGATGACGCGCAAAATGTACAGCCTGAAAACTTAAAAGGAGTTCCGCAAATCGCGCCCGAATATCAATCGAATGAGCGCAGTTTACCGGAACTCGGTCTGATCGGCGTGGATCTGATGCGGCAAAAACCGCTTACATTAAAAGAAGCGATTGTGCTGGCGCTGGAAAATAACAAAGACATCGAAGTTTCGCGGCAAAATGTGCGAATCGCGGAGTTTGACTTAAGAGCGGCGACCGGATTTTACGAGCCACGTTTTGTCGGAACATCGCTCTATGAACGGACGACCACGCCGAATGTCAGCGTTTTCAGCGATGTCAGAAGTATTACGCAGGATTCGCTTGTCGGCAACGCGGGAGTTCAGGGAAGCGTGCGAAGATTCGGCACGACGTATGAAGCGAATTTCAGCAATCAGCGCGTAAGTTCGGGCAATCCGCTTTCGCTTTTGAGTCCGCAATACAACAGTTCGCTCAATTTCAATATTGTTCAGCCGCTCCTTCGCGGACGCGGCATAGATCAGCCGCGCCGCACAATCGAGATCGCCAAGCGCAATCTTTCTCTGACGGACACGCAATTTCGCCAGCGTTCGATTGAAATTATCACCAATGTTCAAAGGGCTTACTGGGATTTAACCTTCGCTCTGCGAAATCTGCAAGTTCAGCGCGACGGCGTGCGCGATGCCAAACAGCAGCTCGAACATAACAAAAGATTGGTTGACGAAGGCGTGCTTGCGCCGGTTGACATCATCGCTTCGGAAACGCAGGTGGCAAATTTCGAACAGAATGTCTATACGGCTTTGGAAGAAGTCGGGCGGGCGGAAAACAATCTGAAAAATCTGATCTCGCAAAACCGCAATGAAGCGATCTGGAGCGAATCCGTTATTCCGACCGATTCGGTCGAACTGAATGTTCCGCGCACATCTCTGTCCGAAGCCCTGACGCTCGCTCTGGAAAATCGTCCTGAAATCGAAGTAAATAATGTTCAGAGAGATATTAACGAGATTGACCGGAAATTTTTCAGAGATCAGACAAAACCGCAGATTGATCTGGTCGCCGGATATTCATCGTCGGGAATCAGCGGAACGCCGAATCCGGACGCGCTCGATATTTTTTCCAATACGCAAACGCAGCAAAAAATCAACGAGTTAATCGGCGCGGTCAATCCGACTCTGCCGCCGAATCAGCAAATCAGTCCGCTTTTAATTCCGCCTTCACAAAACGTTCCGCCGGAATTGACGGGAAATTATTTCAGTTCGGTAACGGATATTTTCGCCAATCGCTACCCGACCTATCGCGTCGGTCTGCAATTTAATCTCCCGTTTCGCGGCAACGAAACGGCGAAAGCGCAGTTCGGCAAATCTCTGGTGCAGGGCGAACAGATTCAAACTCAGCGCGAACAACTCGAACAATTGATTCAGGTTGATGTGCGAAACGCTCTGCAATCGGTCAGAACTTCGGAAGCCAGACTTAGAAGCGCCGCGATTTCGCGGGAAAATTCGGAAAAACAATACGATTCCGAAAGACGCAAACTCGAAGAAGGACAATCCGACATTTACAGCGTTTTGGAACGCCAAACCGCTCTGATGAACGCCCGCAGCACCGAACTCCGCGCGCAAACCGAACTCAACAAGGCAATCGCCGAACTCCAGCGAGCAACCGGAAATTCGCTGAAAGCCAACGATGTCGAAGCGCGTTTGAGAAAGTAAAAACAAAAACCCGACAGTTATGAAAGGCGCATTCGCCATATCAACTATAACTGTCGGGTTTCTGCCTTTTAATTTCCGATTGGGTCGCCCGGCGGTGTCGGCAGCGGTTCGGTTTGTTTGCGCGGCGCATCTGGGCGCGACAAAAATCTTTCGATGTCTTCGATTACCATTCGATAATGTGCTTCGTCCGTTTTGTTTTTGGCGACGACGTTTTTCAGCCTTGCCGAAAGCTGTCTTAAAACATCGCTTGCCACGGCGCGGACTTGCGTTTGCGCGTTGGCATTTTCTGCCAGACTCATCAGATTTCTAACCGCTGAAATCTGCACGGTGCGTTCGATTTCGGCATAATAATTATCGTTTGAAGCGGGAATTTTCCAAGTCGCACTGATCAGCGCGTCGGCAACTTCCCGAAAATGCGGATTGTTTTTATCGCGAGCGTGAAAAGTTATCAGGCGGGCGGCGCGATTCGGCTCCAACAGAGATTGAATCGCCAGATCAGCCGCGATTTCCGCCGCGCCGAGCGGATCGAAAATCGGATTCGTGCGTTTCGGAAAAGGTTCGGCGCGCTGCGAACCGTAACCGTAAGCCGGCGGCGGGATTATTTTTAAGATGTTTTCGGAAACGGCTAATTCTTCCGCTTTGATCGTTTCCAAAACGGCTTTGAGAGCTTCTCTCTGTTTTTGCGCGGGAACGATTTCGGCAATATTTGCGGGATTTACGCCGTTTTCCGTTTTTACAGCGTAACTGTAATAAACGCCGCCGAGAGATTTAACCACCGCCGTCAATTGGTAGCGGTGATGCAAGTAGAGCGGCAAAAACTGGAGTTCGAGTTCGGAAAGCGGCGTTCCCGCCGGAATGTTTTGCAAGCCGAAATTATTCAGACCGATGCGGCGAACCTGCATCGTCCGGCGCAGTTCGGCGACCGGATCGCTCCCGTTGTCCCAGAGATTCGCCAGCGGATGCGCCGCGCCTGCCGGGCGCGTGTCGGCATCGGAAATAAAAAGCATTCCTTTGGCAACGCTTTCGCGGATAATTTTTTCGAGTTCGGCTTTTTCATTAACGTTTTCGGAAAACGGAGTGTAAGCAAAACGCGTCGCAATTTTGTCGTATTCGCCGATGCCGACGGCGTAAGCGTTTGAAAAATCGAGTTTTCCGCTCTTTATTTCAACAAACGGCGCGGGATAATCCATCACCGAAGCGCGTCCGTAAGTGCTGGCGGCAAAATTATGCGCGATGCCCAGCGTATGTCCGACTTCGTGCGCGGAAAGCTGGCGGATTCGTGCCAGAGCCATTTCTTTCGCGTCGGCATTCGACGTTTGAGAAAGCAAATAATCAATGTCCGGCATCGCGGCAAAATCGCACATCGCTTCCGAAGCGGCAGCGTGCTGCGGAATAAGTCCCGAACCGATCAAAAAATCCTGCCGCGCCCGTTGCGAATCGAGCGTTACGACACCTTTAATAATCTCGCCCGTGCGCGGATCGGTAACGCTCGAACCGTAAGCCCAACCGCGCGTTGAACGATGCACCCAATTGATGACGTTGTAGCGAACGTCCATTGCGTCGGCATCCGGCGGCAAAATTTTAACTTGAAAAGCATTACGAAAACCGGCGGCTTCATACGCTTGATTCCACCACGCCGCGCCTTCGATTAATGCGTCTTGAATCGCTTTCGGCGCACCGTTGTCAACATAATAAATAATCGGTTTGACGGCTTCGCTCGTTGCCGCATTCGGGTCTTTTTTATCGAGGCGATGCCGGATTATCCAACGCTTTTCGAGGTTTTCGTTAATATTTGTCGCATAATCGTAAAAGCTGATGGGAATTGCACCGACACGCGGATCAAACTCCCGCGGACGATAATTATTATCCGGTAATTCAACAAAAGACTGCCGTTCTCGAACTGTAACAGCGTCGCCGGACGGTGTAGTTTGGTTTATCAATCGTCCGGTTTCCGTTTTTGATGTGAGCGTAATCGTCGCTTCGACTTCGGTATTTTTCGGAAATCCTTTTGTGTGCGGCAAATAAAGCGCACTGCGGCTTTCATCAAAGCTGAAAGTGCCTTGCTTGGCGCGATTTAAACGCTCGGCAACGCCGTGTGCGTCGCGGATTAAAAAATTCGTCGCGTCAACTAAAATTTTATCGCCTTCCGCCGCTTCAACCTTAAAACCCCAAATCACCGACTTGGCAAACGATTCTTCAACCGAACGCTTTTCCGCGGCGTTATTGCCCAAAGCGCGATAATCGTAATTCGGCTGAACGAGCAGAATTTTGTTGCCGGCGCGTTCAAAATAAACAACTTTCGTATTGCCCAATTGCCCGCGGTCAAGTCCGATCGGGTTTGAACCAACTCCGGTCGGCAATGAAATCTGATACAAAAATTCTTTATTAAAACGCGAAATTTCGAGATATATTTTTCCGTCGTCCGCGTTCAGATAAAGAGGCACAAAACCGTCAATCTTCTGCATTTTTTCCGTTACGTCGGAAATCTTTTTCTTCATCGGCGCGTCGGATTTTTTATCCTGCGCGGCAACAAAAAGCGGAATAAATATAAACGCGAGAAGCGCGTAAAATAAACGAATCATATAGTTAATCCTTATTTAATTAATCTTAAACTTTCTAATTTCGACTTTTCCTTGAATATAGGAAGGCAAATCCAAACGAAAAGAGTTTTCGCCCGACTCGGTTTTAAAAATTTCAACTTGCAGGTCTTCCGTTCTCAGCGCGTCCAAAATCGTGTGTGCGCCGTATAAAATAACGGTTGCCGTCCGTTTTTGCGGTTCGGTTTGAGCAGGAACGATAAAAAGTCTTTCAATGCGTTTTTCACCGATTTTGAAAACTACGTCAACCACCGTGTCAATCAATGTTACCTTCGGATTGACAACATTCAAACCGACTTGCTGCGCGGTAAAATCTTCTTTGCGATTTGTAATATTTATCTTTTCGGTTGAAACAAAATCAAGCGAGTTAATGTAACTTTCAGGTCCGCGCACACTGACATTGTCGGGTAAAACCGCCGTTCCGTAAATCTCGAAACCTTCGGCGACATTGCCTTCGGTTTCCGCTCTGACGGGAATTTCACGCTCCAGCACGGTTTCGAGTTTGACGGCGATTTTATTCGGCTGAACTTTTTCGAGCTTTACGCCGTTCGGCAGTTCGACAATGACATTTTCCGGCGTGATCTGAACCGTTCTATCGCCCGCCAGAACTTCCGTTAAATCCAGCGATGCAACCAAATCCCGCGGGTTTATCTGGTCAATTTTTCGTTTATCGCCGGTTACGACAAGATCAACCTCTTCAACCGGCGAATTTGTAACTTCGATATTATTGGAAACACGCAGATTAAGCGCGATGTTTTTCAAACGCGCCGTCGTCGCATCACGAAGTCCGGTTACGCCGAGCCACAACGCAAATGTAATAATTACCGCAACGGCTTTGATAAGCCAATCATCTAAAAAAACACGCTGAAACAAACGACGAAATGAAAATTTCCGCTCTTCTTTTGGTGTAAATTTTTCGGTTTGTGAAAGCATTATTAAATCTCAGATGCCGGATGTTAGTTTTTGAATCTGAAATAGTGGAATTATATAAGTTAAATATCGGATTTCATAATCTGACATCCGGCATCTGACATCTGACATCATCCAACAGTTATCTCCGTTTCGGATTCCTTCATCGTCTTTGTCGGTTCGCGTTTTGTTTCGATGACAGGCATTCCCATTGCTTCGAGCAGTAAAGACCGGAGCGTGGTCGTATCCAAATTTCGCAGTAAAGTTCCGTTTTCAACAAAAGAAATTAAACCTGTTTCTTCCGAAACAATAACCGATACGGCATCCGTTCCTTCGGTTATTCCGATGGCAGCACGGTGGCGCGTTCCGAGTTCGCGCGAAATGCCCGGATTTTTTGTCAACGGCAAAAAAACCGAAGCGGCGGCAAGTCGTTCATTGTGAATAACTACCGCGCCGTCGTGCAGCGGCGTTGACGGATTAAAAATTGTTACAAGCAAATCGTAACTGATTTTGGCATCGAGATGTACGCCCGCGTCAATAAAATTTCGCAGACCGACATTGCGCTGAATGACGATCAACGCGCCGGTTTTTTCCGTCGAAAGAGTTGTTGCCGCCAGAACGATTTCATCATAAATCGTTTTGCCGAGTCCGCCGGTTTGACGATGCAGAATCGGAAAACGCAGACGATTGCCGAAATAAATCAACGCCTGCCGGATTTCCGATTGAAAAAGAACGATAATCGCCACACCGATATAAAGCACGGCGGAACGCAAAACGAATTCGAGCGTGGCAAGTTCCTGTGCAACCGCAAACCAGTAAAGCAATGCCAAAATCACCATTCCAACCACCGTCGGCACAGCCCGTGTTCCGCGAAGCAGTTTCAGGACGACATAAACGAGAATAAAAACCAGCGTGATGTCTATGACATTTCGCAAGGTATTTATGGTCGGAATGTAATCGTTAAACTGCATTTTTTAAATTTAAGATTTAAGATTTTTCATACAATTTTAAATCTTGCATCTTAAATCTTAAATTTTCTTTAATCCGCTTGACCGCGCTTTCGCTGAGGCTCGACGTTTCTAAGAATATCATATCAACTTTCGGCTTGACTTTCTTAATACCATTCTCGATTTTACTGATGTAACCGACAATTTCCCGTCAGATAAACTACTTTATATTATCCCGAAATCCAATATGCCCAAGCCGGATTTTCAATTTCGTGCGAATGCCTGATTTTTTCGATGCCTCCGTAAATAGCGTAAGTTGCACCCGCTCTGAAAATAAAAATAGCGGCGATAAACGACCGGAAAGACCGCTATCTAAGTCAGAGCAATCTGCGGCAGCGGATGGTTGAAGACGGTATTTGAACAATTTGCTAAATGCTCGAAACGCGATATTCAAATGCCCGCTATCGCAGACGATTCTGAGTTAATCATTTAATATCAGTAGATCCAAATTTGTAAAAAAGCCTTTGCTGATAACAGCTTAAAGTTATTTGAAGGTTTTGCTGCTTTTTGGATAAAACCTCTGAAATAATTGATATTTGATAATTGATAATGGAGAATTTGGTTTGCGGATAATCGAATTTATCAAATATCAAATATCAATTATCAATTATTTCAGCAGTATTTCTCGAT
The DNA here is from genome assembly GCA_041745765.1 of Pyrinomonadaceae bacterium. Classification (GTDB taxonomy): domain Bacteria; phylum Acidobacteriota; class Blastocatellia; order Pyrinomonadales; family Pyrinomonadaceae; genus JAHCHG01. The sequence goes on along the minus strand of JBGTIH010000121.1, from coordinate 2,942 downwards.
AAAAATCTGAAATTTGGATCTACTGAATATAGTTTCACTTTCCGCAATTCATATTTTATTTCTATGCTTATTTTTCCTGCTCTGCATAAAGCCGACCAAGTTTCCTTTCGCGTCAATCACGCCGAGCGCACCGATGCCGTTGACGCGCATCAACTGCCGTGCTTCGGATAAAAGCGTTGTCGTTTCGACAAAATAATCGGTTGTAATCGGGCGCATTACATCTAAGATTTTTGTCGTGTGCCAATCTTTTCGCTCCAGCTTCTTCAAATCTTCCAAAATTAGAATTCCGTAAAGCTGCCGATCTTTCGCCACCGGAAAAACCGTCTGCCGGTGAAACGGCAAAATGTGATCAACAAAAGACAAAACATCGGTTTCAGGCGCGACGGAAACCGGCAGCTGCATCGTATCTTCGACAATCAGCCGCTCCAAATCATTCGTCTGCCGGATAATTGTCTTTGCCGCGTCATAAAGAAAAAGTCCGATTAAAATCGTCCAAAATCCGGTAAAAAAATCATTGTATGCTAAGGCGATAACGATACCGAAAATTATCATCACTCCGCCGATAATTTGTCCGATTCGTCCGGTTAAAATCGTCGCTTCGTTGACATCCGTGCCGCCGCGCCGCAGATATGCCCGCAAAACTCTGCCGCCGTCGAGCGGATAACCCGGAAAAAGATTGAAAACCGCTAAAAGAAAATTTCCCACAGCAAGCACAAAAAACAGCGGGGTGAGAAGATTTGTACCGATAAAGGTAAAAAACGTCATTAGTCCGAGAAAAAGGAGTGCCAACAGGAAACTCGCCACAGGACCGGCAATGGCAATGCGAAATTCGGCACGCGGCGTGTCGGGTTCGCGTCTGAATCTCGCCAAACCGCCGAACGGATGGAGAACGATTTCAACAACTTCGACATTCTCCATTCGGGCGGCAAAAGCGTGCGCGAGTTCGTGCAGGAAAATTGAAACGAAAAAAACGAGAGTAGTTACCAATCCGAAAATAAAACTCGTGAAGATATTGCCGATCAACGGATTAATGCTGACTGCCGTTACCCACGACATTAACGCCAGTACGAAAAACCAACGGTAATCAATCCGCACCGGAATACCCGAAACGTGCGCGAGGAGAAATTGCCGTTTGAAAAATTCAAAAACACGCATCTACGAAATTTTATAAGCAAAACAAGAAAAGTGAAAAGCGAAAAGCTAGAAATTATCCGAACTTTTCGCTTTTCACTTTTTACTTTTCGCTTTTCTACGCTTTAAATGGAATTTCCGCGTTTTGCAAAAAATGAAATTCGTTGCGCGAAACCTTTTCGAGCAATTCGGGTTCGTCAAACATATTGAGCAATCCGCGCACGGTTGCATAACGCGGCTGTTCGGAAACCGTAATCGGCAGCTGCACGAAATTTCGGAGATATTGTTCGATGCCGTTAAGCAAGGAGCCGCCGCCGGTTAAAATAATTCCGCGATCATAAATATCGGCGGCAACCTCCGGTCTGAGTTCGGTCAAAGTGTCGGCGACGATTTGCGCGACACGCCGCACAACGCCTTCGACGACCGGATAAATTTCTCCGATGGTAACTTCCACCGCGCCCGGACTTCCCGTCTGCAAATCACGTCCGCGCACCATTGTTGATTTTTCGATACTTTCCGGCAAATATGCTGTGGCAAAATCGGTTTTCAGAAATTCTGTTGTTTCCTCGCCGACCTGCAACCCGCGGTGACGACGCAAATGACTTGATAAAGCGATGTTTATTTCATTGCTCCCGATGCGTTCCGAACGCGAATGAACAACCGTTCCTTTGGCGATAATAGCGATATTCGTCGAGCCTGCGCCGATGTCTACAACCGCCGAAGCACGTTTGTCGCGGGGCGTTACGCCTGCGCCGAATGCCGCCGCCAAACCTTCTTCCATCATATAAACCTTACCGATATGAGCATCTTCCGCCGCATTGAGCAATGCACGCTGTTCGACGTGCGTTACGTCGGAAATCATACTCATCACGGCTTGCAGGGAAACTTGCGAACCGCCGGTTTTCGCTTTTTTAACAAAATGCGCGAGCATTTTTTTCGTGCGCTCGAAATCCGCCACGACACCGCCGCTCAAAGGTGCTAAAACGGTTGTATCCCGTCCTTCGCGCCCGCGCATATCAAAGGCTTCCTGTCCGTAAGCGACAATATCGCCCGACAGTTCGTTGACGGCAATGACCGACGGTTCATCCAGCACAATATCACGTCCTTTGACGGCAATAATCGTGCTTGACGTTCCCATATCAATCGCCATCGAATCGGTTACGAGTTTTTTTAGAGATGAAATTCCCATCATAAAGGTTAGTTTTCCCAATTCAAATATAATAAATTAAATTTCACTTATCGAATGAAAAGTGATTCAATTTATTAAAAATAACCAATTTTAGCTCAATTCCAACTTACTTCAAAAAGTGAAACGGCTTGCAGACGATTTTTTACCTTTAAAGGTTCGTGGGGAATCAGCGTGAATAAATCTCCGCTTGCCTGCGCCGTTGCTTCGCTTATCAAAATCTGTCCGCCCTGTGCATTAGATTCGAGCCGCGAAGCTATATTAACCGTATCGCCAATCGCCGTATATTCCGAGCGTTGTTCAGAACCAATATAACCGATAACCGCTTCGCCCGTATGAAGTCCGATGCCGATATTAACCCGACTCAATCCTTCAGATTCCATCTCTTTATTCAAGGCTAAAAGTCTTTTCTGCATCGTAATCGCTGTTTTCACGGCATTTTTGGCATCTTCGGGAGTGGCGTTGGGTGCGCCGAAAATTGCCATTAAACCGTCGCCGATATATTTATCAAGCGTTCCGCCGTATGCAAAAATTATTTCGGACATTACGCTGAAATAGCGGTTGAGAAGTCCGACGACCTTTTCCGGGCTTTCTTTTTCGGAGAATGCGGTAAATCCGCGAATGT
>JBGTIH010000120.1:0-34873 GCA_041745765.1 Pyrinomonadaceae bacterium | reverse complement strand
ATTGGACAATTTTGTAAATCGCAAAGGTCAAACAAGTTTGTTCAAAAGGAAATACAAGTCTAAAGTAGGACATTTTTCCGTAGTTTTCCATAAAAAACGCTACTTTGTGAAAAAAAGTATTTATAATGCGTTCGCCCTATATTTAAAGTTTGTTAAATTTTTCCGACAAATCTATCATCAATAATTTCGATCAATGAAATTTTAATGAAGATTATTATTTGGCTAATTCTTTGCGTAATCTGGGGTTCGACCTGGATTTTTATCAAAATCGGACTCGAAGATTTGCCGCCAATCACGTTTGCCGCGTCGAGATTTATTCTCGCGCTTTTTATTTTGGCAATAATTATTTTCGCGCGAAAAATTCCTCTGCCGCAAACAAAACGCGATTGGCTTCTGTTGGGCGGCACGGGAATTCTGCAGTTTTCCATCAATTACAGCCTTGTGTTCTGGAGCGAACAATATATTTCATCGGGACTTGCGGCGGTTTTGCAAGCCATGATTACGGTTTTCGGCCTTGCGTTGGCGTGGGTTCATCTGCCGAGCGAACTCATTACAGGATTGAAAATTTCAGCGGTTTTGCTCGGCATTATCGGAGTATCGATAATTTTTTTTGAACAACTGCAAATCAATGATTTTTGGGCATTTGCTGGATGCGTTGCGATTGTCATCGGCGCGTATACCGCCGCGCACGCTTCGATTCTGATCAAAGCCTACGGCGGCGGGATGCATCCCTTAACACTCGTTTTCGGTCAGATGCTCTGCGGAATCTTGCCGATCATAATTTACGCCTTGACGGTTGAGGGAAATCCGCTGAATTTGAATTGGACCTGGCAGGCGATCATTTGCGTTGTATATCTGACGATCTTCGGAACAATCGCGGCATTTTGGCTTTATTACTGGCTTTTAAGTAGAATTGAATCAACCAAAGCGATGATGATCTCGCTCGTAACGCCTCTGATCGCCGTAATTCTCGGCGGAGTTTTTTTAGATGAAAAACTACCGCCTCAAACCTTTTTCGGCGGAATTTTGATTTTGGCAAGTATCGGTTTGATCGTATTTCGCAAAAAAATAAAAGAAATTGTATGAGGTGAAATTAGTATAGGGAACGCTAGTGCGCGTGTAAGATTAAAATCACGTTGAATATGAAACAAACTATTCGCTACCGCTTGCTATACTGTTTTAGAGCGGTTTTTAGTTTAGTGTAAGGAAAATTTATTGGGTTTGATTTTCACTCTGCGATCTCTGCGACTCTGCGTGAGAAAAATTGTATCACGCAGAGTCGCAGAGATCGCAGAGAAAAACAGTATATTCAAATTTAAACTGCTCTAGAAAAAAATGAATTTTAAATTTACAACCGCCGGAGAATCGCACGGAAAAGCCTTAATTGCCATAATCGAAGGCTTGCCCGCCGGCTTGGAAATTGATGTCGAAAAGATAAATCACGAGCTTTGGCGACGGCAGCAAGGCTACGGACGCGGCGGGCGAATGAAAATCGAAAGCGATAAAATCGAGATTCTCTCCGGCATACGGCACGGCAAAACGCTCGGTTCGCCTGTTTCTTTAATGATCGTCAATAAAGATTTCGTCCATTGGGAAGACATTATGGCGAGCGAAAAAACGGAAGTAAATCCAAAACGAACACGAAATGTTACGCGTCCGCGTCCCGGACACGCCGATCTTGCCGGCGGACAAAAATTCGGTTCACGCGACCTGCGCGACATTCTCGAACGCGCTTCGGCAAGAGAAACCGCTGCGCGAGTCGCCTGCGGTGCATTTGCGCGGCAATTGCTCGAAAATTTTGATATTGAAATAAAAAGCCACGTTGTCAAACTCGGCGAAATTCCCGAAAAGTCTCTCGAAAAATCATGGGAAGAAATCTGCGCGATTGATGAAAATTCGCTCTTAAATTGCGCCAATAAAAATATTGAAAATCAAATGATCGAACTGATTAACAAGGCAAAAGCCGCAGGCGACACTCTGGGCGGAATTTTTGAAGTCGTTGCTAAAAATGTCGTTGTCGGTCTGGGTTCGCACACTTCATGGAATGAAAAATTAGATGGAAGAATCGCACAGGCATTTATGTCAATTCAAGCGGTAAAAGCCGTCGAAATCGGTACGGGCGTTGAAAATGCCGGTCTTTTCGGTTCAAAGGTTCACGATGAGATTATTTATGAAAACGAAATTTTCAAACGCACAACAAACCGCGCCGGCGGACTTGAGGGCGGAATCACGAACGGCGAAGAATTGCGCGTGCGCGGTTACCTGAAACCGATTTCAACGCTAAAAAAACCCCTTCGCTCCGTAGATATTGACACGAAAAAAGTAGACCTTGCCGCCTTTGAACGCTCTGACATCACAGCAGTTCCGGCGGCGGGTGTGATCGGCGAAGCGATGCTCGCCATCGTTTTGGCAAACGCGATGCGCGAAAAATTCGGCGGCGATTCTATTGATGAAATGAAAACGAATTTTGAGAATTATACAAAAACTTTGCGGAAATATTAATTTTTTTTCGACATAATAAATTTCTTGCTTATTTATTTTGCTTGGAATAATATGTATTTGAAATTCAGCAAAATTCAAGTTTTTTTGTCCCCTTTTTCCGCTAATTAAAGGAGTTAAAGTATGCAAAAAGCCACACAGATTTGTAAGTTTTTGTTTTTGGTTTCCTTAGTAATTTTATCATTTTTCAGTATTTCCGTTAAATCTTTTGCCGGATGTGAGAGGGTTTATTTCAAGCCCTTTTCAAAACAGGTTTTCTCTGATCAAGTTTCTTTTCTGCCTTTTACAGAACCAAAAGATATTACAGGTGATGGAAATTTAGATCTTCTCGGATTTACCAACATACCAAATTCCGCTGTTATTAATAAACTCTATATCTACCCCGGAACGGGAAGCGGCGAGTTTTCAGCTCCGATTATATTAAATCTTCCAACCTTTATAGTGAACAACATTATAATAAGCGATTTTAATAATGATAATAAAAACGACATTGTTGTTTTGCTGGTATCAAATCCAAAATCTGCTTTAATTTATCAAAACGACGGCAATGGAAATTTCAATCCTTTGACGCCATCGCCCTTAGCAAACAACTCTGAAATACTTCTAAATTTAGTTGATATAAATAACGACGGCATCGGCGACCTTTTTACCATAAATGGAACTTCTTATTTTTACCGATTTGGAAATGCCGACGGCACCTTCGGAATCCCCGTTCAAATTTCAAAAGCCGTCTATTCACAGCCTGCGGATTTTGATGGAAATGGTAAAATTGATTTTCCCGTTATAATGGGAACCAGCCAAAATGCAGTTATCGGATTTTATCTTAATCAGGGAAACGGTGTTTTCTTCCTTGACGAGACAACTGTTAACCTTAACGGACCTCTTACGAGGTTGTACGTTAGAGACCTTAATAATGATGGAAAACCTGATCTGATCGGCTATAGTGATACAACGGTTTTCGTCATAAAGAATCTTGGTAATAAAAATTTTTCCAAATCCGAATATGAAATTCCGTCCGAAATGCGGCAAAGCATATACAAACCGACAGCAAACACGGGAGATTTTAATGGAGATGGATTCGTAGAATTTATTGTTACGCAACACACGCCGCCGTCATATCTTATCTTCACAAATGATGGAACTGGAAATTTCACCCAACGTTTTTATCCGCGTAAAGCTAACGGCAAGATTTTCGGTGATTTTGATAATGATAATAAAACAGATTATGTTGAGTTTAAATCTCTCACGTTTCAGAATATAAAAAGTGGAAATTCAATATTCCCCGAACCGCAAATTACAGTCAGCAAAAATGTTTGCTCGACTTACGGACAAACTAAAATAGTTGATTTTAACGGCGATAGTTTGACGGACAGAGTTTTTTGGCGGGAAAGCGACGGACGCTGGCGATATAAACTCGCAGTTTTCCCATTTTCAGAAGTAATAATCAATTGGGGATTAAGCGGCGATATTCCGGTTCTCGGAGATTATGACGGCGACGGAAAAACGGATATTGCCGTTTATCGCCCGTCAAACGGAGTTTGGTATATTCTCAATAGTTCTGACGGTTCTTTTACCTTTACACGATTCGGAATTAGCGAAGATAAACCAGTAGCATCGGATTTTGACGGCGACGGGAAAACGGATATTGCCGTCTATCGCCCGTCAACCAGAGTTTGGTATATATTAAACAGCAGCGATCATCATGTGCAGATAACGCGTTTCGGACTCAGCGAAGACAAACCTGTTCCCGAAGATTATGACGGCGACGGGAAAACGGATATTGCTGTCTATCGTCCGTCAACCGGAGTTTGGTATATTTTAAGAAGTTCGGACGGAAATTTTTCAGCACTCGGTTGGGGCGTTGCCAGCGATATACCGACACCTGCGGATTTTGACGGCGATGGTAAAGCTGATTTTTCGGTTTATCGTCCTTCCGAAGGTTTGTGGTATATTCTGCGAAGTAATAATTTCCATTATATTGCTTACCGATTCGGTATTTCTGAAGATATTCCGCAAGTAGGCGATTGGAATGGAAATGGTATTGTGGACTTAGGCGTTTATCGCCCAAGTAGCGGAAACTGGTATTCATCCGATACCACTTTTCAGTATAGTTATCCCGCTGCCGGTGAAATATCGCTTTCTTCAATAATCAAAAATCAATAAGTCATCTAAAAAATGCGATATAGGGAAATAATTTACAAATTATTTCCCTATATCGCGCCGGTATTGCATTCCGTCCCAATCTATTTCATTGACGGCTTTATAAGCGCGATGGATTGCGCCGTTTAAGTTTCTGGCAGTAGCGGTTACGCCTAAAACTCTGCCGCCGGCGGTGATAAATTTTCCGGCTTCATTTTTGGCGGTTCCGGCATGGAAAATATTGATTTCATCCTGTTTTATGATGTTTTCTAAACCTATTATTTCAACACCAGTCTGCGATTTTTGCGGATAACCTTCTGAAGCCAGAACGACACACGCCGAACTTCCCTCTTTCCATTCAAAAAATAATTTATCGAGCGTTTGATTAAGAATAGCTTCGCAGACTTCGACCAAATCCGTTTCAAGGCGAACCAGAATCGCCTGAGTTTCGGGATCGCCGAAGCGTACGTTGAATTCCAAAACCTTTGCGCCTTCTGCGGTCAACATCAAACCGAGGAATAAGATTCCGCGAAACGGAAAACCTTCTTTTTTCGCGCCTTTTATTGTCGGTTTAATGATTTTTTTAATAATTTGAGCCGTTTGCTCACGCGAAAGCAATCCAGCATCCGTAATTACGCCCATTCCGCCCGTATTCGCGCCCATGTCGTTTTCGCTAATGCGTTTATGATCTTTGGCGGGCGGCATCAATGCGAAATGTTTTCCGTCGGCGAACATTATCAACGAAACTTCCCTGCCGATCAGGCATTCTTCCAGAACGATTTTTTGCGCGGCATCCGCTCCGGCGAGTTTTTCGAGTTCTACAACTGCATTTTCCGCTTCACGCCGATTCGCGGCAACAACAACGCCTTTTCCGGCGGCGAGTCCGTCGGCTTTGACGACGACTGCTGAATTTTCATCACCGAAAAAGCCGCTCTTCAGAATAGTTTTCGCTTCCTCTATTGAATTTGCAGTTTGGTATTTCGCCGTCGGAATATTATGCCGCGCCATAAAATCCTTTGCAAAAGATTTGCTCGCTTCGAGCTGCGCCGCATTACGGCTTGCGCCGATGATTTTCAAACCGCGTTTTTCAAATTCATCAACAATGCCGAGCGCGAGCGAAGTTTCGCCGCCAACAAATGTCAGATCAATTGCGTTTTCTTCGACAAAATCTGCTAAAGCATTGATTTGATCGGGTTTAATTTTAACGAGTTCGGCAATTTCGCCGATTCCCGCGTTTCCGTCGGCGCAAAAAATACGTTTTACTTTTTTACTTTTCTTGAAGGCAGAACACAGTGCGTGTTCCCGCCCGCCCGAACCGATTACCAGAATTTTCATATTTAAGAATTATGGAGTATAATTTCTTTACAAAACTTGACATAAACAGTAGTAAGTTATAATTTCAAAAGCGTATTTATATCAGATTTTGTTGTTACTTGTATCAAATTTAATTGTAAATTATTAGATTGTTGACTCTCTATAATATTAAATTTACTACAAAAAAATTTATTTACCGAATTGCCTCAAAGTAATAACCGAAAATTATCGAAAAACTCTTGATAGAATAATTTTGGAAATTACTGATTCGAATCATAAAAAGATGATTTAAATTGTTTTCTGAGGAAATACGTGGGAAGGAGCAAGTACCAGCAATGATTGAAACGAAAAATTTTATAGAGTTTAATAAGGAAACATTCGGAGAAAGTGAAGATCCCGAATTTGATGACAAAGAAATTTTATGTGTTGATTGCAATAAATCTTTTATCTGGACAGTGGGCGAACAGATTTTCTTCCGTGATAAAGGCTTACAAAACCCGCCAAAACGCTGCAAAACCTGTAAACAAGCAAAAAATGAAAGACTTGCCGCAATCAATGCCGCCCAAAGTACGGGAATCAAACAGCGGATTGAAGTTGCCGTTTTTTGCGCAAAATGTAGGGAGCGTACGACTGTTCCGTTTTATCCTTCACAAGGTCGTCCGGTTTTTTGTCGCTCGTGTTTTTTAGAAATGAACCCTTCGCTCTTAAACGGCAATTCTCCTGAAGAAAAATAACTGAATTTTCGATTTATCCGCCGACGTGAACACTTGGACGAAGTTCCGGATCGTGTTCCGCCTTTCGTAAAATTTCGCGTGTTACGGGCGCAGTATCACCTTCGCCAAACAACAAATACCTGATTAAATAAGCAATCGGATTACCCTCACTCCAGCCGAAATAAACGTGCGGGATTTTGCCGGATTCATCGCGCAAATACAAGAGCAAAGCGGCAATCGCATTTGGCACCGCCGGGGCTTCGGTTCGCAAGATTCGATAACCGTCAATATCTACACCGTGAATCTTTAATTTTCCTTTAAATTCCGATGCATCGCCCAATTCAATTTCATAAAAAAGTATCGGATCACTTGAGGGAATATGATTGTCCGTGCGTTTTTCGTGTTCCTTAAAACGGTATTCTGCGACGTCGCCTGTTTCCCGCCGATTCGTGACAATCCGAATCGAATCGTCGCCCAAATCTTTGATAAACTGTTTAGCCGTTTCATCGAGTTCAATTCCGTCAATCCGCACCTCGGTCGTCCGCATCGCTCTCGAAATGAAGGAAGTTATAACGATTCCTAAAATAAATAACGAGGCAATTTGCAAACCTTTCGGTTGTTCGACGATATTGACCAGAGTTGTGTAGAAAAAAACCAGCATAATTATGAAATACCCGATCCATTTCTTTTCACGTTTTTTCCAAGCCGAAATTGTTACGGCAACCGCCGCCGATGCCATCAAAAATAAAACTCCAGTCGCATATGCGCCGCCTTGGGCATCAACATCGGCTTCAAATAAAATCGTTACAACCGCCGCAATCCCGGTAAAAACAAGAACCATTGGACGAGTTGCCCGCGCCCAATCGGGTGCCATACCGTAGCGCGGCAAATAGCGCGGAACGATGTTTAAAAGTCCAGCCATCGCCGAAGCTCCGGCAAACCACAAAATCGCAATAGTGCTAACGTCATAAAGAGTTCCAATTCCATCGCCGAGAAATTGATGCGCCAAATACGAAAGAGCGCGTCCGTTGGCTTGTCCGCCAACCTTGAATTGATCAGGGGGAATCAGCATAGTTGTAATGATGCTACTGCCCATCAGCATTACGCTCATTATTAAAGCTGCACCGCTTAAAAGTTTTTTCCCGTTTATGATCCGCCCCTCAATATGTTTTTCCGCAATTGTTGTTAGTGTTGTTTCCGTCAATTTTGATGTATGAAGTGAAGTTTTGTCTTCTTCAGTCAAATGAATACCGCTTTTAACCAGAGGCATTACGACAACGCCTGTCTCAAAACCGGAAAGACCGAGTGCAAGTTTCGGAAAATACAAAAGTGAAAAAAATATTACTGCCAGAATGCTTCCGTTGACATCAGGATAGCTCCAAACAGCTTCACTCCAACGGCTTAAAACTTCCGGTTGAATAAAGAAAATTTCGTATAAACCGATAGATATAACAATTATGTTAAAAGCCAAATAAACAATGACAATAACGACGGCAATTCCGATGGCTTCCTTAAAACCTTTGAGAAAAACTGCGCCTAAAAATCCGACTAAAACTAATGTAACGATAATTTCGTGATGAAGGAAATGTAGATTTTGTTCAACAAACGGATTTTCAACAATGTGAGCCGTCGCATCTGCCGCCGAAAGTGTAATTGTGATAATAAAACTCGTCGCCACAAATCCGAGTAAAACGAGAACAAACATTTTACCTTTCCAGCGCGACAGAAGTTTTTCAAGCATGGAAATCGAGCCGTCGCCGTGCGGGCTTTCTTCTGCCACACGCTTGTACATCGGCAATGCGCCGAAAAGCGTCAGAATCACCAGGACGAAAGTCGCAAAGGGGGATAATGCTCCCGCAGCTAAAAAAGCGATTCCGGGCTGATAACCGAGCGTTGAAAAATAATCTACGCCCGTCAGACACATCACTTTCCACCAGGGATGGTGTTCGTTTTTACCTTCCGGTTCGTCTGGTTCCTCAACTCCTCTCACACCTTTCAGCAACCAATTGCTGAAACTACTGTTTCTTTTCATTTGCTTTCCGAACCTTAAACAATTAAAGACCGATAGGTGAAATTAACACCTGCGGTCTTGATGATAATAATTATTTAATTTTTAACCAACACAAAATCGGAGTTAAAATTGCTCCTTTTGATTATTACCGACTTGCAAAGTTTACTCTTATTAATGCCTACGTCAACCCACCGGAATACATTTCGATATTAAATTTTATGTTTGATTATTTAAAAAGTAAAAAGGCGACGTCTCCCACACCGTCGCCTCTAGGTCACAAGTCCTCACCCCTCGTGACCAAATGTTCACCGGGGAGGTGAACACTTATAGATTATGCACAGGAAAAAATAATTTGCAAGCATAAAATATTTTTTTATGTTAATTTTCGCTGATAATGTAACTGTTCCAGTTATTTACAAAACTCTCAACGGTCAAACTGCCGATAGACACATCTGTTTGAGAATCTTTCTTTTTTACGAAAAAACTGTATTCGCCTAGCGGGGTTTGATTGCTTAATTTTACTTCGAAACTGATTACGGAAATGTCTTTTCCGTAATCGTGTTTAATTATGCTGTTAGGAGTAACTTTGATATGCGGCGAGCTGAAGTTTATTTCTAAATCTTCCGAATCGAGGTTTTTCCCGCCGAGATAAATAACATAAGATTTTCCGGCATTAACCGGTACAGGAAGTTCTGAAAGTTGTCCGTTAAACCCGACGTATTGAAGTTCAAATTCTTTTGTATTTTCAATAAACATCTCTGTCAGACTTACTTTTTTATCTTTTAAGATTTTAATTGTTTCGAGTTCTGTCGCCGAAAAATTAGGTTTCGCGTCTTTTTTAGAAACATTTTTGGCATAAACCCGATATTCTCCAATAGGCAATCCTTCGATAAGGAATTCGCCTTCGGAATTTGTTAAAACTCCGGCGATAACCCGCCCGTCGTAAAAATCTTCGAGCCAAACCTGAAAACCGGCTGCCGGCTTGTTATTCGGCAAAGAAAGTTTTCCATCTGCCGAACCACAGCAATAATCTTCCGCTTCTTTTGTCCCGTAGATTGAACGAATTCCGGCAATGTCATCTTCGGCTAAAGTTCTGGAAGTATAGCCCGGTAGATTATAAATGCCGTTTTTCCCCTGGCTTGTCTGCATTGTTGCGCCGATGACCGTTGAGTGGTCTAAACCGAGCAGATGTCCGATTTCGTGCGTCAGAGTAGCTTCTAAATCAAATGTGCCGATTGAGCCGTCGGTCGAAAATTGTTGATATGGATTCAAAACAATATCGGCTTCACTGATAAAACCTTTACTGTCATAAAAAACCCTTGTACGGGCGGAGATGTCTTCAGAATCGCTTCCGAAAAGCAAAAGATTTTCAGAAGTTTGCGCGATGGTTATCAAACTTATGCCATCGCCATTTTTTCCCGCCGGACTAACCGATTGTTTATCGCTGGAAACCTCAATAAACTTTATGTTTGCAACACTTTCCCACGTTTCCAAACTGCGTTTGAAAGCTCCTTCAACGTCGCTGTCCGGTCTGATACTTGAGGTTTGTTTATAAAAAGAGTTTGAAAGAGAAATTGGAATAACTCCACTTTTCCAGCGCAGACGAACAGTTTTTGCTTCGTCCGCATATTGAGGATTATATGCCGATGCCGCATAAGTTAAATTTAGCAACACCGTCAAAACCAGGAAAAATATTAAACTCTTTTGTATAAAACCCAAATCTTACTCCTCTTTCGCAGCAAATCCGACAAGATTTTCTTTACCGACACTTTCCAAATCGGCAAAACCGACGATTATAAGCAAAACTACTAAGGCAATTGTTGCCAAAAGATAGAGAACGGAGATCAATTCAAAATAAATAAGAACTCCGATGATGACACCGACCGCGACAATCCAGAGCAAAGCAATAGTTCGGCGGCTGAATTTAGTTTGTTTTTCTGACATATTTTTTTTAACTCTCAAAATATTTGAGATACTTAAACTTCAATAAAAAATTGTAATATATTTGAACAATAAATTGTTGATTTTTTCACAAAATTGCTTTTCAATCAATTATCCGCAGAGGTAATTTTGATTTATCTTGATTTATCGCCTCGAAATTTTCCAAAACCGGTGGAATTTTACGCTCTTCTTTTTTGCCGCGCCGTGCAACATCTACGATATCGAACGCTTGCAAAATCAAATCTTCGGATTTTTCCGCTTTGATTTTCTCCAAATCGGCTTCGATTATTTTTGTTTCTCCGCCTTCGCGCCGAAAAATTGTAATTTCTGTTTCATCCGAATCTTTTGATAAACCGCCCGCGCCGGCAATGGCACGAGTTAAAGACATTTGCGAACGAGATGATATTTGTCTCGGAGTTTTAACTCCTCCGATAACATAAATCGGCTGAGATTCCAGAACATTAACAATATCACCGCTTAAAATCTGCGGATTTGCTTCTTCTTTTCCCGTCAATAAATCACTGATTTTGATGTTGATAAACTGTGAGCCGTTGTCTTCCCGGACAACAACAAATCTCTGACGGTTTTGCACATCCGGCGACGGTTGCAAAGTGTTTTTTCCGGCTTCTGCCAGACAATTTAAGTTTTGCGGACGAAAAATTTGAACTTCGCCGCTGGCTTTATCGGTCAAACCGCCCGCGACAATCAAAAGTTCGTTCAAAAAAATCCGGCGATTCAGCTGAAATCTTTGTGGTGTTCTTACCGCGCCGGAAAGAATCGAATGAGGACGATTTGAGCGGTCGAGAATCCTGACGGCAACTTTAGGATTTCTCAAAAACTTACTGTATGCTTTCGTGATTTTTTCGGCAATATCATCTTCGCTGCGACAAAGTGCATAAACGGGTTCTTCCAAAAAACCTACGCCGTCTAAAAAACCTTCCGCCGTGAGAGTTCCGCGCCAATCATATTCATAACTTCCGATAATGTCTATTTCAATTAAATCGCCGAAATGAATTAAATCTTCTTCGGAAATTGAAGTTTTAACAATTTCGTTTTCCGGTAAATTATTCGGAGAATTTGAATTTGAATCTTGAGCCGATAAATAACTTTGCAATAAAATAAAGCAAAGAAATAGATTTGAGAAATAATACAGCTTTCCGTTTTTCATTAACACAATTTGCCCAAACTATTTTGTTTTTACTCAAATTTGTTGGGAACATCTTTTAAATTTTTTGATCGCTTTTGACGATTTTTTTCGGCTTTTTTGTAGGTTTGGCAGAAACTGTTCCCGGAACAGCAAATCCTCTAAACTCCCAATTGCACGAATCGCACAGCAGATTGTAACGAAAAAGTATTTTCGACCAAATGGGAGTTGGAAGATAACCGCGTCTGATTCGTTGGCTGTAACATCTGGGACAATTTTGACTAATCATTCTCTTTTTCTATAAACCTAATTTTCTGTGAGATTTTCTTTTTCTTTGTGATTTTGTTTTCTAATCTTCTTATAAGTTCAATCTCATCATTTATTTTATCGGCAATTGCCTTTTTTTCTTCAAACCGGAAATTTTCACGTGCCAAATAAAAAAGCGCATCGCGGTAAAGACTGATTGCCTGCTGATAGTTTTCCTTAAAAGTTTCACGCTCGGCTTGTTCGATCCAATGAGAAATTTTTATCGAAGAAATAAATTCGTTAAGTGCATCTTTCGACTCATTCAATTTTTTATCTTCGGGATAAAATTCCAAAGCCGAATCCATCGCCATCAGAGCTTTTTGCGATAATTCTAATTTTTCCGATAATTCAACCTGAATACTTGCTTCCTGCGTTAAAACGCGTGATTCAATCTCAACCCAATGCAGCAGATGAAATTTATGCAGCATTTCAATTATTTCTTTTCCGCGCCGCAGAGCCGCCAGACGCGGTGAACCGATTCCGACCGTTTCCATCTGTTTTTCATTTAACGAAAGATACTGGTTGCAAAGTTCGAAAACCTCCCAATGTCCTTCCGATAAATGTCCTAAAATCTTTGCCGCAGCCGATTTTCTCTTAATATGCTCGATTAACTGGGCATTTTTTTTCAAACTTAACTTATAAACATCCCGATTCACACTCGAATGCAGCGAAATATTATTGAGATTATAATCAAGCTGTCTTTCCGCTTGCAGATAGCGGTATCGCGCTTTTCTCAGAAAAACCTCGCGCAGAAAAACCGCGCCGACCAAAATAAAACTCGCGCTGATACCGGACAAAACCCAGGGAGTTTCTTCCGCGCCTTCGTGCAAAACCGCCCACATCAGTAAAAAGACAACAATGGCAACCGCGATTGATAAAATATAAAAACTCATCGCCGGAAGCCAAAACGGACTTTGCGGGACTGGTCTTGACCGACCGCCGCCCATTCTCCGGGAAACTCTCTGTGGCTGTTGATTTCGGAATTGTTTGTTAGTCAATCTTAATCTCCAATTTCTTGTCGGTTAATAATTCGACTGCTTAAAACTAAATGCCACAATGTTAATAAACAGTTAATTTCGCAATTACTTGTTTAGTATAAAACATTTTGTCTTAATTTTAACAGTTTTGGTATAATTTTTTTTAATGAGCGGCAAAAAGAAAAAAAAAGAGCGTCCGGTTTTCGATTCGATTCGCAAACCGACCGCACCGCCGAGCAAAATACTTGGGAAATCAAAGCCTGACGAAAAAATTTACCCGTCGCGTCGCAACATTAAACATAAAAAACCGGACGAGTCGGATGAATAAATATGAGTATTTTCAAAAGTTTCTTTCAAAAAATAATACGTCCGAGCGTTTGGGCTAGACCGCAGATGTTTGTTACGTTTCGCGCCGAAATTATGCCGGGAAAAAGCCGTGAAGACCGGACATTTCAAATCGAAAAGGTTTTAAGTAACGGACGCGTAATTCTCAAAGATTTTGTCGGCGAACATAAAGAAAGTGCATTTGAACCGATAAATTTTCAAAGAGAAAAATGAAACTATAACTGATTGCCGAAGACTTTACCAATTATAAATTTTCCCGACTTCCAATACATGCAAATTTTCAATTCCTAAACCCGACAATTCTCCGATTATTTCATCACGATACATCGGTTTGAGATTTACGACATAAATCGGACACTCTTTTTCCAATTTTTCAAGTTCTTTTCTCAAAGCATTCGGTGTCAGATGATGCGAAACTTTGGCTAAATTCTTGAGTCCGTTCGGAAAAGCACACTCAATCAATACTGCGTCAATTTTTTCTTCTTTATTTACTTTTTTCCAAAAACCTTTCATTTTTGACGTATCACTGCTTAACGCAATCGAAGATTTTTCGTCCGAAATGATAAAACCGACCGTTGGAACTTTATGATTAACTTTGATCGCTTTTAATTTCAAATGCTTGATTTCAAAAGTTTTACCGACTTCAAACGGACAATACTGTAAAACATCTCCGTTTTTATTACACAGTTCCGAAAACCGCGGATAAATTTCCCAATTAAAAATATTTTTTTCCAAACAATCAATCACTTTTGCAGACGCATAAATACGTATAGGCTCGGTCAAAGTTGCAAATAAATCGTCAATAAAAAGCGGTAATCCGGCAATATGATCAAGGTGCGCGTGCGTTAAAACAACATCCCGGATTTGTTTTTTCTGCGTGTCGGAACTTGCCATTGCAAGGCTTCCGGCATCAATCGCCAGACAATCATCAATCACAAAACACGCTAAATGCTGTCGCGCTGAAGCGCAGCCATTTTCATCAAATGTGCTTGGCAGAAGTTGGAGTTTCATTATTTAAAAAGTTAAATTTGCCAAAACTTAATTGCTACTAAAATATGATTTTACAATACATTTAGTAAAGAAAAAAAATCGGTAAATATCATTTGATTTACTATCTGGCACAAGTTTGAGCGCGTCCGCCATCAATTTCGTAGGTCGCGCCGGTGATCCAGGCAGCTTTTTCGGAGGCGAGAAAATAAATTAATTCGGCGATCTCTTGCGGTTCACCGACGCGACCGAGCGGATGTGTAGTTTTCGAATGTTCAAGAAATGTTTCATAATCTGCCTCAGCCATTCCGCTGCGTTTATGCAATTTTGTTACGACAACTCCGGGATTTACCGCATTTACGCGAATATTTTTGGAAGCCAGTTCTAAAGCCGAACACCTCGTCAATTGATCAACGGCGGCTTTTGATACACAATACGCCAGAACATTCGGAAAAGCGCGTGTTCCGGCAACGCTCGAAACATTGACGATATTACCCTGAGTTTTTTCTAAATACGGCACACAGCGACTCATCAGATAAAATAACGAACGAATATTTATATTCATCATTTTATCCCAATCATTGAGCGATGTATTATCAATCGAACCGTTCATAATGATACCTGCGGCATTTATCAATATGTCAATCTGACCGAAATTTTCAAAAGTATCATTAACGATTCTTTCGACCTGTGTAGTTTCGCAAATGTCGGCAAGTTGTGTTTTTATCTTTCCGCTGATGCCGTTTGCTTCATCGCGCAAACTGCTGAGTGATTTTTCATTTCTTCCGACAGCTACAACTTTCGCTCCATTTTTCGCAAACAGTAATGCCGATGCCCGACCGATTCCGCTGCTTCCGCCGGTAACTATAACGACTTTATTTTCCATAGTGTAATTTTGTCCGCCCAAACTTTTTTTTATGCAGTTTAACATAAACAACCTGTAAAAAGTCTAGGCAAATAACACAAGAAATGAACTGAAAAATAACTATTTTAAAAATAAAAAATCGGCTAACTTTATTAAAGTTTTCCGATTCTTACTACTCTATTTACGAGGAATGTAAAGATTGTTTCAAAAATATACGCTTTAAAACGCTCTTTGTAATAAAAAGTTACACTCCGTTAGTTTGAGGTTGATTCGAAAAGAATTTTTCGAGTGCCTGTTTTGTTTCTTCGCGCTTACGATTTTGAAAATCGCTGACCCAAGTTGAAACCGTCGAAACCATTTCGCGGGCTGCAACTTGTTTTGTAGATTTCTTAATTTTTACGGGCGTTTCCGCAACTTTAAGTTCGCTTTTCTTGATTACTTTTATTTTAGCTTTTACTGTCATCTTTATAATTTCCTTTTTTATGAATTGTATATTTTATTAATGCAAAGATAATGAATCTTTATTCCCTCAATTATCTTCCAAGCAATTTGAATGCCATATTTTTGACGACGATGGAAAAAATATTTTTTTGCGCTCTTTTTGCAATTTTTTTTATTTTGCAAACTGCAAAGTTATTTATTAAGTTTTCGCGCTTTGCAATATATTTAAACGTCGCACATTTTCGGTTTGTTCCCTAATTTTTTCTTTTACTGCCGATTTTATCTGCATACTTAATAAATATATGAATAAAAAAATAGTCTGCAAATAAATTGGCATAACCCTTGCCATTGAAAATACTGATGAATTTCAACGATTTATTAATTATTTATTTGGCTTGCGGCGCACCGTTCGGAGTTTATTATTTTTTTGATAATCGTAATAGTTTGCCGCAAAATCGTCTTTGGCTCAGAGCTTTTTCGGTGTTCCTTTTCTGGATACCTTTTGCTTTGCTGATTTTAGTTAGAAATAAAAAGAGTCCGAAAGCTTATGTAAAAGAGTTCGCTGAAATTCCGGTTTTGGATGCTGAACCTGAAAATAAAATCTTCACAATTCAAAAAGAATTTGAAAAAATCCTTTTGAAAAGTAATTTAATTATCTCGATATACGAATTCAGAGAAGTTGCAGAAAGATATATCGGTTTGACTCTGGCAAAGCAAAACGATGAGCATAACACAGAGAGAGAGAGAAAAGAAAGTGAGATATTCAAAATTTCCTCAAGTGAAAATTATAAACTTTCTTCGATCTGTTATTACAGACGCAACCGCAACCGACTTTCTTTTCATCAAAAAAATGCACGTCGGGATTTTTTGAAGGTTTTAGAACAACTTTTATCGGCAACCTCCGATAAAAAAAGTCTTGACGATTTGTTTTATGAATTTGCTAATCTTTTAAAAGACGAGAAGGCACAAAAAGCGCATCTGCAAATGTTCGGCAATTTTCAGCAAACAAACCAAAATCCAAACGTCAAATACCCGGAGAATGAACAATGGAAAACCGAAACACGCAAACCGTTATCCGCCAAAACAATATAAATATACTTGAAAACCTTGACGGCGGCGGAGAACTTGCGGAGAAAAGATTAAATACGCTTTTAATGATCAACGCCGAGATTGCCGACGAAAAAGCTCTCTATGTATCTGAACGGGAAAAGTTCGAGTCGGAAATGATGAAAAATCCTTTATCGAGCGAAAAAGCTTTTTCGTATCTCGGATTGCTTTTGGGAACTTTTCCGCCCGCAGCGATTTTCACCAAGTTTTTTATCGAAAACGGCTCACTTCGCAATGATGAATTTTGGATTATCGGCGTGTTGGCGATTGTCAATCTGATTTCGGCTGTTGTGGGTTTCTTCTCCGGCAAACTGATCGGAAAGATGGTTCGTGAAACCGAAAAAATTTCGTGGTGGCGAATGTTGGTTTTACTTCCGTTCATCGGAATGCTTTGGGGAATTATGTCCGGCGGTGCGGGTGGAATCATCATTTTTATCATCGGTGCTTTATTCGGTGCATATTTCGGTGCAATCGTCGGAAGTATCGCACTTCCGATTTTTACGATTTTTCACAGATTACTCAAAAAAGGCGATTTTATCGAACGCAATCAATTTTTGCCGATTGCCCTTGGCATTACTTTTGTGATTTGCGGACTTATTCTTGGTCTTTAGATTTCAAAAAAAATTAACTTATAGAGCCTGTCCGGCTTGTAACATTTAAGTAACATTTTGTTAATATAAGTTAATTTTTATGAAACTAACATTTTTTTTTATTTTCGCGCTAATTTGTCTCTTGTCCTTAAATGCTTATTCGCAAACGACTTCTGACAATGATGATGTTCAGTTTTGGAATGAAACGAGCGTTTCATTTCCGTTGATAAAAACAGAAGATAAAGACAAAAAACCAATCGTAAAATTATCAGGACAGATCATCGGCACTTTAAGAATCGGTCAAAATATTCAGCGATTTGTAGATGAAAGAATCGGTTTCGGTCTTGATTATAAAATCAATAAATATTTTACAATTTCACCCGGTTACATATACATCGCCACGCAACCTTCGAGAAATAAAAAAGAGTATGAACATCGCCTCAGATTCGATTTTTCCGCAGAGAAAAAGTGGAAAAAATTCACACTTAAAAACCGAAATCGCGTCGAACACCGTATTCGACATTCGCGCAACGATTCGACACGCTACCGAAACCGCTTGCAACTCGTAATTCCGGTAAAAAATAATGTCGGAAAGGAGCTTTTCGCACCTTTTGTCGGCGATGAAGTTTTTTATGATTTCACCGCAACAGAGTGGACGAGAAATGAATTTACTGTCGGAATCGGCAAAAAATTTAACACTCAGACCTCTGCCGATTTTTTTTATTCATTGCGGTCAAATTCGAGAGCATCAACCTTAAAAACCGTGAATGTTTTCGGTATAAATCTCAAATTTACGATTGATTAATCTTGGCAAATGGTAATAAAAAATCTTTTGGTTTAACATTTATCAGAATTCTTCTTTCGTAGTTCAATACAAAATGCTCGTCTTGCTTCATTTATTTGCGCTTTTTTTGCTGGTTTTGCTCGGTTTTTACGTTTTCGTAGCGAATCCGCGAAACCGCGCCCACCAGACTTTTGCCGCCTTTATCGCTTTTCTCGCGCTTTGGACAATCAAAGATTTAATCTTTTGGAATTTTCACAATGAAGACATTCCGGCAGGATGGTGGGCTTCGACGAGTTTTATCATCGCGCTTTTGATGCAGTCCGCGCTCGCGATTTTCGCCTGGGTTTTTCCCGAAAATTCCCGCACGCCGAAAAAACGCGCCGCGATTCTTTTTGCGCCGGGTTTGATTTTAATTCCCGCCGCAATCTCTGGTCTTTTGTGGCGAAAAGTCGGATTTGAAGACGGAAAATTCGTCATAGACCTCGCGCCGCTCGCTTATGCTTTTGTCGTTTACGTTTATTTCGTATTTAGTTTCGGCGCATTTAATTTATTAAAAAAATACCGTAAATATCAGAAAACACAGAAAGGTCAGCAGATCGGCGCGATCCTTTGGGCAGTCGTTATCACCGGCGTTCTGAAAACTCTAGCTAATATTGTTTTGCCGTTTTTCGGAATTTATACACTTTTGCCATACAGTACGATTTTCGTTCTGCCCGGAGTTTTGATCTACGCTTACGCGATCTCGAATTTTAAACTTTTTTCGCTGCAAACGGCGCTCGATCAATTCCGGCTTTTCCCGATCGCTTATAAAATCGCCCTATCAATCGCAACTGTTGCCATTTTTAGTTTTATCATTTTTCAAATTCCGATCGTTTATTGGGCGTTTCAAGACGGAATGACGTTTGAAGCGTGGCGCAAATATCTGGTTTTCAGCGTAATTTCCGCGCTCGTACCGAATCTTCTGCTGGTTTTAATTATCGTCAGAATTTTTTCGCGCCCACTCCAGCGCATAACTTTAGCGGCAGTTCAGGTTACGGAAGGTGGCTACGGAACCGAGGTTGATTTAAAGAAAAGCAACGATGAAATTGGACTTCTGGCAAATTCTTTTAATGAAATGAGCCGCAAAATGGCGGACGACATCGAACAATTTCAAAAACTCAACGAACAACTAACGCGTACCGAAAAGCTCGCCGCGATGGGAACGCTTTCCGCCGGAGTCGCGCACGAAGTCAATAATCCGCTCGCTTCGATTTCTTCTTTGATTCAAATGATGCAAAGAAAGGATTTAGATGATGATACAAAGGAAAAATTAAAACTGATTTCGACGCAAATTTCCCGTATTACGCGAGTTACGAAAGATATGATGGATTTTGCAAGGGTTCGTCCGGCTGCGAAAACTTTTATTGAAATAAACGAAATAATCGAAAAAAGTCTGAGGTTGGCAATTTTTGATAAATCGTTTCAAAAACTTGAGTTAATAAAAGAGTTTGAAGAAAATCTGCCGGAAATTTTGGCGGATTCCGATCAACTTCAGCAAGTTTTTCTAAACTTACTTCTCAATGCCCGCGATGCAATGCCAAACGGCGGCAAATTATCAATTGAAACCGCACAAACTGAAAATGAAATTTTTATTGAAATTTCCGACACCGGAATCGGCATTGATAAGAAAGATTTAAAGAAGGTTTTCGATCCGTTTTTTACAACAAAATCTGCCGGAAACGGAACAGGTTTAGGATTAGCGGTTTGTTACGGAATAATTACGGCGCACGGCGGAAAAATCGAAGCATCGCTGAATGAATCAGGCGGAACGACATTTACAATTTGTTTGCCGACAGATACAAATGATAGTTAAAAATTCAAAAAATTGTCCGGATTAGCTGGAAAGTTCTACTCAACGGTTTTTGCTTCAGACAATGCGGCTTCGGTTTTTCGACGTTTATTTTCGTTGAAAAAGAATTTGAAATAATCATACATTGACCAACAAGCCGTAATTACCGCAACCCAAAGCGCACCGCGACCGACCAGATAACCGAAAACTTTCCAATCATTTGATGTCAACGAAAGTGATAAAAGATTGGTGAAAGCCACTTGAACTTCGGCAACTTCCCAAAATCGCAAAGAAGGAAAAACCCAACCGAAATTGGAAACCGGCGGATCGCCCGTCGCCGCCGCTACGAGCAGCGCAACAATCGCTACGCATTGCGCCCACATCTTTATTTTTCCGATTTTCTGTGCAGAAATTATAATTCCTTCGGCTGCCGCCACCGAACGCAAGCCAGTAATGATAAATTCTCTGCCAAGAATTATGACAACCGTCCAAGCCGGTGCCAGATGCTTTTCAACTAAAACGATCAAAGCCGCCGAAACCAGAAGTTTATCGGCAATCGGATCAAGCAAAGTTCCCAATTTTGAAACCTGATTTCGCGCCCGCGCCAGATGTCCATCCAAAATATCTGTAAATGATGCGATGAGAAATATAACAATGGCAAGCACATAACCCTGTATTCCGAACCATTTTTCGGAAACCGGAGTCAGCAAAACTACCACCAGGAGCGGGACGATTATAATGCGCGTTAATGTTAGATAATTAGGCAGGTTCACGGCTTTGTTTTACTGCATTTGTAATGTTACAAGTGTAGTTTTCCAAACCGACAAGTGTCAAGAATTCAAATTTGTTTATGTAACATAAATTCAAAATGAAAAAAGAGCAAGGAGAGTGTGTTTCTCCTTGCTCCTTATAAAATCTGACCCCGAATCTCAGCTTTGCATAAAGCCGAGATTCGTATTACTGAAATTCGAGATATTCGGAAAAACAATTGGCAGATCGTTTGGCGGCAAACCGTACCAACGTGCCAGAGTCGCCGCATATTGTTCGACCGAAGTCGTCGGAATCCAGCGTCCGCGTGCGCCACTTCCGCTGTCGGCATCGTCGGGACCGTTAAAGACAAGTGTCGGGTAAGGCGTTCCGTTGGAGGTGTTTAGCCCGTAGAAATCGCCGCCGAGGACCGAACCGCCGAGGACAAACATAGAATTGCCCCAAGCGTGATCGCTGCCGACTGAACCGCCGGAACCTGCCGGATTCATCGTCCGTGAAAAATCAGTCATCGTAAATGTTGTCACATCATTTGAAACGCCTTGCACAACCATTTCTTCATAAAATGATCGAACTGCCTGTCCAAATTGCGAAAGCAAATTAGCCTGTCCGAGCAATTGATTATTATGTGTATCAAAACCGCCGATCTGACAATAAAAAATCTGTCTATTGATATTCAAATCACCACGCTTTTTGATAAGACGCGCAATTTGCCTTAACTGTCTACCGAGATTCGTATTTGGAAACGGAACGGTTGTTTCCTGAAAAGTTGACAAAGCCGCATTTGACTGCATCGCTTGATCAGTAATCGCGCTTGCCGCAGCTACATAATTAGCATCTAACCCTTGTGTTCTCAACTGATTAAACGCATTCAACCGCGCCACATTGATCGGATTGCTGTCATAACCGATCGGATTCAAAACCTGATTCAGAGGCGTTGCTGAATTGGCAATCGCCAGCGGCAAGGTCGTCTGTCCGGCGGTGAAAAGCTGTGCGCCGCTGATTGAAGTAATCATCGGAAGCAACCCGTTCGGATTACTTCCGGAAGTCATTTTGTCGGAAGTTCTGCCGCCCCAACCCGTATAGGAAGTCGCATCCGAACGACCACTATGAAATTGATAAACCTGATCGGAATGTGAAAATAATTGAAAAGGCTTCGGCACTGAATTAGTTTGATACTGAGTTTTTGTCATCGGCGCAACCAGAGTTCCGACATTCGAAACAATTGCCATTTTCCCCTGCGCCCAGAGTTCGTGAATTCCGTTGTTTATTCCGCCCGTTACCGTTCCTAAACTCGGATGAAGTCCGTAGCTTAAATTTCCTATCCGCGGAACGGCAATCGGCAGAAGCGTTCCCTGAGCCAAAGACAGACCCTGCGTTGTTCGCGCTGCATTATAAGCCGCATAATTGCTGATTGAAGCATCATTGTGATTCGGAATAACCGTATTGTTTCCGTCATTTCCGCCGGCGAAAAAGATGCAGACCAAAGCCTTATAACCGCCGCCTTCGGTATTTCCTTGGGGTTGATTATCATCAACTTTCTGTGCCAACGCACTCATCAAACCGAAATGCTCAAACTGCGTTGCCAACGCCGCCATACCCAGAGCGCAAGTTGATTTTTTGATAAATTCTCGTCTTGATTCTTTCATATTTTTTACCTCTGCACCTGATATTGCGACGAAGTCACAATTAAATGAATTGCCTGTTGAGCGCGAAGCAGCGGAGAATTTGCCGGAACTGCCAGAACAGCCGTCAAAATCGTATTTCGCATATCTGCGGGCATAGTCCCGTGCATCAATTTCGTGTTCAAACGATTTAAAAGCTCGTTTCCGGTCGGATCGTTCTGGGCAATCTGCGTCATTTCGTTCAAATCAATTTTAGTTCCGTTTGGCGCATCTTGACCGACATTAATCTGTGCAAATACGAGAGTTGTTCCGACATTTGCGCGGGCAATCGCCGTTCCGGTCGTCATCAAACCGAATTCGGGACCATTTAAAGCCGTTCCCGGAATTACATAATCCGGCGAATAGTAATTGAAAACCGTCGGCGCATAAAACGGATTTTGTCCCATATTTGTTGGAACGCCCGAAACAACTCCGTCGCTCTGCGCGGACAAATTCGCCGAACGCACATTAAACTGCCGCCAGATGTTGGTTGCAAACAAAACAGGCTCACGCAGTTTGCCGTAATTCGGGTCGGTTTTTATATCGCCGCGCGCTTCCGGATCGAGCAGAATTGCTCTGACAACTTCTTTCAAATCGCCGCGCACGCCGAAACCGTTGTTGTTAAATTTCGCCGCGACGCGCCCGACATAAGCCGGAGTCGGATCGCTCGTAACGAGTTGCTGTATCAAAAGACGGCTTACAAACGGCGCAACATTTGGATGATAAAAGATATTGTCTAACGCCTGATTCAAATCGTTCATCCCGTTTTGTCCGGCGGGAATATTCTGATTGACCGCGTTCGGATAGTTCAGTAAAGTTTTTGCCGTAATATCGTGTGCATTTTGATTGAGAAGCATCGGGTCTTTGTAATTGACAGTCCCCGCAACTGCGCTCGGACACGCCGGATTGGTGCCGTTGTTACAGAAACCCCAACCGGTAAATACTTTTGTAAAATTATTTACGGTATTTTGATCATACGTCGGAATCGGCTGATTATTTGCATCAAGCTGAAGCGTTCCGTCTTGATTCAACATAAATAACCCGATGGAAAAAAGCTGCAAAATCTCGCGTGCAAAATTTTCATTCGGATTATTTCGTGTGCTTCGCACCATATCGAGATAATTTCCCATCGCCGGATTTAATGTCATTTCATACATCAAATCCCGATAGTTGCCAAAAGCGTTTTTTGATAAAACCTTATGATATTCGACAATGTGGCTCGCTTGCTGTGTATCAACACCGGAAACTACCCAAACCTGACTCAAAGCCCACGCAACGCGGTGTTTTAATTGCGGTTCGCCGTAAAAGGCTTCTCTGAAAAACCAGTTTTGCACCAAATATTGAGTATAAAAATCGCGATTGCAGATTCTTCGTTCCGGTGTTCCCGCCGGAAACATTCCGCAGCCTAATGTTTCATTGTTTTGATCACTCGATTTCAAAGGTAAATTCGGATAAGGATTAGCAACGCCCGGATATTGCGCCTCAAATTGTTCCGCTAACCAGATTCTTAGTCCGATTCGCCGGATTCTTTGATCTAAAGCATCGGTCGGTCCGAAAGTCGCTTGTTCCAAAAATCTGATTCTATCGCCGGAATATCTGTAACCGACATATTCATTGGTCGGGATTTCCGTATTTTCGGGTTTTTCAGCATAATCTCTAAAAGGTTTCGGCGTTTCATTTGAGTATTTTTTTGTTTCCGCTCCGGTTCTGCCCAGGCTTAATTTGACAATATTGCTCGACAGACCGCGCCACGTTAAACGCAGAAAAATCTCGCCGTTTTCTTCAGGTCGTTCCCAAAACCCGATTTCGTCTTTTAATAAAACCGTCAGAGAATAAATCCATTCCTGTCCTTTGACAGGCTGCATATCCAACACCGGAAAACGATATAATCTCCCTTTGCCGTCTTCGGCGTAAATCCGAAAAGCATTAGCTCCTTCACCGGACAATAGTTCGATATTCGTAACGAATAAATTTATCTTGGCATCAAGCCGAAAAGATTTCGCTTGCACTTGACGGGAATTTTTACTTAAATCTCCGCCTAATTCAGTCAAAGCATCAATTGAATTATCTTGGCTGATCAAAATCGGTATTGGCGAATTCGGATTTGAATCCTCTTGCGCGAAAGCCGGAAACACAAACAGAATTGTCAAAATAAATACGCTGAAAACTTGCCAAAACAAGCGCGATTTTCTGCTTCCCATATCCTTTCCTCCCGGTTTTTCAACCGTCTTATTTTATTTAACTTTTTCTTTTTATTTACCTTTTCTAAAGAAGAAACAACTTGATAATCATTGCTATACATAAGTTTGTATTTTTCTGATTCAGAAATACAAGTTAATTTTTTTGTCTTTTGAAATTTAGTGCTAAAAAGATCAAAATATGTCTTTAGCACTATTAGACGCGGAGTATTTTTGTTTGGTCTTAAAAAATGTAAAGAAACATAAAAAAACATTATATGACAAAAATTATTTATCTCGAAACTCCTGAAAATTTCAGCTATCGCCACACAATTTACAGTCACGGTTGGAGTGAACTTCTGCCGTTTGAAATTAATGAATACAATTGGACTTTGAGTTATGTTTTCACTGATGAAAATGGTAAAAACCCGAATTATACAGTAGTTTCCGAAGAAAACGGGAAACTTAAAATTAATCTCGAATCGGCTGACATCAAACCGAATTTTGAAAAAAAAATACTGCGCGAAATCAAACATATTTTGCGGCTGGACGAAGATTTGAGCGAATTTTACAAACTCACCGAAAAACAAAAAGCCCTGAAATGGATTGCAACCGCAAATGCCGGGAGATTAGTTCGCTCACCGACAGTTTTTGAGGATTTGGTCAAAACGATCTGCACAACTAATTGTTCGTGGAGTTTCACGAAAAATATGACCAGAAATCTGGTTGAAAAACTGGGAATTCCAAATAAAAACGGCAAAAAATCATTTCCGTCCGCGCAAGTGATGGCAGATCAATCGCCGGAATTTTACCGCGACGAAATCCGCGCCGGTTATCGCTCTCCGTATTTTGCCGAATTAGCCGAAGCGGTCGCCGCCGGAAAAGTAAATCCGGAAAGCTGGCTCGACACGGACTTACCGTCTGTTGAGTTAAAAAAAGAAATGAAAAAAATCAAAGGAGTCGGCGATTATGCGGCGGAAAATCTCTTGAAACTCGTCGGACGCTATGACGGACTCGCACTTGATTCGTGGCTCAGAGCGCAATTCTACAAAAAACATCACAATGAAAAAGTCTGCGACGACAAGAAAATTATCGAATTCTACAGCAAGTTCGGCACGTGGCGCGGTTTAGCAATCTGGTGCGATATGACCGAAAGATGGTTTAAGGTGGAAAAGTAATCCAACAAATTCATTTTTTTCTTCGTTTTGTCTGCCGTGCTGTTTTTGTGATAAAAGAAATTCGGTCAAAAAAAGTCAAAAAAAACACTCCAAATTATTCCCACAAAAGGTTGGTAATTTAATCGCATAAAGCGATAAAAATGTTCTATAATGACAATTAATTTAGAAATATTGAAGAAACTCTTCCCTAAGTAAATTACAAATGAGTAATCAGGCTACTGAAAAACTTCAAGAATTTCCCGGCTCTGAAGTCGCGCCGGAAAATTCTTTTACGAATGCAGACAAAAATGACAGCGATGACAAAAAATTTGAAATCGCTGAACTCAAACGTCAGTTATCTGAACAAACGCGTTATTTTGACGCTATTCTTTCGTCTGCCAAAGATTTTGCTTACACTTTTGATAGGGAAGGTCGTTTTGTTTTTGTTAATCAAGCTCTATTAAACCTCTGGGGATTGAAGTTCGAACAGGCAATCGGTAAAAACTTTTTCGACCTCGAATATCCGGCTGATTTAGCGAGACGCTTACACAATCAGATTCAGCAAGTTTTTGACACGAAGCAGATCGTAACTGATGAAACGCCATATATCAGCCCGACTGGAATTGCCGGCTATTACGAGTATATTTTCAGCCCGTTTTGCGGCGCGGACGGCGCGGTTGAACTCGTTGTCGGAACAACCCGCGACATTACCGAACGTCAGGAAATGGAAGAAATTCTGCGCCATTCGGAAGAGCAATATCGAACTTTGTTCAACTCGATTGACGAAGGATTTTGCACGATTGAACTGTTATTTGACGACGAAGGCCAGCCGTATGACTATCGTTTTATCGAATACAATCCGGTGTTTAAGGAATTGACCGGACTTCAGAACGCAGATGGCAAAACCGCGCTTGAACTCGTGCCGAATCTCGAAAAGAAATGGGTTGAAATCTATGGTAAAGTTGCTTTGACAGGTGAATCAATTCGTTTTGAGGATAATTCCGAACCCTTGAACCGCTGGTTTGATGTGTATGCTTCGCGGGTCGGCGATGAAACAAGCCGAAAGGTCGCGCTTGTTTTTACAAATGTTACCGAACGCCGTCAAATGGAAGAAGCCCTGCGCGATGCCGACCGCCGCAAGGATGAATTTTTAGCGACGCTGGCGCACGAGCTCCGCAATCCGCTCGCGCCGATTCGCTCCGGTCTGGAAGTTATCCGCAATATTAGGAACGACAAAGCAAAATTCGAGGAAACGCTGGAAATACTCGAGCGGCAAACCAATCAAATCGTCCATCTGGTTGATGATTTGCTCGATATTTCGCGCATCACGCAGGGCAAAATCAAACTCCGGCTCGAACGCTTCGAACTGAAAACCGCGATTGAAATGGCTCTGGAAACAAGTCAGGGATTGATTGACGAATCGGAAAATGAATTGACCATTTCTCTGCCGGAAAAACCGATTTTCATCAACGCCGATCTGACGCGGACGACGCAGATTTTTCTCAACATTTTAAATAACGCCGCCAAATACAGCGATCAGGGCGGAAAAATTTCGCTCAAGGCAAATACGGAAAACGGCAATGCCGTCATCAGCATTAAAGATACGGGTTTGGGCATCGAACCTGATATGCTCGAAAAGATTTTCGATATGTTCGGTCAGATCGAAACGCCTTACGAACAGGCGCGCGGCGGACTCGGCATCGGTTTGAGCGTCGTCGAAAAATTAGTCGAAATGCACGGCGGCAGCATCGAGGCATTTAGCGAAGGCAATGGAAAAGGCAGCGAATTTGTCGTGCGTCTGCCGCTTGCCGCCGAACAATCGGCAGAAATTGCGGCGATTCCGCATTCCGAAGACGATATTCTCCAGAAGGCACAGATGAAAATGCCGGAAAATCAAACTCAGGAAAAATCTCCGCTCCTAAGCCAATTGCGCCGGATTTTGGTCGTTGACGATAACAGCGATGCGGTGGAAATGATGGAAATTCTTCTTTCAATGGAAGGCTACGCGACCCGCACCGCGTTTGACGGCGAAACCGCCTTGGAAATCGCCAGAGAATTTCTGCCGGAAGTTTGTCTGTGCGACATTGGTCTGCCGGAAATGAACGGCTACGAACTCGCCGGACATCTGAGAAAACTTCTGCCCGAAGCCTTACTCGTTTCGGTGTCCGGCTGGGGACAGGAAGAAGACCGCCAACGCTCGATCAAATCCGGCTTTAATTATCATCTTGTCAAACCCGTGCAATTTGAAGACCTTTTGAAACTTATAAAAAAACAGCCTGATAAAGCGGCATAAAAATCTATTGTTTAGTGTCAGATAAAATTAAATTTTTGGTGATGTCTCAGATTTTTGTGATGGCAGAAACCTCTAAGGATTATTACTTCGTAATAGATGATAAGTGATAGATTTGAGGTCTTTATTACAATACGGGGAGCTATTCTTCAATAATGCTCGGATTAAACGATATAATTCTTATTACCGGGTAAAATAACTCAATTTTCCGCCGTTTTTTCACCGCGCTGCTTGGCTTCGGGAACTCCGGCTTGCGCGGCGGCATTTTCAATTTCAGCGTTAATTTTGCCGCCGAGCAAGATTGCCACGCCCGTCAGATAAAACCAGAGCATCAGAATAATTATCGCACCGAGCGAACCGTAAGTCAGACTGTAATTGTTAAATTGTCCGAGATAAAGGCGCAAAAGCAAAGAAACCAGAATCCACAAGAGAACACCGATAACCGAACCGGGCGTTATCCAGTACCATTTCTGCTCGTATAAATCCGGGGCAAAATAATAAATCAGGGCGAAGGCAAATAAGGCAAACACGAGCGCAACCGGAACCTGCGCGAGTGTCCAAAAGGTGGTAAAGAGTCCGCCTTGATTAAAATAACCGGCAATAGCCGCGCCGATTTCGCCGCCGTAAAACATTAAAATAAGAGCTGATACGATTAAAACGACCAGCACCGCCGTCAGGGCGACCGCCGACGCGCGCACGCGCCACCACGGACGCGATTCGCGCACACCATACATGGCATTAAGCGAATCGCTCAATGCGGCGATGCCGAGTGAGGCAAACCATAAAGCGGAAATAATTCCGACCCAGAGCCGCCAACCCTCGGCATTCGCCGCGATTTCGTCAACCGTTGCAGCAACCAGCGTGAATGCCGAAGGCGGTACAACGCGGCTTAAAAACATGAGTAAATTAACGCGCAGTTCCGTTCCCGTCTCGGCGAAAAATCCGAGCAGCGTAGTTAGAAAAAGCAGCAGCGGAAAAAGTGCGAACAAAAAATAAAATGCGAGTGCCGCCGCGTGCGTCAGAAGCCCGCCCGCGTAGAGTTCCGCCCATACGCGCCGTCCCAAGCTTCGCCAGGACAACCCGCCGAGCTTCCAAATCGAAATTTTTACCGCTTCTGCTGTTTCCGTATCAGTTGTTTCTTTTTGTTCGTTGTCTTTCTTCACTTAAATCAAATGCAAAACTCGCTTTGCTTAGTAAATTATTAAATGCCTCGTGTAATGTTATCTACCTCGATTTTACCTTTAATAAAATTCCCGGTAAATCGAAATGCTTGAACCGAAATCGGAAAACAACCGACTTTTGCGGATGAAAATCAAGCATTTTACTCGGTTTTTAATTTCATTTCTTTTTCGATAAAATCGCCGAGGTTTTGCATTGAAAATTCGCCGACCATTTTGAGTTTTCCTGTTTCACCGCGAAAAACCGCAGCTCTTGAGTCATCCTCTGCGCCGCCGCCTTGCTGAATTACGATCAGTTGAGATGGCTTAAAGTATGGAGATTTTACCCCTGTTCGGTATTGCGGAATAATAAAATATCCGCCGCGAAATTGAGTTTCAAATGTGTCTATAACTTCTTTATATTTACCGTTTTCGCGGGATATTATTTCAAGAAACCAATCGGTTCCGCCGCCGTTTTTTTCTATGATAATTTCGCTCGAATTTAAATTGAGAAGTCTTGCCGAATCGGTATTACCGATTGCTAAATCTTTCGTTTCATATAAAACTTCGCCGCCTTCGTTATAAATTATGTATTTTTCGCTCGATATAAAATTTGAATTTCCAATCGGCGGTTCATCAATTTCACGAATTACGTAGAACAATTCTTTGCCGCTTGCATCTTCCCACCTTCTCAGATTTCTGATTTTTTCTGCTTTGATTCTTTCGAATAAATCAATTATTTGCGGATCTTTACCTGTTTTTTTAGCAACTTGAGCGGTTGATTTTTTTGAATTTTGTCCAATCAGAAAACCGATCAAAACCGCCGAAAAAATGAGGCTGAGCGATAGAATAATTTTCGCGAATTTCATAATGATATATCTCCAAACAGTTTGTTTCGATTATATTCGTTACAAAACAAAAGGCAATAAAAAATCTTGAGGGAAGTCAGATTTCTCTAACTTCTCTCAAGATTTCCAAAGGTGAAACTGCTTTATTAGAAAAATCTATCTGACAACTTCGCTGACGATTTTGCCGTTGATAATCGTGCCGGTGCAGTGCGTCGTGTATTCAAACGGATCGCCGTTATAAAGCGCGATGTCGCCGTCTTTGCCTGTTTCGATTGAGCCGATGCGTTTGTCCAAACCGAGAATTCTTGCCGCGTCAATCGTGATCGAAGCGAGCGCATCGCGCATCGAAAGACCGTTTGCCGCCGCGATTGCCGCTTCGAAAAGAACGACGCGGGTTTTCGGCACGTAGCCTTCATAACCGCTCTGCAAAGCGAAGGGAATTCCCGCGCGTTTTAATTTGGAAGCCGTTTCCATCGAGAGATTTTCCGCATCGCCGCCGGCGCGGTACATCGTCGGATGAAGAATTACGGGAAAACCCGAAGCCTTGATCTCGTCGAGCAGAAGATGCGCGTCCGATGCGCCGTCCAGCACGATCTTGATGTTGAATTCCTTGGCGATCCTGAGCGCGGTCATAATGTCCTGCGATCTGTGCGCCGTGATGAGCAGAGGAATTTCGCCTTTGATAACGCGGTTCATAATCATCGCTTTCAAATCGGTCGCGGGTTCTTTTTTCTTCGCGTTTTCCTGCGCTTTGATCAATTCGGCGCGGAGCATCGACGCTTGTTTGGCGCGTGTTCCGGGAGATTTCCCTTGTCCGGCGAGCGCGCTTTGTCCTAAAACGGTGGCGATCATCGCGGTTTGAATAATCGTAACTTCATCAGCCGTTTTGCCGAAAGTTTTGGCAACCATCGTCTGTCCCGGCATCAGAGCCGACGGCTGATGTCCCGTGTGAATGGTCGTTACGCCGAACTGACGCACCCATTCGATCAATTTTTCTTCCGCGTTATACGAATCAATGGCGCGAAGTTCGGGCTGAACGGGCGAACCGCCGTCAATTCCCATCTGTTCGTGCGGCTGATTCATAAAACCATTTAAACCGATGACCGTATGCGCGTCAATCAAACCGGGCGTAACGACCTTTGCCGAAACGACCCGATAATTTGCCGGAATCTTCACCTGCGCCGCCGTGCCGACCGCTTCGATCTTGCCGGCGGCATTGATTAATACAACG
Source organism: Pyrinomonadaceae bacterium (assembly GCA_041745765.1). Classification (GTDB taxonomy): domain Bacteria; phylum Acidobacteriota; class Blastocatellia; order Pyrinomonadales; family Pyrinomonadaceae; genus JAHCHG01. The sequence continues at coordinate 3,593 of JBGTIH010000120.1, read as the reverse complement.
CCGTTCGTAATCGGTTCGCCTGCCATCGTCCAGACCGTTTCGCCCTGAACGGCAACTTGCGCCTGAACCGCAAAGACACAAAGAAAAATTGTAACCACAGATAAATACAGATTTACACAGACATTTTTATAATTTTCCATTTTCAGTTTTCCGTTTTTCATTATTCCTGACCTCCCATAAAGTCTTCGCCGAAGCAGTCAAGATGTAAATCGCCTTCATTTGACGCACCGAAACCGCCGACTTGGATTAAATAATCCTTCGGATCGGCGCGGTCGAAAACCTTTTTGCCTTCGATCCAGGTTTGTTCGATTTTTGTATAGACGCTCAAAGGATCGCCGCTCAAAATAATGAAATCGGCATCTTTTCCAGTTTGCAGCGAGCCGATTCTATCTTGCAGATCGAGCATAATCGCGCCCGCCATCGTCATTCCGTAGAGAGCTTTTTCCGGCGACATTCCGGCGCGAACCGATAAACCCGCCGAACGCAGGAAAAGACGCGAATCGGTGATGTAATCGTCCGTGTGAAATCCGACAACCGCGCCGGCTTTTTCGAGTGCCGCGCCGTTCATAAACGAAATATCCATCGTTTCGAGCTTTCCGCCCGGCGAATCAATTAAAATAATCGAAGACGGAACTTTTGCGGCGGCAATTTCGTCGGCAACTTTCCACGCTTCAGAAACGTGCTGGAGAACGACCTTGAAGCCGAATTCTTCCTTCAAACGCAGAACGGTTAAAATATCGTCGTGGCGGTGCGTGTGAAAATGCACGACCTTTTCGCCGTTTAAGACTTCGACAAGTGCTTCCATCGCCAGATCGCGCGGCGGCAGTTTGTCCGTATCTTTTCCGGCTTTTTGAACTTTATCGCGGTATTCACGCGCTTTGATAAATTGGGCGCGGACAAGCGCGGCGGATTTGGCGCGTGTTCCGGGAAAACTTCCGCCGCCCGTGCGGAGCGGATTCGTGCCGTTGGCAAATTTGATTCCGCCCGTATATTTGCCGCTTTTGTCGTAAATCAGCAAATCTTCAATTTTGATCGCACCGTCGCGCAATTTCAGATAAAGTGTCTGACCGCTGTTGAGATGTCCCGAACCGGGCATCACATTAACGGTCGTGATTCCACCCGATTGAGCGCGCTGTAAATTGGCGGCGCGCGCATTTATGCCGTCAAGCAGACGAACATCCGGCTGAATCGGACCCGAGCCGTCCGCGCCCGAACCCGAACCGATGTGGCTGTGCGTATCAACCAAACCCGGCATAATTACTTTGCCTTTGACATCAATTCTTTCGGCATTTGCCGGAATTTGAACGCTTTGCATCGTTCCGACATTGGTAATTCTGCCGTTTTGAATCAATAAAACGCCGTTATCAATCGGCTGTCCGACAATTGGAATTATTCGCGCACCGATATAAGCAGTCGGTCTTTCCTGAGCGAAAAGCGAACTGCAAAAAAGCAGTAAAACGAAAACGCTGTACAAGTATTTTTTCATTAAATTTTCCTCTAATAGATTTTAAAAAGAAGTGTATCAATAAATTGCAACGAAATCGTGTGTGTGTCAAGAATAAAGGCACGAAATCGTGTGATTTCTTTTCAACAATAAGTTGTACGCTTTTCAGTCTTAAAATTTGAAAACTGAAAAACCGCCTGTTTTACAGAGAAATTCTTTTTTTACTTTTTTTGGCACGCTTTTTGATAAGAGAAAAAACATATTGAAATTCCCCTTTATATAGAAAATTAAATTAAAAAGGAGAAAAGTTTTTTATGAAAAAGATTATTGCTTTATTAATAACATTTGCGTTTATATTCACGGCGTTTGTCACTGACTCATCAGCGCAGACTCGTAACAAGAAGAAACATAGAGGTTTGGCGACAAATGCCGCTATCGTTGCCGGAAGCACCGCCGCCGGAGCTTTGATCGGACGCGGAAGAAACGGCGCAATGATCGGCGCGGGAGCCGGTTTGCTCTACGCTTCAAGCCGAAAAGGCACGAAACGCCGTTACGCGGCTTCAAATAAACGCCGCGTTGCCAAAGTAGCGGGCGGAACTCTGCTCGGTGCGGGAACAGGCGCGGCACTCGGCGGAAAAACCGGAATGCTCGTCGGCGGTGCAGCCGGCGCCGGTGCAACCTATCTTTACACACGCAACGGCAGAAAATATTATAAAGCGAAAAACGGCAGAAATTTCTATGTCAGAAATGGTCAAAGAGTTTATTTAAGGTAGATTTTACCAAATTGCCGAAATAAAATTAAATACATTTTGTCGTTAAGGTTTTTGACCTCCGCTGTTTGATAAAATCAAATTCGGAGGTCAAAGACTTTTTTTTATACGAATCAGGAGTTTAGAGTGCGCTTAAATTTGTAAAGAATTTTATAAGGGCGTTTTAACAGCCTTTGCCTTGGTTTTAGGACCAAACCCGTTTTGCCCGAAGCAAATGTACAAGGATGTTAAAACTTCCTTTGACGCAGATATTTCAAATCCTGTTTTGAAATGTTCGCCTAAATGCTGAAGTTATTCTGCGAAGTGCGTGTTTCTTTCTATTCTAATGATTTAAGGAACTCTCAAATCAACTTTAAAGGTAAAGTAAAATAATGAACCGGATTTTGTGGTTGTCTTACCTCTTACCGTTGTAAGTTTCAGCAAACGGGCGATGCTTCCGCCGGGTGCGCTTTCCATTCTCCAACGAGTGCATTTGCCGTTCACTTCAGAAGTGCAGCTCCACGCAACGTCGGTTGAGCCGGGAAATTCGACAGTTCTAAAACGAACCGAGTAAGTATCCGAGCCGACTTTTATCTGAGCATTAACCGGACAGTAGATTGTGCCGTCGCTAATTTTGAGGTCTTGCAGTTTTTTTCCGGGTCTGACGGAACACTGCGCCAGAAAGCGGGCGGGATAAGCGCCGGATGAAGGCGGAGCCACACCGTTTATATTTGTTCCCGTTGGAGAACTGAAATCAAAGAAAACCTGCCGTGTCGCCGAAAGCAAAAGGTCTAACTCCCAATCACCGATTCCCTGAATCACCGAGACTACCGAACTTGTGCCGTTCACATAATCCCCGGCTGAATCACTTCGTATCGTGTAGAAAAGATTAGATGACGAATCAATATCTTGAAATGTTGATGTAACAATCGTATCCGAATTGGACGGCTTATTTTTCTGCGCGAATACGTTGATTGTCAATGTTCCGATGGCTAATATGATTAGCAAAAAAGTGTGTTTTTTCATTTTATTTTCTCCTTAAATTCTGTTTATGTCTGAACTTTTTGTAAGTTCAAAATGTGTTTTCAGTTATAAATGGAATTTTTCTTCAAGAGATTTACTTAAATAGTTATAAGCTTCTTCAAGATTTCCAATCACCTTTTTGTTCAACAAAGTGTTTGATTAAATTGTTTCTACTTATTTACGCGACGTTTTAAATTGAGAACTATCAGTCAGCGAAAAAAAATATTTGAAAATGCTGATTCTTGTGATATAAAACCTCTATTTATGTGAATCAAGAGTAGAAAAGTGAATTCACCTTTGGTTTTTCAGCCTGTTTTAACAGGCTTTCCGCCGCAGAGGCGGCAATTAGCCGCGTCATTTATGGCGCGCGGGGTTGC
>JBGTIH010000119.1:0-37095 GCA_041745765.1 Pyrinomonadaceae bacterium | reverse complement strand
GCGCCGGAACCGAAGCCGTCCATCAAATTGTGGCACTCGGCGCGGCGGCGCAGATTGTTGCGGATTTTTCCGCGATGGAAAAAGTTTTTAATTTGAGAAACAAACTCGAAGACGAAATTTTGAATAAAATTCCAAATTCCCGGATAAACGGAACTCCCGACCGCACAAAACGCTTGCCGAATACTTCGAGCATTTCTTTTCCGAATATCAACGGCGAAACGATTTTGGCAAAGCTAAACGATCTCGGCGTCTGCGTTTCGACCGGTTCGGCTTGCAACGCCGAAACGCGCATCGCATCAATCGTTTTGCAGGCGTTAAATATTCCATACCAAACCGCTATGGGCGCAATTCGCTTTTCGCTCGGAAGATTTAATACCGAAGCGGAAGTTGATTTCGTGCTGGAAAATTTACCGAAAATCATTAATGAGCTGGAAGAAATTTCTTTGGGTTAAATGAACAAAATATTCAGAGATTTTTGCCCACGAATGAACGCGAATCTGCACGAATTAGTTAAGAATTTCTTTTATTCGTGTTTATTCGTGCAGATTCGTGGGCAAAAAATAAAATCTCAGCATTTATCCCCGTGTCTAATTCTCTTGCTGATTTTCAAACTTTTTCAATCCCAACAATTGCAATGCCGCCAGAAACATAAAACGCGGATTAAGAATCAAATATCTGCGCCACAGGCGTTTCGGTTCCTGCGTCAGACGATAAAGCCATTCGAATCCGAGTTTGCCCATCCATTCGGGCGATTCGCGCACATTTCCCGCGTAAAAATCGAACGATGCGCCGACACCGAGCATTATTGCCGGAAATTTATCCCGGTGCGCCGCCATCCAATTTTCCTGCTTCGGGCAGCCCAAACCCATAAATAAAATCTGTGTGCCGGAATTTTTTATCTTTTCGACGATTTCCGCGTCTTCTTCTTCGCTTAGAGCGCGAAACGGCGGCGAATAGGCGTAAGCGATTTCCAAACGCGGAAAATCCGTTTTCGCCCGTTCTAAAATACCGTCAATAACTTCCTGCCGACCGCCGTAAAAACACACTTTCAGATTATTTTTTTCCGCGTATTCACACAGCGAGATCATCAGATCATTGGCGCGAACGCGGCTGGCATCGCGTTTGCCCTGCATTTTCTGCATCCAGACGAGCGGCATTCCGTCCGTTACGATCAAATCCGCACCGTTCACTTTTGCGGCAAATTCCGCGTTATCGAAAGATTCCATAACCATATGGACAGTTGAAAAACAGACATAACCGCCGTTTTTTTGCGCAACGAGTTCGGCAATTTTTTGAATTATCGAATCGCGATTGACGACATCTGGAAACAGGCTGATGACGCGCACACGATTTTCTTTGGTTATTTCGGAATTTTTCATCTTTCTTACAATCAGTATAGCGAACGGTAGTGAGCAAGTTTTGGATAAAATCAAGTTGATTATCAATAAACCTGCTCACTACCGTTCGCTATACTGATTTTTTATTTCCCTGTAAATCTTTTCCAGTTTCTGAATATACTCATCAATCGCAAAATTTTCTTCGACGGTTTTTCGCGCATTTTCGCGCAAAGCGTGCCAAACGTGTTTTTCGGAAGAAAGCAAAAATTCCAATTTCTCTGCCGTTTGTGCAGCGTTGTAAGGCTCGACCATAAAACCGTTTTCGCCCGTTTTAATAACGGCGCGAACCGACGCGACATTTCCCACGACCGGAACGCATTTCGCCGCCATCGCTTCGAGCATGGCGAGCGGCAAGCCTTCGCCGTAACGCGACGGCAGCAAGAAAATATCGGCTCCGGCAAGTTCTTTCCATTTTTCTTTTCCCGCGACAACGCCGCCGTAAAAAAACTTTTCGCCCAAAATTTTCGACATTTCCGCGATAAAGAAATCTTTTTCCGGTCCTGTACCGAAACATCGAAAATTAAATTGGAGATTTTGTTTTTTAAGTATTTCGCACGCTCCGATAATTTCGTGCAATCCCTTCGATTCGTGGATTCTGCCAAAAAAAAGAATCGTTTTTTCGCCTGCCGATTTTTCGATTTGCGGGATTTTGTCGGTGGAGATCGCATTCGGCAAAATCCCGATGTTCAGATTTTCCCAACGCCGCGTGAGGTTTTCCTTTTCAAATTCGCTTAAAACTAAAACTTTGTCAGACTTTTTCAGCATTTCGGCGGCGATGCGTTCGAGGAATTTATTGCCGAAATCTTCGATAAGAAAACGCCCGCCGTTCGGATGCAGAAGAACCGGAATTCCGGCAAATCGGGCGGCAAAAACAAGAGCCGCGTCGCGCATAATCGAAAGCGGCACGAACGCCGTGTTAATATGAACGAGCGCGGGTTTTTCGCGCTTTAATTTTCTCAAAAATTGTGCGGGCAAGACGATTTGCCGAAAAATCCAGCCGATTCCCGCTTTTTCCGAGTCTTTTCTGCCCGCAACGAAATGCGAAAAATCAGCTTTGCCGTGCGTGATTATCTCGCGCACAAGCGTCGAAATTCCGCTGACATTTTCGTTTTCATCAAGACTCGGCGCAGTTATTAAAACTTTCATTTGAATCATTTTTTTTCGGCAAACAAAAAGAATAGCTTAATTTCTATGTGAAATTCAAAGGACAAATTAGACGCGGACAAACACGGATTTTACGGATATTCGCTGATTTACCGTCTAAATAAATTAAAAAAATCAGCGCAAACCCGCTTTATCAGCGTTCATCCGCGTCTAATTAAAAATAAAATTGTCTGCGTTTATCAATCGGCTGAAAGTTGCAAGTCAAAGATTATTAGCTTAAAAAGAATGTAGGAATTAAATATATTCGACATGAGTGATTTTCAACTGCAAACTGAGATTAATGATGCGATGCGGCGCGAAATTGCTTCGTATGCGGAAAAGCGAAAGCTGGAACTGGAAATCGAAAAACAAAATTCAAAAGTTCACAAAAGTTACAAAAATTTTCTGACGACAACCGGATTATTTACGCTCTTTTATGCCATTCTAAGTTTTGTTTTTAATCACCCGTTCGATTACTCTTTCTTTTTTCTTTTTATTTTATTCAGTTTGATAGAATTCGTCTGGCTATTTACAATTCTGCGCCGGAAAAAGCATAATCTTGAGATTTGGAACGAAACGCCGCCGGAACGTAGAAAGTTGAATGAAAGCTGAAACTGCTGTAAAACCTAAGAAAAAACTCGTCAAAGCGGAAAATCGCGTTCCCGTTTGGGTTTTGCCGTCAGTCAAATTTTCGATTTTCGCGGTTGACGCATTTTTGGCTTTCGCGTGTTTCGCGCTCGCTTTTATCTGGCGCGAAGGCGAAGCGGTTTTTTCCGAAACGGCTTGGGCTTGGTCGAAGGAATTCGTTCCTTACGCCGGAGTCGTTTTTTTTGCGATTCCCGTTCGGCTTGCAATGCTCTCATATCAAAGAGTTTACCGCTTGCAGGGCGCGTTTTCCTACATTGCCGAATTTATTAAAATTTTCAAAGCCGTGGCGGTCGGTTCGCTCCTTATTATCGCTTTTACATTTATGTTTCGCGGCGGATTCGCGTTTCGTGAATTTTCATATTCGCGCGGCGTTTTCGCACTCGATTTTGTGATTGCACTCGTTATTTTTTCAGCGTTTCATTTAGGCTTGCGTTTCCTGCAAACCCTTATCAGACAAAGAGATATAAATTTAATTCCGACTCTGATTGTCGGGGAAAATACGGAAGCCGAGCAGACGATTCTCCAACTAAAAGCACGGCGCGATCTCGGTTATCGTGTCGTCGGACAATTCGTTACTGATAAATCAGGCGAACCGCAACCAATAAACGGCGTGCAGATTATTAACGGCGAAATCGAAGATTTGCCCGAAATTATCCGCGAGCTTGAGATTCAGGAAGTTATTATCACGGATAACAAAATTCCGGGCGAAAAACTTTTTGAAGCAATGATGCAGCTTGGAAGAAAACGCAAGGTCGAATTCCGGCTCGCGCCGTCGCTTTTTAACTTTCTGCCGCAGAAAACGAGCGTCGAACAAATTGGGATTTTGCCGATGGTCAGGCTTTTTCGCGAACCGCTTTCCGACGCCGAAAGGTTTATCAAACGCGCGTTTGATCTGATTTTTTCCGCCATCATTTTGATTTTAACCGCGCCGGTTTGGATTTTGGTTTCGCTGCTTATTAAATTCGATTCACGCGGCGCGATTCTTTTTCAGCAGGAACGCGTCGGAATGGACGGGCGGAAATTTCTCTGCTACAAATTTCGCACGATGAAATCAGACGCCGATGAAAATATTCATCGTGAAGCGTATCGCAAAAACATCGAAGGCGCACGGGAAGCAAACGCGGGAGATGACAAAAAACCCGTTTTCGGCAAAGTAAAAAACGATCCGCGCGTAACGAGAATCGGACGATTCCTGCGCCGCACAAGTCTTGACGAATTGCCGCAATTTTTAAATGTTTTGCGCGGCGAAATGAGCGTCGTCGGTGCGCGTCCGCCGATTCCATACGAAGTCGAAGAATATGACATCTGGCATCGCAAACGTCTTGATATGAAACCCGGAATTACGGGCTTATGGCAGGTTTCCGGCAGAAACCGGCTGACGTTTGAAGAAATGGTGAAGATTGATTTATATTACATCGAAAACTGGTCTCTGTGGCTCGATCTGAAAATAATTCTATTGACACTTCCGGCAGTTTTGCGGGGCGACGGTGCACGTTAAGAATCCATTTTTTAACATTTGTCGAAATAGTTGGTATGATTGAAATTCAAAACTTTCGAATAAAGGGAGAATAATTATGACAGAAAAAAAATTAGGAAGAAGAGATATTTGTAAGGGTTTTTTGGCTCTCGGCGGCATTGCTTTGACGGGCGCGGCGGTTAAAGGACAAGTGGCGCAGCCGACTCCGACGATTGATCCGCTTTTGGAAAATGAGCGTATCAGCGACGCGATCAAACGCGGCGCGACGATGGAAGAAATGGCTCAACTTCGCGATCCGATTGCGAATAATCCGCAGGAAGCGATTCGCGCTCTGAAAACAGGAAACGCCAGATTTTTCGGCGGTTCGGCGCAAAGACCGGAACTTTCCGCCGCCGAACGCCGCGCACAGATTTTGGGGCAAACGCCGTTTGCCGTCGTTCTGAGTTGTTCGGACAGCCGCGTGCCGACCGAAATTGTTTTCGATCAAGGTTTGGGAAGTCTTTTCATTACGCGTGTTGCCGGAAATGTTGTAGATAAAAGCACACTCGGAACAATCGAATACGGAGTCGGACATTTGAAAACACACGTCATCGTCGTAATGGGACACGAAGGCTGCGGCGCGGTCAAAGCCGCATTTTTATCGCCGGCGGAACGCGCCCGCGAAACGGAAAACATTCAATTTATTTTAAATGAAATCGTGCCGTCTATTGCAAAAATCCCGCAAATCCGCGACGACAAAGCGCGAATGCGCGAAGCCGTAATCGCCAATGTGCGCCAGCAAGTGCAGAATTTGAAGAAAGTTAAATTTATCCAGAACGCAATTGCCTCGAATAGAATCGCCGTGATCGGTGCGTTTTATGAAATTACGAGCGGTGCGGTCGATTTTTTTGAAACAGACGAAGATTTGCGAGTTGCACAAGCCGATTATGAAAACCATTCGTGGCGCACACATCTTTCTTAAAATTATTTTAGATTATGACACGGGCAGATTTTAGCAAAAGTCTGCCCATTTTTTTTATGAATATTTTTGAACAAAACAGTGCAACCTGAGATAAATTAGCCGATGAAAATATCGAGATGAAAAATTTAGAAGAATTTAAGAAAAGCTTGGCGGAAACCATTTTGTGGTGTTCTCGCAGAGCAGATGTTTCCAATCCTAAAAATTGTTTTCGCAGTGAAGAATTGAGACCGCCAATCTTTGAAGAAAGCAGATTTGCCATTGCGGAAAGTGTTATTAGCAACAGAGCCTTTCGTGTTAAATCCGAAGATCAGGAAATTACAATGCCTGGAGCAGATTTTAGATCAGTGTTTGGAAAATTATTGGATTCGGTTTTCTTTCTGCGATCTTCGGCGGATGGTGTGCGTGAGAGAAATATTTCACGAGAGAGGCGCCGAAGATCGCAGAAAAACCCCGTAAACTCAAACTTAAATTGCTCTGAAAATTTAGGGAATGGCAAATTAATGGTTTTTTTTCCTGAAAACACTTTGTGGGATGGTGCGGCTGAACTTAGTACAGACGGTTTCTTTGATGATTACAATATTCCGCCCTGGGATACCTGGGTTGGATACTTTGAAGATGATTTGCCTGAGGGTTATACATTATTTGATGAATGCCATTCAAAATATTTAGTGAGCTGGATACCGGAGAGTTTTATTGAAATAGCTGATGACGGAATAATGGTAAATCCGGAAGAATGTATTATGTGGTTATCCGACTCGAAGACAAAACTTGCCGAAATTTTGCACAGAGAAAAATTTTTATGAAAATCGTAGAACATAACAGCGCGGCTTGGGATAAATTAGCCGATGAAAATATCGAATGGAGCATTCCGGTTTCGAGCGAAGAGATCGAAAAAGCGCGAAACGGGATTTGGGAAATTATTCTAACGCCGATCAAGCCGACTCCGCGCGATTGGTTCGGCGACGTAAAGGGCAAAGATATTTTGTGTCTCGCGTCTGGCGGCGGTCAGCAAGTACCGATTTTAGCGGCTGCCGGAGCAAATGTTACGTCTTTTGACGCGTCCAGAAAACAGCTTGAAAAAGACAAATTTGTCGCGGAAAGAGATAATCTCGAAATTCGGATCGAACACGGCGACGCGGCGGATTTGTCGCGGTTTGCGGATGAAAGTTTTGATCTGATCTTTCATCCTTGCTCGAATTGTTTTATGGAACGCCTTCAGCCGATCTGGAATGAATGTTACAGAGTTTTGCGCCCGCAAGGCGTTTTACTTTCGGCATTTAATCAGCCTTTTATTTATATGTATGACTTCGAAGCGGAAGAAAACGAAGGCGTTTTGAAATTGGTACACAAATTGCCGTATTCGGATGCGGAAGCCTTAAGCGAAGACGAGAAAAAGAAAAAAATCGAGAAAAACGAACCGTTTGAATTCAGTCATTCATTGGACGCGCAGATCGGCGGACAGATCGAAGCCGGATTTTTGATCGCCGGATTTTATGAAGATTGGTGGACGGACGAAGCCAGACTTTTAAATAAATACGCGCCGACATTTATTGCGACAAAAGCGGTTAAATTGTAGAAAGCGTTTGGAGTTCCATCTTTAGACGGCTTTTTCCGCCGCGCTTCGCTGGCGGAAATGCACGCTAAAGCATGGACTCTAAACATGCGTTTACAAAAAACAAATGTGAATATTTCCGAAATTCTCAAAAAAGCGGCTTATATTTTAGAGCAAAACGGCATCGCCCAGCCGCGCCGCGAAGCCGCGTCCTTGCTCGCGTTTTCGCTGCAAAAAGACAAAACTTTTCTCATCGCGCATTCAGATTACCGGCTTTCAAATAAAGAAGAAACACGTTTTTTAAGCTTTCTTGAAAGACGCGCCAGCCGTGAGCCTTTTCAGCATATTACAGGAATTCAGGAATTTTACGGGCTGGAGTTTTTTGTAACGAAAGACGTCCTTATTCCGCGCCACGAAACGGAAATAATCGTTGAAAATGCGATTAAAATTTTGCGCGAAATGAAAAATCCGCGCTTTTGCGAAATCGGCATCGGTTCGGGTTGTATCTCCGTTTCGATATTAAATGAAGTAAAAACGGCAACGGCAATCGGGCTTGATATTTCGGAAAAGGCTCTCGAAATCGCCGAAGAAAATGCTAAATTTCACTGCATTTCAGATAGATTAATTTTGGAAAAATCGGATGTTTTTGAAAATATACGTGAGAGCGAGATGCTCTCACGACAGTCGCCGGGACAGCGGCGGCGGTACGATTTTTTATTCGATCTGATCGTTTCCAATCCGCCGTATATTCCGCAAGCCGATTTTGAAAATCTTCAGCCGGAAGTCAGAAATTTCGATCCGCAAAATGCTTTGACCGACGGCAAAGACGGGCTTACGATTATTAGAAAAATTGTCGAAAAATCGCCCGATTTTCTAAAGCCGAACAGTGTTCTTTTAATGGAAATCGGTATCAATCAAGCTGACACGGTCGAGAAAATGTTTTCGACGGAAAGCTGGGAAACGGTTGAGATTCTGCCCGATCTGCAAAATATTCCGCGAACGGTCAAGGCTCGAAAAAGTGAAAAAGTGAAAGAGTAGAAAAGTGAAAGAATGAAAAAGTAGAAAAGTTTTGTTTAGTTTATCTTTCGATTTTTGATTCACAATAATTATAGGATGTAGTAATTTTGAACTGAATTTAGTTTCATCGAATAATTTTGATTTTGAAAATTTTCACTTTTCTACTTTTCCACCTTTAAACTTTCCATTGCCCTTGCCGCTTCAAATCTGTTATATTCAATTACATAAAACATTTAGATTTATTTTTGCAGAGAAATCTGCTTTGATTAGGAGAACAAATTTATGAAATACGAATACGAAAGAGAAGAAGCGAGTGCAACTACGAAATTAACTTATTTATTGATCGGCGGCGGAATCGGCGCGGCTTTGGCGTTGCTTTTTGCGCCGAAATCGGGACACGAACTGCGCGGCGATATTGCCGACGTAACCCGCAAAGGCATTGAAAAAGGCAAAGAGACGGCGGCTTTAGTCGGCGAACGCGCCGGAGATTATTACGAAGTAACGCGTGAAAAAGCCAACGAAATTTATCATACAGCGCAGGAAAAAGCCGGTGAATTAGGCGAGAAGGCAAAGTCCGTCGCCGCTCAAACGGCAAATCCTTTTTCCGCCGCAATCGAAGCCGGAAAGCAGGCGTACGGCGAAGAAAAACAGCGCAATGAAGTAAAATCAATTGTCGAAGGTCGTCCGAGTTATCCGGTTGAAGATAAGATTTTAGACGTGCCGAAAGAATCGGAAAAATAATTTGAGTTATGAATGTTAATGAACCGCAATTTTGGATGATGGTTTCTTCAATCGTCATTGCCATAATGTTTATCGTGATGGCGATTGCTTTGATTGCCATAGCGATCATCATAAAACGTGTAATCAATACCGTAAATCGCCTCGAAGAAAAGGTAAATCCGATCATCGCGCAGGTTGAACCTTTGATGAAAAAGGTCGAGCCTATGATGTTGCAGGTCAATGCCATCGGCGAACAAGGTAAGGAAATTTCCGTCCAATTTACCGAAATTTCGGAAAATCTTTCGACGGCGACGAAGTATTTCTCGGAATCCGCCGGATTGATCAAGGAAGAAGTTGTCGAAATCAAACAACTCGTCGGAATGACAACGCAGGAAGCCAAGGAAAAGGTCGCGCTGGTCAGCCAAACGATTGACCGGACGCAGATGCAGGTCGTTACAACAACGGATTTTGTTCAGGCAAAAGTCGTCGAACCGGCGCGCGAAATCGCGGCGATTATGGCTGGCGTAAAGAAAGGACTGGAAGTTTTATTTGCGCCTTCGCCTAAACAAATTGACCGCGTTTATCACGAAGACGAAATGTTTATCGGATAAATTTCGATTTTTCTATTTACGCAAACGAAAGGCGCGAAGGTAATATCTTCGCGCCTTTTTTTCTGTTTCAATAAACTCCCAAATTTATAGAAAATCAGAAGCACGAATGATTTAAGCCTTCGACCTGGACATGAAACATCTCCGGCTTCCTGCAAAAGGAGTTTGGACTTTCGCCCAATCATATCATTCGTGCTTGTATTTTTGAGATTATAAATAACCGCTGTTTTCCAGAAAAATCGTTTCGGAAAATGAAGCTTGGGTAAAAGCATCGGATTAAGAATAATGCTTTAAACTGCTGAAAATAAAAATCTTCGATAAGACGGGAGAATTTTTTCTGAAAATTGAAATAAATTTGAATTTACTTAATTCTCACAATTCTGCCTTCGACTTTCGGCGAAATGGTTTCATCAGGCGAACTCTTGATCGCTTCTTCCAAAATTTCCGCATCTTTTTTCGCGTCTTCGGGTTTGATAAGAAGTTTCGCGCCCTTGAACATTACGTAGCCGTCGCCGCCGCTCAAAGCCAAAAACGAGGATGTCGCCAAAGTATAGGTCTTATTATCGTCTATCGGCATTCCGCCGACCTTCGCTTCGATGATTCTCGAACCGACGGCACGTGACGCGTCGAATTTATAAGTTAATCCCGAAACTTGCGGAAATCTGCCCGGTTCGGGGTCTTCCGCGCTTCTAGCAACGCCGTGTTCGAGAGCTTCGCGCAGAGTTTTTCCGGTAATTTCTATCTTGACGACCGCATTATCGAACGGCAGCATCGAAAGCACGTCGCGTTTGGTCAAAATTCCCGGATTATAGGTTAAATCGGCGCGAATCGAACCGCCGTTGACAAAGCCGATGTCGGCTTGCGTCGCCTTGCGGAAGGTGTCGGCGATAAAGTTTCCGACGTTGGTTTCCTGCGTCCGGTTTGAAGCCGAACCCGCGTCTAAAACAACCGAAGTGTTGCCGACCGGAACGGAAAGTTTTTCCAGAATATCCTTGTATTTTTCCAAAACCCACGCAAATTCGGGCGCGTCCGGTATTTGATCGTTAATCGGAATTATTTCCCAATCAATGCTTTCGAGTTTTTTCGTACGGCGGTTAAAGCTCAGGTCGAAACGTCCCATTTCGCGGGAATCGGCGGTCATCTTAAAGATCGGCGTGCCGTTTGCGCTCGATTGCAGAAGCGAATGTTCATGTCCGCCCAGGATCAGATCGAAATCGGCACAGCCCGTAAGTTTTTTATCCTGCGCCATAAAAAGATGCGTCAGACCGACGACCGCATTCGCGCCTTCTTTGCGCATTTCCGGCACGTATTTTTTCGCCGTTTCGCAATAATCCGTAACTTCCAGATGCGCTTCGATACTTGATGTTTGTTTGGTTTCTGGCAAAAGCAAACCGATCAGCCCGACCTTGATGCCGCCCGGAAATTCGACGATGACGTATTTCGGCGTGTCGGCGAAGATTCTTTTCGTTTTCGTATCAATGATATTCGCGCCGAGCCATCTGAATTTGGATTCTTCGATGCGTTTTAATAAATCCGGCGTTTTAAGATCGAATTCGTGATTGCCGAAAACCGAATAATCGAGTCCAATGGCATTCCACGCGTCAATCATCTGCGCGCCTTTGTAGGTCAGAGTTTCGACCGAAGGCGAAAGCGTATCGCCGCCGAGCGTAAAGATCGTGTTCGGATTTTCGGCTTTGACCTGTTTTTTGATGGTCAAAAGTCTTGCCAGTCCGCCGCGTTTTCCGCCTTCGACCGGCGTAAATTGATATGCGTCATTAACGTGCAAGAATGTTACTTTAATCGGCGCATCAGGGTTTTCCTGCGCGGAAATTCCTAAAACAAGCAGCAAAATCAACAACAGATTTGCGCAGATAAACACGGATTTTTTTCGATTGTTTTTCATAAATTTATTTTGTTTTTTCAATACTGCGAAATAATAGCCAACTAAGAAAAAAACAGCTTATCGTAATTAAAATATAAATTGTGTGAACATACCAAGGGATATGCGGATCGCCGAAAGGGTCTGAATCGTCCGCCATTTTAGTTCCGACCGGATCAATTATGGCGATCAACTCCAAAAGCCCTAACAAAACTCCA
Source organism: Pyrinomonadaceae bacterium (assembly GCA_041745765.1). Taxonomy (GTDB): domain Bacteria; phylum Acidobacteriota; class Blastocatellia; order Pyrinomonadales; family Pyrinomonadaceae; genus JAHCHG01. The sequence continues at coordinate 25,475 of JBGTIH010000119.1, read as the reverse complement.
ATACCGAATAAAAATATGCCGGCAAGTAAAATAAGAAATCTATGAAAAGTCTCCACTATTTTTCAACTTCCAGATGCGTCCGCGCTTCCCAGAGTTCGGGAAAGAATTTTTTGTCCAGCGTTTTTCGCAGATAACCCGCGCCTTCCGAACCGCCTGTGCCGCGTTTCATTCCGAGCATTCGCTCGACCATCAAAACGTGATGATAACGCCACAGAGAAATATTTTCGTCGTGTTCGATCAATAAATCTTGCATTACGAAAAGTTCCGTATATTTTTCGGGATTGGTTAAAATCTCGACGATTGATTTTACTTTGGCGTCGTGATCTTCGATTTCAAAATCTTCGGTTTTCAGCAAATCCCAAAAAGCGTCCGCCAGAGTCGGCTGATTGAATCTTTCGGTCAATTTTTTATGGGCGAATTCGTCAAATTCAAAAAATTTCAAGATTTTTTCATCCTTCGCGCCGGAAACGAATTCGAGTTCTCTGAACTGCATTGATTGAAAACCGCTCGCCGGATTCAGTTTGTCCCGAAATTCCAGAAAACCGATCTGCGCCATTGATTCGAGAATATGAATCTGCGTAACGATCACTTTTTCAATCGCCGTAACCGCTTTCAAAGAATGATTGGCGCGGAATTTTCGCCCTTCTTCCATCCAACCGATGCTCGCGTCAATCTCGTGCAGAATCTGCTTGAACCAGAGTTCATACGTCTGATGAATAATGATAAAAAGAAGTTCGTCGTGACTTGTCGGGTCAGACAAGGTTTTTTGTAAATTGATCAATTGCGGAACTTTCAGATATTCATTATAAGAAAGTGCCGGATTTTCGCCGTAATTGTGCATTTTTTTTAATCCCGAAATTAGTTTTTCAGCTTTAGAATATCTTCGTTTATCAGCGTATTTATGTCAATTTTAAGAGATTTATTAAAAATTTTACAAAAAATTAACAAAACCTCTTGACATAGATAGCAAATGTAGGTTAAATTTTCGGCGTTCTATCAAAAAAACAACACCAATTGAATAACCCCAAAATCTTGCAGTTTAAGGTTTTATACTTGTTAGAAATGACTTGTATTGCGTTTCGTTTAATCTGTGTTTAATGAAGCTGTGTTTTAGCTTGAGTTTGATGAATAATTTTGTTTTCTTAATCCGCGCGTTTAACAAAAAATGCTTTCGGCTGAGAACTTAACTTGAAACAGGAACACCAAAAATGTTCAAAAAAATAAAATAAATTCACTGAAGTTTGTAGGAGGAATTACAAAAAAATGTCAAAAACTACCGGTAAGGTCAAATGGTTTAACAATGCAAAGGGTTACGGATTTATCGAACAGCCCGGCGAACAGGATATTTTCGTGCATTACAGCGCGATTTCGGGCGATGGCTATAAAACCTTGGTTCAAGGTCAAGAAGTCGAGTTTGAAGTAACAAACGGACCGAAAGGACCGCAAGCTGAAAATGTTTTAACCACCTAAAGTTAAATTATTTGACTGCTTTCGGTATTTTCCCCAAAAAACTGAAAGCATTTTAATAAAATAAAAAGCGGCTTTTTTATTAAAGGTCGCTTTTTATTTTGTAAAAAATGAGTATATGATTTTACATTTACGGAGTTAAAAGATGAATCAAAACCGCTGTCCGCAATGTGATCTGCTTAATTTGCCTTCCGCTCTTGTGTGTCTGCAATGCAATACGCCGCTTTCAGATTCTTTCAAAACTTTCAGCGAACAAAAAACGGCGGAATTTCCGCAGACGGAGAACAGTTTCACTGAAGCGAAAACAGCGGAATATTCAAAAACTACCTCGAATTATTCACACGTTACGCCGCTGACTTCTGAGATTTTACCCGAAAGTAAAACCGGAAGCAGGACTTATTTTTGGTATCGAATGCTCTGTTCGGTAATCGTCGTTTTCGGCAGTATCTGTGCAATTATCGGTGTTCTGGCGATTATCGGCTCGTTTGACGAAACCGGAAAAGAAGCGTCGGATGCGTTTACCGGCGGCGTTTTCTTTTTGCTGAGCGGCGGAATACCGGCACTGCTTTTTTTGTTCGGCGTGATTTTTCCGCCGCGTTCGTGGTCATGGTTTTTCGGAATTTTCTTGTTGGTTTTAGCATTTTTAAGCTGCTTTCTCACACCGTTTGCCGTCGCGCTTTTAATTTTTTGGATAAAACCTGAAACCCAAACCTTTTTCGGACGTAAATAACAGGCATTATGAAAGCAAAAATTTTATTCATCTGTTTAATTATTCTAACTTTGGCATTTAACAACGCGGCGCAATCTGAAACCAAAAAAGCGAATCCGGCAGATGTCGCTTCGGTTGATGCGATTATGAAAGCGGTCTACGATGTAATTTCCGGCGAAGCGGGCGAAGCACGCGATTGGGACAGATTCCGCACACTTTTTCATAAAGACGCGCGATTGATTCCGACCGGCAAAAATTCGACCACCGGAATCGTCGGCGCGAGAGCTTTATCGCCCGACGATTATATCAAAGGCAACGCGCCGTTTTTTGAAAAGAACGGTTTTTTTGAAAAGGAAATCGCTCGAAAAACCGACATTTACGGCAACATCGCCCAAGTTTTTTCAACCTACGCCGCCTACAAAACCGCCGCTGATAAAGAACCTTTTATGCGCGGCATCAATAGTTTTCAGCTTCTCAACGACGGAACGCGCTGGTGGGTTTTGACGATTTACTGGCAAGCCGAAACAAAGGAAACTCCGATTCCTAAAAAGTATCTTAAAAAATCCCGCTAACAGGATTCCGGGAAGTCTTTTTTTTGCTGAAAACATTAAATTACAAAACTCTTACAATTGTTCTCTCTAAAACCTGTTACGATTTTAATCAGCGCAAGATTTGCGCCGGGGATTAAACAATTTTTAGAGGGGATTTACTAATGGAAAACGCATTAAAATTTAAGCACGCAAAATCGGCGAAACTTCAATGGACGACAATTACGGCAATGATCGTCTTTCACACTCTGGCAATCTGGGCATTATTCGAATTCAGCTGGTCGAATCTGCTTGCCGGATTTATCACCTGGTGGATTGCCGCAAGTTGGGGAGTCGGTTTAGGATTTCACCGACTTTTAACGCACGGCGGATTTAAAGCTCCGAAATGGTTGGAGTATTTTATGACACTTTGCGGAACTCTCGCACTTCAAGCGGGGGCGATCACCTGGGTTGCGACACATCGTATTCATCATAAATTTACCGAAACCGAAAACGATCCGCATAGTCCGCGCGGCGGCACAATTTGGTCGCATATCGGTTGGATTTTGCAGGGCGAAGCGCAGGTTAAAGACGATGAAACCTTACGGCGTTATGCGCCGGATTTAATGAAAGACAAAGTTCACGTCTTTATGAATAATTATTACTGGGTAACGCCGGTCATCGCTGCCGTAATTTTATTTGCAATCGGCGGTTGGACGATGGTTTTGTGGGGAATTTTCTTGAGAACAACTCTCGCGTGGCATTTTACGTGGCTCGTTAATTCGGCAACACATCTCTGGGGAACGCGCCGTTTTGAAACAAACGACGATTCGCGCAACAACGGCTTGGTTGCCGCAGTTACATTCGGCGAAGGCTGGCACAATAATCATCACGCGCATCCGCGTTCGGCAAAACACGGTCTGGCGTGGTACGAATTCGATATAAATTGGGTGCAGCTCGTCGCTTTACGAAAACTCGGTCTGGTCAAAAAAGTTTATGCGTATAAACTCAAAGAAGAAATCGAAAAGGTTGACGGCATTCAGGCAGAACCTTTGAGCGAACCGGCTTAAAAATGACATAAAAAGGTAAAGGTAAAAGGTAAAAGGTAAAACGAAAAATTCAAGTTTTACCTTTTACCTTTTACTTTTTACCTTTAGAATTAAAAAATGCGCGTTGCAGGTCGAAGAAAAACGGCGGTGGTCGTTTTAATTTTGGGAACTACGCTGATTGCTCTGGCAGTTGCGCTCAATGTCGGCTGGGTTTTGCTCAGTTTGCGCGAAGTCGCTCTGCTTATTTTCGGCGTAATCTTTTTCGCTTTAATAATTACCGGTCTGGTTTTGAATATGATCTTTCTGCTCCGCGAAATCCGCCGCAACGAACAGCAGGACGCTTTTTTGAACGCCGTAACGCACGAACTGAAAACGCCGATCGCCTCAATCAAACTTTATCTGGAAACCTTGAAATCGCGCAACGTGTCGGAAGAAAAACGTCGCGAATTTTATGAAGTAATGCTCTCGGACAGCAATCGTCTGCTGACGACCGTCGAACAGGTTTTGCAGGCAAGCCGCACGAAAGATAGCAATCGTTTATTGAATATTTCGGAAATCCGGCTCGGCAAACTTATCAAAGAATGTATCGCCATTATTAAATCGCGCTACAATCTGAATGAAGAAATCAAATTCATCGAATCGGCGAAAACCATCACGATTTCGGGCGACCGTGCGGAACTTCAAACCGTTTTGACAAATCTTTTGGATAACGCCGTGAAATATTCAAAAGACGAAGTAAAAATCCTGATTAAATTAACCGAACTGAATAAAAAATACACGGAAATCTTGATCAAAGATTCGGGAGTCGGGATTGCGCCGGACGAATTGAAAAGAGTTTTCAAACGATTTTACCGTGTGCCGAATCAATCTACGCAAAACACCAAAGGCACGGGTTTAGGGCTTTACATAGTGCGTTCGATCATTAAAAAACACGGTGGGAAAATCTTCGTCGAAAGCAAAGGCGAAGGCAAAGGCGCGACTTTTATTGTGCGTCTGCCGAAAGCGGAAAAAAAAGCAGTTAATTGATTTTTATGAAAATTTTAATCGTTGAAGACGAAAAACATCTGGTAGACGGCTTGCAATTTAACCTCGAAGCCGACGGTTTTGAGGTTGAAACCGCAGCAGACGGCGCACAGGCTCTGGAAATTTTGGCGAATGAAGAAAATTCTTTCGACGCGATTGTCTTAGACGTAATGATGCCGAAGGTTGACGGTTTTACGGTCGCCAAAACCTTGCGCGAAAAGGAAGATTTCACGCCGATTCTGATGCTCACCGCGCTCGGCAAACCCGAAGATGTCTTAAACGGATTCGAAGCCGGAGCTGACGATTATTTGCCAAAACCTTTTGAACTGAACATTTTTCTGGCGCGTCTGAACGGATTACTGCGCCGCCGCGAATGGTTAAAAAAAGAATTGAAACCGGTGAAAACGACCGAAATAATCGAAATAAATAATCGCTTAATTGATTTTGAAAATCTCGAACTCCGCAGCGAAACCGAAACTATTCAATTGACCTTAATGGAAGCCAAACTCCTTCGCTATCTGATTGAAAACGAAGGCGTTGCCGTTGCGCGCAAGACGATTCTCGAAGATGTCTGGGATCTGCACGAAGATACGGACACACGCGCGATTGATAATTTTATCGTCCGTCTGCGAAAATATCTGGAAGAAGATGCGACCAAACCGCAGGTTCTGCAAACCGTGCGCGGCATCGGTTATAAATTTGTTCGAGAATAAATGTTAGTGTTAAACAACTGATTTTTCGCAGATTTAACACGATTTTTTCAAAAAAATTTATCAAAACAAGCCGTTTCCCAATAAAATCTGCGAAAATCCGTGTTAATCCGTTGTTTAAAATTTCTTCGATTCCTAATTTCTTAAACCAATTTTTCTCGGCGTAAAACCTTCACGCGTTCGCGCCAGTTTTCCGCCAGATCGAAACGGTAAATTTCGATTTCGGGCGAAATTGCTTTTGCCAAAAACTTAAAATCGCGATGAAAACTTAAGGTTGGCGCGGCTAAGTAAACAATCGCGGGTTTATCGGAAATCTCTATTTCGCCGAAAATTTTCGCCTTTTGCAGAATTCCTTTGCGCCGCTGCAATTCGATTTTTCGCCAGTAATCAGCGGCTTGAAAAATCATTTCGCGGTCAATCGCAACTTTGAGTTCGATAATTACCAATCGCCCGTCGCGCCGCAGAGCGAGCAGATCAATCTTGTCGTTTGACGCGCGAAATTGATTGTAGATCGGCGACAGAATCAGATTTGCGTCCAGTAATTTTATGTTTCGCCTTAAATCGGCTTCGAGCCACGCTTCGGGCGCGAGGCGAAAAAGCGCGTGGCGTTTATAATCAGCATCGAATTTTCTGTAAATCTTCAATTCTTCGACCAGATTTTCAAATTCTTCAAACGAGTTTTCCGACAAAATCCGTCTGTCGCGTTCGATGCCGAACCAGCATTTTTCCACGTCGAAAATTTTTCTGACGCGCGCAAAAGGCAAACCTGAAAATCTGAGAGTTTCGCCGTTTTTCGTAAAAATGCAGTCAATTTCGTCCGGCGCGAATTTAATGATTTCCCGCGCCGTTCGGCTCGGATTTACATTTGAAATATTTAATTTTACAGGCTTTTCGCGCCATAGATCTTCGATTTCGAGAGATTTTTTGTCAATGATTTTCTCACTTTCGCCTTCTTTTAAGATTTCGAAGACTTTTATTTTCCGTTTCCAGTTTTCACTCAAAAGCGCGTGAAGTTTTTGTAATTTCCGGGCGATCTTTTTTTCGCCTAAAAGATGAATTTCATTGATCGAATTTTTTCTGCGATTTTCTAGTTTGGTGAGCCAAAGAATCGCGCTCGAAATATGGATTTCCGGCGAAACATTTTCGGAAACGTCCGTTAAAACGGCGATTTGCCTGTTTTCTTTTTCAAAAATTATCTGCGCGAAACGTCCGTTTTCTTTGTTTAACGAAACGCGTCTGAGTTTTGAATTTCGATTTTCCGAAACTAAAAGCGCGGCTATTTTATTGGCTTTTTCGAGCCGCGCAAGTTCGGTTTCCGCGCCTAATTCTTCGGCGGAAATTCTCGAAACGATTCTGAATTTTTCATTTTCTCTTTCAAAATTGCGCGTCAAACTCAAAAAAATCTCGCTTTTTTCTTGCTTGAAATTTCTAATTCGCCATGTTTGAAAACCTTTATCGTCGAGAAAAGAAAGCAAAATTCTGCCGCGTTCCAAAGAAATTTCGATCTCGTCTTTTTTAAGCGGAAATGATTTTCCGTTTGTATTAATTAGCAAAAATTCATTATTTGAAGCGAGAAATTCGTTGAGATTTTTGAGGTCGCTTTCGAGATTCATTTCTTTTGATTAAATAAAGCTTAAAGATTTATCAGGATGCCCATCAAGTTTCGTCAGGATACTCATTGTTTTTCCAGTGTAAAAAGATTTTACGTCCAGCTCTTTGCGAAATAAAAACGTCATCTTCGGGAATCTCTTTAACTAAGCACCTGAGCAAAAGTAACAAGGCATTCCGAAAATAGCGTAAAACAGACTGTTACTCTGTTTGAATAGGATGACAGCCTGTTTTACGTTAGGTAAAAATACTACAATACTTTTGCTCAGGTGTTTACTAAAATTCTTCCGGAGAGCTTTTCAATTTTTATTTTCCCTAAAGATGTTTCATCTTTTCCAAACTCGTATTCCACACAATCGTTGTCTTCTTTAATTTTTCGAATCAAAATATAAATAGCCACAGTATTTTTGAGTTTTCCTTTCTGAAAGATTATTTAGAATTTATTTTATTCAGCATAAATTCGACCATTTCTTTTGACCAGAGATCGTAGCCGATAACCGATGGGTGAATGCCGTCGCTGAAAAAATCGTCCGATACTTTTTTTACGTCGTCAAAATAAATGACATTTTCCATTTGAGAAATCAAGTCCTGAGCGTTGAAATGATGAAGTTTGGCAAGACGCGATAGCACGTAGCGAAGCGGATTCGGCATCGCGATAAAATCTCTGACCATCGGGACATTTGCGACGAAAATCGTGGCATTTTTGTGTTTTTCGCGCAAAATTTCAAGCAGTTCGCCCAGATCGCGCCGCCATGTTTTCGGACTCGACAAACCGAAAACATCGTTTGCGCCGAGCGCGATGACGATCACATCGAAATTTTCATCCGGCAGATCGGGAACGAGTTCCTGCAAAGTTCTTCGAACCGTAATTCCGCTTTCGCCGACTGCCGTCCAGCGCACGCTTTTTTCGAGTCGCTCGCTGAGATGTTTGGCAAATTGTCCGGTCAAAGCTTCCGCGTGATTTTTCGCGCCGATTCCCGCAACCGTTGATTCGCCGATTGCCAGTAGATTTATAAATTCTTTATCTTCACCGGTTTGCCCGCGTTTCTCGCCGCCCGCGTCAGGCAATCTGCCGACTTTATAACGGACGAATTTTCCTTGCGCGTAGAGAAACGGCGCGAGCGGACTGATCGCCAGACCGCCGAAAATATATTTTAATTGCCATTTTTTTATGCTCATCCGCGATCCGCCGAAAAAATATATTTTGCTTTATCGCCCGCCCGAAATCAATGTGCTAAGATTTTAATTTACAAGATGTTTCCGATAAAACCGCTCAAATTTTTCTGTGCTTTATTTCTTGCTTCGGTGATTTTCTCTTCGTGTAGTTTTTGGGAAACCGCCGAAAACGAGATGGCGAATTCAAATACATTCGTCGCCGAAGAAATAATCAGCGAAATTCCGTTTGAAAACAAAGAACCTGAAATTTTTCAAGCCGAAATTGTTTTAACAACTTATGCAAACGGCGAAAAAACCGAGCGAATAATCAAAGCGGCGCGACATCGTGAGAAAATCCGCTACGATTATCCGAACGGAAATTCGTTTTTGCAAATAACTGAAAATGAAAGATTTCTGCTCGAAACGGATAAGAAAATTTATCTTCAAAATCAGATGAGTTCCGGTAATTCAACAGAAAGCGGCAATTCTCTGAAAGATTTTCTGACGATCGAATGGCTGAACGAAAAACGCGATGCAAATTTTGAAAATCTCGGCACGGAAAACGCTCTGGTAAAATATCGCGTCAGCGTTGAAAATATGAATTCGGAAATTTTGATCTATGTTGATGAAAATCTTAAATTTCCCGTCAAACAAGAGTTTTATTCGATCATCGGCGAACAAAAAACTCTGCTTTCGGCGATGGAAATCAGAAATTTAAAGCTCGAAGTTGATGAAAATTTGTTTGAGTTGCCGAAAGATTTCAGAAAAGTTTCGATTAAAGAATTTCAAAAAATTGTCAGAGAAAAAAGAGTTAAAAGCGAATGAGCGAAATTAAACAAACAAAAGAGATAGATGCAGAATTGGTGGAAAAAGCGGGGGAAGTTTTTTCCAAAGTTCCGTTTGTCCAACTGATCGGAATGGAACTCGCCGATTTAAAGGACGGCGAAGCGACCGTAAAATTAAAAATTCGCGACGAACTGCGCCAGCCGCACGGACTTCTGCACGGCGGCGCGACCGCTTCGGTCATTGATACGGCGATGGCTTTTGCCGTCGTAACTAAACTATCGAAAGAAGAAAAGGCTTCGACGGTTGATCTGAATGTTTATTATCTGCGACCGGTGATTGACGGCGAAATCACCTGCACAGCAAAAATCGTCAAGGCGGGAAAACGTCTTTTAACGGTTTCAGCCGAAGTTTTTAATGATGAAGGAAAATTGATCGCCACATCGCTTTCGACTTATTCGAAAGTCTAGAAAGTCTTGGAAGTGTTGGAAGTCTGGAAAGTCTAAAAAGAGAGACACGGACTTCCCGGACTTCCCGGACTTCCCGGACTTTTCTATGGAAGAACTTAAAAAATTCGCCCGCTATTTCAAGCCGTATAAACTGCACATCGTTCTCGGAATCGCGTTTATTCTGGTTTCGATGTCGTTTAGTTTGCTTGTGCCGTATTTGGTCGGGCAGGCGATTGATGATTTGAGTCAGGATATTACGCCGGAAAAAATTATTTATTATCCGGTCGTGATTTTGAGCGTCAGTCTGGTCGCGGCATTTTTTCTGTTCTGGCAGCGGCGGCTTTTGATCAATGCTTCGCGCCATATCGAATATGATATGCGGCGCGATTTTTACGCCGCGCTTGTTCATCAGCCGCTCGAATATTTTCAAAACAACCGCGTCGGCGATTTGATGGCGCGGGCGACAAATGATCTCGCGGCGGTTCGGCAAATCGTCGGACCGATGATTTTATATACCTTTCAAGCGATTTTCGCGCTCGCCATTGTCTTGCCGATTATGCTTAATATCAGCGTCAAACTCACTCTGTTTTTGCTGATTCCGCTTCCCTTTGTTTCGCTTACGGTCAAATATCTGGGCGAACAAATTCATAAGCGGTTCGAGAAGATTCAGGAATTTTTCTCGAACATTACGGCACGCGCACAGGAAAATCTGACGGGCGTGCGCGTTGTCCGCGCTTACGCGCAGGAAGACGCGGAGATCGAGAAATTTCAGGAACTCAACCGCGAATACGCGCAAAAAAATATCGCGCTCGTCAAATTTTCAGCGGCGATGCGTCCGCTTTTATACTTTTTTATCGGTTTGAGTTTTGTGATTATCGTCGCCGTCGGCGTTCCGATGGCGGCGCGTGATGAGATCACGGCGGGCGATTTTTCGGCATTTATTCTTTATTTGCAGCGAATGATCTGGTATCTGATCGCGCTCGGCTACGTTGTCAATCTTTATCAGCGCGGCACGGCGAGCCTTAAAAGATTCAACGCCATTTTGGAAACGATTCCGGCGATCAAAAACGAACCGGACGCGAAAGAACAGCCGAAAATAAAGGGCAAGATCGAATTTCGCAATCTGAATTTTTCTTACGACGAAACGCCCGTTTTAAAAAATATCAATCTGAAAATCGAAGAAGGACAAACCGTTGCGCTCGTCGGCAAAACCGGAAGCGGAAAATCTACTTTGATCAGTTTGATTCCGCGCCTTCTGGACGCGCCCGAAGGCACGGTTTTGGTTGACAATATTCCCGTGCGCCGGTTTCCGCTTGCGCAGCTTAGAAAAGCCATCGGCGTTGTGCCGCAGGAAACTTTTCTGTTCAGCAATTCGATTGCCGAAAATATCTCTTTTGGAGTTCCAAGTTCCAAGTTCCAAGTTCCAAGTCAGAAAAACGGTGAATCTGAAAACGTGCAAATTGGAAACAAAAACTTGGAACTTGGAACTTGGAACTTGGAACTATCAGTAGAAAAAGCGGCGGAAGTCGCTGGATTGGCAAATGATATAAAAGATTTTCCTTTTAAATACGAACAACTCGTCGGCGAACGCGGAATCTCGCTTTCGGGCGGGCAGAAGCAGCGGACGGCGATTGCGCGAGCCGTGATGCGAAATCCGCGAATTTTAATTTTGGACGATTCGCTTTCGGCGGTTGATACTTTTACGGAGGAACAAATTTTGCGCGGTTTGCGCGATATTCGTCAGAATCGGACGACCTTGATAATTTCGCACAGAGTTTCGACCGTCCGCGATGCCGATCTGATCTGCGTTCTGCACGACGGAGAGATCATCGAACGCGGAACGCACGAAGAATTAATCAAGCTAAACGGCGAATACGCAGACCTTTATCAGCGTCAGCTTTTAGAAGAAGAAATCGAAGCGACCGATTAAGAGAGAATATTCTTAACGCAAAGTCGCCAAGACGCAAAGACGCTGAAAATAAGATATTAATTCAAAACGGCTTTTGCAAAATAATTTAAGTTTAATTGTTTCTAAAAAAAACTTTGCGCCTTTGCGTCTTCGCGTCTTTGCGTTAAATTAAATCTAGTTTTGAGATACAAATTACCCGAAATTCCGCCGCCGAAATTGATTAAAGCACTCGATTCATACAATCTTTTGCCCGCGATTATTTTTGTGCCTTCGCGCCGCCGCTGTGATGAATCGGCGACGGAAGTCGCGCTCGACCGTTCGCAGAGAATTGATACGAATAAACAAGTAATCCGTCAACAGATTTTCGATGAATTTCTCGAAAAATTTCCCGAGATCAAAAAACATAAACACCGACGGATTCTTCTGCAATCGGGCATCGCGTCGCATCACGCAGGACATATTCCAGCGTGGAAAATGCTGGTCGAAAAAATGATGGCGGGCGGACTTTTGAACGCGATTTTTGCGACTTCGACCGTTGCCGCAGGCGTTGATTTTCCGGCGCGCTCGGTCGTTATTTTAAATGCCGAATCACGCGGCAACGACGGCTGGCGGCCGATTCAAGCGAGCGAACTCCAGCAAATGACGGGGCGCGCCGGACGACGCGGCAAAGATAATGTCGGTTTTGTCGTGCTTGCGCCGGGAGCGTTTCAAAATCCGCCGCGCATCGCCACGCTTTTGCAATCGCCGCCCGATGATTTGCAGAGTCAATTTCGCGCCACTTATTCTTCGCTTTTGAATTTATTAGACGCTTTCGGCAATTTTCCGCAACTTCGTGAAATCGTCGAAAAAAGTTTCGCCTTTCGCGAAACGTCGCGCAGAATCGGCAGATTGAAAAGAAAATTGATCGAACGCGAAAAGAACTTGCTCAAAAAAATTCACGAAAGCGGTTTGAATTTGAGTTTGCCCGAAGTGCGCGGTTTTGAGCGTCTGAGCAATGCCAAAACGCGTCTGGAAGAAAAACTGCCGTCACTACGTTCGGAAGTTCGCTCGGAATGGCTACGGGAAAACGTCAAAGCCGGAAAAGTGGTTTCAAAAGGGCGCAGCGGCAAGCGTTTCTTTCTGGTCATCAGCGTTTACGGCGAAAAGGTCGTCGCCCTGCGCGACGATGGAAAAGGCGCGACGTTTTCGCTTTTTCACGTCAATCGCGTGTACGGCAAAACTTATCCGGTCAGCGAAAAAGCCGTCGAAACTGCATTTTTCGATATTATCGAAGGTAGAAATCCCGCGCTTAAAGAACCGAAACTTAGCAATAAAAATGACAATTCCGACGAGGCAGTTGAATTGCTAAATTCTCTGATCGAAAAATTTCAGCCCGAAAACGCGGGCGAAACCGAAAAAATGCACACGGTCAGTTTTCTTTATGAAATGTGGCAGGACGCGGAATTTTTGCAGAAAACTGAACGCGACATCGAGATTTTGCGAAGCGAAATCTGGCTGCCGTTCGAACGCCGCGCAAAAGTTTTGGATCATTTCGGTTATCTGAATTTTGCAGCGCAAAAGGTTACGGAAAACGGAAAATGGCTCGCCGATGTCCGGGTTGACCGCCCGCTGCTTGTCGGCGAAGCGTTAAAACAAGGACTTTTTGAAAATCTTGAAACAACTCAAATTGCCGGACTTATGGCGGCTCTCGCGGCTGATCCCGACCGCGAATACGGCGAACTTTATCTTTCCGACAAAATTCTCGAAGTTTTGACCGAGTTTGAAAATACGGTCTTTAAAGTTTCAAACGCGGAATGGAAATTCGGCGTCGAACCCGCGCCGGATATGAATTTTTCCGCTGCTGCCACCGCCGAAGCGTGGGCGGAAGGCGCGGATTGGGATGATCTGGTCAGAAATACGAAAGCCGAAGAAGGCGATCTCGTCCGGCTTTTATCGCGCACGGGCGAAGCCTTGATGCAGATTGCAAACTTGAAAGATTCTCATTCGGAAGCCGCACGAAAAGCGCGTCTGACTTCGGAGATCATCCTGCGCGAACCGATCCGGTAAAAATAGTTTAGAACAAACTTTTCACTATATTCATTTAGATTTAACAAATCAAAACTGACAATTGCCGATTTTTTTTGTTATGCTTTTAATTAAAGATTATAAAGTTTTGAAATTTTAACATCTTAATATTATGAAAGTTTTACTGGCAGACGAATACGGATTTTGTTTCGGCGTTGAACGCGCCGTGGAAATGGTTGAAGATTCTTTGGAAAAGGGCGAAACCGTTCGCACTTTAGGTCCATTAATACATAACGATCAGGAAATGCAGAGGCTTGGCACGCACGGCGTCAGCGCGATCAGCGAACCCGTTCAAATAAAACGCGGCGAAACCGCCGTCATTCGCGCCCACGGCGTAACGCCGCAAGTTCAACGCGAATTGGAAGAAACGGCTTCAAAAGTTGTTGACGCAACCTGCCCGTTCGTTACCAAAGTTCAAAGATTGGCATCGCGCGCGGCGGCGCAGAATCGCCACGTCGTCGTTGTCGGAAATCCGAATCATCCGGAAATGATCGGCGTTTTCGGTTATGCGCCGGAACACACTTTCGTCGTTAATGATGCCAGCGAAGTTGCCGCACTGCCGCGCCTGAAAAGTCCGCTGGTTGTTTCGCAAACGACGATAAAATTGCAAACACTGCTCGACGCAGCGGAAGCCGTAAAAGGAAAAACTGATGATGAAGTTCAAGTTGTCAATACAATTTGCTCGGCAACCCGCGACCGACAAGATGCCGCCCGCGCACTCGCCGGAGAAGTTGAAGCTTTTTATATTATCGGCGGAAAACATTCGTCAAACAGCCGTAAACTCGTCGCTGTTTGCAAAGAACAATGCGAAAAAAGTTTTCTGATTGAAACGGAAGATGAAATCAATCCGGAAGATTTGAGAGGCGTTAGAAAAGTCGGTGTAACCGCCGGAGCTTCGACCCCGAATTGGCTGATCGAAAAAGTCGTCAAACGCCTCAAAGAAATCGGCGCGGAGAATGAATTGGCATTGAAATAATTTCTGCAAATTTTCAATAAAAAAAGCCTGAGTGAAAAATTTTTCACTCAGGCTTTTTTTGTCTAGCTAAATTCTCTTACGGAATTCGCAAAGTTTGTCCGACTCTGATCGAACTCGGACTGCTCAAAACATCGCGGTTGGCGTTGTAAATATCCATATAACGACGCGATGAACCGTAAAATCTCGTGCTGATTCTACCTAAAGTATCGCCCGGTCGAACAATGTATGTCTGTCCGCCGCCTGTTGTCGGAAAATCTCTGTTATTAACATCTCCGACTGCCTCAAATTTCGGTAATGAAACGGCTCTGTTCAAAGAAACGCCGAATTCCGTTCCGGCTCTGACGTTGGCATCTTCCCCGCGTGTTAATCTTTCACCGGCAAGACCGCCGATAGCTCCCAAAATTCCGCCGATAACCGCGCCTTTTCCGCCGCCGATGATGCCGCCTAAAACCGCTCCGCCGGCTGCGCCGCCGCCGATAAAGATGATTTTATCATTTTTTCGGTCGTCGCCCGAAGCCGTTCCTTCATTATCACTTCTTGCCGACTTTGAATCGAGATTTGTTAAAGAACCATTGATTACACGGGTTGTTCCGTTTGGCAATCTGACCTGAGTAAAACTTACGTCAATTGTTCCCGGATCGCCGCCCTTTTTGGCTCTTGTTGCCGAATCTACCCGTCCGACCAGCGAACTTCCCGTCGGAATTACCACAACGCCGTTTGTTGAATAAACAGGTTCAGTTACATTAACCGTAAAAGTATCACCCCTTTTGGCATCCCTTGAAGTTAAAGCTTCATTCATCCGAACACGGATTATTGTTCCGCTTTCAACCGTATGGAGATTTCTTTGGGCAAAGCCTTCGATTGCTCCGAATACAAAAACTGCCACAAATAATGTTGCTAATGCCTGTATATTAAATATTTTTTTCATTTTCTCACTCATCCTCTTTTCATTCATCAAATTCAATTTTACCTTCCCGACAACCGCTCTCTAAGACGATATTGCTAGTCGAATCGTTGTATTAAAAATTAGGAAGACTATCTGATTATGTCTTACATTTTAACATTAACTTTTTCCCTATTAAAAAATAATTTCTCAAAAAATTGGAAATCACGTCTATTAGTTGTATATTGTAGGCACAACCGAATTTTCGATTTTCTCGAATAAGCAACTTGCCCTTAATCCATAAAAAAGATTAAGGGTAAGTTAATTTAGAAGAGATGTTTAACAAAATTTTACAAGGGGATTTATTGTTATGCACTTATTGGGTCAAGCTGTTCTTCTTTTTACACTAAACTTTTTAGATGCCGTTTTAACCATCTACTGGGTTCGCAATGGATTTGCCACCGAAGGAAATTACTTGATGGCAATATTGCTTGATATTGGCGATACGCCGTTTTTGTTGGTAAAACTTGCTGTCGGCGCAATTGCTGCGATGGTTCTTTGGCGATGGCGAAATCTGCGGCTGGCAAAAATCGGTTTAGCCGTAACTCTTTCTATCTATATTGCTTTGATGGGCGTTCATTTTGTCACCGGACTTTCCGCCTTCGGATTTTTATCCGATGCGTTGGTTAATGGTTTTGCCCGCTGGACGACCGAATTTTTTGCGTTATTTATCTAACTCTATTCTGCTAATTAATCTTTTTCAACGGGCTTTCAGTTTCAAATTTTCCTGAAACTGAAAGTCTTTTTTTTTCGTAATTTAATCAACGCAACGCAAAATTGAGATTATTGCATCATAATAATTCAAGATAATTCACGGTTTTCAATCATTAATTTTTAATTTTGTGAGATAAAGTAACTATGACAGAAAAAGCATTTTATCAATTAACAGCGCGTCAGATTTTGTTTTTGGCTCTGGCTTCGGCACTTATCGCCGCCGGAACTGTGGCTTTTTTGCTTAATATCGGCAGTTTTCAGCAGACGGCTAAAAATAATGTTTTAGCTGAACAAGCACCATCGCCGGAAATTTCCGAACCTTCGCTCGTCAGCGATGAACAAAATAACATCGAGGTTTATCGAATGTTTGCGCCGGGTGTGGCTTATATCACGACGAGTTCGGTTGTTGAAAACTTTTACGGGCAGGAATTCGAGCGCGAAAGAGGCAACGGTTCGGGATCGGTTATTGATAATCAAGGGCATATTCTAACGAATTATCACGTCGTCGAAGGTGCATCGAAGCTGACGGTAAGTTTCGGCGGCGAAAAACTTTATGCGGCAAAAGTGGTCGGTGGTGATCCCGATACGGATTTGGCGGTAATTAAAATCGAGCCGCCGCGCGAAGGTTTGACCATTATTCCGCTGAGTGATTCGGATAAACTCGTGATCGGACAAAAAGTTCTGGCAATCGGCAACCCGTTCGGACTGGACAGAACCTTGACAACGGGCGTAATTTCCGGCTTGCAAAGACCGATCAGAGCAAGAAACGGTCGCCCGATTGAAGGCGCGATTCAAACCGATGCTTCGATCAATCCGGGAAATTCAGGCGGACCGCTGCTGGACAAATACGGCAAAATGATCGGAATCAATTCGCAGATTCTGTCGCCTGCGGGCGGTTCGGTCGGTGTCGGTTTTGCGATTCCGGTCAATATCGCCAAGCGCGTCGTGCCGCAGCTTATTCAATACGGCGAAGTTCGCCGTCCGAAACTCGGTGCTAATCTGAGCAGTGTAGCCCAACTGCGCGAACAAGGCGTACGGCTTCCGATTGAGCGCGGTTTGCTGATTCGCAATGTTATGCCCGGAAGTTCGATTGCCCAAGCCGGACTTCGCGGACTTGCACGCGATGGCGACGGCGTGATTTTAGGCGATATTATCACGGCGATTGACGGCGAAAAGTTAAATAATTTAGACGATCTCTATCGTTTTCTTGATAAAAAACAAATCGGTGATGCAGTTCAAATTGAAATTTTCCGCGACGGCAAGATGCTAACGATTCCGGTCAGACTGATGACTTTGCCGCAACAGCCGCGTGCGCCGCAGAGATTTTAATTGATGGTAAAAATTGAACTCAGCGACTTTTATAACGAAGGATTCGGTTGGATTTGCAAGCATTGCGAACGTGAACTTGCAGATTCAGCCGAATTTTCAGATAAAAAACATTCGCGGTTGATGAGCGAAGGCGAAGCTGAAAGCAAATTTCCGCAATTTTCAAATCCGGCGATGGCAAAATGGGCAGACAAAGCGCAAACAACTTTGATTTGCCCGCGCTGCGGAATTACCGAACCGGCGGACAGGTTTTGAAAATTAAAAAGTTTAAAAGTGAATGTCAAAAAACTTTTTCACTTTCAACTTTTTTTATCAGCCAACTTTTTATTGATCTTACATCATCTTTATAATTGACTTTTAATCAGCTTAATATAAATTTTTTGCTCAAAACTAATTCAAAAGAGGTTTCTAAATAATGTTAAAAAAAGTTATCGTCGCGATTATCGCGCTGGCATTTGTTTTAAGCGTGCTTATTCCGGCACTTGCCAATGATAAATCCAACAAAAAAACTAAACAGACATCGCAGCTCGTCGCGATTTTACCGGCTTCCGACGGCATTGCGGCGATTGATGTCAAACGTCTTTTAGACGAGGCTCTGCCGCAGATTTTATCCGCCAATCAGCCGCAACTAAATAAAATTTTGGGCAAATTTGATGAAATCAGAGATAAAACTGGAATTGATTTAAGACGCTTTGAACAAGTAGCCGTCGGGGTTAAAACCAAACAGACTTCGGCGACGACATTTGAATTTGAACCGCTGATTCTGGCTCGCGGCAGTTATGAAGCAGGCGGCTTAATTGCTGTTGCCAAAATTGCTTCAAACGGAAAATATCGTGAGGAAAAAGTCGGAAATCAAACAATTTATGTTTTTTCTGCGAAAGAAATAGTTAAAGAAAATAAACCAAAATCAAGCGGCTCTTTTATTGATAAAATGCTGGACAAAGTGCTTGGCAGCAGTATGATCGGCGATTTTGCTCTGACATCTTATGATGCCGGCACGTTAGCCTTCGGTTCGGTCAGCCGCGTCAAGGAAATGATCGAAGGAAAATCTCGCGTCAGCACTCAGCTTTTAGATTTAGTCTATCGCAATCAAAATACTGTGATAAGTTTCGGAACAAACCTGCCTAAAGGAATGTCCGGCTTACTTGATCTGGATAATGCCGAGATTGACAAAAATATTAATGTAATCACGCATTTATTCGGCACAATGAATGTTGACGGCAACAATACCAATGTTTGGATAACCGCAAAAACTGCAAAAAACAAAGAAGCCGAAGACCTTGAATTTTTTATCAAAGGAATTGCCGAAGTCGGTAAAATTCTGATCGCAAGTTCGAGAGGTGAAGACAAAAAAGTCTATTCTCGAATGATCGGAAATGCGAAAATCTCGCGTCAGGCAAATGAAGTTTCGATGAACTTGCAAGTTCCGCAAAACGATATAGATATTTTAATCGGAGAAAAGAAATAGATTTTTGCCAATCAATAGATTTACAATTCGGTTGAAAGTCTGAAAAATGCCAAAAGTCGAGTTTCTTGATTTTTGGCATTTTTTCATATTTACAGATAATTTACGGCTACACCGTTCAAAACTACTCCGAATTGACTTCGTTTTGAAACATCTGTTTGGAATTGACGTATTAATCGCATTAAATTTTTAAAAATTATCAGGAGATAAAAATGAATATTTTCAGTTC
Organism: Pyrinomonadaceae bacterium; assembly: GCA_041745765.1. Taxonomy (GTDB): domain Bacteria; phylum Acidobacteriota; class Blastocatellia; order Pyrinomonadales; family Pyrinomonadaceae; genus JAHCHG01. The sequence goes on along the minus strand of JBGTIH010000119.1, from coordinate 6,369 downwards.
ACGATCAGTAACTATTCTGGGCATTTTGTTCATCTTTTGCATTTCGGCGTTTGCCCAAAACAAAGGTTTTGACATAGCGCGAATGGATAAATCAATCACGCCTTGCACAGATTTTTTCCAGTATGCCAACGGAACCTGGCTCAAAGATACAGAGATTCCCTCAGCTCATTCGCGTTGGGGAACCTTCAATATTTTGGGCGAGAATAATAATGCCATTTTAAGGTCTATTTTGGATGAAACCGCCAAAACCAAAGCCGCCAGAGGCAGCGAGGCTCAGCTTATCGGCGATTTCTACTCATCCTGTATGGACGAAGCGGCAATCGAAAAAGCCGGTGCAAAACCTTTGCAGCCGTATTTTAAGGAAATCGGCAGAATAAAAACCAAAGCGGATTTAATTAAACAACTAGGCGTGTTTCATAATCAAGGAATTCCCGGAATTTTCGGTTTCGGCGCAGGTCCCGATCTAAAGAACAGTACGATGGTTATCGCCAACGCCTCGCAAGGCGGTTTGAGTTTGCCGAATCGGGATTATTACACAAAAACCGATGATAAATCCAAAGAAATCCGCGAAAAATTCGTCGTCCATATAGCGAATATGTTTAAGCTTGCCGGTGATTCGCCGGAAAAGGCGGCGGCAAATGCCAAGACCGTTTTGAATCTACAGATGCGGCTTGCCGAAGTTTCTCTGCCGCCCGTCGAACTCCGAAATCCTGATAACCGCTACAATAAAATGAGTCTGGCAGACGCGCAGAAAATCTCGCCGAATCTTGCTTGGAACACGTATTTATCGGCTCGCGGAATTTCAGCACTGCAAGAGTTAAATATCGGACAACCGGCATTTTTCAAAGAAGTTGACGCGATGCTCGATAATGTTTCGATTGCCGATTGGCAAACTTACCTGCGCTGGATGACCGTAAACAATGCCGCACCGCTTCTTTCTAGAGCGTTTGTTGATGAAAACTTCGATTTTTACAGCCGCTATCTTTCGGGAACTAAAGAACAGCAGCCGCGCTGGCGAAGATGCGTGGCGGCAACCGACGGAAATTTGGGAGAAGCTCTCGGACAACTCTATGTTAAAAAAGCATTTACGCCGAAAGCCAAAGAACGAATGGACGAATTGATCTCGAATCTTTTCGTAGCGATGGAAGAACGCATCAACAATCTGGAATGGATGAGCGATGAAACCAAAAAAGAAGCGCAGAAAAAACTTTCGACTTTCGACCGAAAAATCGGCTTTCCCGATGTTTTGCGCGGTTACAGCGGATTAAATGTGAGCCGTAAATCCTTTTTTGCAAATTCGAAAAACAGCGGACAATTTCAGATCCGGCGCAATTTGCAAGACATCGGTCAGCCCGTTGACCGCACACGTTGGGGAATGAGTCCGCCGACCGTCAATGCTTATTATTCCGCGATCTTAAACGAAATCGTTTTCCCCGCAGGCATTTTGCAGCCGCCGTTCTTTAATTTTGAAGCGGACGATGCGATCAATTACGGCGCAATCGGCGGCGTGATCGGACACGAGATTTCGCACGGATTTGACGATCAGGGCAGCCGTTTTGACGCGCAAGGCAATTTCAAATCGTGGTGGACGGATGAAGACCGCTCTAAATTTGAAGACCGCGCCGCCTGTGTCGTCAAACAGTTTAATGAATATGAGGTTCAGCCCGGTTTGTTTATGAACGGAAAATTGAACCTCGGCGAAAACATCGGTGATCTGGGCGGTCTGGCAATCGCTTTGACGGCTTTCCAAAAATCTCTGGAAGGCAAGCCGCGACCTGAAAATATTGACGGATTTACTCCTGAACAGAGATTTTTCCTCGGTTGGGCGCAAATTTGGGCAAGCAAATATACACCGGAAGCGGAAAGAACGCAGGTTCTTGGACAAAATCACTCTCTTCCGCGCTGGCGCGTCAACGGTCCGCTTTCGAATATGCCGCAATTTGCCGAAGCGTTTAACTGCAAACAGGGACAACCCATGGTCAGAAAAGATATTTGTTCGATTTGGTAAATATCAATGGATAACAGATAACGGATAATGTCAGAAAATCTCTGAATTCTTTTAGAGCAATTTAACTTTGAATATCTGGTTTTTCTCTGCGAACTCTGCGTCTCTGCGTGAAATGGTTGTCTCACGTAGAGACGCAGAGTTCGCAGAGTGAAAATCGAATCTTAAATTTTCCTTACAATGATCTAAAATCCGCTCTGAATGATGTGATTTTGAAGAATGGAGATTTAATTTTATGAAAAAATTTAGAATTTTAGTAAGCATTATTGCAGTTAGTTTTGTTTGTTTACTTTTTCTTGAACCAAATAAGTTCCAAGTTTCTGGTGAAGACGATAGTATGAAAAACAAAACAGAGGTTTCAAAAGATCCTTGTTGGTTTTTAAGTTCAAAAGCTGATTCCGTAGAAATTTCTAAAGTCTTGGAGCGTCAGGAGCGGGAAATGTACGGGTATCCGACCGATATTGCATTAGAAAAGGCATTAGAAGTTTTTAATCAGGAACAAAAATGTATCTATAATAAAGATATCGAAACCGCGCCGGATTTAACTGAAGATGAAATATTATCGGCACTAGCTTTTTCGCCTGATTATACGAATCGCACTGTTTGGAAGAATCAAATAGAGGTTTTTCGTTATATTTCAACTGAGAAAAAATTACCCAAAGGATCGTTATTGGTTCGCGAAGGAGGTGGAACATATAACTTAACACCCGAGGAAGAAATAAAGGTTAAGGGACAAAGAATTTACCTCTTTATGAGACTTGATAAAAACCCACGGTATGAACCTATAGAACCCGAGCAAATAATTTTGATAAAAAAAACATTTTATGGATTGGAAATTAAAAAATAGGCAGATATATGAAAATGTCTAATTACTCAGCACATAAACTCTCTTAACTCTGAGAGTTACGTAAGTTTTTAGTATTTTCAACGCAACCCAAAACTTTTTCTTACCTGCTTACAAAGAGAAAAAAAGTAAAAAGGCTGAGAGCGGTAAAACTCTCAGCCTTTTTATTTTTCTCTGAAGTGCTATTAGAAATCGTCGTCCAGATCGTCAATACCTTCAATATCAATTGAATCATCAACTTCGACCAGTTCTTCTTCCAAATCCAAATCTATATTGAGATCATCATCTGTTTCTTCGATTTCCTCTTCGGGTTCTTCGACATCAAAATCACTTTCAACGCCCGGAACATTCGACGGTTTCGGAAGATTCAAGCCTTCCGTCATCGCCGTATATTCTTCATATTCTTCCTCGGCTTTCTGATTAACCGTCGGATCATAATCAATCTTTACGTTGCGATAATATTTCATACCCGTTCCGGCAGGAATCAATCGTCCCATAATGACGTTTTCTTTCAAGCCGCGCAGATAATCAACGCGCCCGGAAATTGCCGCTTCGGTCAGAACGCGGGTTGTTTCCTGAAAACTTGCCGCTGAAATAAACGAATCGGTTGAAAGCGAAGCCTTTGTAATACCAAGAAGCAAAGGTTCAGCACTTGCCGCAACGCCGTCTGCATCGAGTACGCGGCGGTTTTCATCTTCATAGCGGAAGCGGTCAACCTGTTCTTCGAGAAGAAACTCGGTGTCCCCGACTTCTTTGATTTTAACCCAGCGAAGCATCTGCCGAACAATACATTCGATATGTTTATCATTGATGTTCACGCCTTGCAGACGATAAACTTCCTGAATTTCATTCACGATATATTGCTGGAGGACTTCTGCTCCCAAAACACGCAGAATATCGTGCGGGTTAAGCGGTCCGTCCATCAAAGGTTCACCGGCTTTTACACGGTCACCTTCTTGTACGTTGATGTGCGTTCCGCGCGGAATATCATATTCGCGCTCGGCATTATCATCACCGGTAATAATAAGTTTGCGTTTACCTTTAGAAATCGGACCGAAAGCAACTGTTCCGTTGATTTCCGACATAATGGCGGTTTCACCCGGACGACGCGCTTCAAACAATTCGACAATGCGCGGCAAACCTCCGACGATGTCTTTTGTTTTCGTCGTTTCACGCGGAATTTTAGCGATAATATCACCCGCCTGAACCACTTGCGCGTCTTCAACGTGAAGATTTGCACGAATCGGCATTTGATAAGTTTTCAAAACTTTATTGCCGTCGCGGATTTCCAGACGCGGCTGATGTTTTTCATCCGAATCCTTGACCACGAGACGTCTTTGTCCCGAAACTTTATCAATGTCTTCTTCGAGCGTTTTGCCTTCCTTCAAATCCTGGAATTTAACCGTTCCCGAAACTTCCGACAAAATTGCGAAAGTGAACGGATCCCAGGTTACGAGCAAATCATCTTCTTTAACCTGTTGTCCGTCTGTAACGTGAACGTGCGCTCCATAAACGACTCGATAACGGGCAACTTCACGTCCGCGTTCGTCAACCAGAGCAAGTTCGGATTGACGTTTCATCGAAATACGTTCGCCTTCGCGGTTCGTAATTACCTTTAAATCGTCAAGATATTTAACAGTTCCGTCCATTGACGCGGTATGTTGCGTTTCTTGTTCGAGACGCGCTGTTCCGCCGACGTGAAATGTTCTCATCGTCAACTGAGTTCCCGGTTCACCGATACTTTGCGCGGCGATAACGCCGACCGCTTCACCGATTTCAACCGTATTTCCGGTTCCGAGATTACGTCCGTAACATTTAACACAGATTCCGCGACGCGATTCGCACGTCAAAGGCGAACGAATACGCACTCTTTGCAAACCTGAAAGCTGTACCTGTGCCGCAAGGTCTTCGCTTATCTCGACATTAGTTTCAACGATTATCGTTCCGTCAACCGGATCAATAATATCGTCAAGCGATGTACAGCCGACGATTCTATCGCGCAAAGATTCAACTTCTTCACCGTTTCGGATGATTGCTTCCGCCCAGATTCCTTTGAGCGTTCCACAATCTTGTTCGGAAACAATAACATCTTGCGCTACGTCCACGAGGCGGCGTGTCAGATAACCGGAATCAGCTGTTTTCAGAGCCGTATCCGCCAAACCTTTACGCGCACCGTGCGTTGAAATAAAGTATTGAAGGACGTTCAAACCTTCGCGGAAATTTGCCACAATCGGCGTTTCGATGATTTCGCCCGAAGGTTTCGCCATCAAACCGCGCATTCCGGCAAGCTGACGAATCTGTGCATCAGATCCACGCGCTCCCGAATCCGCCATAACAAGGATCGGATTGAGTTCGCGGCGGGCATCTTCGCGCTCGTGCATCGCTTTGAACATTTCTTTCGCCACGCGGTCGGTAACTTCCGACCAAATTGCCGTAACTTTATTTTGACGTTCAAGTTGCGTCATCGCGCCTTCTCTCGATTGAAGTTCGAGTTTGTCAACTTCTTTACGCGCATTTTCAATAATTTCCGGTTTGCTTGTCGGCGTAACCATATCGTCAATTCCGATTGAAACACCGGATTTTGTCGCATATAAGAAGCCGATATTTTTCAGTTCATCGAGCATTTCAACGGTTTGTTTATGTCCCAAACGCAAATAGAAAAAGCTGACTAAGGATTGAAGACCTTTTTTCTTTAATGTTCCATTAACAAAAGGCAGACCGCCGCGCAAAAGCCGTTCATTGAAAATAACACGCCCGACCGTTGTTTCAATCAATTGATAAACATCTTTGCGAACCGTGGCGCGCATTACGTCTTGCTGATTATGTTCCTGCGTCAAATCAATCAAATCGCCTTTCCAGCGAAGTTTGATTTTTGCCTGCGTCGCCACTACTCCGGCATCAACCGCGAGCAGAACGTCTTCCATCGAATTGAAAATTTTGCCTTCACCCTTCATCTCCGGCTGATCGAGCGTTAAATAATAACAACCTAAAACGATGTCCTGCGAAGGAACGGTGATCGGCTGTCCGCTTGCCGGACTCAGCAGATTGTTTGACGCAAGCATCAAAACAGTTGCTTCAATTTGCGCTTCGGCGGAAAGCGGAATATGAACCGCCATCTGATCGCCGTCAAAGTCGGCGTTAAAAGCCGTGCAGACGAGCGGATGAATCTTGATCGCTTTTCCTTCGACCAAAACCGGCTCAAACGCCTGAATACCGAGTCTGTGAAGCGTCGGCGCACGATTTAACAAAACCGGATGTTCGCGGATAACTTCTTCCAAAATATCCCAGACGATCGGCTCTTGGCGTTCGACCATTTCACGCGCTTGCTTGATCGTAGCGGCGTGCTGATCTTTTTCCAATTTATTGTAAATAAAAGGCTTAAATAATTCTAAAGCCATTTTCTTCGGCAATCCGCACTGATGCAGTTTGAGTTCCGGTCCGACAACGATTACCGAACGTCCCGAATAGTCAACACGTTTCCCGAGCAGATTCTGGCGGAAACGTCCTTGTTTTCCTTTCA
>JBGTIH010000118.1:0-4152 GCA_041745765.1 Pyrinomonadaceae bacterium | reverse complement strand
TTCGGAAATGGAACTTTGGGACAAAGTGAACGAAGTTTATCGGCGGATTTTGGGCGAACACAAACCGGCGCGGGCGATTGTTCCGGTCAAGGATTTGCATTTCGGGACGAAGATCGAAATTCAGGCGATTGCGGCGGTGAAAGAGTAAAGAAATGAAGAAATGTAACCACAGATGCACACGGATAGAAGAAGATAAAAATAGATAAATTCAATTTGCTTTTATCTTTCTTAAATCTTTATTTATCCATGTGCATCTGTGGTTAAAAAAATATGAAGCTAAATATTTATCAGGTTGACGCATTTGCGAAGGAAGTTTTTCGGGGAAATCCGGCGGCGATTTGTCCGCTTGAAAGTTGGATTGATGCGGAATTGATGCAGCGCATTGCGCTTGAAAATAACTTGAGCGAAACGGCGTTTTTTGTAAAACGAGGCGATGTTTACGAGATTCGTTGGTTTACGCCGACCTTTGAAATTGATCTCTGCGGACACGCAACGCTCGCAAGCGCGTTTGTGATCTTTGAAATTTTGAAACTGGAAACCGAAACGGTGAAATTTTATTCGCACAAAAGCGCAGAATTATCGGTCGAGAAAAACGGCGATTTGTTTGTTTTGGATTTTCCTTCGCGTCCGGTTTCGCCGGTTGAAAGTCCCGAAGGCTTGATCGAAGCATTCGGAAAAGAACCGAAAGAAGTTCTGAAGGCGCGTGATTATTTTCTGGTTTACGAAACAGAACAGGAAATTTTAGACATCGCGCCGAATTTTTCGCGCCTTTTAGAAGTCGGCGGACACGGTTTTATCGTGACGGCAAAAGGCGAAAATTCGGATTTCGTTTCCAGATTTTTCGCGCCCGAAGTCGGCGTTTTTGAAGACCCCGTAACCGGTTCGGCGCATTGCAATCTGATTCCGTTCTGGGCGGAACGTTTGGGCAAAACCGAAATGTTTGCCAAACAAATTTCGGCACGCGGCGGCGAACTTTTTTGTAAATTGGACGGCGAACGCGTAAAAATCGGCGGCAATGCGGTTTTATATTTGAAAGGCGAAATTTACGTTTGATGTTTGAAGAAATTAAAAAAGAATTAGTTCAGCTTGAAGCGGAACATGAAATAAAAATCTTGCTCGCTGTCGAATCGGGCAGCCGCGCCTGGGGATTTGCTTCTCCGGATAGCGATTGGGACATTCGCTACATTTACATTCATAAGCTTGATTGGTATTTGAAAATTGATGACCTAAAAGATTCGCGGGAAAAAATACTGCCGAATGATCTCGATCTGTCGGGCTGGGAACTGAAAAAAGCCCTGAAACTTTTCCGCAAATCGAATCCGCCGATGCTCGAATGGCTGCGAAGTCCGATCATTTATAAGGAAGAATTTTCGACCGCCGTAGCTTTGCGCGAAATGAGCAGAACGTATTTCAATCCGAAATCGTGTATGTATCATTATTTGAGTATGGCAAAGGGAAATTTTAAGGAATTTCTGCAGAGAGATTCGGTACGGTTGAAAAAATACTTCTACGTTTTGCGCCCCGTACTGGCGTGCGATTGGATTCGGCAAACGAATTCGTTTCCGCCGATGGAGTTTGAAAAACTGGTTGAAGCGCAAGTTACCGATGAAAAGATTCGCCGCGAAATTGATGAATTATTGAAACGAAAGATCGCGGGCGACGAGATGAAGGAAAGTCCGAAAAACGAGATTTTAAATGATTTTTTGGAAGAAAAGATAAAATTTTACAGCGAATTTGCGGCAAAAATTGAAACAGGCGAAAAACCGCCGACGGAAAGGCTTAACGTGCTTTTTAAAGAAACGATTTTTGAAGTTTGGAAATAAGATGAAAGACGGAATTTGTCCGAAATGCAGTTCGGAAGAAGTTTATATTGACAGCAGTGCGCGGCACGGAATCATCGTTCCTTTAAGCTCGTATCATCAAACGCATTTATATGTTTGCGCCGATTGCGGTTATCTGGAATATTACGCGCAGACGGGTTTTGATTTACAAAAGGTTAAAGAAAAATTTAGAAAGGTTAAAAAATAGAAAATGTTATTAGAAATTAAAGATTTACACGCCGCGATTGACGGCAAAGAAATATTAAAAGGTTTGAACTTGCAGATCAAAAGCGGCGAAGTTCACGCGATTATGGGACCGAACGGTTCGGGAAAATCTACGCTGGCGAAAGTTCTTGCAGGACATCCTTCCTTTGAAGTAACTAAAGGCGAAGTCATTTACGAAGGCAAAAATTTGCTTGAACTCGAGCCTGACGAACGCGCACGCGAAGGCATTTTTCTGGCGTTTCAATATCCGGTCGAAGTTCCGGGCGTTTCAAACGCCCAGTTTTTGCGGCTTGCTTATAATGAAAAGATGAAGCACCTCGGCGAAGAAGAACTCGATCCGCTCGAATTTAACGATTATTTGAAGGAAAAAGCGAAGATCGTCGAAATGAGTTCGGAATTTTTCAAGCGTTCGGTCAATGAAGGTTTTTCGGGCGGCGAAAAAAAGCGCAACGAGATTTTGCAGATGGCGGTTTTAGATCCGAAGCTCGCCGTTTTGGACGAAACCGATTCCGGTCTTGATATTGACGCGCTCAGAATCGTCGCCGGCGGCGTGAATCAATTGCGTTCGCCGGATAAAGCGATAATTCTGGTTACGCATTATCAGAGGCTTTTAAATTACATCACGCCGGATTTCGTACACGTTCTCGCGGGCGGCAAGATCGTCAAGGAAGGCGGCAAGGAACTCGCGCTCGAACTCGAAGAAAAAGGCTACGATTGGGTAAAAGCGGCGGGAAACTAAAGGATAAATATGAGTCAAACTTATACGGCAATTGTTAAGCAAGACGGTGATTGGTGGATCGGTTGGATCGAAGAAGTTCCCGGCGTAAATTGTCAGGAAGCGACGCGGGAAGAATTATTGGAATCTTTAAGGAAAACTTTACAAGAAGCATTCGAATTTAATCGAAAGTAAAAAAATGACAGCAGAAATAGCAAAAGAAACGATTTATAAACAGGATTTTCAAAATAGTTTGGAAAATGCGAATCAGCCGGAATGGTTGAAGGATTTGCGCGAAAAAGCGTTTTCATATTTTACGGAAAAAGGTTTTCCGACCGTGAAAAATGAGGAGTGGAAATATACAAACGTCGCAGCAGTGGATAGTGGTCAGTGGACAGTGGTCAGTGGTCAGAAAGATGAGATTTCCGGTAGCGCGGCTGAGTTTTTGAAACAGTTTAATTTTGAACGCAATGGGTTTACGGCTCTCAATCTGGCGTTTGCGGATGTTGTCGTCGTAAAAATTCCGAAGGAAACCGTTATCGAAAAACCGTTTGAATTTAATTTCAAAGCTGACGAAAACTCGGCGAATTTTCCACATATCGTCGTGATGGCAGAAGCAGGCAGCAAGGCGACGATCATTGAAAATTACGAATCGGATTTTCGGAGTTTTACAAATTCGGCGATTCAGATTTTTGTCGAAGACAACGCGAATCTGACGCATTACCGCGTGCAGAAAGAATCTGCGGATTCGCTTAACATCGGCACGAGCGAAATTACTCTTGGGCGCGGAAGTCTTTATAATTCAACAAATATCAATCTGGGCGCGAAGTTGTCGCGCCACGATATTCATTTGAAATTTACCGCGCCGGGCGGCGAAGCGTTTGTTGACGGGCTTTATCTGATCGGCGACGAGCAGCATCACGACACGCATTCGGTCATTGACCACGCACTTCCGAACTGTATTTCGCATCAGACTTATAAAGGAATCGTTGACGGCAAAGCGCGGGCGGTTTTTAACGGCAAAATCTTTGTCCGCGAAAACGCGAGCGGCACCGACGGTTATCAATCGAACAAGAATCTTCTGCTTTCAAATGAAGCAAGAGTTGATACGAAACCGCAGCTTGAAATTTATAACGACGACGTAAAATGCGCTCACGGCGCAACGGTCGGGCAATTGGAAGAAGAAGAATTATTTTACCTTTTGAGTCGCGGTTTGAATGAAACTCTGGCGCGAAATCTGCTTACGTACGGTTTTGCCGAAGAAATCGTCAACAAAATCGGCATTGAATCAATCAAAAAGCAATTGGACGAAGCGGTTCTGAATCGTCTGAACGCCAATCTGGAGATGTAAAAATTATGAGAATGAGAACAAATTTAATAATCGAAGAAGAT
>JBGTIH010000117.1:0-96413 GCA_041745765.1 Pyrinomonadaceae bacterium | reverse complement strand
AAGCAAAAACTGATATTATATCCATTGAAATGAATCGGGTCTTTAGTTGAATAATTTTGTTCAAATCAATCTACTAAATTACTCGTTTCATTTCACTTTTTATCTCAATTTTTCAAATATCTTTTTGGCGAAGGTATTGTTTTATGTCAATACTATTTGCCATCAAAGGATCGTTTTGCACCGTATAGGTAACGGCATATTGACCGTTTAGAATTACATTACCGCTGGTTTTGATCTTAACCGCAACCGAAATTTTGTTGCCGGAAACATTGAGACTGCTGAAATCCGTATCATATTCTTCTATACGAATTTCTTCGTCTCTCAACTGTCGGCGAAATTCATCTTCGTTCACTCCGCTTAATTCGTTGTTTATTTCTGCAAAACTTCCTGCCATACCGCTTACTTTATAACCGAAAGTAATCATTCTGCCAAACCAGTTTCCGAATACATCTGTTCGGAATTTTGGATCATTCGATGCAAATTTTAAGATCGCTCGCTGGAAATGACAGCAAAATTTATGATGAGCATTAGACTCGACATAACCGGGGTGATAACAGGCTAAAGTCGGGTTGCGTTTGGTTTTATCACTCATACTTTCTTCATTTTTCGTTTCTTCGTTTTCATTACTCATTTTTTTTCTCCATTTAGTTTTTTATTTTTAAACAAATTACATAGAACTCCTGACAGCTTACGAGTTCGCAAAAGCTGTGCCATCTCAGAATCGCAGATAAAACTTGGTTGAAATAACCATTAATCGCCACAACAATATCAGAATTGATAGTTTATTGAATTTAAATTTTACATTTCCGCTAATTTATCTACAATAAAAACGACACATAGTCCAAACATCTATGACACTTGAAAAAGGTTCAAAAATCGGGCGTTATGAAATTCGTTCGCTGCTCGGTGCGGGCGGGATGGGCGAGGTTTATCTGGCGTTTGATACAAAACTTGAACGAAATGTCGCGCTCAAACTTCTGACGAAAAGCGATAATAAAGAACATTTGGCGCGTTTCAAGCAGGAAGCCAAAGCGATTATTGCGCTTAATCATCCACATATTCTGACGGTTTACGAATTCGGTCAGCACGAGAATCAGCATTTTATCGTTACCGAATATCTTCAGGGAAAAACTCTCCGCGAGACTCTAAAAGAAGATTCTATTTCTTTAGCTGATGCAGTAGAAATCGGCGTCCAAATCGCCAACGCACTATCGTCGGCGCACGGGGCAGGAATTATTCACCGCGATATAAAGCCCGAAAATATAATGATTTTGCCGGACGGTTACATCAAGGTTTTGGATTTCGGACTGGCGAAAATGACCGGCGCATATAATCAACCGGCGCAAAAGCCCGAAGATTCGACCGCTTCGCTCTTGCAGACAAAAGCCGGAATGATTATGGGAACGGTCAACTATATGTCGCCCGAACAGATTCGCGGCAAAGATATTGATGAACGCACCGATATTTGGAGTCTGGGCGTGGTTTTATTTGAAATTATCGGCAAAACCAGACCGTTTGACGGCGATTCAATCGGCGAAGTGATTGCCGCCGTGCTTGAACATCAAACGCCTCTGCTTTCCAATTTTAATCCGAAGATCAGCGAAGAAGTCGAAGAAACCATCTACAAAGCTCTGCAAAAGAATAAATTAAAGCGTTATCAAACGGCACATGATTTTGCCGCAGATTTGAAGAAAGCGAAAATCGGCATTGAAAGCGGAAAATGGCTTATATCGGCTGATACTTTAAGGCAAAACCAGTTAAATCTGGCGGAATCGGATTCAGTCGGAACAGCAAAACCCGATCCGCAAAATCTACCGGATAAAAAGAAAGAGACTTTGACAAACCCGAATTTAGAATCGAACTTGAACACTCAAATAATCAAACAAAACCGCCTCGGCTGGATTGTAATGATTTTTCTGATTTTTCTGTTTGCCGGAACAGGGTTTTATCTTTTTTCCGGCAACGATCAAATCGCCGTCAAAAAAGATTGGAAAACTAAGCGGCTGACGACCAACGGAAACGTGATAAACGCCGCTATCTCACCGGACGGAAAATTTATCGCATATATTCAGGAAGAGGAAGGAAATCAAAGTTTATGGCTTAAACAAGTTTCGGAAACCGCCGGACGGGAATTAACTAAACCGTCTTCAAAAAATTACAGCAAACTCACTTTTTCACCTGACGGCAATACGATCTATTTTGTGGTTTTTGAAAAAACACCGTTTGGAACTCTTTACAGAATTCCGTTCTTGGGAGAATCTCCGCAAAAAATTTTGGAGAATGTAGATTCAAACATTACATTTTCTCCGGACGGCAAGCGTTTCGCCTTTATTCGTTCGATCACCAAAGAAGGCGTTGATCAAATTTTGACGGCAAAAATAGACGGTTCGGATAAAAAAGTTTTAGCCGAAAGAAAAAAACCGCTCTTTTACACGATAAACACGCGCGAGGGTTTAGCCTGGTCGAATGACGGCAAAACGATTGCCGCCGCCGCCGGACAGCAAACCGCTGACGGCGAAAATATGTCGGTCATTGAAATAGATGCCGAAACCGGCGAGGAAAAAGTTTTGTCCGAACAACAATGGGCGCGCGTCGGCAAAATCATCTGGACAAAAGACGGTAAAAATCTGTATCTCACTGCGGCTGACCACGACACTAATCTGTATCAAATCGTCTTGCTGAATAAAGACTCCGGAAAAGTCGAAAAAATAACCAATGAGTTGAGCGATTATTTAAACATCAGCCTTTCGGAAAATGACGATACGATGCTGTCGGTCGTTAAATCGGATATTTCCAATACATTTCTGGCTTCGCTTGAAAATCCGCAGCAAGCCGTGCAGATCGCCAAAGGAAATCACGACGGCAGAAACGGCTTGAAATTTATGCCAGACGGAAAAATTCTCTACGTTTCGCTGGAGAGCGGCAATAATGACATTTGGAAAATGGATGCGGACGGCAAGAATCGAATTCAACTGAGTTTCGATAAAGCGGCGGACGAATATCCAACCGTTTCTCCTGACGGAAAATTCGTCATTTTCGTTTCAAACCGCACGGGCGTTCCGCATATCTGGCGGATGAATGCGGACGGCAGCCAGCCGATTCAATTAACCGATAGAGGCGGCGAATCTTTTCCGACCGTTACGCCCGACGCTGAATCTGTCATTTTTTCATCTCGCACCCCGAATCAGCCGATGCTTTTATGGAAAGTGCCGATCGGCGGCGGTCAAATAATCCCCAAAACTTCCGAACAAACGCACTGGGCAAGTGTTTCGCCGGACGGAAAACTCATCGCTTGCCTGACGCTTCTTGAACAGGAAAATAATGTAATCAAACTGGCGATAGTTTCCGCCGAAAACGGCAAATTAATTAAAACCTTCGATTCGGTCGGCAGTATCGCCTCGCCGAATTTTCCGCCCGTTCTGCGTTGGACACACGACAGCCGCAACATCGCTTATATTTCAACGGTTCAGGGAGTTTCAAACATAATGCTTCAGCCGGTTGATTCGGACAAAACCCGCCGGTTAACCGATTTTTCTTCCGACCGCATATTTTCTTTTGATCTTTCCAATGACGGCGCGCAGATCGTTTTTGCCCGCGGAACTTCGCGCAATGAAATTATTTTGTTTGAAGATTTTTCGGGCTGATGTTTTTACGAAAACCTTTCCTTGATTTGATCCTTTAATTCGAGATTGCGAATTATCCGGTGCAGATTATTCGGGTGAATGCCGAGTTTTTCGGCGGCTTCCGCGTAATTTCCGTTTGTATTTTCAAGAGCTTTGATAATTATTTTCTGCTTTGATTCCTTTACTTGCTGATGAAAATCTTCCGGTTCGCCGGACGAAAAATCAACGGATTCGAGAAGTTCATCCGGCAAATCTTCCGGCAAAATTTTTTCCGTCACACTCAGCACAACCGCCCGTTCGATCACATTTTCCAATTCTCTGACGTTTCCACGCCATTCGTATTGATTGAGAATGTTTCGGACTTTTTCGGAAATTCCGCTGACTTCGCGGCTGCATTTTTCCGCGTATTTTTTGATAAAATACTGCGTTAAAAGAATTATGTCGGCTTTTCGCTCATTTAATGAAGGCATTTTCATCTGCAAAACATTGAGCCGGAAAAACAAATCGCTGCGAAAATTTCCGTTTTCGGCTTCCTGTTTCAAATTCCGGTTGGTTGCGGCAAGAATTCGGACATCGGCTTTCAAAGGTTTCGCGCCGCCGACTCGTTCAAATTCACGTTCCTGCAAAAACCTTAAAAGTTTGGCTTGAATATTCGGCTCTAATTCGCCGATTTCATCGAGAAAAAGCGTGCCGCCTTCGGCAAGTTCGATCTTTCCTTTTTTCTGCGAAACCGCGCCGGTAAAAGCTCCTTTTTCATAACCGAACAATTCGGATTCGAGCAATTCTTTACTTAAAACGGCGCAATTTATCGCTACAAACGGTTTATTGTTTCGCGGACTGTTTTGATGTATGGATTTCGCCGCCAATTCTTTTCCCGTTCCCGATTCGCCCGTAATTAAAACGGTCGAATCGGTCGGAGCAAATTTTGAGATCAGATAAAAGACTTCTTTGATCGCTTTGCTTTCGCCGATCATTTCGGTTTCAATCTGAAATTCATCGCGCAGAATCTCATTTTCCTGCCGCAGCTGTTCGATTGATTCGGCATTTTCAAGCGCGGCTGAAATTAGAAAAGAAAGTGCCGTAACCTGTTCGAGATGAGTTTTTATAAAACGATTTTCCGTTATATTGGAATCGAGATAAATCAGACCTTTTGTGCCGTTGATTTTCAGCGGAACGCATAAAATTGATTTGATTCCGGCAATATTCAAACTCTCTGCCGAACTCAAATTCGCTTCGGTTAAATCATTGCTGATGAGCGCGATTTCATCTCTTAAAACCTGTCGGCAAACCGTCCGGCTAATCTGCATTTGCTCGTGTTTTGCGGCTTTATCTCTAATAAAACAAACCGATTGCAGATTTTCTAAATTTTCATTTGATTTAACAATCGCGCCGCGCGCCGCCGGAATAAAAGTGAGAATTATTTCTAAAAATCTGGATTGCAGTTGGTTGGAATCCGTTATTTCATTGATCGCTTGTCCGAATTTAACGAGCGCATTTAAATCCGGCGAAAATTCCTTTGAATCCGTTAACGGAACGATTTGAATGGTGGAATGCGTTACGAGTGAGCCGTCATCCAAAACGGCTTGATCTAAATCCGTAACAGGTTTTGATAAAAACATAAGATACGCATTTCCGATTGTTATTTTATCGCCGTGCGCGAGAAGTTGTGATTTTATCGGTAATTCATTGACAAAAGTCCCGTTGTGGCTGTTTAAATCTTCCAACCGGAAACCTTCGATGTCCGCAATTATCCGACAATGCTCGCGGGACACGGAGATATTGACAATCGGCAAATCGCATTCCACACTGCGACCAATGATAAATTCCTGGCTGTTTTTCATTTGCAAATTCACCGTTTTATTTTCCGGCAAACCCGCTAACGCTATAAGTTTCGGCTCCATATTTTAGATTTTTAGGGTTTTGAAATGTTTTTTCCGCTCCGTATCATATCATTTTTGATAGTTTTAATAATCAAAAATGATATTCAATGCACAACTTTTTTATTCTGCAAGCCGTAATTGCTTACTTATTCAGGTATTTCTTAAAAGATTTCGGCAAATTTTTATGTGGCACGATTTTAGCACTTATCTATTGTTGCAAAATTTAAGTGGAGGCAAATCGTCAAGACCGGAAAAAGAAATCAATTTAGCATTCGTTTATCAAAATCCTTTTAATTTTCATAAACGATTTTGTTTTCTTAATAATGAAGTAATTAAAATTTCAGGTCTTTCGCCAAAAAAAATTATGATATTGAAAAATTCGAGCGAAATCATCTTAACACAATCCAATTTTGAAATGCTTCTCAAATGGCTCAGTGAAGACAGAGAAATTGCCGGTTACAAATACGAAACAATCCGCTTTAAGATAAAGAAATTTTTCTATGCCAAAGGTTGTACGCACGCCGAAGAATTAGCCGATGAAACGATTGACCGCGTGATTAAAAAAATTGATTTTCTGCAAAAAAATTACGTCGGCGAACCCGTTTTATACTTTCAAGGCGTGGCGCGAAAAGTTTTTCTTGAATATACGAGAAAAGTAGATGAAAACGAATTGCCGCCGAATCTTGCCGACAACCGGCAATTGAACAACCAAGAAATCGAGAATCTGTATTTTTGTCTGGACGAGAGTCTAAAGCAAATTCCCGCCGATCAGCGCGATTTTATTCTCGAATATTATTCCGGAGCAAAAGACGATAAAATCCGGCGATGCCGCCGGGTTTCGCAAAATCAAAATATCTCGCCCGAAGCAATTCGTGTTCAGGTTCACCGAATCAAAATCAAATTACAGAAAGTCTTTCAGAAAACTTTAAGTAATCAGGCACAAAAAAAATTTTAAGCAGATGAGCAAAAGTTTGGCGCTATGTTGAAAGTTTAGAGTTCAAACTTTAGGCTTTGGCAGAAACTCTGCACAAAAGCGCAAAATGTTCTGTTATACTTTCACCGATCATAAATCAAGGCTTTTGAAATTAAAAAAACCCGTAAAACGCCCCTGTTGGTCTATTTAGCCGACTTTAAAAAACAGACTAACAGGCGCATTTTACGAAATCGCCATATATTCCCGTTTTGAGTGAACATTTGCTTAACTAAGCAGGTGAGCAAAAGTAATGAAAGATTTTCGATTTATGTTTGGA
This sequence comes from Pyrinomonadaceae bacterium, assembly GCA_041745765.1. GTDB lineage: Bacteria > Acidobacteriota > Blastocatellia > Pyrinomonadales > Pyrinomonadaceae > JAHCHG01. The sequence continues at coordinate 89,660 of JBGTIH010000117.1, read as the reverse complement.
GTCCCGCCTTTAGGCGGCAACCGCCAGAGAAGCGCGACGGAAAACCGCCTAAAGGCGGGATTCTAAACTTTTAAAAATACCTGATTACTTATGCTCCCCTGCTTACCTGAAAGATCATCAGCGAATGAAATTTTAAGATTTATCTTGCCGGATAATAAAAAGCCGCAAAAAAAATCATTATTTCTTTTGCGGGAATCCTTTATCCGTTGTAAAAATAAAGTTGTATCAATTTACGAAAATTTCCAGCCGCGCAATTTTTTTGCCGGAAAAAAACAAAAAATATGATTAATTTTCTACATCAGGAAGCAGAATCGGTCGTCGGTTTCCGGCTCGAAGGCAAAATTATCGCGGAAGATATAGACAAAATAGCCGATCTTTTGCAAGAAAAATTTAAAACGGATGAAACCGTCAATCTCTACATCGAGATTGACGATAATCTCGAAGAATCCTTCGGCGGAATTCTCGAACAAGCGAAAAAAGGTTTTACCGTGATTCTGCCGAATCTCGGCAAAATCAAAAAAGCCGCGCTCATTTCCGATAAAAGCTGGCTGAGAAAAATTACGGATTTTAAGGATATGTTTGTTACGATGGAAATGCGCGGCTTTCCTTCAAGCGAGAAAAATGACGCCTTTTTGTGGGTAAAATCCTAAATTACAGCTTCGCGTAAACAAAACGAATTTTTGCCCGATTCAATTTTTTTAAAGTTGAATTTGACAAAAGTTTTTTTTGTGAATAATCTCTTAATGAAAACGATTTTCAATTTCACCAAAATAAATATGTAAAAGTTGAAAATTATTATCGGATAAAAAGTGAAAAAGGCGAAGATTCTGCCAAATCTTCGCCTTGAAAACACTATCGAAATTGAGAAAATTTTGCGTAGCCCAAAGCCGAAAGTGTGTCATTCATTGTAACACAACTTTCATAAATAAAAATTTTAGACGAAATGCGTGAAGCGGTGATGTTGATTTTATTCCAAAACCCATTTTCTTCGGTTCTTGCTTTCCGCATCTTCAAAAATAATCAGCAAGAAAACAGCTTCGATTATAGACGAGAAGCCGCGCCGTTTTCGGTGGTCAGGTCTTAAAATTTTTTTAAAAATTAGGAGGAATCAGAAAAATGTATAAAAAAAGATTTGGTTTTTTATTGTTGTCGGTATTGATCTTAACAGGAATCGCCGCCGCTCAAGAAAATGTCGCGGCGCAAGATCGGGCGGGAACGATTCAAGGTTCTGTTTTAGACCCGAACGGAAGTTTTGTTCCGAACGCTTCGGTCGAAATCGTTGAATTAAAACGCTCTGCGATGAGCGATCCGGCGGGAAATTACCGTTTTATGAATCTGCCGTCAGGCGATTACACGATCAGAATTGCGGCGGAAGGCTTTGAGTCCGTAACGGCGGCGGTCAGCGTTTCCGTCGGCGCGGTGGCGACGAAGCAAGACATCAGTTTCAAACGCGTGCGCGGCAGTCTTAATCAGGTTGATGTCATCGGCACGGACGCGGACGCAATTGCGGAAATTCCGGGTTCGGTCGCAGTTATTTCAAGCAAAGAACTGCGCGCGAGTAATCCGATTGATGCGAACGAAGTTTTGCGCCGCGTAACGGGCGTTCATATCAGGGAAGACAGCGGTCCGGTCGCGCTTCGTCTGAATATCGGAATTCGCGGACTGAATCCCGACCGCAGCCGTCAGGTTTTGGTTCTCGAAGATGGAATTCCGCTTTCGCTCGCGCCTTACGGCGAACCGGAACTTTATTACAGCCCGCCGATTGACCGGATGCAGCGCGTCGAAATTTTAAAGGGAAGCGGTTCGATTCTCTACGGTCCGCAGACAATCGGCGGCGTCGTCAATTTCGTTACGCCCGATCCGCCCGAACGCGCCGGAGGTTCGGTTGAACTTATCGGCGGCGAGCGTGGATTTTTGAATTTTAAAACCACTTATGGCGGCAAGCTCGGCAAGCTCGGTTTGTACGGCTCTTTTCTCAGAAAACAGGGCAACAGTTTCCGCTCGTTTAATTTCGGTGTAACGGATTTTACCGGAAAATTTAATTATAACTTTAACGAACGCCACATTCTCGGCGGAAAAATCTCGCTTTACGATGAAAGCTCGAATTCGACCTATCTCGGTTTAACGCAGAGACAGTTTGAACTTAACCCGAACGAAAATCCCGTTCCAAACGATTTATTAAAAGTCAGACGCTATTTCGGTTCGCTCAATCATCAATTTATTATTGATTCAAAAACGCTTTTGAATACAACGGTTTATGGGTATAACACGGTTCGCAATTGGCGGCGGCAGGATTTCGACCGCGTCCGTAATCCGTCGCGCATTTATTTAGGCGTATTCGGCGACGAAACGATTCCGGGCGGCGCGGTTTTTCTGCGTGACAGCGCGGGCAGCCGTAACCGCGAATTTAATGTCGCGGGCATCGAATCGCGACTTTCAAAAGAATATTCGATCGCCGGAAACCGCAGCAGCTTTACGGGCGGTCTTCATTACGTTTATGAAAAAGCGTTCGACGATTATATTCAGGGCGCGACGGCGACAAGCAGCGACGGCGTTTTGCGCGATTCGGAAACCAGACCGGCGCGCGGCATTTCGGCTTTTATTCAAAATCGTTTTGCCTTCGGCAGAAAATTTACGATCACGCCCGGCTTGCGCTACGAAAATTACAAATACGAACGCAATATCACGCGGGCGCGGGTTAATAATATTCCGAGCGATGTCAGCATTTTCGGAGAAGACGATGTTTCGGCATTCGTTCCAGGCATCGGCGCGACCTTTCAGCCCGTCGAACAAGTAACGATTTTTGCCGGAGTGCATCGCGGTTTTGCGCCGCCGCGCGTCAAAGATGCGGTCAGCAGCGCGGGCGTTCCGGTCGAACTCGATGCTGAATTCAGTTGGAATTATGAAATCGGTGCGCGTTTTGCGACGCGGCGCGGTTTTAATGCGGAAGCGACATTTTACACGCTCGATTTTAAAAATCAGATCATTCCGGCATCGCAATCCGGCGGTGCGACTTCGACTTTAATAAATGCCGGAGAAACTCTGCATCGGGGTTTTGAACTGCAAGCCGGATTCGATTTCGGCAGATTGTTTGACATTCGCCAGAGCATTACGACCGATTTTCGTTATTCGAATCTCGCCGTAGCGCGTTTTGAAAACGGCATTTTTGACGGCAACCGACTGCCCTACGCGCCGGAAAATCTATTCAGTTTTATCGTCGGCTACCGGCATCCGCTCGGCTTCGGCGCGCAATACGACATAAGTTTTGTCGGCAGCCAATTTGCCGATAATAATGAAACGGTTGCGCCGACGGCGAATGGTGAGATCGGTCTGATTCCGTCTTACAAACTGCATAATTTTTCGATTGATTACGAACGCCGCTTCGAGCGTTTTTCCATCACGCCGTTCGTTACGATCAAAAATCTGACGAACGAGATCTATATTTCGTCGCGTGCGCCGCAGGGCATTCAGCCCGGAATGTTCCGGCAGGTAAATGCCGGTTTGCGCGTGCGGTTTTAAATAGATTTTCTGCACTTTATATAAGCAAAGAAAGGCTTTAGAATTTTAATTTATATGAATACGAATATTTTTTTGAAAACTTTGATAATGATCTGCTGTCTGGTATTTTTAATCGGCTGCGAAACGAATCCGACCGAACGCGCGGCGAACGGTCAAAATGCGAATAATCAAACGGCGCAAAAACTTGTCGTCGCGCTCAAACCTGACAAAAATCCCGATCAGATGATCGAGGAACGCGAGACTTTGCAGGAATTTCTGAGCGAAAAACTCGGTCGCCCGGTCGAAGTCATTATTCCGCTTTCGGCGGCTGTTATAAACGAAGGTTTCGCCAACGGCACGATTGACATCGGTTATCTGAGCGCGACGGATTTAATCAACGCCAAAGCCGCAGAGTTATTGCTCGTCGGCGAGATCAACGGACAGACGACATATAAAAGCTACTGGCTCGCGCTCAAGGAAAAACCGTATCAATCGGTCGAAGATTTGCGCGGCAAGTCCGTAGCGTTTGCCAGCAAAACAAGCACTTCCGGTTTTGTCATTCCGCTCTGGGATCTGCGCCGCAAAAATCTCGTTTCCGACAAAAACGATCCGGAAGAATTTTTCGGCAAAGGCAATGTTTTCTACGGAACTGGCTATGTTTCGGCGGTTGAAAGAGTCTTAAACGGCAATGCCGAAGCCGCCGCCGTAAGCTATTACGTTTTAGATGAAGACAAGCATTTATCGGCAGAGCAGCGCGGAAAATTAAAAAAAATCGCCGAACAAGGCGACGTTCCGACGCATATCATCGCCGTCCGCGGTTCGATTTCATCAGAAGAAAAGGCAAACTTGAAACGTGCGATTTTGACGTTAAACGATAGCGGCAACGAGCAATTGCGCGATAAACTTTTCACATCGAAACTCGTCGAAACCGATCAGGAAAAACATCTCGCACCGATGCGCGAAGCCTTGACCGTTGTGCCAAAGTAAACACCAAATGATAATGTCAGAAAATTTCTAAATTGTGTTGAATCTGCAAATTACAGAAGCTTTTAGAATTTCAAAATATATTAAAACTTTTGGTATTTCACGGCTGATCTGTGAAATGTCCGAAGTTTGAAATATTAGTCTTCAAATCATTCAGAAAAGTGTGATTTTTATGAGTAAATGAAAATCAAAAAAAACATCAGATTTTTGCTGATGTTTTTTTGTGCCACGTTGCTTCAATAATTAATGCCATTTCAATTTCCGGATTTCAAATTTCAGATTGATTACTCTAATCTTGAATAGGTATTTTGAGAAATGCGGAAATTGTGGCTTAATTTTGAAAGAGAGTTATGGGAGCGGTTGGATGCGAAATTCACGATTTATCGGCGGGAATAATTGTTTGCCCGCATATTAGTGAATTTATTGTATATCGGACATTTGAAGAACATAAAAATGAAGTCATAATTTGTGAAATTGATTCCGTAACTATAAAGAAACCCTACAAAAAAAGATTTGCTTACTGCTCTGAATGCAAAAAAAAGTATTTACTTCCAACAATATTTTTTTGGATTTATTATAATTTTTACTTTACCTTTCCATTAGAATTAGATATTAAAATGAGAGCTTGCCGCGTTTGTATTGAGTGCTTTTACAAAGAGCTTTTTAATATTGAACTCAAAAGATTCTATCCAAAAGAAGGAGTAATTGAGTTTACTCCTACATTTACCGGAAAAGATTTAAAGATTTTGCTGACGGACGAAAATAAAAATTAAATGTTTATTTCTCTAACAATTATTTTGCTAATCACATTCGGCGGCGGGGCTTTAACTTATTTATTTGCCGCCGAAGATGAAACGCTTTTGTGGCGGCTTTCGGTGGGAAATATCGTCGGTTCGGCAGTTTTCGGACTCGTCGGATTTTTGCTTGCCTGCGTGATCGGTTTGTCAACGACGACGGTTTATCTGACGCTTTTATTGACGATTCTGCCTTTGATCTTGTTTAAGAAAGAAAATATCAAAAAAGAATTCCGGCGCGACCGACAGCGGGCAAAAAGCCAGTTTCAAGGTTCGAGTTTCAAGAAACTTTTTCGGTTTTTGTATTACATTTTAATTTTTATAATGCTCTGGCTGTTTTTTGAACGGGCGATGCTGGTTAATGAAAACGGTATTTTTACGGGCGCGTCGCAGAATCTGGGCGATCTGCCGTTTCATCTTGGAGCGATTTTTTCGTTCACCGAAGGCAATAATTTTCCGCCGCAAAATCCTTCCTACGCAGACGCAAAATTTACGTATCCGTTTATCGCCGATCTGATCACGGCTTTCTTTGTAAAATTAGGCGCAAATGTTGAAAATGCGATGCTGGTGCAAAATACTTTCTGGGGATTTTCGCTTGTTGTAATTTTTGAAAGATTTGTTTTTAAATTGACTAACAACAAACTCGCCGGAAAAATTGCGCCTTTGATTTTGCTGTTCAGCGGCGGACTCGGTTTCATCTGGTTTGCCAAAGATTTCTGGGAAGCCGGAAAAGGTTTGTTTGAATTTTTGGGAAATCTGCCGCGAGATTACACGATCGGCGAAAATTTCCGCTGGGGAAATTCGCTGATCGTTTTGTTTATTACGCAAAGAAGTCTGCTTTTCGGAATGCCTTTAACTTTGATCGTTTTGACAAAAATCTGGCAGATTTTTACAAGTGCGAAGGAAGTAAATTATCCACAGATAAACACAGATAAACACAGATTAAAAACAAAATCAAAAATCAAAAATCAAAAATCAAAAATCCCGAACTCTTTCTTTCTCCAATTCTCTGTTTCTTCCTTTCTCATCGGTCTTCTCGCCGGAACTCTGCCGCTGATTCACGCGCACAGTCTTTTTGTTTTGTTTATTGTAACAATATGTTTGTTCTTTTTCCGCCCCGATAAATGGCGCGAATGGATCGCGTTCGGAGTCGGAACAACGCTTATCGCCGTTCCCGCGCTGCTCTGGATTACGACGGGAAGCGCGACGAATTTAAGCGAATTTATCTCGTGGCATTTCGGTTGGGATTCGAGAAAAGATAATATTTTGTGGTTTTGGCTGAAAAATACGGGAATTTTCATTCCGCTTTTGATTGCGGGAATTGTGTGGACAGTTTTTAACGAAAAGGCGCAAAGCCGCGAAGATGCAAAGGATTTTAAAGAAGGAAAAAATCAAAGGACAAAGGACAAAGGACAAAGGACAAAGGACGAATTTAAGTCTGTTTCGCCGCTTTTATATTTCTACGTGCCGTTTTTTCTGCTGTTTGTTGTTTCCAATACAGTCAAACTCGCGCCCTGGGAATGGGATAATATTAAAGTTCTGATTTACTGGTTTTTGGGTTCGATTCCGTTTGTCGCCTGGGCTTTGGCAAAACTTTGGGTAAATGATAATTTTCTTAAAACGGCGGCAATCGGCTGTTTGATTATTTTGACGTTTGCCGGCGCGTTAGACGTTTGGCGCGTCGCGTCTGGTGCGATAAATAATCAAGTTTTTGATAAAGACGCGGTTGAAACGGCGCGTTTGATTAAAATAAAAACCGCGCCGGACGCTTTATTTTTGAATGCGCCGACGTATAATTCGGCGGTCGTTTTATCGGGCAGACGCTCGCTGATGCGCTTTGGCGGACATCTTTTTTCGCACGGAATTGATTACAGAGAACGCGAAGAAGATTTGCGGAGAATCTACGCGGGCGAAGGTTCGACCGATATTCTTTTGCGGAAACACGGTATCGAATATGTGCTGATCAGCCCGCAACTCAGAAATTATGCAGCGGAAAAAGACCGACCTTTCGCCATAAACGAAGCCTTTTTCAGCAAATTTCCGGTCATTTCGGAAGTCGGGCAATATAAGGTTTATAATGTAAAATGATCTGAAATTACGAAAGATTTATTTTTCCGCGAATAAACGCGAAAAAGCGCGAAAATATGTTTGCTTTTCATTTTTTGCGTATTTCGCGTTTATTCGCGGGAAAAATTTCTTAAATTTAATTTACGAAAATGATTACAGATAAAGACAGCTTTGAAGAAATTCAAACAACGAATGACGAACAACGAACGACGGACAAACTCTGGATTTTCGGTTGTTTTGCCGTAACCGCAATTGCCGTCTTTTTGCGTTTCTGGCAATTGACTTTGAAACCGATGCACCACGACGAAGGCGTGAACGGGTATTTTCTGACGACGCTTTTCCGCGAAGGCATTTATCAATACGATCCGGCGAATTATCACGGTCCCGATCTGTATTATCTCGCGCTCGCTTTTGCAAAAATCTTCGGTTTGAATACAATGAGCGTTCGCTCAAGCGTAGCTATTTTCGGCGTTTTAACGGTTGTTCTGGCGTTTTTCCTGCATCGTTGGATTGGGAAAACCGGCGCACTCTGCGCCGCGCTGTTTCTCGCGCTCTCGCCCGGAATGACGTATATTTCGCGTTATTTTATCCACGAAATACTGTTTATTTTCTTTAGTCTGGCAATCGTCGTCAGCATTTTGTTATTTATCGAAAAACGCCGAGCCGGCGCGTTTGCCGTCGGCACGATGACCTTGACTTTGCTGATTTGTTTTCTGCCGACGGTGATCAATCTTTCAAATGTCATTGCCGGAGAAAATGCCGCGCTGCTGTGGATTATGCGAATCTCTCTTTTCGTCGTCGAAGCGTTTCTGGTTTTTATGATTATGCGTCTTCTTTTGGCTTGGAATAATGGCAGACCCATCTATTTAATTCTCGCATCGGCTTCCGTCGTAATGCTTTTTGCGACCAAAGAAACGGCGTTTATCACTATCGGGACGATGATTATCGCGTGTTTCTGCGTGGTTATCTGGCAAAAAATCTACGGTATTAAACCTTTAAAAAAGGAACTCGAACCCATCGCTTTAACGTGGAAGAATTTCCGCGAAAGGCTCGGCGATTCGAGCGATCTGCTTTTAATAATCGCGGCTTGCGCGTTTATTTTTATCTATCTCGGCGTTTTGTTTTTCTCGTCGTTTTTCACATATCCGTGGGGCGTGATCGGCGCGTTTGAAGCGTATATTATTTGGACGAATACCGGAACTAAAGATCACACGCAAAACGGCTGGTTGGCTTATTTGAAATGGGGTTATCAACTCGAATTGGCGATTTTTCTACTTTCCTTTGTCGGAACTCTTATCGCCTTTATCAAAGGCAGACACCGCTTCGCGATGTTCGCCGCGCTCTGGGCGTTCGGGTTGCTACTCGCCTACACGATTATTCCCTATAAAACGCCGTGGCTCGCGCTTTCGTTTATCTTGCCGATGTGCATCATCGGCGGCTATGCGATCAATGAAATCGCCGCAATGCGTGAGTTTCACTACAAAATCTTAGCCGGAATTCTGGCTTTGACCGCTTCCGGCGTAATGGCTTATCAATCTTACGACATAAATTTCGTGCGTTATGATGATGATTCGCTCGCCTATATTTATGCGCATACAAAGCGCGAATTTCTCGATTTGATTGAAAAAGTGGAATATTACGCCGAAAAGAGCGGCAAAGAAAAAGATGTGACAGTTGAGATTGTTTCGCCGGAATATTGGGCAATGCCCTGGTATCTGAAAGATTATCCGAATGCCCGATTCGGCGGCGCGCTGATTGATATAAATGCGGCGGAAATGATTGTTGCCTCAAAAAAACAAAAAGACCAATTAAATGAAAAATATGGCGCACATTTTAAATTTGAAGGCGAATATCCGCTGCGTCCCGGAGTTGATTTGTTTTTGCTTATCAGAAAAGATTTGGCAGAACCAAATGCCAAAGAACTTTACAGACTGGATGAACCAAATTTAATTCCATAAAAAAAATTTTCAATCTCAATTTTGGGTTGAAATCTTTCAAGAAATCAGGCACAAATTTCAACCCAAAACTGAGATTCTACGCAGGGACAACAGTCAGGCGCAGTAATTAAAATTTTTTGTTCAAACACAACGGCTTTGACAAACTTAAAAACAGATTTGGCAATCGAGTCAGAAAGCACCAATTCACTAAACGATTAAATTATTTGTTGTAAAACCGCGATGAAAAGATAATTGATTTGTAAGGATTTTTTTGGATTCTGTCATTATCCACAGCTGAGAAAAAAGACTCAGGCATAACTTTTTCAGACCTGAATTCGGCATTTTCTGACCTGTTTTTATTTTCTTCAGAATAACTTTCCGAATCTGTTAGTTCCTTATGATGTTCAGAATTTTTGCTGTCAAAAATTTCTGACATTTGTTCGATAAAAGTTTTTTCCTCGTTTTCAGGTTCTATTTTGTCAAATTCTTCATCAAGCATTATAATCATAAAGTTTTCCCGTTAATTATTTTCTAAAGAATTTTAATTCTCAACAATATATGTCAAAACCCGGAAAAACATTACAAATAGAAGCTGTAAATTCAATGTTATCTTAGGTTTATAGATGATATGTTTTAAACGGTGTATTACCTTACGATGAAATGCGATTTGAACTTACAGGTTTCATTTCCGGGAAAAACTCACTTTAAGGGTTCTATTAAACGTTGCCATTTTAGGCAGATTTATTTAATGTTTGCTATTTTTATTGCAGGGTATAAAGATGGAAATTGAAAATCAGAAGAACTTTGCATCACCACTAATATTAGTAGTTGATGATGAAGAATCAATCAGAAATTTGCTCAGACAAGTGTTGGAGTCTGCCGGATATCGGGTGCAGGAAGCAGTCAATGGAATAGAAGCGATTGAAATGTACAAACGCGAACCTGCCGATTTAGTGATAATGGATATTCTTATGCCGGAAAAAGAAGGAATCGAAACAATTATCGAACTTCGCCAAACCTACCATAACATTAAAATCATCGCAATTTCGGGCAGCGGAGAAGAAAGTCCGTATCTTATGATGGCTAAACATCTCGGCGCGGATTGTATTCTCGATAAACCTTTTTCTCCTGATGTACTGCTTGACAATGTTCAAATATTGCTGAAAAAATAAGCCTTTCTGAAAACTTGCTCATTTTTTTTAGATAACCCAAAAGACAGATTTCTGCGGTTAACGGGGAAGCGGAATAAATTCGGTTTCATCAATGACGGGCGCAAACTTTTGATTTTTCCAATCTTCTTTGGCTTGCTCTATTCTTTCCCGCGAACTCGAAACAAAATTCCACCAGATATGACGTTTTTCAAACGGTTCGCCGCCGAGCAGCATCAGACGGGCATTTGCCGAATCGGCGGTTAAGATAATTTCTTCGTTCGGTTTTAAGACGAGAAGCTGTCCGGCGTTGTAAATCTCTCCTTCGGGCAAAATTTTTATTGCGCCTTCAACGATATAAATTGCGCGTTCGACGTGTTCTTTCGGGACGGAAAGTTTTGCGTTCTTTTCGATTTGCGCGTCGGCGTAAAACATTGCGGAAGCAGTTTTTACGGGAGATTTTTCGCCGTAAAGCGAGCCGGCGATCAGACGCACGATTTTGCCTTCGCCTTCGATGACGGGCAATTCATCTTGAGCGTGATGAAAAAATGACGGTTCGCTTTCTTCTCTTTCGATGGGAAGCGCTACCCAGGTTTGGATGCCGAAAAGCTGTGCGCGGGATTTCCGACCTTCCTCCGGCGTTCGTTCGGAATGGGCGATGCCGCTTCCGGCATTCATCCAATTAACTTCGCCGGGACGAATCATCTGCTTTATTCCGAGGCTGTCGCGGTGCAATAATTCACCTTGAAAAAGATAAGTAACAGTGGCTAAACCGATATGCGGATGCGGCGCGACATCGAGACCTTTTCCGGCTTTAAGAATTTCCGGTCCGATCTGATCGAGAAAAATAAACGCCCCGACCATTCGCCGCTTGGCAGACGGCAAAACGCGGCGAACCTTGAAATCATCAATCAGTTCCCGCGTTTTCGATTCGATTATTAAATCTATAGCCGTTTCCATCTTTAAAGTTTTTTATTCGCCTTTGAATTTTGCTGTAACTTCCGCGACGCGCTTGCCTTGCAAGCGTCCGGCAGTCAGCGCAACTTCGTCCGGGTCGAGTTTTCCATTATTCGACGTAAATGACGCGCCGTAGGGATTGCCCGATTCAAACTGGCTCGGTTCGACATAACCGGGCGCGACGATAATCATATTCCAATGATAAAACGCCGTATTTACCGCTAAAATTGTCTGTTCTTGTCCGCCGTGTTCGGTCGCCGTCGTCGTAAAAGACGAGCCGATTTTGTCGGTTAATGCGCCTTTTGCCCAGAGTCCGCCCGTCTGATCCATAAAATTTTTGAGCTGCGCCGAAGGCAGACCGTAGCGCGTCGGCGTTCCGAAAATTATCGCGTCCGCCCATTCCAGATCGTCATTGGTCGCTTCCGCAACATCGGAAGTTTCGTCCAGATGCTTTTTCCAATTGTCATTTTTTTCCCAAACTTCCGCCGGCGCGGTTTCTTTAACGCGCAAAAGACGCGTTTCCGCACCTGCCTTGCGCGCTCCTTCTTCGACCGCTTTTGCTAATTCATAAGTTGTTCCCGTTTGACTGTAATAGATGATTGCAACTTTTGCCATTTGTGTTATTTTCTCCTGTTAAATTAAATTCAAATTAAATCATATCAAATGCGGTAATTTTTGAAACCACCTTATGCGATGATTTTTCTCTCACACTTTCGGGTGATTTTCTTTGTGTTTCTCAAGATTGACGCGGATCGTTTTTCAAAATCAGCCGCGCCGTATCACGGGCGATCAATAATTCTTCATTCGTGGCGATGACGTACACTTTTACACGCGAATTTTCCGAACTGATTATGTTTTCGCGCTCATCGGTTTGATTTTCGTTCAATTGAGAATCCAGTTCAACGCCGAGCCAGCTTAATTGATTACAAATCAATGCGCGGATTTCGGCGGAATTTTCGCCGATTCCGCCCGTGAAAATAATTGCGTCCGCGCCGTTCATCGCGGCTAAATACGAGCCGATATATTTGCGGATGCGGTAACAGAAAATCTCGATTGCCAAAACGGCGCGGCGGTCTTTGTTTTCGCGGGCTTCGGCGAGCAATTCGCGCATATCGTTGGTCAAACCGGAAATTCCCAAAAGACCGGATTGTTTATTCAAAAGCGTGTCAACTTCGTGAACGGTCAATCCTTCTTTTTCGCAGATAAATTCGACGATTGCCGGATCAAGATCGCCGGAGCGCGTTCCCATCACCAGACCTTCGAGCGGCGTTAAACCCATCGAAGTATCAATCGAATCGCCGTTTTTAATCGCCGCAATCGAACAGCCGTTGCCCAAATGCAGCGTGATGACATTCGTCTGCTCGCGCGGAATTTCCAAAAGACGGCGATAACGATACGCGATGTAGCGATGCGATGTGCCGTGAAAACCGTAACGCCTGATCTTATGACGGCGATAAAATTGATACGGCAGCGCATACAAAAATGCTTGTTCGGGCAAGGTTTGGTGAAAAGCCGTATCGAAAACCGCGACTTGCGGAATCTGTTTACCGAAAATCTCACGCGCCGCTGAAATCCCTTTCAAATTTGCCGGATTATGCAGCGGCGCGAGTTCGATGCAGTCTTCGATTTCCTTGATAACATCATTATTTATAAGAGTTGACTGCGTAAATCGTTCGCCGCCGTGAACAACTCGATGACCGATTGCATCAATATCGGCGAGCGAATTTATGTCGCTAATTCCCGAATCTTCCGAAGAAATCCAGCGAATGACCATCTCGACCGCCGCCTGAATATTTTTAACCGGCACAGCCGAACGATGCGAATCGCGTCCTGTTGCGGTAAAAGTGATAATCGCCGCACCGCCGATGCGTTCGACTACACCGTGCGCGAGCCTTCGGTCAATGCTTTTTTCGATGCGTTCGAGATCGGTTTCAATCAGTTGAAATTTAAGCGTCGAGCTGCCGCAATTAAGTACCAAAATATTCATTTTTTTACAGATAAGTTTCGTCAACAAAACATCAAGCCCAATCTACGCCGCGTTCCATAGATTTTATCAGCCGATGATCGCTGATGTGAAAATGCTTGAATAGTAGAACGGACTGTTAGTCTGTTCTACCAGAAAAAATAATTTCAACAACCTCGAGTTGCTCCCTTTTACAGTATTACAAACTATTTTGTTGCTTCCACTTTCAGAAGTTTTGCGTAATCCTTAAAAATCTGCATTTTATCCGCGTTGATTTGACCTCTGATCGTGCCGATTTGAAATTCGATCTTGTCCGAATTGGCAAAATCTCCGAAAATTTCATTATCAACATCCCAACATAATTTTTCGTTTGCCTTTCCGCGCCGCACTTCGCTTGAGCGGTTCGGTTCGCCGAGCATCACATCGCCGTCGGAAAATAAAATAATCAGAGCATTTTCGCGCGAAAATGCAAAACTTTTGCTTTGCGAATTAACACATAAAACATTTCGTACGGGCTTTCGGTCAATTCCTCTGATTGCAAAAAAGGCAGTCAATTGCCATTCAAATTTGGTGAATTGTTTTTTCAGATTGTCTTTTTTGTCTAAAATCTCGATGCTGATTTCTGCTTTTGTCAAATATGTAGTTTCATCATAAAAAAGCGCAAAAGCATTGAAATCATTGAAGTTAGTAATTTCATTTTGTGCGTCTTCAAAAGATTTCACCTGCGAGAAACAGAAAGCCGAAGCAATCAAGATTAGAAGAATTGTGCCATAAATTTTATTCATAATGTTAGCAAAAAAATTTGATAAATATACAATAAAGAATTTTTCAACAGTATTTAGAATTTGTGACCTAAGTCATTGTTTAGTCTTAAGTTAAACTAAATAATGATAATCAACAACTGCCGCAAATAACAGGCGGACGTGAAAATTTCTTTATACAACGAATATGAAACTATTAAAAAAATTTGAATTGGAAAAAATATCGCCAAGCGACAAAAACAAAGAAGTCGAAAAAATATTTGACGGCACGCGGCGGCAGATTCTCGCGATAACACTGCGAAACAGCGAGGTTTTATCAAAGCATAAAGCCCAAGAACCGATTACGGTTTTTTGTCTGGCAGGAAACGGAAAATTCTATTCGGGAGCAAATCTCGAAGAAGAAACAGAACTTTCCCCCGGAGTTTTGCTGACGCTCGACGGCGGCATTGAACACGAAGCAATTGCTGCGCCGGAACTGAAAATTTTAGTAACTAAATTTAAGGAAAATTAAAAACACAGCGGAGTTTATTTATTAAAATCGTTAAATTCTCTGTTAACAAAGCAGAATTTGAGATTTAAACTATGAAAAAAGACATCGAAACCCGCGCTGATATTGACGCGCTGATGAATGAATTTTATACAAAAGCACTTGCCGATGACCAAATCGGCTATATTTTTACGAACGTAATGAAGCTCGATCTGGAAAAACATCTACCCGTTATCGGTGATTTTTGGGAAAGTCTGCTTTTGGGAAAAAACGTCTATCAACAACACGGGCGCAATCCCTTGCAGATTCACGCCGAAATCAACGAAAAATCGCCGCTCGAAATCAAACATTTCCGCCGCTGGCTGGAGATTTTCTCTGCTGTGATTGACGAAAATTTTACGGGAACACGCGCCGATTTTGCTAAATCTCGCGCCGAAGCAATTGCCAATCGAATGAAAAATTTTATTCGCAGTGTGCCGGATATAAAATCTATGTTTCCTGAAAACGGCAAACATCTTCAGGCGCAGAGTGAATAAATTTAACGTGTGTTTAATATCTAAGAGTCTGTTTGAAAACGCATCAATCATCTCCGTCGGAGCGTGATATTTATAGAAAAAGAATCAAGTATATAAATCGAGTTCCGTAGGAAAAGTTTTTTTTAGTTACTATAAATATGCGCGTACGTGTTTCTTTTGAATTGCCGCTGACGGTTGATATGTGCAAATTATTTAAGGCTTTTTAGCCGAATTAAAGAAAAAGCAATCATCCTCTGAGCTTTAGCTAAAGTTCAGAGGATGATTTTCATTGTTTCAGATTTTTAGCTAAAGCCTTGTGAATACTTAAGTTTCGAGTTCCCTCAGCTAAAGCAGACAGCAATTCAAAAAACAATTTTTTTCAAAATTATCCGCACTATTGTAAAAGTTTTCTCTCATTATTCATTATCAATTTTAACCTGCCGCTTCTTTGGTTTTAAACGCGGGCAGCGAAACTCTCGCCTTCGGTTCTTTTTTCAAACCCAACGCCCAATCCGCCTGCATCAATGTATGAATATCGCGTGTTCCTTCGTAAATGACGGCGGCTTTGCAGTTTCTCAAGTATCGCTCGACCGGATAATCGTTTGTATAACCGTTCGCGCCGTGAATCTCGATTGCCATCGAAGCCGCTTTTTCGCTGCGAATCGTCGCTTGCCATTTTGCCAGAGATGCCGCTTTTGCCGAAGATTTTCCTTCGTTTTTCAGATAACCGCATTTCAGCCATAACAGATGCGACATTTGATAATCGGCTTCCATATCGGCGATTTTTTGTTTGACAAGCTGAAAATTGGCAATCGTCTGCCCTTGAACTTCGCGCATATTGGCGTAAGAAACGGAAGCGTCGCGCGCGGCGCGAATCACGCCCGTCGCGCCGGAAGCGACCGTGTAGCGACCGTTTTCTAAGCTGAACATTGCAATCTTAAAACCTTCACCTTCGTTGCCGAGCATATTTTCCGCCGGAACTCTCACGTCCTGCAAAGAAAAATAACCCGTATTTCCGGCTTTAATGCCGAGCTTTCCGTGCAGAGTCCCGCTCGAAAATCCTTCCATCGTGCGTTCGATGATAAAACACGAAATTCCCGTATGATCGCGTTTCTTTTGTTTTTCCAAATCCGTCCAGCAGAAAAACAGGAAATTATCGGCAACATCGCCGAGAGAAATCCACATTTTTTCGCCGTTCAAAATCCATCCGTCGCCGTCGCGTTTTGCGTATGAGCGCATCCCGACGACATCCGATCCGGCGTTCGGTTCGGTCAAACCGAATGTTGCCAGTTTTTCGCCTTTCGCCTGCGGAACGAGATATTTTTGTTTCTGTTCTTCAGTTCCCCAGGTCAATAAAGACAAAGAATTCAGCCCAACGTGAACGCTCATCGCCACACGCAGAAAAGTGTCGCACGCTTCGAGTTCTTCGCAGACCAGCCCGAGCGAAATATAATCAAATCCCGCACCGCCGTATTCTTCGGGAATGCAAACTCCCATCAAACCCAATTCAGCCATTTTATCGAAAACGCTTCTCTCAAAATGCGATTTTTCATCCCATTCCTTGATAAACGGCGCGACCTCGCCGTCGCAAAATTCTTTTACGGTTTTTTTCAATGCAATATGTTCTTCGGTTAAATCAAAATTAATCACTGTAAATAATTCCTCTTAAAAAAATATGTAAAGCTGAAAACATTTTAACATTTTCAATAAATTTCTACTATTTGCAAATTTTGAAAATACTTAAAAAAGTGATTGATAAAACAGAAGTTTAAAGCTAAATAGGTTGGATGAAAATGCCTCGATAACCTTTTTGTCTTGCTAAAAAGATGCGATGTCTGCCATCAATGATACGATACGGCTTGCCGAATCGTTTATCAACTGTAATCAGGTCGGCGCGGCTTTGCAGAACCTGGTCAAACGAATTAAAACCATGAAGTAAAGTATTGAGCCGCCTTTGATCCAGCTCTTGACGGCTGACGTTTTCAATGTCGGAAAGCAGGGTAAAAATATTCATAGACTTTTATTCTCCTTCGCCGTGGCAAGTTGCCGGCTTTGCGGCTTTCCAAATTGATTTCCCTTCGCGGTCAATCGCCTGCGAAGCCAGAACGGCTATTCCTCCTTCGAAGTCTGCTCCGCCTTCGCATTCAAATTGTGGATTGATAACGTATTTTCCGGTTTTATCAATATAGCCGATCTTGTTTCCGATCATTACCATAGCCAAACCATCGGAAAATTTATTGGCTGAATCGAACTGCGGATTGATAACGATTTCGCCGGTTTTATCCACAAATCCGACTTTTTGCGTTTCCACTGTGCCAATCCAAACAACAGCAAGCCCTTCAGAAAATTCCTGTGCCGACTGGAATTGCGGGTTTATAACAAATTTGCCGTCTTTATCAATGTAGCCGTATTTTTCGCCGGTCGAAACGGGAGCCAAACCGTCTTTAAAACTTCCGGCATAATTAAATTGCGGATTGATAATGATTTTACCCGTCTTGTCAACAAATCCGACCTTTTCGCCGATATAAGCGTAAGCTAAACCTTCGGAAAAATTGCCGGCTGAATTAAATTGCGGATTGATCACATATTTCCCGTCTTTGCCGATAAAGCCTGTCTTTCCGCCGACTGTTACCGCAGCTAAGCCTTCGGAGAATTCCATTGCCGAATCGAATTGCGGATTGATCACATACTTGCCGCCGGAATCAATATAGCCGACCTTACCGCCGCTCCAAACTAACGCCAAGCCTTCGACAAAGTTAGACGCAATATCAAATTGCGGATTAATCGCAAACTTCCCGCTCGAATCAATAAAACCGTATCTATCGCCGATTGAAACGGCGGCTAAATTTTCCGAAAACTCATTACATACGATGAACTGCGGATTGATAACAACTTTGCCCGTGCGGTCAATATAACCGCATTTCTCACCGTCATAAATTCGATAAAATCCCGAATGCTTTTTAATATTCGTCAAATTCGCACACGAAACCGCGAACAGAGAACTTAAACAAAGCGTTGCCAAAAGTAGTTTTTTCATATTTTTTCTCCAAGGTAAATAATTAGACTCTTGACAAAAATCAGGCTTGATAAATTGAACTAAAGCTTCTAACTGTAAATAAAATAAGGACTCTTTCTTGAATTTTAATCCCCTTTTGTATTTATCTAAATCATTTAGGTTTCAGATATATCTCAGTTTTTAAAGACCGGCACAGATGCTTGCCAAATGATATTTCCCTCTTTATTTATTGCCATATTATCGAAAACAGCAACGCCTCCCGAAAAATCTGCGAATTGGTCAAATTGCGGATTAATAACTATTTTCCCTTCTTTATCAATGTATCCCCATTTTTCTCCGATTTTGATAGCAGCTAAACCTTCCTTAAAGTTAGAGGATTGATCAAATTGCGGATTGATTATATATTTGCCGGTTTTATCTATATAGCCGTATTTGTCACCAATTATGACAATTGCAAGATCTTCTTGAAAAAAATCTGCCCTATCAAATTGCGGATTAATAATAAACTTACCGTTTTTATCAATATAACCCCATTTATTATCTACCTGAACGAGAGCTAGACCTTGAGTAAAACTAAATCCCATACTAAACTGCGGATTAATCACAAACTTCCCTTCTTTATCAATAAAGCCCATTTTCTCACCAACAGATACTGGTGCCAGGTTTTCAGAAAATCCATGTGCACGATCAAACTGCGGATTAATGGCAAATTTTCCTTCTTTGTCTATAAATCCCCATTTCTGATCAATTCTTACTGCTGCCAGCCCCTCAGAAAAATCGTTTGATCCATCAAATTGAAAAGGAATAATTATTTTCCCATCTCTATTGATGAACCCTATCTTAATTTTCTTATTCGGCTCCGTTCCCTCATATTTTCCAACTAGTGCCAAACCTTCGCTGAATTTACCGATGCCATCATATTGAGGATTAATAACGAATTTTCCGGCAGTATCAATAACTCCCCATTTTTCCCCAATAGCTACGGATGCCAATCCTTCGGCAAATGGCAACGCATTGTCAAATTGCGGATTGATAACTATTTTTCCGGTTTTATCAATATAACCTCTCTTTCCACCTTCATTAATAAGATATAGATTTGAGGTTTTCTCATTATTCAAAGGAGTTAATGTTTGGTTGCAAGAAACAGCAAAAAAACAAATAAAAACCGTTAAAATCAATAATTTACTTTTCATAGATTTCACAATTAAAACCCTCACAAGATTATTGTCTCTTCAATCAACTGCGTATTTTTCAAGGCAGTCAAAAAACACCAATTATTCCGGTCCGCCCGGTATGCTTGCCACATCTATATCGCTTCCGACGCATTTATATTCGCCCATTCTTTCGTATATCGGCTCATTATTGTAATAGCCTTCGTCCACAGACCATTTTCCATATTTTCCATCATAAACAACCCATTTATTTTCAACTGCCGACTCAACCATCTTGGATCTGGTATCTGCGCTGTCATTTCTCCAAGCATTCCATTTAGTCCCGTCATATGATCGCCAAGGAGACACTATTTTAATCCAAACCCGCCCTTTCCACCTTTCAGGCAACGGTTTCTTATTATTTAAACGGTCTGCTTCACTTAGAACATCTTCCGGAATAACTTCTCCGGCAATCCGGATTTCCGGCATTTTTTTCGTTTCGTAAAGCAGTGTTTTTCCAACCAACAAAAAATGTGAATCTTCACAAGTTACAAGTCGAGGCTTCAAATATTCTTCATGAATAAAATTGTAGGCTCTTTCATCCCAAGAAAGATTTTCTATATCATTATTTTGAGTAGTAAGTTCTGATTCACTGTTGATATTAGAATTTGTGTTTGTAATCTGTTCGGATTGATTTTGAACAATGACTGAAATATTATTTTTAACATCCCTAACACCTTCGATTTTAGCTAAACTTTCGGCTTTAATTTTTAGTGATTCATCTGCAACATCCCCGCTAAGATTAACTATTCCATCAATAACAACTATATTTATCTTTGATAATTCGGAATGCTCATATAATTTCTTAGCAATTTCACTTTGCAATTTTCCATCATCATTTACTGTTGGTGCCGCGCAAGAAGAAACCATACACAAGGCAAAAAACACTGCTGAGTAAAAGAAGATTTTGATTTTAAAAATCCTTTTTATTTCTTTTTTTTTCTTCATTCGCTCTACTCCTCTTTTAGTCCAACAAAACATTTCTCGCGTTAATCCAACCTTCATCAGCATCATTAGGCGAATTTTTGCCGCACCCGAGACTTGTATTTACACTACAACCGTATTCTGTAATTCTGATCTTATACCAAGTAGTTTCCCCATCCTCCCGCATATAAGTTGTTTCATCCAAAATGCTAATCTTTGCGCCTTTGAAATGAATTCCTAAACTTGCCGAATCTTTGTTCGCTTCACTGCGAATATTGGTATCTGTCGTCAAGCGTCCGGTTCTTTCCGTCGTTGGTGACGATGTGTTGTTGACTGTCATGTTAGTCGAGGTATTACTATTATTCGGTAGAGCGGTTGAGTTTGTGTAAGTATTTGTATTTGACTGAGGTTGGACTACTTTCTTTTGCTGCCAAACGATTTTACCTTCTTTATCAATCCATGAAAATTCTTCTCCTCTCTGCCCCATAGTAATAACTAAAGCAAGATTTCCATAAAAAGGAAATGCTAAATAAAATTGCGGGTTGATAACTATTTTCCCTGTTTTATCAGCATATCCGAATCTTGAATTAGGGAAATCTTCCCCAATATTTGCCAAAACAAACCCTTCTGAAAATGATAACTTTCCCAAATCAGAAGTGATGCTTAGTGCCTGAATAATTAGATTCTCACTAAAACCCGGACCTCTCGGAAGCGTAAACTGTGGATTAACAAGATATTTTCCTTCTTTATCAATGTAGCCGACTTTATTATTGATGGCGACCATAGCCACTCCTTCTTTAGCAAATGGTGCTGCGAGGTCAAACTGCGGATTTATTACTATTTTCCCTTCTTTATCAACATAACCCCATTGATTCCCAATCTTTGCGGCAGCCAGCCCATTTACAAACGGATGTGCCATGTCAAACTGGGGATTTACAACTATCTTTCCTTGGTTGTCAATAAACCCCCATTTATCTCCCATTCTGATAGCTGCTAAACCTTCCATGAATGGTAATCCGTCATCAAACTGAGGATTAATGACAATCTTCCCTGTTTTATCAACAAATCCATATTTACTTTCGATTGCTATCCCGGCTAACCCTTCAGAAAAAATTTGATTATGTACATCTCTCCACATTTGAAATTGAGGATTAATCACAAACTTTCCTGTTTTGTCTATAAAACCAATCTTTCCTTCTACTGATACTGCAGCAAGTCCTTCAGAAAAACGTGCAGAACGATCAAATTGCGGATTAACAACAAACTTTCCTGTTTCGTCAATATAACCGCATTTACCGGATCCAACACAGGCAACGGCTAATCCTTCTGAAAAAAACCAGGCTTCGACAAATTGTGGTTGAATTATAATTTCGCCGCTTTGATTTATGTAACCAAATTTACGAGGGTTATAGCCGTCATCCTGAAGAATTGGATAAAGCTTCGGTGTTTCTCCACTACTTAGCGGATTCATCGTTGAATTACACGAAGACAATGAACATACTAACAATACTGCAAACATCATCAAAAGTAATTTGACTTTCATACATATTTCTCCTTTGGATTTTAATTTTCAATATTCATCGCTTGTGCCTTTTGCTCGTTCTTCATAAACGTCGAAACCTGAACTGCGGAATCAAGCGTTGCCGACAAATTTTGTCCCAAGGCAGTTAAAGCTATGCCTAATCCGTAAAATAATGCTCCGAAAATCGCGCCGACTGTAACCAAGATTAAAAAGACAACAAATGCCATCCCTGCATCCCGATAATTTGAAACTAATATCAACGTCAGGAATAATCCGAGAAAGCTGATTATTCCTGCTGAAACGAAACCGGTAAGTTTGGCAATATTGCCAAACTTAATCGCGTTTTTCGCCAACGAATAAGAATCTTGATAATCATTTATTGTTTGGTTTTTATTTGAAACTGCTTTCGATTCCAATGGCGCAGTAAATGCGGTTTGGGTTTGTTGGTTTTGCGTTTGTTCTGTTTCATTTATTAATGACATAAGTTTTCTCCTGTTTCGTAAATTAAATTAGAAAAGCCGTACAGCAAAAGTAAAAGTATTCTGAATTACCTTAAAGACAAGATTTTGTTGGCTTTAAGGCAAGTTTTGAGAATCCGATAAATCGCAAAACTATCACTTACTTATTTTGAAATCGTCAGCGGAACATTACGGAATTTCAACTCTAATCGAGTATCATCGCCGACATCATATTGAATCCGCATTAAAGTAATTTTGCTCGCATTCGGATCAATACCTTCAAACGTAATTTGCGCTTTTGCCGTTACGCCCGAAACAAAATCAATCCGCGGATTACTGCCGTCTTGATTGGCAAGTTGACCTTTTTTCCCGTTATAGCCGTTTCCCAATTCGTCGTATAAATTACTCCGATAAACGACAAATTGGAATCTGCGGTCTGCGCCTTTGTTAGTCAGCAAAAAATCGCAGGTTATCGCGCTCCCCGACTTGCGGCATTGTTTCAGATCGAAAACGACCGAATGATCTTCGATTTTCATAATCGGCGGCAATTGTTTCGGAGGTTTATTTTCATCCGCCAAATTGGCATTGGAAACAGTTTCAGAGTCAATCGGAATATCTGCATTTGTTTCGAGCGGAACGGTCGGTGACGGCGAAGGACTCGGAAACGGTGTCGGCGTTGCAGTCGGCGTAACCGGCGGCGTTGCGGTCGGCGTTTGAATAGTAATTTCCGCCTGCCGATTATCTTGATTACTACTATTGCTTCCGCCGGTCGTGAGCAAAAACCAACCGCCGACCAACATTCCGAGTGTCGCTATAAAGCCGGCAAGAATAAACGGTATTTTGCTTTTTCGACGCGGCAAAACAACGGTTTCCTGAGTATTAACAATTGTTTCCTCAAATAGAGGATTTCCATCATCCAAACAAAAGGACTGAAAATTATCATATTCACGACTACACAAAGGACATTTTTTCATTCTTTTTCCTCAAAAAGATTCCTCGGCATCATTCGGCTCAATCGCCCTGCGTTGGGCAAACACCAAAACTGGTCGAAGTAAAGCGTTAGCAAAAAAACTACTGTTAATTTTATTTTTTCACCTTTATTTTCTACTTTTTTAATTCTGCTAAATATAAACGACTACTCTGCCGGACAGATAGCCTTTGTGTTTGGTTCTGCCGTCAACATAAACTTCGCCTTCGCCGTTATCTGCGTCAAAATAGGCTTCGCCGTTGCGGTCGGTGTAATCGCCGGATGTTACGCCGCGCAATAAACCGCTGAAACCGAGTGCGATCTTTTTCCCTTCTGCGGGCTTACCTGAACTTTGATAAATAACTTTTACTGTAATCATTGTTTGGAATTTCGCCGATTTTCAGTGGTTTCTTTATTCAGTTTTTTAATCTTTTGCTGAATTTGAACCAAGAAACTTAATCCCGGAATATTAATAGAGTGAGGATGTGAGAGAAAATGTTTCATTGAATTAATAACCAAATTGAAATTGGAATTTCAGACAAAATCTTTATTTGATTATTAAAAATCGTGAGTTCACACTTCCAAAATAGAGAGAGGCTGAGAAGCGGAAAACGCACCTGACAAAATTATTTTTTTTATAAAATTTCACGATTAGGTCAATTTTTGATAAACTTATGGTCAGGCTAATTTCCGGTAAACTTAATCAGAGACAACTTTCTACATTAAAAACTAAATGGATTCTCCACCGTTTGATAAATTTTATGAAGATGAATTCGGCGTGATTGACCGCGAAGTTTTTCGGGTTGCCGAAGAGGTCTGGAATCAGCACGCACGTTTTTTTGCTGATGAATATTTGCGTGATGGAGATGAAGGTTGGCGTTTGATGTTGAAGACGGCGGCGAATGTCAGTCGCGCCCGGGCAAATAATGCGGAAGTTATTGAAAATCTGCCGGGATATATTTTCAGTTCTTTTAAATATTTGGTTTATGCCGAAATTAAAAAAGAAAATAACCGGCGACAGATTCTGGAAAACGCCGCACCAAAGCGCGTAGTGAGTGAAGAAAATCAAATTTTAGACAGAATTGAGGTTGAAGAAATTTTGCAAAAATTAGAACCTTCGTCGCGGGAAATCTTTGAATTGCATCATATTTTAGGATTTACATTTGAAGAACTCGCGCCGAAATATAACACGACTCCTGGCACTATCAGAAGTAAATTGAGTAAAGCTCTGATGAAAATCAGAAAGCTTATTTCGGAAAAGACCGAACAAATTCAAAAATAAACAGGTGCGATTTCGTTTTGTCGAACTCTCATTAGTATTAGAGAAATGCAACCATCGAATTTACAAAACAAACAGAAAAACGGCGATTTTCCGACCGATGACTTTATCATTTTGGCGCAGGAACATTACCTCAAAGATTTTCCGAACCCGAATCGTTATAAGTGTCCGTCTGCCGAAAATTTGCTGAAAATTGCCGGTTCAAGCGAATTGCCGGATGCGTCTTTGCATCAGCATTTGCTTCATTGTTCGCCCTGTTTGAAAGATTTTCGTGAGGCGCGAGTTTCCCGCACAGTTTTGCATCCGGCAAAATCGCAGAAGTTTCGGTTTAATTTTTTCTTGTCGCCGATTCCGGCTTTTGGATTTTTGCTTTTGATTCTTGGATTATCCGCCGCCGCGAGTGTCTATTTTTGGGGAAATTCTGCGGCAACGGGTGAAAACCGGCAAAATGCTTCAAATTCGCCAAACGCCGTTTCAGAAAAACTTCCGTCTGAATCTCCGGTTTTGCCGGATGTTTCCGAACAAATTCAAAAGGATACCGCCGAAAACGATGCGAGCGAAAATTTATTGACAAATGCGCGTAAAGATATTCCGGCAAACTCAAAACCGGAAAAACCGATAATCAAACCCGACGACAAGGAAAAATTGTTGGCGAAAAATTCTTTTAATTTCGATCTAGCCGCAACGGCTGTTCGCCGAAACGAAAATTCTAAAGAAATCGTCTATAATATTCCGCCGCAAACCGTCAGTCTGAATATCAAACTGCCGAAAAACAGCCCGCTCGGAAATTATGAAGTGGTGTTGCTCGATGAATCTCATCAGCCTTTAACTGCCGGAAAAACTGTCAAAAGCAACGGTAAAAATGTTTCCTTCAATTTAGATTTACAAAATCAAAGCGGACGGGCGCGGCTCTGCATTGCTCAAAAAAATGAAATTCCCGATTGTATTCCGGTAAAAATCGGTAACGACAAATAATTATTACTCCGAACTCCGCTAAATAAAATTTCAAATTTCAGAATATTTAATGAGTGTGAATTTTTCAGGCAAGAAACGTTTCAGGAGAGCAAAATGTCAAAACTTCCCAAAGCAGCTTTGAGTTTATTCAACGGCTTAATTATTCTGTTCTTATTTTCGCCTCTGTTTTCAGTTCACGCTCAGACCGATTCACAAAAAATCCTTTCCGATCACACCGTTTTACGCATAATGAAAGGCGGCGAAAAACATCTTTATACTTTTCAGGCAGATGCCGGAAAATGTCTGCGCTTTGTCATCGAACAAACAGGCATAGACGTAAAGATTGCCGTCAAAAACCCGCAAGATATTGCAATCAAAAAAGTTGATCGTCCGAGCGGATCATTCGGGCGTGAAACCGTAACCTTTATCGTTCCGCAAACCGCTGCTTACACACTTGAAATCACAACCTGGGAATCAACTGCGGAAAGCGGAATTTATCAGATTTTTTATACTGAAATTGACGCTCCGAACGAAGCTGATTTGAAACGGCATCAAGCGGAAAATCTGACCAGCGAAGGCGAAGCTCTGCGCGACTTGGGTTCTGCCGAAGGAAAAAATAAGGCGTTGGTGAAATTTGCCGAAGCTCTGGAAGTCTGGCGCGAACTCGAAGATTTTTATGAACAAGCGGTTGTTTATTATGGCATCGGTTTTACGTATCAAAACTTGGGAAAATACAGCGATGCGGCAATTTATTATTCACGGTCAATGAAACTTTTCTCTGCGGTAAATAACGAATTCGGGCAAGCCGTTATTCACGGTGCGCTCGGCTCGGTGCAATATGTTCTCGGTGAATTCGAACTGTCTATCTACAACTATCAAAAAGCGATTGAAATTTATGAAAAAATGAAATGGGCGCGCGGATTGGGTTTGGCTTATTCCGGTCTGGGCGTAGCTTATTCGCTGATTGACAAAGATGCCGAAGCGATTGCCGCTCTGACCTATAGTTTGCAATGGCGCAAAAAGGCAAATCATAAAATCGGTCTAGCCCGCGCCCGTTTTTCACTTACCAGAATTTATCTTGAACAAAAATCTTATAAAAAAGCGGAAGCCGAATTGATTCAAGCTGAAAAAACTTTAACTGAAATAAATAAAACCGACGAAGCCGAGTTTTTTTATTTTCTGGGAAGATTGGCGTTGGAGACCGGAGATTATGAAAAAGCCGCCGAAAGCCTCGAAACCGCTTTGGTTATTTCTCAAAAAACCGGTGATCCGCTCGGAACAGCCAATGTTTTATTTGAACAGAGCCGTGTAAATCTAAAAACGAAAAAACTCGATACGGCGCAAGAAAAAATCCGGACCGCGCTTGAAATTATCGAAGAACTGCGGTTTTCAACCGCCGATATTCGTGTTCGAATGAAGTTCTCAACAACGCTTCAATCCTTTTATCAACATTACATCTTATTGCTGATGGAAATGCACCGGCGCGATGCGTCAAAAAATTATGACCGAAAGGCTCTTGAAATCAGCGAAAAAGCGCGGGCGCGTGGATTGATTGACCGCTTGGAGCGGCGCAGAATTATCCAAACAAATAAAATTACACCCGCTCTGCTCGAACGCGAGCAAAACTTACGTGATAAATTAACCGCCGCGCTTGCGCTCCGAAATACCGGAAATTCCAAAGAAAAAAATGCCGAAATTCAGAAAGTATCAAATGAATTTCTGGAAATCGAATCTGAAATCAATCGTTCAGGCAAAGCGATTTCCCTTTCGACTTTAAGCGTTGACGAAATTCAGCAAAATCTTGATGATGACACGATTTTATTGGAATACGCGCTGTTGGAAAAAGAGTCTTTTTTATGGTTCGTTTCAAAAAATGAATTCAAAAGTTTTCAACTCCCGTCAGCGGAAAAAACCGAAAAAATGGCTCGCGAAGTATATGCTTGCATTTCCAAACCTAATTTTTCCTGCCCTGCAAAAATCGCCGAATTCAGCCAAATACTGCTGTCGCCTGTCGCTCAAGACATCAAAAATAAGAGATTGATTATCGTTAAAGAAGGTTTTTTGCAGTATATTTCTTTTGCCGCATTGTTTTCACCGAATCCAACTTTGAAAACTCCGAAAAACAAATCAACTGTTGCCGGCTATTCCAACCAATTTTTAATTGAAACAAACGAGATTATTACCTTGCCGTCCGCATCTTTGTTGAGCTTTTTGCGGCGCGGAACGAGAGCAAATCCCCGCAAAACCTTGGCGGTTTTTGCCGATCCGGTTTATTCCGAAGATGATGCCCGAATCGGGAAAATAAAGCGGGAGAATACTTTTGTTTCGGAAAATTCCGGCGTAAAATTACCACGATTATTTGCTTCGCATTTCGAAGCACAGCGAATATCCGCTCTGCTTGATGAACCGGATTTGTTAAAAAAAAGCGGCTTGCAAGCGAGTCGTCAAGCGGTTTTTGATGCCAATTTACAGAATTTTCGCATCATTCATTTCGCCGTTCACGCTCTGGTTGATGACAGACAACCCGAATTATCGTCAATTGCCTTGTCATTTTATGATCAAGAAGGCGTGAAAATTAACGGATTTCTTCGCGCAAATGAGATTTTGAGTCTAAACTTAAATGCCGATTTGGTTGTTTTAAGCGCGTGTCAAAGCGGTCTTGGCAAACAACTGAAAGGTGAGGGAATCGTCTCGTTGGCGCACAGTTTTTTTTCCGCCGGAGCAAAGAGTTTGATTGTTAGTTTATGGGATGTGGATGACAAAGTTACCGCCGAATTGATGACTCGTTTTTATCATAAATATTTGGTCGAAAACAAAAAGATTTCAACTGCTTTACAAGAAGCACAGATTGAAATAATGCGCGATAAGCGTTGGAACTCGCCTTATTACTGGTCGGCGTTCACGCTGCAAGGGGATTGGCATTGAAATTCGGATTCGGTGTAACATAAAAAATGCTGAAAATTATCAAATATATCGATACTTAAAAACGAATGATTCCAATTTCAAAAGCATTAGAAATTATTAGAAAGGAAAGTTTTACGCTCGAAAGCGAAACTGCGTATTTATCGGAAGTTGTCGGCAGAGTTTTAGCTGAAGAAATTCGCGCCGATATGGATTTGCCGCCGTTTGACCGTTCGCAGATGGACGGATTTGCGGTGAAAACAGATGACACGAAAAATGCGCCCGTTAAACTGAAAATTGTTGGCGAATCTGTTGCCGGAAAAGGTTTTCACAGTGCATTAAATTCCGGCGAAGCGGTCAGAATTATGACCGGTGCACCGGTTCCCGAAGGTGCCGATTCGGTCCAAATGGTTGAAGAAACTAAGGAAGAAAATGGTTTTATCAACATTTTGAAACCCACAAAAGAAAATCAAAATATCGTCAGAAAATCCGTCGAGATGAAAGCGGGCGAAAAAATTTTCGATGCAGGCGAAATCGTGACCAAAAATATGGTTGCGACGCTCGCGTCGTTCGGTTATGAAACGGTGAAAGTTGCACGAAAACCGAAAGTTGTAATTTTAGCAACAGGCAGCGAGATTGTTGATATTTCGCAAAAACCACAAAAAGACCAGATTCGCAATTCAAATTCGTGGATGCTTGCGGCATTTGCCGGAGATTTCGCCGAAGTCGAGGTTTTACCGATTGCGGCAGACGATCTCGAAAATCTGAAAGATTTAATTGATAAAGCGGCAAAATCGTGCGATCTTTTAATAATTTCGGGCGGCGTTTCGGTCGGCGATTATGATTTTACAAAACCCGCTCTGAGAGAAACCGGCGCGGAGCTTTTCTTTGAAAAAGTCAACTTAAAACCCGGAAAACCGACCGTTTTCGCGAAACTGGAAAATACTTTAATTTTCGGGCTTCCGGGAAATCCGGTTTCGGTCGCCGTCACGTTTTTCGTATTTGCGCGAACCGCGCTTTTATTGATGCAAAACGCGAAAAATGCCGAATTAAAAAAAGGTTTTGCAAAACTGACGCATCTGATCAAAGCAACTAAAGAACGCGACGCGCTTTTTCCTGTTTCGCTTCAAACAAACGAAAAAGGCGAACTCGAAATCGAAACTCTGCGCTTTTCCGGTTCGTCGAATTTTATCGCCTTTTCGCGTGCCGAGGCGCTGGTTTTCGTTCCGCAAAATAAAAATTTAGCGCGGGGCGATGTCGCGGAAATTTTGTTTTTAGCTTAAAATCTATCCAAAATGCCAAAAAACACAGATTCTACAAACTTAAATCGGATTGCAATTATCGGCTGCGGTCACGTCGGTTCGACATCGGCGTACGCTTTGCTTTTGCGCGGGATTGCCGAAGAAATCGTCGTTCTCGATCAAGACCGGAAACGTCTGATCGGCGAGGTTATGGATTTGCAGCAATGCGTTCCGCTCAACCAACCGACACGGATTTGGGCGGGCGATTATGAGGATTTAGCCGATGCTGATATTGTCGTGATCGCCGCCGGCGCGGGAACGAAATCCGGCGAATCGCGGCTCGAACTTTTGAATCGGAATGTTTCCGTAATTCGCGAAATTGTTAGAGAAATCAAGAAAACCGCATTTGACGGCATAATTTTAATGACGACGAATCCGGTTGATATTCTGGCGCAAGCCGCGCAGGAAGAATCGGGTTTGCCGGTTTCGCAGGTAATCAGTTCGGGAACGGTTTTAGATACGGCGCGTTTGCGGATGATTTTAGGCGAAAAACTCGGCATCGAAGCGCGTTCGGTTCACGCATATATCATCGGCGAACACGGCGATTCGGAAATCGCTACGTGGAGTTCGGCAACAGTTGCCGGAACACCGCTTTTTGAATTTGCCGAAGATTTGCATCTCGATTTCGATGAAATTCTCGAAAAAGTCCGCAAAGCTGCGCCGGAAATCGTACGAAACAAAGGCTACACATCTTTTGCCATCGCATCGAGCGTCGTACGGATTTGCGAAGCAATTTTAAGAAATGAAAGAACCGTTATGCCGGTTTCGACGCTGACGAACGGACAATACGGCATCGAAGGAATTTA
Source organism: Pyrinomonadaceae bacterium (assembly GCA_041745765.1). Classification (GTDB taxonomy): domain Bacteria; phylum Acidobacteriota; class Blastocatellia; order Pyrinomonadales; family Pyrinomonadaceae; genus JAHCHG01. The sequence continues at coordinate 59,210 of JBGTIH010000117.1, read as the reverse complement.
TTTGAGTTTGCCGTGCGTCGTCGGGCGCAACGGTATCAAAAAAGTCATCGAAATTCCGCTCAGCGACGATGAAAAAGAAGGTTTGATAAAATCTGCGGAGATTCTGAAAAAAACTTATAACCAAATCACCTGAAATTTATGAGCAAACTTTCGCATTTCGACGAACAGGGAAAAATCAAAATGGTTGATGTTTCCGAAAAAGCAACCAGCGCACGCCGCGCGGTCGCGTCCGGCAAGGTTATGCTTTCCGCCGAAACTGTAGAAACTTTGCAAACTCAAACGAATCCGAAAGGAAATCCGCTGGAAATCGCGCGAATCGCCGGAATTATGGGCGCAAAAAAAACGTCCGAATTAATTCCGCTGTGTCATCAAATCAATCTTTCAAAAGTCGAAGTCAAAGCCGAGATCAAAGATTACGGAATTTATCTCGAAGCCGAAGCCAAAACCGCTTCGCAAACCGGCGTTGAAATGGAAGCCCTGATCGCCGTAAGTGTTGCCGCTCTAACAATTTACGATATGTGCAAAGCTGTTCAAAAGGACATCGAAATTACCGAGATTAAATTGGAATTGAAAACCGGCGGAAAGTCCGACTTTAAAGCGGCAACCGAAGATAATCAATTGACAACTAATAAATAAGTATTAACTAAACCGAAACTTTAGTGTAGAATAGAACGTAAAGTTTTCAGAATCAGGAAGGAATTTTATGAAAAACAGAATGAAATATAAGTTAGCCGAAGATGTTAAGCCGCAGCTTACATTATTGCTGGTCGCCACGATTGTCAGTGTCGCTTTATGGTTTTTGTCAGCATATTTGCCGCTTTTGAATTATCTCGTTTATCCGCTTCAACTTTTCGCAACCTTCGTTCACGAAGGTAGCCACGTTTTAGCGGCGGTCATTACGGGAAGTCCGGTGCAGAGTCTGACGGTTTCGCCCGATACGAGCGGCGTTGTCTGGTCTGCGCCTTCGGGTTGGCTAGCTTCGCTCTTTATTTCAAGCGCGGGCTATCTCGGCACGACGCTTTTCGGCACATTACTTCTTGTCTGGATGCGTTTTAATTATTCATCGCGCAACGCGCTTTATTTTTCCGCCGGTTTTATCGGAATTATGACGCTCGTTTTCGGACTTTTATTCCCCGTTTTCAACATCTTTTCCCTGCAAGTCAGTTTTGGAAGTATACTTTTTACAATTTTCTCCGGCGCAATCTTGACCGCCGGACTTTTCGCAATCGCGCATTTTGCGAGTTTGAAATGGGTAAATTTCTCTCTGGCGTTTCTCGCCGTTCAATGTTTGCTCAATGCGATTTTCCAATTAAAAGATCTGTTTTTAATTACCGCTTCGACCGGCGGACATTCCGATGCCGTCAATATGGCGGAAGCGACCGGAATTCCCGCGATTTTGTGGGTTTTCATCTGGATCGGAATCTCGATCTTGATGATTTCCGTCGGCTTGCGTTTTTACGCGGCAAGCCAGAAAGCAAAGCAGCACGATCTGCCTTTTGAAGACTAAGTTTTTGCCGGATAAATGTTAAAAACGCTTCTACTTACAGTTTTATTACTAATCTGTTCGACAATGATTTCGGCGCAGGCGAAGCAGCAAACTTTGCCTGCGCCGAAAGGCTTTGTCAGCGATTTTGCCGAAGTTTTAGACCTTCGCGCTAAAATTCAACTTGAAGAAAAACTCCGCAAATTTGAGGAAAACGAAGGTTTGGAAATCGCTGTCGTAACGATCAAAACCACCGGAAATATCAGTATTTCTGATTATTCTCTTTCGCTGGCAAATAATTGGAAAGTCGGATCAAAAACTAAACCGAGTTACGGCATTTTGTTTCTCGTTGCAATTAACGATCGCAAATATCATACGCAAGTTACGCGCGACGCGGAAGAAATTTTATCAAACGATTGGCTTGATAAAACTCAAAAACAGAAGCTCGTTCCCGAATTTCAAAAAGGCGAATATTCTAAGGGAATCCTCAACACGGTCAACGCTTATATGGATAAATTCAAGTCTTTTAGGATGACTAAACGAGCCGATCTGGAGCGCAAATTCAAAGTTTATGAACCCGAATTGCTGCTGGCGGAATCGCTTCAGGCAATCGCCGTAACTGCAATAAACCCAAACAATTGGCAGGCGGCGGCGCAACTTTTTGAACGCGCCGATGCAAAAGCGAATTGGACAAAAAAAGGCGTTGAGTTTCCGGTCGTCATTGGCAAAAACGGTCTGGCTTGGAGCGATGAATTCGAATATCTTCTAAAGGAAAAACCCCAAAATTTCAAACGCGAAGGCGACGGAAAATCGCCCGCCGGAGTTTTTGATCTGACTTCGGCTTTCGGAGCAAACGCCAAACCCGAATTCGTCAAACTTCCCTATACCAGACTCGCAGATTCGACCGAATGTGTTGACGATGTAAATTCGGCAAGTTATAACCGCATCGTTGACCGCTTTAAGATCGGCAATTTCGATTGGCAAAGTTCGGAAAAAATGCTCGAAATCGGTACGGAATACGATCTCGGCGTTTTCGTCGCACACAATTCAAATCCCGTCAAAAAAGGCAGCGGCTCGTGTATTTTTCTACATATCTGGAAGGACGAATTAACCGGAACTGCCGGATGCACGGCGATGAAACGCGAAAACATCGAACAAATTTTAGCTTGGCTCGATCCGGCGAAAAAACCGGTTTTAATCCAACTTCCGACAGCCGAATACGAGAAATTAAAGACAACTTGGAAACTCCCGAATCTAAAATAAAATTTCTGTCCGAACTGCCGATCGGCGCACGAATTATCTACCGCGCCAAAGACGATTGGCGGTTTGCCGTTTTGTCCCGGCTTGGCGAAGAAAAAGCGACTTTAATCGTCTGTTCGCCGACGGGCAGAACTTATCGCCTGCGCCGCAATTTAGACGCGGAAATCATTTTCGACGGCAAAATTCCGATTCTTAAAATCGAAGAAGAAGAAAACTGGCGCGAGAATTTTTCAAAATACGATCTTCGCTGGTAATAACAACACTACATCAATCTTTAAATTGCCTCCAACTTATGTTCTGTTCAAAATAAATACCGTAATAAAAAATTAACGTTTTCGCAGGGAGCGCACGCATCCCTGCCTGCCTGCCACGTCGCGCTTCGCGGTGTGAAATGCCTTTGTCGATAAATTTGCCTTAAATGAATCTGAAATTGTTTTCGTGCTATCGCACTAAGCACGCAAGGATGCGAGCGCTCCTAGCAAAAACGCCTTTAAACTTTTTTAGGCTTTATTTTGAACAGAACGGCGGAGTTCACCGAGCGCGAAACCAGCAATACGCAAGCTAAGATTTTACACGCAACGTTTTAAGAAAGTCGCTGTTTCGCGCTTCGGTGCAATGATTTGTTCGCTGTTCCGTTACATATAAAAATGCTTGTTGAACCAAACATAACCGCTATTAGTTAAACACGCATCTTCGACAATGAAGGTTTGCGGAAAATAATTCTCCGACAACTTCAAAGCAAAACGCGGCGATTGCGGCGCGTCCGACCGCAAAAACAACTTTATCAAAGCTTCGTTCTTTTCAGCGTCTTCTGCCAAAGTATCCAACAGCCCGACATCTTCGCCGTCGCTTCCGAGAGCGTTTTTAGCAAGAGCCTCTTTGTCCTCTGCCGACAAAACAAAACCGAGTTCGCGCAAAGTTTCACTATCAATCAACGGACAAGCCAAAAGATGGCGGTTTGAAACGGAAAATGCAGCGTCAATAATTCCGTATTTGGCAATCGCCCCTTCAAGATAAATTTGTTCAGGTGAAACAAGACGACAGTTGGTAGGCAAATCGCCGCCTAAAATAGCGAAAATATCTGATTCCACAGTTTCAAGCGAGCAGATTTCAACGCGACGGTCAATCAACTTTGGTAAAGAACAATAGCGAAGTCCGCGAAGTATTTTTTTGACATACGTGATTTTCACAGTTGTTTAATTTCAAACGAGACAGCGAACATAAGTTGGAGGCAAATTAAAGGATTTCTTATTCAAATCTATTCAGCTTTTATTCGATTCACGCCTAAAATTTTACGGCTTTGATTTTCCTGAATAAACACAACGAATTTCAGGTTTTCCTTTTTCCAATCGGGATTGAGTTGAATTGCTTGCTCATATTTAAAATCGTTCTGCGCGGATGTAATGATTCCGAGCGTTCTGAGTTCGCGGACGACCGAGGCGTGTCCACTTTTTTTTCCGGTTGCTGAAATATCTTCGGTAATCGCCAGAAAAACGGTCGAATTTTCGCGTGGCGGAATTTTGGAAATTTCTACTTTTAGTTTGTTGTTTTCGTTGGAAATTTCGATATTTGCCTTTTCGTTTTTGGCATTGGCAATAATCGCTTTAGTCGCTTCGGCGGCGTTGCTTCCGATAAAAGACGTGCGCCCGTCAACGACCATCTGCGGCGTGTATGTGTCGCGCTGGCGAAAAGTCCGCGCGTAAATATCCTGCCGCCGCGAAAAAATCGGCGAGGAAAATTCGTCTTTCCAATCCGAACGATTCCAGTAATCAACGTGCAGAGAAAGCGTGACGACTTCCGTATTTTTAAATTTCTGCTCGCTTTCCAATCTCTGCAAAAGATGGTCTGCCGGAGGACACATCGGACAGCCTTCGCTCGTAAAAAGTTCGACCAATACGAATGTTTTATCTTTTAAATCGGTGTTACCTTCTGCTTTTCCAACTGTTTGCGCTGTAATAAAATTATTCGATGCAAAAATTATAAAGCCAATCAGTAGAATCAAAGTTTTCTTCATTTTTCCCCGTAATTTTTTTTGAAAATCATTTCCGCTCTTTTGATTATACATAAATCTAAAAATTTTGTTCCGGCTTTTGCGTCTTTCAATTGATTTGATAAACTTAAGTTTTGCCTTAAACGAAAGGATATTTCATCTATGAAAGCAGTAATGACCAAAGAAGAAGCAATCGAAGTTCGCGGTGCGCGGACGCATAATCTTAAAAACATTTCATTTTCACTCCCGCACAATAAGTTAAGCGTTGTCACGGGCGTTTCGGGTTCGGGTAAATCTTCTCTGGCGTTCGATACGATTTATGCGGAAGGTCAACGCCGCTACGTCGAATCGTTGTCGGCGTATGCGCGTCAATTTCTGGAGAGAATGGACAAACCGGACGTTGATGAAATCTTGGGCATCGCTCCGGCAATCGCCGTCCGGCAGAAAAATTCGACGCGAAATCCGCGTTCGACTGTTGCGACGCAGACCGAAATTTACGATTATTTGCGGCTTCTATTTGCGCGAGTCGGGCAAACTATTTGCCGTGTGTGCGGACGCGAAGTAAAAAAAGATTCGCCCGAATCTTCCGCCGACGCGATTTTGGAAACTCTGCCGGAAGGCACGCGATTTTACGTGCTTTTTCCGATCGAAGCGTTTTTTAATCCCGGCGCGGCGAAACAAAATCCGACCGCCGTTTTAATGAGCCTGCTCGGACACGGTTTTGCGCGGCTGCTCAGAAACGGCGAAACGCTTGATCTGTCAAAGCCGGAAGATTATAAATTTAAGGATTTCAACGAAACTTTCGTGTTGGTTGACCGTTTGAAAGCCGATAAATCAATCTGGCAAAGACTCGTGGATTCGCTCGAAACCTGTTTCCGCGAAAGCGGCGCGGCGATTATTTTAACGGCGGAAGATACGCCGCAAACTTTGAATTTTTCGGATAAATTCATCTGCAAATACGACGGCACGGTTTATCAGGAACCCGAACCGCAGCTGTTCAGTTTTAATTCGCCGTTCGGCGCGTGTCCGACGTGTCAGGGTTTCGGCAATACGACCGGAATTGATTACGAACTCGTCGTGCCGAATCCGCTTCTTTCGATCAAAAAAGGGGCGATTGATCCGTTCACGCGACCTTCGCATAAATGGGCGCAGAAAGAATTATTACAGTTTGCCGAAAGCGAAGGAATTCCGGTAAATATTCCGTTTGCCGATCTGGAAGACTTGCAAAAACGCGCGATTTTTCAAGGAAAAAATAAATGGCGCGGCGTAAAAGGCTTTTTCGATTGGCTGGATACAAAAAAATACAAACTCCACGTGCGCGTATTCTTAGCAAAATTTCGCGGTTACGCGCCTTGCCCGGATTGCGGCGGCGCACGCCTTCGGCAGGAAGCAAGAGATGTGAAAATCGGCGAAAAATCTCTGCCGGAAATTGTCGAATTCTCGATCAAAGACGCGCAAAAATTCTTTGACGAATTAACACTTTCCGAAGAACGCGAAAAAATCGCCGAAAAACTTCTGCTTGAAATTCGCCGGCGTTTGAAATTTCTGGTCGAAGTCGGTCTTGATTATCTGACTCTGGCAAGGCTTGCTTCGACTTTATCAGGCGGCGAAGCGCAGCGCATACAATTAGCGACAAATTTAGGATCTTCGCTTGTCGGTGCGCTCTACGTTCTGGACGAACCTTCGATCGGGCTTCATCCGCGCGATAATTCGCGGCTGATCAAAATCCTCGAAAACCTGCGCGACATCGGAAATACGGTTCTGGTCGTCGAACACGACGAAGAAATGATGCATTCGGCAGATCATATTCTCGACATCGGAATCTACGCGGGCGAACTCGGCGGAAATGTCGTCTATGAAGGCGATTTTTTAGGTTTGATCCAGGACGAAATTTCGCTGACGGCAAAATATTTGCGCGGCGATCTGGAAATTAAAATTCCGTCGGAAAGACGCGAAATCGGCAAAAAGAAACTCGAAATCGACGGCGCACGCGAACATAATTTGAAAAATGTGAGCGTTGAAATTCCGCTCGAAATGTTTGTCTGCATCACGGGAGTTTCGGGTTCGGGAAAATCCACGCTCGTACACGATATAATTTACGCCGGACTTAAAAAACAGCGCGGCGAATGGACTTCGCGCGTCGGGCTTTTCAAAGAAATCGCGGGCGGAAAACATCTGGACGACATCGTTCTGGTTGACCAATCGCCGATCGGACGAACTCCGCGCTCGAACCCCGTAACTTATATCAAGGCTTATGACGCGATCCGCGAAGTTTTTGCCGCGACAAATCTTTCAAAAACAAAAGGTTACACCGCTTCGCATTTTTCCTTCAATGTTCCAGGCGGACGCTGCGAAACCTGTCAGGGAAGCGGAACTGTAACGGTCGAAATGCAATTTTTGGCGGATGTGGAATTGACCTGCGAAGACTGCCGCGGCACGCGTTTTCGCGATGAAATTTTGGATGTGCGATACAAAGGCAAAAACATCGCCGAAGTTCTGCAGTTGACTGTGAGCGAAGCACTTATTTTCTTCAAAGATATCAAGAAATTGATCAATAAAATCAAGGTTTTAGATGATGTCGGCTTGGGTTATTTACGGCTCGGACAATCGGCGACAACTTTGAGCGGCGGCGAAGCGCAGAGAGTAAAACTCGCCGCGCATTTGGCAACCAAAACCAAATCAAAAACGCTGTTCATCTTCGACGAACCGACGACCGGACTTCATTTCGACGACATCAATAAACTGCTCGCCGCCTTTAACGCTCTGCTCGGCAGCGGCGCGAGTCTGCTCGTCATCGAACACAATTTGGACGTCATAAAAACTGCCGATTATATTATTGATCTCGGACCCGAAGGCGGCACGGGCGGCGGCGAAATCGTCGCGGTCGGAACGCCCGAAGAAGTTATGAAAGTTAAAAAATCGCACACGGGGAAATATTTGAAGGATTACTTGAAGAATTAAATTTCGTTTGCTTTTGCCAAAATTTTCTTTTCGATCTCGGCTGAAAAATGAAAGTCGGTTTGCTTAATTTTCTCCAGTAAGGGCTTGACCGAACTGATTTTGCCGGAAAGCTTGGCTTCGAGAATTAAACCGAAAGTTCCGGTAATTTTTATTCCTAGAGTTTCCGCTAAATTTCTGCCTTTCAAATCGTCAATGATTAAAAGGCAGTCAACAAATTCAACGGCTAAAGCGATTGCGCTCGCTTCGCCTTTATCGATACTGGCTTCTAAAATTTCCTGATATTTTTTATTTGTCGGATTTTGAATAGAAATCCAGTTCGGAAGCGTCGAGCCGTATTCATCAGCAATTTCCTGTGTAATGAAAATTTCGCCGAAAACTTCGTGAAGCAAATCGAGTTCGCCGATCTTTTCCAACAAAATCAAACAACTCGTATCAGATATGATAGTTTTTTGCATTTTCCAAATCGCGTTCTAAATCATCTGCCTGATAATTAAAGATTGAAACGCCGTAATCACCTAAAATTTCCATAAACGCACGTTTAGAAAATCCCGCAAGTTCGGCGGATTGACCGAGCGAAAGTTTGCCTTGTTCGTAAAGTTTGGTTGCCAAGATCAACAAAAGTTCGCGTTCTTCGAGCTTTACGGTTTTCGGTAAATTTAATGTTAATGTCGTCATATTTTTAAGGTTTTGCGATTTTAATAACAAATTCAATCAAACTGCCAACCGGACTTTTATAAATAATCAATTAATTGAATAAAAAGTTTTTATTTAAAGAACTTATTCAAAAGTTCTATTATTTCTGTAATTTTCTTAAAAAATTCAATCAATTTGCCAAATTTAGAATAAATCAATATTGTATATGAAAAATAGGAATAATTAGTGAGTGAAATCCAGATTGCTTTAAATATTCTACCTTTCCTTAAAGCTGTTAAGTACTCTTCACGCCAATCACCCACTATTTGATAAAAAACTTCATTACAAGTTTTTGTAGAAAAAAAGAATTCTGCAATACGAAGAAAGTTTGAACCAACTGTACATTTATTGTCTTCTGTAGAAATTGGTAGTGTAATTCCAGTATTTTTATTTGTTGAATTAAGCAAATTTGAAATTCTTAATTCTTCGAGTTCTCTTTCAATAGCCTCTTTTTGTCCCCTTAACAATTTCCCTTCATCTGATATTTCTAACTCACGTATTCGCAAAGTATCAAGTTGTCCTAAAAAGTTTTTAGCTTTCTGAGAAATTTTAAGTTCAATTGAAATAACTTTTTGTTCAGATTGATATTTGCGGATTTGAGAGATTACTTCTGAAAGTTTTATTTCAATAAACTTTAAAACTTTATCTTTATCTTTTTTCTTTAACTTCTTTACCAAGATCATAGGATAGAACCCATTATTAATCTCAGTTTGAAAATTTTTGTATAGCTCAATTTTTGCATAAAGTTCTGCAATTTTTTTTGTCAATTCAAAATTTTGTTTTTCTAAATTATCAAATTTTTTTGCACATTTTGCTCTGGTTTCAATTTCTTTAATTCTCTCCGAATTTCGGACATACATATCTCGCAATTTAGAAAGCTTTTCATCCAAGTTTCTTATTTGTATTATTTGATATTTTGAAATCATTGACCAATTATCAATTGTTCTTTCTGTTTCTAAATTCATTAATTTACACCTCCCCAAGCCAATTCGGAATTAAAAAATTCCTGCGCTTTCAGATTCGTTTGATAAACTTTTTCGCCGAGACCTGTTGCTGAGTATTTGCGGCGCGGGATTCCGATTTCGGGATGCGTCCGAGGTTCTTCGCGGGATTCGACGTAGCCTTTGTCGCTCATTCTTTGAAGCGTTACATAAATCGTTCCGCGTTTGAGTTCGCCTTCCGATGATTCGATCATTTCGAGTCCGAACATTTGACCGTTGGAAATCAGCAATTGCAAAATTTTGAATTCTTTACTCGATAATTTTGGAAATTCATTATTCATGTTATTTTTCCCTGTCTTACAACTTGTATTCAGATTAATTTATATAAAATATTTTGTCAACAACTTTTTTTTGTCAAGAATTTTAAGTGTTAAATAATTCTCTTTTTTCTATTATTTTTTTCCTGTGTATAATTAATTTTATGCAATTGGAAACCATTAAAACCCCGTCGTTGATCGTAGATTTTGCGCGAATGAAACGCAATGCTGAACGCATTGCAAAGCGCGCCAAAAAGTTGAATGTAAGTTTGCGTCCGCATGTTAAAACTCATCGCTGTCTGGAAATTGCTAAAATTCAGACCGACAAAACGGGCGGCGAAATTATGGTTTCGACGCTTTCGGAAGCGCAGTTTTTCTCTAAAAACGGTTTTTCCGATATTATTTACGGCGTTCCGGTCGAGCGCGGAAAGTTTGCGGAAGTTGTTGAAATTTCGCGAAATACGGAAAAATTTGCTGTTTTGACAGACGATGCGGAAACAGTTCAATTATTGAATGAAACGGCAAAGAGCGAAGATATAAAATTGAATATTTTCGTTAAAATTGACATCGGTTATCATCGCTGCGGTGTCGAGCCGCGAACGAAAGAGGCTTTTGAAATTCCGCAGAAAATTGCCGATTCATCAAATTTGAATTTTTCGGGAATTCTCACGCACGCAGGGCATTCATATCACGCAAACGGTGCGGAAAAATTGCTTGAAATTGCTCACGAAGAAAGAGATAAAATGCGAAAACACGCGGAAAATCTGCGTAAAAAAGGTTTGGAAGTTTCTGCGGTAAGTATCGGTTCAACACCGACTTTCAGCGCGATTGATAATCTCGAAGGCATCACGGAATTTCGCGCGGGAAATTATATTTTCTTTGACGCATTTCAAGCGACTTTGGGAAGCTGCGGCTTTGAAGATTGCGCTCTGACGGTTCTGGCGGCGGTCGTTCATCGCGACTCAAACAGGCAAAAAATCATCGTCGATGCCGGCGCGGTCGCGCTTTCTAAAGATCGCGGCGCGGTCGAATTTGATGCGCATTGCGGTTACGGTCGGGTTTATGATTTAGAAGGAAATGATCTGAATCTGCGCGTTGAATCGCTTTCACAGGAACACGGCGAGATTTCGGTCGCGGATGCGAAAGTTTTCAGCAAATTAAAAGTCGGTTCGCGCGTACGGATTTTGGCAAATCATTCTTGTTTAACTGCGTTGCAGCATTCGCATTATCACATTCTCAATGATGGAAAAATCGTTGATAAATGGGAAATCAATCGCGGATGGTAATTTCTTTAAATGAGAAATGAGAATTTCTCATTTCTCATTTCTCACTTTTCACTTAATTCATCATAATTGCTGAAAACCTTCCACCATTCCGTTGAAATTTCCTCTAAGATTTTGCAGTCGCAATAGCCGCCGTTTTGCGAAAGCCAGCCGGAAACTTGCGGAAAATTCATTCTGTTCTGCATCATAAACTGCATCGCAAACCGCGATGTGTGATCGCATTCTTCGTCTTCCAATCTGATTTCGAGATAATCAAATAAATCCTCCAGTTGCTGTTTGGCGGCGGGCAATCTTGCCAGAAATCTCTCGATCTCTTCGCCGTTCATCTGAGCAATCGTTTCGATCTCGCGTTTTTTTACAATCGGCATAAAATTATTTCTTAATTCTCAGTTATCGTTTCTCTTTCGGCTTGTTTTCAGGAACTCAAATAATCGCTTTTTATGATTTACGGCGAAAATCTTTCAGGGATAAAGTCCTTTTTTCTGACATCATCAAGTTGAAAAACGAAATCGCCGTTAGGCATATATGTATTAAAGTCTTTTCCCATTACTTCCGGTAAAAAATACGGTTTCAATTCCTCTGCAATTTCGTTTGTGTAGTAAACCGTCTTAAATCGCGGCTTATTCCCTAATACAAAATTCGGATATGCTGAAATTTCCTTGCCTCCGCCCGAGTCTGAATCGCCGCTGTTGAAAACCTTGTCCATCGGTTCAATTACTTTCTCTTCCCGGCGAAATGAACCAACCGCAATCGTGTGATCGAGTTTTACGTTACTTGTTAATTCAGGAACTTTTCCATTATGCGAATCGAGAGTAGGAAGAAAAAGTTGTTCGGGATTCATCGGACTGTACCACCAAACAAGCGGGTCGGCAAGTTTTGCTTTTTGATTATTAAAACAACAAAGCGCAAATGTCCAATTCGGATACCATTCGGAATAGGTTTCAAATAATTCATAATTTAAAGCCGGACGCTTTTCTCTGGGAACTAAGTTAAGAGCATCGGGAATGTCTCGCGCATCTTGCGCCAAAACTACCGTATAAACTCCGGCGGCTTCAAAAACCTGAACTTTCGGCGGCGAAGCACTCTGCCCCGCACCAAAAGTTTGACTCTCGAAAGATCGGTCGGGGGTTCTGACCGCTCTGGCAATATCCTGTAACACATCTTTACAATTTTCGGTATTTAAGACATTTGCCTGCGTCATTGTCTTAGGCACTGCGGGGAAAGGTAAAAGCATCGCGTTCCCGGTTTTACCGAGACTGAAAAAAAATGGTTTTATAACTTGCCAAAAACTTTGAGAGCTATTTGCCACCACATTCTGATAACCTAAAACGTGAACAACTTCGTCTTTGGCTTTAATCTCCGCACCGTATAAAACTGTTTTTGAAAATTCTACGACCACATTCGGCGTAACAGAACAGCACATTTCCGCACAACCTCCTTCAAAATCTATAAAAGCTACGTGATTTTATTCTAATACATGTTATGTTTGGCTCAAAATTATTATAATCATAATACCCTTTCCCTTTAGAAATCGTGCATTAGTTTTTCAGTAAGTATAAGCTACTCAGTAAGTTACGCATTGATAAATGTTCAATGGTAAATGATATAAGATGTTTTCAAACTCAACAGCTTCGCCAAGTCGCAAGTATTTAAGATAATCGTAAATTTTACGAATCGAGTTTCGTATGAACGGCACTACAGAATGAATTTTAATGATCTGAAACTACTACTGTTTTTTTTGAGCTTCCGCTCTCAGTTTTTCTTCGAGTTCCTTTTGCTTCAAACCTTCGCGCCCGTCGTATTTGATGAATTTCGGTAAAAGTATGGCGAGTATAATCGTGCCGATGACGGTTAAAATTCCGCCTGAAATTATCGAAGTTTTAACGTCTGTAAAATAGGCGACAACGCCCGATTCGGCATCGCCGAGCATCGGTCCGGTCAAGAAACTGATCATTTCGATTCCGGCAAGGCGACCGCGAAAATGATCCGGAACGGTTTGATTCCAGATCGTCTGGCGGAAAATTCCGCTGATCATATCGAAATATCCCGCAACTGCCAGAAAAAATAGAGCCACATAAAGATTACTCGAAAAACCGAAAAACGTAATTGCCACGCCCCAACCGCCCGCCGCGAGCGTGACCATCAAGCCGTGGCGGTGAACCCATTGCGCCCAGCGCGACGTAAATGTGGCAACCAACGCACCGACGGCGATTGCCGAATAAAATAAACCGACCGAAGATGCTGCGCCGAAAGCGACTGCCAACGCCGGGAAAAGCGCCTTCGGCATTCCGAAAAACATCGCATTGATGTCAATCACGTAAGTTCCGAGAAGTTCCTGACGGCTCATCGCATAACGGAAACCTTTTTTGACGGAATCGAAATTCGGTCGGTCGGCATCGGGCGGCGGCGGAATGGCGCGAATCAGCCAAACTGCCGTCAGCGAAGCCGCAAACGTCAGCAGATCAATCAAATACGCAAATGACGCGCCGTATTTAGCGATGATTATGCCGCCAAGAATCGGCGCGAAAATAAAACCGAATTCAAAGCGAAGCGCATTTAAGGAAGCGACCGCCGGCATAAGTTCGAGCGGCACGATCTTCGGAATCAATGCTTCAAACGAAGGTCTCTGCAATCCGGCAAGTCCGGCGTGAAGCCCGACGGCGACAAACAAAACCCAAATCTGCGGATTCGGCAAAAGCGCGTTTATTAACAGGATCGCCACGGTGATCGTCTGCCCGATCTCGGTCAAACGCAGCATTTTCCGCCGGTCAACCGAATCCGCCAACGCGCCGCCGATAAAAGCGAGAAAAAACATCGGCACGAATTCCGCCACGCCTAGAAGTCCGACGTACAGGCTCGATTCGGTCAGTTGATACATCTGCACCGGCACGACGATAAACGTCATCATCGTCCCGAAAAAAGAAATCAGCTGCCCGAAAAAGAGCAACCGATAATCTCTCGAAACTTTGAGCGGCGTAATATCAACCGTAAAGTTTTTCAGAAAACTCATTTGAAAAGTCAGAACCATCTGCGTTAGCGGATGGTTAAAGATAAACTTTTGAGGCGTTGACAAACAGCTCGAAACTTTGGCTTAAACCGCCCGCTTACGCAGACGGTTCTGACCTGTGTGTCTTTACTTTTTCTTCCCCGACAAATTTTCGTTTAAAAACTTAATCGTGCGCTGCCAGGCGAGTTTGGCGGCTTCGGCGTTGTAACGTGCTTCGTTCGTGTCGTTGTGAAAAGCGTGATTCATTCCTTGATACATATACGATTCGAATTTGACGTTGTTTTTCTTGAGTTCCGCTTCGTAATCGGCGATTCCTTTATTGATTCGTTCGTCAATTTCGGCGTAATGAAACTGAATCGCGCCCTTAATTTTCGGTACGTCTGCCAAACTTGCCTGACTTCCGTAGAAAGCAACTGCCGCTTTCATATCCGGCGAATTTACGGCAAGCTGATTTGCCATCGCCCCGCCCCAGCAAAAACCGATACAGCCGACATTTCCGTTGGAATTTTTATAATTTTTCACATAAGAAACCGCCGCGACGAAATCTTTAATCGTTTTCTCTCTGTCCAATTTGCCGATCAATTCACGCGCTTTGTCCATATCTTCGGGCGTATTTCCCAAAGGCGAAAGCGCGTCCGGCGCGAGCGCGATAAATCCGGCAAGTGCGGCGCGGCGGGCAACGTCTTCGATATGCGCGTTAAGACCGCGATTTTCGTGAATAATTACGACCGCCGGAGTGTGTTTTTTCAACTTTTTTGGCGTTGCCAGATAACCACGCATTTTTCCGCTTGCGCCCGCGTATTCGATGTATTTTGTGTCGAGTTTTTTGTCGTCTGCAGCAACGGTTTGCGCCTTTGCTTGATTATTTTCCAGACTCGGCAAAATCGCCAGCGCAAGCGCCGAACTGCCCGTCAATTTTACCAGGCGATCTAAAAAATCGCGGCGGTTCATATCGCTCGAATGTGTGTATTCATCGTAAAGATTTATATATTTTTGTTCCATTTTTTCTCCTTCGAATTTTTTTAATCTTTATTTTCAATCAAATTCTTCACTATTTCAATCGCTTCATCGAGATTTTTCACTTTCCCGTCCAACTGCAATTCATAAACCGCATCAGTAATTTCCCCGAATTGCCGCGAAGGTTTCAAACCGAGTTCGATCAGATGTCTGCCCATCAAAATCGGTTCGGGAGCTTTTTCTTCGACTGCCAGTTCGCGCACTTTTTCGATAAACCACTCCTGCGCTTCCGCCTTAAACCATTTTTCCTTCGGCAGCCATTCGGGATTTCTGCCGAGAGAATCGGCTTTTGCCACGCGGTAAAGAAGGTCTGGCTCGACCTTTCGCGCCAGACGGCGAAACGCGCCGTCGCCCAAATTTTCTCTGACTTTATAAAATTCGCCCGGTTTCAGATGATACCGCACAAGCTGTATGACCTGTTCGCGCACGTCGAAACCGTGAATCGTAAAAATTCCGAGTTTATCGAGAAAAGAAATCGTCGGCTCGACTCCGGCTTCGTCGTGCGCGTGCGAACGCCAACGACCGTCGAAAAATGCGGTTGTCGCGGGTTTCCCGAAATCGTGGCAAACCGCACCGAGCATCACCGTAACCTGTTTCGCATACGGTAGATCGTCAATCAATTTCCGCGCTTCATCGGCGACCATAAGTGTATGTACGTCAACATTTCCCTCGGGATGCCACTCTGATTCTTGGGGAACACCAACCAAGCATTCGAGTTCGGGAAAAAGCTGCGCGACAACGCCCAGATCATAAAGCCATTGCAAGCCGATTGAAGGTTTTTCGGCTTTCAGCAAGATTTTTTCAAACTCGCCCCAGATGCGTTCCTTCGGCAGATCGGTCAGATCGATTTGTTTGCAAAGTTCGATGGTGTCGGGTTCGATTTCAAATTCAAAACGAGCCGCAAACTGCGCCGCGCGCAAGACGCGCAAAGAATCTTCCGCAAAAGTTTCTTTTGAGACGACGCGCAGCAATTTATTTTCGATGTCTTTTCGACCATCAAAAATATCAATAATCTCGCCGGTTAAAATGTCCTTTAAAATCGCATTAATCGTAAAATCACGGCGCGTTGCGGCTTCCGCGAAAGACATTTCGGGATCGCCTTCGACGACAAAACCTTTATGTCCGCGTCCGGTTTTCCGCTCGCGTCTGGGAAGCGCAACATCCAAATCCTGCCCGATCTTATAAACCGTGAACGCTTCGCCGACCGCATCGACTCTGCCGAAATTTTCCAGAATTGCCCGAAGCTTTTTCGGCTCGATATTGTAAACCTCAATATCCCAATCCTTCGGCTCCAGCCCCATCAATTCGTCGCGCACACAACCGCCGACAAGCATCGCCCGTCCGCCGTTTTGCCTGATTGTTTCAGCAAGTCTTATGATTCTTTCCGGTAAATATTGCATAAAAAAAATCTGAATCTTCTATAACATCAAGATAAATTCAGGAAGCAAAACTATAAACTATAAACTATAAACTATAAACTATTTAGCAGACAATAATTTATCCGTCATAGTTTATACTTTACGGTTTACAGTTCGGTTGTCGAATTCTTTCTATTTTTTTTGAGTTAATCCAAGCGGTAAATTATGAAGTGAGCCGGACGTGGGAAGAACAAGAAAATTTCCTCTTTATAATTGCCTTTATTTTTGGAAAACTTAGCTTTTTGGGACTGAATTTTCAGCAGATGCGGACATTTCATAAAAGAAATTCACAGAAAAAATATTTAATTCCACTTAATTCGCAGGCTTTGGCATGAATTAAATTACCGTTTCTTAAACAGCGTATATTTCAGCGGTTCATAATCGCTGTCGGTTAATTTCAGCAAAAAACCCCCGCGCACGGCTTTGGGTGAATTGATAAAATTAGGCGTTAAAAATAGCGTAGTTGAAACTGACGGCGAATGGATTTCGATAAGTAATCGTTCACAATTAGATAACGGTAAATCGCTTTTTGAGTTCAAACTTTAGTTTGCTGCGCCCGCGAAGCGCGGCGCGAAACACGCTGAAAGGGTGAACTCAAAACGACTGCCGATTGACTCACTTAATTTTGTGCGACTACTTAACGGTTCGGAAATGAGGTCGGATTATCATCAGTTGAGATGATAATCATTAAAACCTGATTACTCGAAATCCTATTCACCTAAACACTTACAGTCCGCTTTATTTCAAGATTTTTGGAAAGTCTGCAAAAATCAGATCTATCACCGGACCTGCTCCAAGCACGACTATCGGGTCTGTCCGGTCACTAAGCCCCGCACCCGGATTTAGTTTTGTTCTGACTTCAAAATGCAAATGACATTGTGCATGATGTTGTCCGGCAGCATTTCCGGTTTGCCCCACAACTCCAATCTTCTCACCTTCTTTAACTTGTTGACCCATCTGGACATAAAAGGATTGCAGATGTGCATAGAAGGCATACAAAGTTTTGCCTTTGAACTCAAAACTCAAACAAATTTGCTTACCGTAATCGCCCGCGTCTTTGACGAATTCAATTACTCCGTTGGCAATCGCATAGACCGGAGAGCCAAAAGGCGAAGCAATATCCCAACCTTGATGCGGTTTGGGATTGCCGCTAACATCAGTCCGCACGTTACCAAAAGTATTGTTAAAACTTTTATTGCGAATAATTAGATAGTTTCCGTCAACAGGTAAATTCATATCGATTCTCCTTTTTTATTTCAAATGGTTTGAATGTCAAGATAGTCAAAACAGAGTTAATTTTTCTTGAATAACGTGTATTTCAAATCGTTGCGGGTATCGGTCATTACAAGCAAAAATCCGCCTCGCACGGCAACTAATTGACTGGCGAATTTTGCAGTTTTGCCGTTGTAGTGTTTGGTGGCGGTTATTTCCCAATCGCCGGCGACCGAAAATCTGCCGTTGTATTGGATTTTGGCAAATTGACTGCTGCCCATGTTCAAGTTTGCACTTTTATATATGTGCTGATAATTGCCGTTTGAAGAAAAAATAAATTCATTGTCTTGGGAAAGTGTATTTGAGCCGATAAATTGTCCGGCAGAGTTGTAGAATTCTAAACCGCCGCCACCGGCGCCGGAAATCCAAGTGCCGACTAAGTCTTGTGCCGTTACCGCAAATCTGTTGGCGTTGAGCATTTTGTTCAAATCATTCGGATGCGCAAACTGCTGCTGATACGCCGGACTATTCGGCGCGATTGTAACAATAACTCTTGCTCCGCCCTCATAAACAATTTTCATCGTAACGAAAGATTGTTTGCCTGTTTTTTTATCAATCGCGTCTGCCTGCAAAAAATAAATAACCGGATATTCCACGCCCGCCCATTTTTGAACATTACTGACGTTAAAATATGGCGAAACGGTTTTGCTCCAATAATGATCGGTCGGTTCGACCGTATTCAAACGGCTGTCGTCCCATTCTTTATTGACGTAAAAAAGCCGCATTTCCGTAGCGTTTCGTTGGAGCTGAACATAATCGTTCAGAGCCGTCGCCACCCAGCCGTCATCGAAAGTTGTCGTGTATTTCGTGATTCCGTAATTTCTTGACGGTGGTTGGGAATTATTATTCGGCGGCGTTTGATTTTTGTTTTGGGCATTCCCAAATTTCAAAGCATTGCCCTCAAAACGTAAGTCATTCGGATTGATTTTCAAAATATCCAGCAGCAGAGCTCCCGCCACAACCTGTGCGAGTTTGAGCATTTCCGGGTCATTTTTGTCCTTCGCTTCGATATAAAAAGCCAACGGCATTGCGCTGAAACTGATAAATGTATCGTGCAGAAATTGCTTATCTTTATTCGGAACATTTCCCATTTCGGGCGTTTCGTCATACATCGCGGTCAAAGCATTGAAAAGATTTTCTGTCGCTTCTTCGCTCGGTTCGGGATCGTTGTTGTAAATTGTGACCGTGGTTGCAATAAAAAAAGTCATCGCGGCGGCTAGGTTGTTTTTTCTCCCCGACGGAGTCATTTCCGCCTCGAAACCTTTTTTAGTTTCGACAAATAGTTGTTTGAACAATGCTTTTTGTTCCGCATCTTGACCGACCGTATCGGCAATTATTTTGAAATTGTCAGCCGATGCAGCGGGCGTAAAAATAGCGAGACTTTTAGAAAAATTCGTTTTCGGGCGAGAAACTATATTCTGCTTTGATGCCTGTTGAATAATTGCCCTTTGAATCTGCATTTCGGTATTCTGCTGCATACTGAGAGTTGACTGGGCGAGACCGAATGTTTGATACACTTGTCCGTAACCGCCGTTGAAACCGTCGGCGTTAGAATTATAAGTTTGAGATTTAGTCGTGCTAAAACTCACCAAAACAAAAAGTATTACCAAAATTATGTAATTTCGATTTTTCATATTTACCTCACAAAAAAAATATCAATTATGAATCCGCATCAGATTGCGATAGCAAAATTCGCTTGAATTGCGGGCATCCGAATCTTTCCGGCTTTTATTTAACTTTGAAAAGTTTCATCTTCATACCGCTGAATTTTTTACTCACGAGACTCAGCATAAACCCGCCTTTTACCGCTTCCAATTGGCAGGAAAATTCTCCGGGATCATTTGCTCCGCGGTTGGATGCGGTTAAATTCCAATCATTTACGCGGAAAGTTCCTTTGTAGTTTGTTTTGCCATAAGCCAGTGAACCACGGAAAGTGCTGGTTCCGGCGTGTTCGCTTTGATAAGTTCCGTTGCTGTTAAAAACAAAAGAATCATTGGTTGAAGCGGTTGCCATCCCGACATTATCACCCGTGTAAATGTTGTAATATTCTATGCTTGCGGCGTTAAAACTGCTCCATTTTCCAATCAAATCCTGTTGTGCAACGCCAAACTTATTGTAGTCAGCATCTTTTTAAGGCTTGCATCGTTTGGAAACATCGAATAATAAGTGTTTTTGTCCGGTGCATTAACGACAATTGTCCAGCAGCTTCCATTAAAAAAGGCGATTCCCATACCGACATATCGGTTTTTGCCCGTTTGTTTATCGGTGGCTGCGGCTTCCAAATTGTCCGATTGCCCCATACTGTATTGTTCTTTTTCGCGGATGAAAACTTGTTTGACGTTGAAGGCGGGTTTTACAAATACATCCCAGTAATAAGGCTCAAAACTGTTGGTGTTTTGCGGCTTTCTGCCATCAATCTGTGCATCGGGAAAGTAAAGTCGAACTTCAACGTCATTTTTTACGACGCGAACGTAATCAACCGAAGGCGTAGCAACCCATCCGTCGTCGAAATTGGTTGTGTATTTTGTGATTCCGTAACTGTTTACAGATTGTTGCGGAGCGATGTTTTGAGACATTTGATTTGAGGTCTGAGCGTTCTTAAATATCAAAGTATCGCCTTCAAAATAAATGTCATTTGCATCAATTTTGAACAAATCCAATAACGCTGAACTGGCGAAAACCCGAACCGTATCAATTGATTTTTTATCGTTGGATGCTTTTGCTTCTTCATAACTCACCCAAATAAGCCCCCCGTAACTGAGGTAAAGATCGTATAAAAACTGTTTATCTTTAGCGGAAACGCTTGCCATTTCAGGCATTTCGTCAAACATTGAATTTAATCCGCGAAAAAGTTTTTCCGTTGCCGCATCGGACGGCTCCGGCGATTGGTGATAAACCATTACCGCAGTTGCCATTAAAAAAGTCATCGCGGCGGCAAGGTTGTTTTTTATTCCTTTGGCATTGGCTTCCGCTTCAAAGCCTTGTTTAGTGACGGTAAAAAGCTGCCGAAACATCGCTTTTTCTTCCGCCGTTTTACCCAATTCATCGGCGATTAATTTGAGATTTTCGGAAGGAATCGGCTTAAAACCCGCATAGTTTTTTGAAGGGTTTTTTGTCCCCGAGTTTCTTTGCGAATCGTTTTGCCTCAACAGTTGTTTAATTTTTTCTGCAGTTTCGGACTGCAAGTCTGTCGCAGTTTGTGTCGTTTTTGTATTTTGAGGATGAACATTGCTTCCGAAAAGTGCGATAAAGACAAACGACACCGATAAAATTAAAATATTTTTCATAATTACCTCTTGATTTATTTAGTTAAACGAATATTGCTTACATAAAATTCATCGCCTTGCTCTGCATTTGGCGCGTTATCAACGCCGAAGCCGAAAAAGTTCCAACGAATGTTTTCGCTCAAACGAACGACATCTTCCGTTATTTTTGTTCCGTTGAAATAGACCGTCAGCATTGCCCCTTGGCGGACGAGTTTTACTTTGACGAGGTTTTTATTTTTATAAAAAATCTGCGTTTTTTCGGCTGTATCGAATTGCTGCCCGCCGCGAGCATCAAAAACCTGCAAGCCGTAACGCCCGTTTTCATCGTTCCAATGCGGATCAATCCACAGCGCGACTCGATCCATTTTCGCCGAATTGGATGAATTTATGTTGACCAGTCTGCGGTCATAGCGTTTCAAAGTGTTGTCGTATGGAGCCGCGCCGATGTGAAAATAAAAACTCGGACTGTAATACGAAATATTTTTATTCCAACTGACATCAAATTCGAGCATGAAATTTTTCGGTAATGCCAAGACCGCATAATCAGGGAAAAACAGACCTTCCTTGCTGATTGCCAGCCAGTTTCCGGGTTGACCGATGTTGTTTTTAACGATTCCCGTGTTGTTGCTGACCGTCCATTTTGTCGGGGCTTGTCCGATTTGATTTGTCGAAAAATCTTCGGAAAACAGTACGCCGCGTGCTTCTTCAATGTTAGCGTTTTCGATTTTCCTGCTCGTGTTTCTGTCCGGCGTGTTGCCTAAAGTCGAGATTGTCGGCGATTTCGGCAACGGTTTCATTCCGACCAATTTGCGAATCACGTTGAAATCGAATTCGTCTTCGAATTTTTTTGCAAAACCGATTTTGGCAGGTGAATCTCCTTCTTTACGGAGCTCGACGACTACGACTTGCGGTTGCCATTTCGGTAATTTGGGATCGTAAAAATTCCGGTTTGCGACGTAAATATATCTCCCTTTTCCCTTTCCGTTCCCGAATCGAATTTCGCTTGGCTGATTAAAGATTTCGTTGGAATTTGTGATAAAAGCCTCAGTTTGTGCATCGGGAGCTTTCAATATCTTGTCCGTAAATCTAATGGAATCTTCGCGTTTTGCTGTATATTGGTCAATATATTGCTGTGTTTTTTTGTCGCCTTCGCGGAGACTTTGAAAGAAGTTTTGTTTTTCCGCTTCGGTCATTATTCCTTTTTCAGCCGAAACGCGGGCAAAAGTTTTATTTGAAGTTGCCAATACGCCTTCGAGTCTTTTAATTTCCTCGCCGGTTTTTTTGAGCCAATAATCCCGATAAGATTCGGCAAATTCAAATTTAGTTATCCGACGATATGGAAGAGCTTTATTTTCGGAAAAATACCAGCCGGCGAATTCCGGCTCATCGTTTTCGTTGAAAAAGTAGATGCTCTTTAGTCCGTTGATGTTCTCCTTGATACGTAGATCGCCCGATAAAATCAATGGTAAATCGGTCGAAGCCAAAACAAAATCACCTGAATTGGCATTCTTGGCGAATCCTTTGAAATCGTTCACTCGAAAATAAATCCAGTTTCCCGTTTCGCCTTCGGGCGCGATCTCGTTTTTGCCTTTATAAAAAGAACAAACGATGTTCTTTATCATAAAAAAGCCTTCGTAGTACTGAATATCATTCGGCGAAGCTGCTCTGACGTTCATCGCGTCAAAAATTCCGTGAGTAATTTCCAAACCTTTCGGCGGCTGCGGAAAGATTCTTTGCATTTCCTGAATGACGGGCTTCATCGCCGTTGCCCAATTTCCCCTTTTTGTTTCGGGACGAAGTTTCCACGGCAGCGAAGATTTAGCGGCTAAGGCTTTGCCCGCCGCATTGCAAAAAGATTGGGCGAAAGCCGAATTGAAACTCGCCGAGACAAAAAAAATTGATAAAAATAATTGAATATAAGTTCGAACTTTCATTATTTCATTTCTTATCCGTTAGGTTTCGTATATTAATCTCGACAACGATATAAGTTCCATTTCCAGGTTACTTTCGTTCCATCCGGCAAATTAAGCTCTTTTGTGCCGTAAAAACCCTCGCCTGCCGTGCCGACGAATCTCTTCCCGTAGCGACCCGATTCGAGCTGCATATCGAATGAAGAGTTTATTTTTTCACGCTGATCGAGCGGCGCAAGTTCTTCTAAATCGCAATTGGTGTCGGTAACTTCATCAATATTGAGTTCGGTCATCTTAAACATTCCGGTCGAAGCGTTAAATCCTAAACTGAAATCGCGTTCACCCGACCGGGAATTGATTGAAAACGGTCTTTGAAGCGGTCCCGTAAACCATTCTTTTCTTCCTTTTTTGAATTTTGTCGTAAAACTGCCTTCGGTTTGTCCGCAACACGGATCGTTTTCACGAACGCCCTCAAAAATATCTTCCAACAAATAAAAGATATACATATTCGCCGGATTCGGCGGTTTTGTCTTCATTTCTTCAGGTTTGCGCGGATTGAGTTTAATTTGGGCTTCCTCGATGAATTTATATTTTCTAATCCCGTCGCCCGTTCCGTTACCGTTACTTTGACGCGTTGATTTCATAATATATGTCTTCTCATAACTTCGTTCATATTCGATTGTGCCGCTCCAATCGTCCGTGCAGGGAATCCAATCCCGAACGGGAACGCGAACGCCCTTTGAGCCTAAAACCGCCCGGTTTTCGCCGATCGTAACCATCAAATAAGCAGTGTGCGGCGTTGCATAAGTTTTTCTGTTAATTAAATCTTCCGTCTGCGGCTTGCCGATAACGCTGACGATGCTTTCTCCGGTTTGCCCCGACAGTTTATCGCTTTGACTGCTTAATTTAATCGAATCGTCGCCCAAATCGGCACCGTCCTCTGAAACCAATATCCACTCAACTTTTTTTCCCTCCAACGAAGGCGATTCCAAAATGTCGAATTTCGGATTTGAAGCGGCAACCAATTTGTCTAGACAACCGGCTTGGACAGCCTTTTCCGCCGCTGCCCATTCCATTGTAAATTTCGCCGTTACATCACGGGTTTCGCCCGCATTGACGGCTGATTTTGTTCTCACCAGCGGAATCGGGTCTTGAACTTTCAGTTCGATTTTTATGTTTTGCGAGGCGGATTTCAATTTAATCGAGGCTAAAGAAATAATGGCAAGTCTTAGATTTTTTCCGAAAATTTCCAAAAACTGCCGACGTGATTGATTTGCTTTGCGCGCTCTGCATTCGTCAACCGCTTTTTTATCGCCGAGCATTTCGCATTCGTCGAGCGTTTTTTCAAAGAATGAAAGTTTTTCGACCGATTGATACGCATTTTTTCCGGTATTTTGAAGCGTTGTCAGATCGTCCCACGAATCGCAAAGGCTGTTGGAAATTAAAAAATCGGCATTGATAAAACGAATCGTATTTTCTCTGAACAAATCGCCGTTTCGATTATTTCCGGCGACGAGTTTGGCGTAAGAATCAATCAAATCGCCAAGCAAGATGCGCTCGATCAAAGAGGCTTGAATCAGGTTTATCTCGGAAGTTTCCGGCGAAGTTACGTTTAAATCAGCGGGTTTAGCCGAATTTTTGCCGAGTTCGAAAATCAATTTAGCGGCAAAACGAATCCGCATATCTTTTGAATTTCTCGCTTTTCGTAAATCATCCAAAATCGCTTTTCCGAGATTTTCGGCAGGAATTTGGCGGTTGTTTTGCGAAAGGACTTCCGCCAGTTTTTTGATGGTCGTGGTTGTTCCCAGCGCAGAGGTTTTAAGCATTCCGACCACCTCGAAATCATAAAAAGACATCTCCAAATCATAGGTGGAAGTCGGTTTATAAAGAATCTTTTGGTTTTGGTCAATGATATAAAAACCGGCTTTTTGCAGAGCGGCAATCAGCACCGGGAGCGATTCATTATCATATTTCGAGATTTCTTTTGCCAACCATTCCGCCAGTTCGTCCGAACGATTTTTTCCGATAATATAGGCTTCAGGCAAACCTTTTTCGGAAAAATTATCGAGCGCATTCTGGCTTTCAAGTATTTCTAATTTCGGTTCCGGCGGCGGCGTATTGGTGATCTGGCGTTGAGCAAAAATCAAACTGCAACTCGCAAATATCAAGAAAACCAAAGTTAAAGTAGAAATTCGTTTCATAGTTTTATTTTTCATCCGCGAAGTTTCACGAAGTGGGCACGAAAATTGTTAAAATTTATTTTTTTTCTTCGTGTTTTCTTCGTGAAACTTCGTGGATGATTTCCTATTTAATTTTTTCCAATAAACCGCTTAAAATTTTATCAATCGCGGCTTTAACGGCATCGTTTCCTTTGCCCTTAACTTTTTCGGCGGCGGTCATACTGGCAACCACGGTTTTGCCGTCGCTTGCGTAAATCGTCATGACAATTTCGGCTTCGGAATCGCCGAGTTTGGCGGCATCGCTGCTGCCCGTAACTTTGCCGAAGAGTCCGCCAATTTTTGCGCCGCCCGATTCTTTGACTTTTTTAAGCTCGACGCCGATGACATTGGCAAATTTTCCCGAAGTAATTTCGGCTTGTGAATTTATCGGAAAACCGCTAAAACCGGCGGCGGAAACTTTTTGGGAAATATAGCCGCGCAGCTCATCCTGATTAACTTTGGAAGCGTTGCCCGAAAAGAAATCAATGGCGATGGTTTTCACAGACGAATTTTTGTTGGAATTGCCGATAATTGTCGTTGCCGAATTATCCCGCGCGACATTTGAAAAACCCGGCATCAATTCGGAAAGCGTATCAACTTCAGTCCAATCTTTGGGAATTTCAAACAATGATTGGTCAAGCGTCGCTTTGGAAAGCGCGGTCGTTTTGATGTTCGTTGTTCCCTGAAGTTTATTGTTATCATATATTTTCGTCGTGCCTTCGAGAAGAAATCCCGGATTTTGCGCGGATTTGACAATGATTGCAGGGCGACAATATCCGCGGACTTCTCCGGGAGTTCGCGGCACTTTGCAAGATTCCTGTTCGAGCGACAGTTTTATAAACCAGCCTTCCGTTTCAAGTTTCACGTTCTGTTTCCCATCGCAGGAATCTGCCGAATTTTCAACAGTAACCACATTTTTGAGCCATCGCGCCTTAAAACCGAACATCATCTGAGTCTTGCCTGAATCAATCACAACCGAAGAAACCGTCGAAGTTCCTTTTATTACGATTTTTTGATTCGGTCGCCGTTTTTGAATTTCGGGCGGCAAACTCGACCAATCGTAATAATCAACAAAATACGATTTTTTCGCCTCGCTGAGCGTTACGTCCTGCTTCAAATCGCATTGAGAAATCTCGATAAAATTCGGCAGCATACTTGCCATCATTGCCGCTTTTTGGGCATCTCCGCCAAAATCGATTTTCGATTCACGCCGTTCACGAACGCCTTTCGAGTAAACTGTATTTTCGACAGTCATAGTTTCGATAATTGTTTGCTGAGAAATTTTGTAGTCGGCAAAAGCCGGAAAGGCTGAAATTGCTAAAATCAAGAAAATTGAAATTGTTCGATTTAACATAATCTGTTTTAATGCTCCTCTTCGGAAAAAATGTTTCTATACATAAACGCGGAAGTTCTGCTAAAATTTTTCAAGAAATCAAAAAATTTTATGGCGCACGAAGTTACGAGACTTTTGCAGGATTGGAAGAGCGGAAAGAAGGAATCGCTGGATCAGCTTTTGCCGATTGTTTATGACGAGCTCCGGCGCGTCGCACATCGTCTGCTGCAGAATGAATACGCCGAGACTTTGCCGACAACCGCGCTCGTTCACGAAGCATATCTGAAATTGGTCAATCAACATTCGGTTGATTGGGAAAATCGCGGACAATTTTTCGGCGTTGCTTCGCAGGCGATGCGCCGGATTTTGGTGGATCACGCTCGCGAAAGACACGCCCATAAACGCGACGGCATAAAAATTCCGCTCGATGATTCCGAGACGATTTCGATTGAGGTCAATGAATCTTTGCTCGATCTGGATTTTGCTCTGGAAGAATTAGCCAGACACGATCAATTACAGGCAAAAATCGTTGAATTGCGATACTTTGCCGGTCTGACTTTTGACGAAATCGCCACGGTTTTGCAAATTTCACGCGCAAACGCTTTTCGCGAATGGACGTTTGCCCGAACCTGGCTTTACGACAAAATTTCAAACAGCTGAAATATTCGGAGAAAATTTCCGCGTTTTTAAGCAGAGATAATATGCAAGATCCTGAATGGCTGAAAATAAAAGAAATTTTTCACCAAACGCTTGATTTGCCGAAAAATGAACGAGACAGTTTTTTAGCAGAACAGGATGATTTTGTTCGCTCGGAAGTCAGCCGTTTGCTCGAATCTCACGAAAAAATTGCCAGTTTCATTGCCGAACCTTTTGCCGTTGAATCCGGTTTGGGCGGAAAATCGTATCTCGGCAAAACAATCGGCAGTTACAAAATTCTCGATAGTTTAGGCACAGGCGGAATGGGACAAGTTTTTTTGGCGAAAAAGGAAGGTTTGGATAAGAAATTCGCTCTCAAAATCATCAAACGCGGAATGGACACCGAAGCCGTTTTGAAAAGATTCGACCGCGAACGCCAGATTCTTTCACGCCTGACGCATCCGAACATCGCTAACCTTTTGGACGCCGGTTCGACCGAAAACGATCTGCCGTATTTTGTGATGGAATACATCGAGGGCGAAACAATTACAAAGTTTTGCGACGCTCATCAATTGAACACTTTCGAACGTCTGGAAATTTTTCAGAACGTCTGCAAAGCCGTCAAATATGCTCACCAAAATCTGATCATTCATCGTGATATAAAACCGTCAAACATTCTCGTAACACCTGACGGAATACCGAAACTGCTCGATTTCGGCATTGCCAAACTGCTTGATTCCGACGAATTTGAAAATACGACGACCGCGATGCAGGCGCGAATGCTGACGCCTGAATATGCTTCGCCCGAACAAATAAACGGTTTGCAAATTACGACGGCAACGGATGTTTATTCGCTCGGCGTGGTTTTATACGAGCTTTTAAG
Source organism: Pyrinomonadaceae bacterium (assembly GCA_041745765.1). Classification (GTDB taxonomy): domain Bacteria; phylum Acidobacteriota; class Blastocatellia; order Pyrinomonadales; family Pyrinomonadaceae; genus JAHCHG01. The sequence goes on along the minus strand of JBGTIH010000117.1, from coordinate 31,321 downwards.
CGGCGTTCGCCCGTTCAGATCCGATAAAAAAAGCTACCAGGAAATTGCGAATTTGGTTTTGACGGCTGAACCCATTCGACCTTCGGCAATTTCAAATTCAAGATTTCAAATTTCAAATTTCAAATTAGACAGCAAAACTCTACAAAACAAAAGACAAAAAACTTTTCCTGAAAATCCAAAATCCAAAATCCAAAACCCAAAATCGTTAAAAGGTGATTTGGACAACATTATTCTCAAAGCATTACGCAAAGAACCGGAAAGACGTTATCAGACCGTGCCGGAATTTTCCGAAGATATTCGGCGATTTCTTAAAGGACTGCCGGTAACGGCAACTGCCGATTCAACATTCTATCGTTTCTCGAAATTTGTCAGCCGAAACAAAATCGGAACGGCAATCGCCGCCGTAATTCTGCTGTTGTCAGGCATTTCGATCTGGCAGGCAATTGCGGCAAATCGTGAACGCGCCAAAGCCGAAAATCGTTTTGAGCAAGTTCGCAAACTCGCCAATATCGTGCTTTTCGAGTATCACGACGGCATCGCCAAACTTCCCGGCGCAACCGAAATGCGTGAAAAAATGGTGAGAGATTCGGTTGAATTTTTAGATAATCTATCAGCCGAAAGCGCTGGAAATATCGACTTACAGCGCGATATTGCCAGAGCCTATCGAAAAGTCGGCGACATTCAAGGCGAAGGAAATACGGGAAATGTCGGCAAATCAGACGAGGCTTTGCAAAGCTATCAAAAAGCGTTTGCCATCCAGGAAAAAATTGCCGAAAAGAATCCGAACAATGTCGAAGACCGGCAAATGTTGGGAGATTTATTAATTGCGATCGGCGGGCAGCAGCGGAATGTCGGAGATCTGCCGAATACGGAAAAAAGTTTTCAAAGCGCACTTCAAATTTTTGCCGATCTGCAAACTCGTTTCCCGAACGATCTCAAGATAAGAAGTGCTTTAGCCAGAGCTTTCTGGAATATCGCTTCGCTGAAAACCACGCAAAACAGCTTTGATGAAAGTTTGGAAAATTATCAAAAAGCGTTGGAAATCTACCAACAACTGGCGATTGATGACGCGCCGAATACTAAAAATCATCTTCGCAATGTCGCTTTAACCTACAAATCTATGGGAAGCATTTTTCAAGTGCGCGGAGAAAGCGAAAAAGCCTTGCAGTATTTTCAAAACTCTCTGGCAATTGATCTGGAAAACGCCGAAAATAATCCAAACGATGTTTCCGCCTCGCTTGATTTGTCTTTCACATACGGCTCGGTTGCCTCAGCTTTGCGGGACGCGAAAAACTTTGAAGGCGCAAAAGAAAATTACCAAAAGGCGATTGAAATCCGGGAGAAAATTTTTAACGCCGATACCAAAAACGCCTTTGCCGAAAACGCTTTAGCGCGCGGCTTGCAAGAATTGGGCAGAACGTTTTTGTTAGAACAAAAATACGACCAAGCGCAATCGCACATCTTAAAAGCTCAAACTTTTTATCAGAAAATGGCTGATTCCGATGCCGAAAATCTTGAAAAAAAAATGCGTTTGGCAGAAAATACGGCTTTATTAGGCTACGTTAACGGATTAAATCTAAACCTCAATAAAGCCGCCGAATTTTATTCAAAAGCGTTGGCAATTTACACGGATTTATTAAACCGGGAAAAACTTTCCGCGCTTAATCAAAGACGTTTTGCCGCAGTTTATATAGACTACGGTGAAGTTTTGCTGAAAAACAAACAACCGGCAAAAGCACTGGAAAATCTGCAAAAAGCTCAGGAATTACTTGCGGACGAAAAGGTCAGAAAAGACGCGAAAGCGGAACTGGCAAAACTCGAAAAACTTTTGACGGAAGCAAAATAAAACCTAGGCGCCCGCGCCCGTTTTTTTCTTGTTTGAAAAGGACAACGTCTCAATCCTTCGATTCGATGTTCAGACAAATCATTCACACAGCCGCCGGCAAGCATCGTGCGTCCGCCGTTTTGCTTAATCGTTTCGGCAAGTTTTATGATTTTTTGAGGATATATTATTCATCTATCAATTCTTCGGAAAAAACCAGTGAATATATCCGCAATTATCACAAATCACACACCTTCCTGTTGGATTTGCAAAATCAAAACCGAAAAAACTTGCAGCGGCAGTGTTTAATTGCGCTTCTCTTTCCCAAAATTCATCGTGTTGACAAACTAAACACTTTAACTCTTTACCATTAATAACTAACTTTTTTGATTGAGTATTCATACAAAAAATGGTTATTGAAAATAATACTTTAAAGATTTCATATCTTTGTTTAATCCAAACGATCCCGCAAATAATTCTTCAGTTGATCGGCATTTACTCTCTCTTGTTGCCAGGTGTCTCTGTCTCTGACGGTTATGGTATTGTCGTCCAGAGATTCGAAATCAACCGTAATACAGAAAGGCGTACCGATTTCGTCTTGCCTCGCGTAAAGCTTGCCGATGCTGCCCGTGTCGTCATAAACTGCGCGCATCGAGCCGAGCAAATCTTTTTTGATCTTTTTCGCCAGTTCGACGATTTCGTCTTTGTTTTTCATTAAAGGCAAAATCGCCACCTTGATCGGCGCGAGTTCGGGTTTCAGTTTTAATATTACACGCTTTTCGCCGCGTTCGTCTTCTTTTTCGGTGTAAGCGTCCATCAAAACTGCGAGCATCGTGCGATTTACGCCTGCCGCCGGTTCGATGACATACGGGTAAAAACGCTTGTTCGTGTGCGGATCGAAATATGACAGATCTTCGGTCGAGTCTTGATTAAATCGTTTTCCTTCCGCGTCTTCCGGCTTTTTGGAATGCGCTTTTAGATCATAATCGGTGCGGTTGGCAATTCCCATTAGTTCGTCCCATTGTTTGTCTTCGTCTTCGCGTTCGGGAAAAAAACGATACAAAATATCAACCGTCCGCACGGCGTAATGAGCGCGTTCTTTCTCGGTTTGTTCATACTTAAGAAGATTTTTTTCGGAAATTCCCAAACCTTGAAACCATTGCCAGAATGAATCAATCCATTCCTGAAGAATGCGCGGCGCGTCTTCGGGATTGACGAAGTATTCCATTTCCATCTGCTCAAATTCGCGTGTGCGGAAAATGAAATTTCCCGGCGTAACTTCGTTGCGGAAAGATTTTCCGATCTGCGCGATGCCGAACGGCAACTATCTCCGCGAAGTATTCAGAACATTCAGGAAATTTATAAAAATTCCCTGCGCGGTTTCGGGACGCAAATAGGCAAGTGCCATCGGATCGTCTTCGGCGGAAGTCGCGCCGATCGTCGTTTTGAACATCAGATTAAACGGTCGCGGTTCGGTTAAATCTTTTGAACCGCAGTTCGGACATTCCGGTTTTTCGAGTTTGTCGGCGCGAAGGCGCGATTTGCATTCGCGGCAATCAACCATCGGATCGGAAAATGTGTCTTCGTGTCCGGAATATTTCCAGACGAGGCGATTTTGAATGATCGAAGAATCAATTCCCTCGATGTCGTCGCGGTCATAAACGAGCCAACGCCACCAATTTTGCTTGATATTGTTTGCCAGTTCAACGCCGAGCTGACCGTAATCCCAACTGCTTCCCAAGCCGCCGTAAATGTCGGATGAAGGAAAAACAAAGCCGCGTCGTTTTGATAGATTTACTATTGTTTCGATATTTTCTGCTGACATAATTTAGATTTTGGATTTTGGATTTTGGATTTTGGATTGTTTTTTTAAGTTCGATAAATCTCGCAAATCCTTAAACTTCTTATTTTTATAAATTTTAATTCGTAAAACGAAAATTTTACAACGGACGAAGGACAACCGACAAAGGACAAAACAAAAAAGGACGACTCTTTTTCACAAGCCGTCCTTAATCGAAGATTGTTTTGAATCAGATCAGTTGCCGTTAGGAACGGGTATTTTCGCTCCCGGCGGAATCAGCCACAGTTCATAGACGGTTGTCGGGCGCGTTCCCCACTTCGTTATGACGATGCGGCTCGGATCAACGCCTCTGGCATTGACCAGATAATCCATCGTCCGTTTGCTTAAAAGATCAACATTTCTGTTTCTCATACTGTTCCGGTCAGTTCCTTGATACATTATAATATAACCTTGATGATCAGGATTGTTTTGCATCTGAATAGCAAACTGGTCAAGTCGCGCTTTGTCGTCATCAAACGATTTCGATTCAAACTCGTCAAACTTGATAGCTTCTTCTATCGGCAGAGATTCGACCATTGTAGCAACCGGAAGTCTTTGAGCGCATTGCTCGGCATAAAGCCCGTCGCTGACATCGAGTTCGGCGGTGATTGATTTTCCGCCCATTCCGGTAGTGTCAACCGTAATTGCCGAAGTTCCGAGTCCGCTGGTGATGCGAGCCGTTGTCGGCGAAACGCGCCAGACGTAGTTTAGAGGAGTCGGATAATTCAAAGCGTCAATCGAGGCAAATGTGATTAAATCGCCTTCTAAAACCTTATCTGGTCCGTCAACGGTTATATTATACGGACAGGCTTTTGATTCTGTTCTTTCAACAATGTTCAGACAGATACATTCTTTACGGTCTCTTCTGATTTCGATTTGTTTGACAAAAGGTTTGGCGTTCGGAGCTTCGATTTCGAGCGTATGAAAACCCGGTGCAAGATAAAACTCAGCTGCCTGTTCAACTCCGCTCATCCCGATAACCTGTCCGTCAACTCTTACGGTCAACGATTTCGGAGTGGTTTGAACAGTTAAAATCCCCGTATTTTTCGGTCTTTTCGTCTCATCACCTTTGCCGTTTTTACCATTTCCGTTTGCAAACACCGTTGTCAACCCTAAGGTAAATATCAAAATAAATAATAAACTATATCTGATTTTTTTCATCTTCTTATTCCTCAAACTTCTCCCAAAAAGCATTTTGGTATATAACGCAATTGGTCAAAACAACTCAGCACTTATTCAGCAACTTCTTCCTCGCCTTCTATTTTCCTACCAAAGCGTCGGCGAGCGGCAAGTCCGACTCCGGCAAGTCCGGTGCCGAAAAGCAGTAAAGTCATCGGTTCAGGAATAGGTGGTTCCGGTGTCGGTGTCTGAGTCGTCGGTGTCGGCGTTCCTGTTGTCGGCGGTGTCGTAGTCGGGGTCGGTGTTTCGCCTTCTCCTGTTTTAATGAAACCGAGCGGAATTGCGCCTAAGCCAAAAAGAGGCCACTTTGGAAAACCACCGCGGGTTGCAATAAACGGATCAGTGTCATCACATTGGCAATCTTCAATATTTTCTGCGATCTCTGCCGTTGACGTAATAATCACACGTCCATCTTGCGGCAGGGTTTCAGTTTTTTTCTTCTTATCATCATCGTCGCCGTCCCCGTTCAAGGCGACAATTGAATTATTAGATAATCTCAATTTTGCGAAACTGCCCGAATTAGCTTTGCCCGGTTTGGCATTTACTACTTGTATTATCTGATTAAACTTGACCGGTGCAGCATTTATCGAATCAGCAATAATTAACGTCGAAACCAAAACTATAGTCGAAAAAATTATTTTAAATTGCATTTTTCTCATCTCTTTATATAGCGAATTTTTAGTAAATATCATTGAATAAACAAATCTTTTACAAGTAATAATATCTCTAAAATTCAATAAACTTTATGTGGAACTATACCAAAGTTTTGTAAAAATTGCACGTTATTCCTCGTATTTCATTAAATACCCAAATAAATAATGCGGTTTCGGTCGTTCACCTTTATATAAGTTTCAATAAACGTGTCGTTCCAGAAAATATGGAAATATTTAAAAGTTTCGTCTTTTCTTAGTTAACCACAGATAAAACGACCATCAATCTGATATTCATAAACTTTTTCTCGATAATATATGAGTCCGTTTTACAAAATCCAGGTTCCAAATCGTTAATATCTGTGGTTAATATAATCATTTATTCTGAAACTCAAAAATTAGATTTTTTTAAGTTTCAGAGGTTTTGCAATTTTCTGCAATTCTTTTATTGTTCTTTAGCGCGAGATTTTTCTTCAGTTAAAACGGATTTGCGCGAAAGTTTGATTTTATTTCCTTCCTTGCCGATACATTTAACGAGAACTTGTTGTCCTTCTTTGAGTTCATCGCGCACGTCGCGGATTCTGCGGTCGGAGATTTCCGAAATATGCAAAAGACCGTCAACGCCTGGGAAAATCTCGACAAACGCGCCGAAATCAACAATTCGGGAAACCGTTCCCATATATGTTTCGCCGATTTCCGCTTCCGCCGTTAAAGCTCTGATGCGTTCGACCGCCGCGTTTGCCGCGTCGCCGTCAGCAGTCGCGATATTGATCGTGCCGTCGTCGGAAATGTCAATTTTCGCGCCCGTCTCTTCGGTAATTGCCCGAATAATTTTCCCGCCGGGTCCGATCACGTCGCGGATTTTGTCGGGATGAATCTTCATCGTGATGATGCGCGGCGCATACGGCGAAATCTCTTCGCGCGGTGTATCAATCGCCTGTTTCATAATTTCCAGAATATGTAGGCGACCTTTTCTGGCTTGTTCGAGCGCTTCCTGCAAAATCATCGCGTTAATTCCGGCAACTTTGATGTCCATTTGCAGAGCGGTAATTCCTATATCCGTTCCTTTAACTTTAAAATCCATATCGCCGTAATGATCTTCCGCACCGGCAATGTCAGACAAAATGGCGTAGCGGTTTTCTTCCAAAACCAAACCCATCGCCACGCCTGCGACCATTTTCTTGATCGGAACGCCCGCATCCATCAATGACAGACATCCGCCGCAAACCGATGCCATCGAAGACGAACCGTTTGATTCGGTAATGTCGGAAACGATGCGGAGCGTATATGGAAATTCCGATTCATCGGGCAGAACCGCTTGTAGAGCGCGGCGTGCCAGATTTCCGTGTCCGATCTCGCGGCGCGAAGTTCCGCCGAAGCGTCCGGCTTCACCGACCGAATACGGCGGGAAATTATAATGCAGCATAAAACTGCGGCGGACTTCGCCGGTTTCGAGATCGTCCGTAAATTGCTCGTCGGTTTTTGTTCCGAGTGTTGTTGTTACGATTGCCTGCGTTTCGCCGCGTGTGAAGAGCGATGAACCGTGAACTCTCGGCAGCCAACCGACTTCGCAGGAAATCGGACGGATTTCGCTGAATTTGCGTCCGTCGGGACGACGACGGTTTCCCAAAATATCTTCGCGGAAGATTTTTTCCTTCAAATGACCGAAAACTTTTCCTGCCATCGAGCGTTTTTCCGAATCATCTTCGGGATAACTTTCGACAACTTCTTTCTTGAGCGCGTCAACCGCCGCATAATTCGATATTTTATCTTTTCCGGTCGAATCGAGTGCTTCGCGCAATTTGCCCGAATATTTCTTTTCGATTTCCTTGATAAGTTTTTCGTCCAATTTCGGTGCAACAAACTCGCGCTTTTGAATGTCCAGAGCCTTGAACAATTCTCTCTGCCATAAACAAAGCCGTTTGATTTCTTTATGCGCAAGCATCATTGCTTCGACCATAATTTTTTCTTCGACTTCTCCGGCTTCGGCTTCGACCATCACGATCGCCTCTTCCGATCCGGCAACGACTAAATCCAATTTCGATTCGCGTCTTTCTTCAAACGTCGGATTGACCAGATATTTTCCGTCAATCAAACCGATACGAACGCTCGCAATCGGATTTTCAAAAGGAATATCTGATAAATAGAGTGCGCACGATGCACCAGTCATTGTTAAAACATCGGGGTCATTTTCCGAATCTGACGAAATAACCGTTCCGACGACCTGTGTTTCAAACCGGTAATTATCAGGAAAAAGCGGTCTGACCGGACGATCAATCAAACGGCAGGTTAAAATTTCTTTTTCATTCGGACGACCTTCGCGGCGGAAATAATTTCCCGGAATTCGCCCCGCCGAATAGCCTGTTTCCCGATATTCGACCGTCAGCGGAAAGAAGTCGAGTCCTTCTTTTGCTGTGCGTGCGCTGACTGCGGTTACTAAAACAATTGTTTCACCGTAACTTACAACGACCGCTCCATCTGCTTGTTTAGCGATTTTACCTGTTTCGACAGTCAATTCTTTATCGCCTAATTTTATTGATTCTTTTAAGTATTTTTTCTTTGACATTTTTCTCCTTTCAAAAAGTGAATCGAGGTTTGTGAATGTTTTTTTTATTTTCTAATTTTTTTGCGGTGCTTTGTATTTTTATATTTTCCTACAACATTTATCCACTAAAGCCGATTCGCTGATTTTAAACAAAAAGCGGCAAGGACTATCCGTGATGTCCTGCCGCTTTTAGATTCTTCTAATTGCGTCCGTTCTCTTTTCCCAAGTGATCTTTTAAGCTGTCACGTTCAGCAATCGTTGTTGGCAAATCTTCGCGAGAACTTGTTGTCTTATATGACTCGAAGAAGTCATTTGATAGAGCGAAAAAGTTTTGTTCTTAAAATTATCGTTGTTCTTGTAAAGATTAATTTTTCTACTTTTTCACCTTTAAACTTTTTACCTTCTTAATCCTAATTTCTTGATTATTTCGTGATATTCGGAAATATCTCTGCGCTTGAGATAATCGAGCAGTTTTCTGCGGCGAGAAACCATTTTTAATAAGCCCCGACGCGAATGATTGTCTTTTTTGTGGATTTTGAAATGCTCGGTCAATTCATTTATACGCCGTGTTAAAAGCGCAACCTGAACTTGCGACGAACCCGTGTCACTATCGTGTGTTTTGTAATCTGTAACAATTTCTTCTTTTACTTCTTTTGGTGTCATAACTTCTATTTAAAAATTAATTTCTCTCCTTACTGATGCAGTAACTTCATCCTTTTCAAAATGATAACCACATATATATTTTAGCTCTTTTATTTTCAACAGTTAGTTGATATTTGTCAATGTAACCTTCGTAGAAATTCTACGATTATTTTTCCTTATCGAAAAATTCTTCCATAAATTTGGTCGAAAAATCGCCTTTTTGAAATTTTTCGTCGTTCATAATAGCGATATGTAGCGGAATCGTCGTCTTTATTCCTTCGATAACGAGCATATCAAGAGCGCGTCGCATCCGCTTAATCGCAAGTTCCCGCGTTCGGGCGTGAACGATCAGTTTGGCGATCATCGAATCATAATAAGGCGGCACAAAATAGCCCGGATAGACCGCCGTATCAATTCTTACGCCCGGACCGCCCGGAATATTAAAAGCCGTGATCAATCCCGGACTCGGCGTAAATTTCACAGGGTCTTCAGCATTAATGCGGCATTCGATCGAATGCCCGACGATTTGCACATCGCTTTGCTCGTATTGCAGATCTTCGCCCTGCGCGATGCGGATTTGATTTCGCACAATATCCGCCAGCGTCACCATTTCCGTTACCGGATGCTCGACCTGTATGCGCGTGTTCATTTCCATAAAATAAAATGAACCGTCTTCGTCAAGTAAAAATTCAAAAGTTCCCGCGCTCGAATAACCGATTTCCTTACACGCATTAACGGCGACCGCGCCCATTATTTCGCGCTGTTCGGGCGTAATTACGGGCGATGGTGCTTCTTCCAGAAGTTTCTGATGCCGCCGCTGAATCGTGCATTCGCGCTCGCCCAGATGAATGCAGTTGCCGTATTCATCGGCTAAAACCTGAATTTCGATATGGCGCGGACGCTCGATATATTTTTCGATATAAACCGAGCCGTTCTTAAACGCGGCAAGTGCTTCGGTCTGCGCGTTGTCAAGTTGATTTTCCAGTTCTTCTTCTTTGCGGACAATCCGCATTCCGCGTCCGCCGCCGCCCGCTGCCGCTTTGATGATTACCGGAAAACCGATTTCCTTTGCCAGTTTGATCGCTTCTTCAGCGTTCTCGATCGGGTCGGGACTTCCCGGCAAGATCGGCACGCCGGCTGCCTTCATCGTCCGTCTGGCTTCGACCTTATCGCCCATCATTTTGATAACTTCGGGATTCGGTCCGATGAATTTTATATTGCAGTCTCCGCAAACCTTTGCAAAAGTTGCCGATTCCGCCAAAAACCCGTAACCCGGATGAATCGCGTCAACATTCGTGATTTCCGCCGCGCTGATGATTGCTGGAATATTCAAATAACTGAGTGCCGACGGCGGAGGACCGATGCAGACGGCTTCATCCGCATATTTTACGTGCAGAGCTTCCTTATCGGCTTCCGAGTGAACCGCAACGGTTTTAATGCCCATTTCCCGGCACGTCCAGATTATGCGGCAGGCAATTTCACCACGATTGGCAATTAAAATTTTACGAAATTCGCGTTTTTTCATTTTAATACAGTTCAAGGTTCAAAGTTTAAGGTTCAAGGTCATATATTGGTTTATAGACTTTGAACCTTAAACTTTGAACCTTGAACTTCAAACTATTTTTTAATCCCGAAAAGCGGTTGACCGTATTCGACCGGCTGACCGTTTTCGACGTAAATTTTGACAACTTCACCCGAAACTTCCGCCTGAATTTCATTCATCAGTTTCATCGCTTCGACGATACAGACGACCGAATCTTCCGAAACCTTGCTGCCTTCTTTGACATACGCGTCTTTATCCGGCGCAGGTGAACTATAGAAAGTTCCGACAATCGGCGACGTTATTTGATGTAAATTCGCATCCGTAGTTTTTGTTTCAGAGACGCTTTCATCTTTGGTTTCAGAAACTTGTGATGTCGGCGCAGAAACTTGCGGGACATTTTGAAAAGGCTGTGCCTGAATAAACTGCGGTGCCGGGTTTTTGCTCAGACGAACTCTGATGTTCTCATTTTCAAACTCAAAATCAGTAAAGCCGTGTTCGGCAACAAGTTCGGCAAGTTCCTGCAATTCCTTCATATTCAAAGAAGGTCGTGCCGTTTTACTCACGCTTTTTGCTGCGGTCTTCTTTTTACCGGTTTGTTCTTTGTTATCTTCCGCTTTAGCTGAACCTGCGTTTTCACTCATTTCGAAATTGCTCCTCTTAATTTGGTTTTAACTTTTTGCCGCTAATTCCAAGGGATTGTCAACTAATTCTATCACAGCCATCTCGGCATTATCACCGCTGCGTCTGCCCAGTCGAATAATCCGCGTATATCCGCCGTTGCGGTCTTTATAGCGCGTTCCGAGTTCACCAAAAAGTCTTTGCACAGCTTTAACGCCCGCCGTTCTTTCGATAGATTCTTTAGGTGTGCCTTTTGCACCGCGAAAACGGCTCTGTTCTTTTTTGAAATTATGATTTCCGGCGTGGAAATATTTCGCGGCTTGACGGCGCAGATGAACTTTTTTGATCGCCGCATCTTCACCGCTGATATTTTCGGCTTTTTTTGCCAATGTAATTACTTTTTCGACAAACGGGCGGAGTTCTTTCGCCTTTTGAACGGTTGTTACAATATGTTCTTTTTCGGCGTTAATCAAAGAAGTCGCCATATTTCTCAACATCGAAACCCGATGTTCCGTTGTTCTGCCTAATTTACGATGTGCTTTTAAGTGTCGCATAATTTTATAAGTTCCAAGTTCCAAGTTCCAAGTTCCAAGTCGTTATTTTCTCAGCTTGAAACTTTACACTTAAAATTTAATATTCTAAGCCGGGTAAAAAGTTCATAGTTTGTCGAATTTATTCAGAAACCGCGCAAACCGGATTTTTTCAGGTATTAATGTTTTACCTTTTACCTTTTACCTTTCTATAAATCTCTTCCGCCCGAACCCGGAATCGGATTGCCTTGCTCGTCAAAATCCATTCCGAAATCCAATCCCATTCCGTGGAGCAGATCTTTGATTTCCGTTAGTGATTTTTTACCGAAATTTTTGGTATTGAGCATATCTTTTTCGCTACGACGAATCAGATCGCGAATCGAACGAATGTCCGCATTTTTCAAACAGTTGTATGAACGAACCGAAAGTTCCAGTTCATCAACCGAGCGATCCAGAAGATCGTTGCGGAGAAGCGGCGGACGCGCAATGTCTTCAAATTTATAATCTTCTTCCTCTTCTTCAAAATTGATGAAGATGGACATATGATCTTTGACCAATTTTGCCGCTAAACCGATTGAATCATCCGGCTTTACCGATCCGTCCGTCCAAACTTCGATTGTCAATTTATCAAATTCGGTGTTTGAACCCTGACGGGTTTTATCCACGCTGTAATTAACCTTTTTAATCGGTGTGTGAACTGAATCAATCGGAATGTAACCAACTGAAAGGTCTTCATCGTTGTTAAATTCGGCGGAAACATAGCCGCGCCCCTTTTGCAGACGCATTTCGATATTTAACTCACCGCTTGTACTGATTGTCGCGATATGAACTTCATCATCAAGAATCTCAACTTCGCCGTCGTGCTCAATATCGGCACTAGTTACTTCACCCGCACCGCTTTTGCTGATAGTCAAAGTCTTCGGACCTTCACCGTGCAGGGTGAACGGGATCTGTTTGAGATTTAAAATAACGTCGGTTGCATCTTCAACCACACCATTGATGGATGAAAATTCGTGTTCAACTCCTTCGATTTTTACTGCCGTAACAGCTGCACCTTCAATTGATGAAAGAAGTGCGCGACGAAGTGAGTTGCCGATTGTCGTACCGAAACCGCGTTCAAAAGGTTGGGCGTAAAACTTTCCGTATTTTGCGGTTAAAGTTTCCGATTCAACGTGTAAGCGGTTGGGCATTTGGAAATCTGTCCAATTATTGTTTTGTGTCATATTAGTTCTTTTAAAAAAGTTACTTCTTTTAAAAAAGTTCCAAGTTTCAAGTTTCGGATATTTCAAGCAAGCCGTACGGCTCGGAACTTGAAATCCGAAACTTGAAACTAAAAAACTACTTGCTGTAAAGTTCGACGATTAACTGTTCGTTAATATTTGCATCAATATCTGAGCGTGTCGGAAGTGCTGTAATAGTCACGGTCAAATCACCCGCAGATGTTGAAATCCAACCCGGACGACCACGCCCACCGGAAGTCTGCCAAGCACCTTCAACGTGCGGATTGCTATGACTTTTGCCTTTAACGCTGATCACATCGCCGACTTTTACTTGAAATGACGGAATATCAACTTTACGTCCGTTGACTTCAATATGCCCGTGATTGACAAGCTGGCGAGCTTGACGGCGGGAAGTCGAAAATCCGGCACGATAAACTGTGTTATCAAGTCTTCGCTCAAGCATAAAGAGCAAATTTTCGCCCGTGATGCCTTTTTGACGCGATGCTTTTTCGAAATAATTGCGGAATTGTTTTTCAAGCACAAAGTAAATACGCTTGACCTTTTGTTTTTCCCGAAGCTGCAAACCGTAACCGGCTAATGCTTTACGTCGTCTGTTCGCGCCGTGTTGTCCCGGCGGATTCGTTCCGCGTTTTTCGATCGCGCAAGACGGTTTAAAACACCGGTCGCCCTTTAAAAATAATTTTCCACCTTCGCGGCGGCACAGACGGCACACCGCATCTCTATATCTAGCCATAATGTTTTTTGCTTCCGCAAAAAATGATTTTGGATTTTAGATTTTGGATTTTGGATTTTTATTAAATCCTCTATTCGCAAAAATTAAATCGGCATTTCATTTTCGTTGGAAAAGTTTACGGGAAATTAAATTAAAATTCCCTTCATCCTTTTGATAATTTAAGTTTAATTTTCAAATGTTATTCAGATTTCGATTTTCTCAATCCAAAATCCAAAATCGTCACACTCTTCGGCGTTTCGGCGGTCGGCAGCCATTGTGCGGAACAGGCGTTGTGTCTCTGATCGAGACTACGCGAATTCCCGCATTATTGATTGCCCGAATCGCTGATTCGCGTCCGCCGCCCGGACCTTTGACGCGAACTTCAACTTCCCGCATACCGACATCCTGTGCTTTGCGGGCAACTTCACTTGCCGCCTGCTGTGCGGCAAACGGAGTTCCTTTGCGCGAACCGCGAAAACCGCGTGCACCGGAAGACGATTGCGCCACCAAATTGCCCTGTGTATCGGTAATCGAAATCAAAGTGTTATTAAAAGATGCTGCAATATGCACGATTCCTACCGGAATGTGTTTTTTTTCTTTTTTACGAAAAGTCTTTTTCTTACCTGCTGTTTTTGCTTTAGCCATATTCTTTTAGTCCTTCTGTCCTTTGCCCTTTGTCAATCAATTGACTAATGACAAAGAGCTAATGACAAATCTTTATTTCTTGCCCGGTGCTTTTTTCTTCGCAACCGCCGCTTTGCGCGGACCTTTTCTCGTGCGGGCGTTTGTGCTGGTTCTTTGACCGCGCACCGGCAAACCGCGCCGATGACGCAGACCACGATAACAACCGATGTCCATTAAACGCTTAATATCCATCTGTACGCGCTTTCGCAAATCACCTTCAACATCGCCTTGAGCATCTAAAAGCGCACGAATTTTAGTCAGCTCTTCTTCGCTTAAATCTTTGATTTTGGTATGAATGCTGATGTCAGCTTCTTCTAAAATCGCTGTCGCGCGCGGCTTGCCGATTCCGTAAATATAGGTCAAACCGATTTGCGATCTTTTATTCGGTGGTAAATCTACACCTGATATACGAGCCATTTCTTATCTCCAATTTTTGATTTTAGATTTTGGATTTTAGATTGAACAACTTTTCAATCCAAAATCCAAAATCTAAAATCTGAAATCCATTTACCCTTGACGTTGTTTATGTTTCGGATTTTCACAAATCACGCGGACAACGCCTTTACGATGAATAACTTTGCATTTATCGCACATCTTTTTTACAGAAGGACGAACTTTCATAACTTTTCCCTCAAACTTTTATTTATAGCGATATGTAATCCGCCCGCGACTTAAATCGTATGGCGAAAGTTCAACTAAAACTCTGTCGCCGGGCAGTATGCGAATAAAATTTTTCCGCATTTTGCCAGAGATATGCGCCAAAACCTGATGCTGGTTATTTTCCAGCTCAACCTTAAACATCGCATTCGGCAGAGTCTCCAAAACCGTCGCTGTGACTTCTATCGCTTCTTCTTTTGACATAACTATCAAGCCCAATTTCTAATTTGTTGGACAAACCGTAAATGTTAGCTTTTTTTTTCTCATAAATCAAGTTAAGCCGAAGCACTTTCAATTTTTGATCCCTTTAACTTTGCTTTTTGCTCTTTTGTTAAAGTCAAAATTTCGGGACCGTCCGCCGTAATCGCGACCGTATGTTCGGCGTGCGCGCTCGCTTTTCCGTCTTTAGTGACGACCGTCCATTTCTCTTCGAGAGTTTTGGTTTCGTGCGTTCCGAGATTAAGCATCGGCTCGATGGCAAAAACAAATCCGGCGCGAATTTTTTCTTTTGTCCCGCGTCTGCCGTAATTTGGAATTTGCGGAGCTTCGTGCATACTTCGCCCGATGCCGTGTCCAGTATAATCACGTACAATTCCATAACTGTATTTTTCGGCGTGTTCCTGAACCGCCGCGCCTAAATCGCCGACACGCTTATTCGGATAACATTCCTGAATCGCCAAATTCAGACATTCTTCCGTTACTCGAATTAATTGCTTTAATTCGTCTGAAATTTCGCCGACTGGAATCGTCGTTGCCGTATCGCCGACAAAACCGTTATAGGTTGCCGCCATATCAATCGAAAGAATATCGCCCTCTTTTAAGGGAATATCGCTCGAAAAGCCGTGAACGACCTGATCATTGACCGACGCGCAGATGGCAAACGGAAACGGAACCATTCCGTGCGGTTTATAACCGATAAATGTCGGAATCGCACCGGCATCACGCATCATTTTTTCGGCAACGGCATTGAGTTCCAAAGTTGTAATTCCGGGCGCAACCATTGAGCGCAGGGTTTCACGCACTTCGGCGATTAATTCTCCGGCTTCGCGCATCCGATCTAAATCTTTTCTCGATTTGGCGATTATCATTTTCTTTCCTAATAAAATCTGGTTGTATTTCCTAAAAAAACTTCCGATTCTTAAATCTTTGAACATTTGTTCTTTGTTGTTAATTTGGTAGTTCAAAGATTCAAATCAAACTTTCTAACTGTTTGTAAATATCTTCCAAACTTCCATTACCTATGACTTTTTCCAAACGCCCCGAATTTTTATAATACTCGATTAAAGGTTTGGTTTTTTCTTCATACGTTTTAAGCCGCGTTGAAACGCTTTCTTCGTTATCATCGGCACGATGATTCAATATTGCTTCGGGATGAAAATCACAAACATTTTCAATCTTCGGCGGCTTGGAATAAATATTGTAAATTTCTCCGCAAACCGGACACGAACGCCGCCCGGTCAAGCGTTTCAATAATTCTTCTTTCGGAACATCAACTTCGATTGCCTGAATCGTTCTGCCTTGTTCTTCAGCTAATTCCTCGAGCTGTTCGGCTTGAACAGCGGTGCGCGGATAGCCGTCCAGAATATACGCGCCGTTTTCCTTTGAAGTTCTGTCCCGTACGATTTTGTAGGTCAATTCATCGGAAATCAATTTCCCTTCCGCCATTATTGTCTGAACTTCTTTTGCCAAAGGCGTATCCGCATTTTTCATCTCGCGAAACATATCGCCCGTCGAGATTTGCGGAATCCTACGCCGTTCTTCCAAAAGCCGCGCTTGAGTTCCTTTTCCCGCTCCCGGCGCACCGATCAGCACAATTATTTTATCCATAAACTTTGCACAAAAGAAAAGGAGAAATAAAGCGAAGGAGATTATTTAATAATAAAATTTCTCCTTTTCTCTCAATCTCCTCTTTTCATATTCTTAACTTCTTCTGCCGCGCAATCTCGATCCCGCGCCGAGGAAACCTTCATAGTTTCTCATAACGAGTTGGGCTTCAATCTGCGAAACCGTGTCCATCGCTACGCCGACAATAATTAAAAGCGAAGCTCCTCCGAAAAAGAATTGATATCCTAATCCCGTCGGCAGCCACGTAAGTCCGGGCGTGGCAGTAAAAAAGTTATCTAAAGGAGTTCCGATAAATGGAAGACGGGCAACTCTGAAACCGCTCAAAAGAATCTGCGGCAAGAAGCAAATAAACACTAGATAAATTGCTCCGACAGTTGTCAGGCGCGTCATAATCGAATTCAGATAATCCGCTGTTTGTGCGCCGGGACGAATTCCCGGAATAAATCCGCCGTGTTTTCGCAAATTATCCGCGACATCATCCGTATTGAATACAATCGTGATATAGAAAAATGTGAACAGAACGATCAACGAACCAAACACAAGTTCGTAGTACGGATCGCCGCCGTGAAATTGTTGAAAAAAGGCGTAAATCTGCGACCAGGTCGAATTCGGATTATTCTGATCGGGCGGCATTGCCGTTAAAATTGTTTGCGGCATTGCTAAAACCGACGAAGCGAAAATAACCGGAATAACGCCGCCCATATTAATTTTGAGCGGAAGACTTGTTTCCTGTCCTTTGAAAGTTTGATTTCCGACACGCCGGCTGGCGTAACTTATCGCAATATTTCGTCGTGCCGATTCGACATAGACAATCAAGGCAATCAGCGCAATTATTATGGCTAAAAGAAAAATAACTCCGAGCGTTTGAATCGGATCGCTGCCCTGAATTCTTCCATAAACCTGTGTTACTGCGTCCGGCAAACCGATGATAATTCCGGCAAAAATCAAGAGCGAGATTCCGTTGCCGACTCCGCGTTCGGTTATTTGTTCACCGAGCCACATCACGAAAATCGTTCCGGTGGTGAGCGTTACGACGATCATAATCGAACCCCACCAGGTATTTTCCATCACGCCGTTTCTCTGAAGCCAGGTTGCTACAAAAAATGACTGAACAGAACAAAGTGCAACGGTCAAATAACGAGTCCACTGATTCATTTTTTGCCGTCCGACTTCGCCTTCTTCTTGAATTTTTTTAATCTGCGGCGAGAGAACCGGCATCAATTGCATAATAATCGAAGCCGTAATGTATGGCATTACGCCGAGCGCGAGAACAGAAATAGTGCGAAAATTTCCGCCCGAAAATAAATCGAGAACGCCGAGCAAGGTTCCGGCAACTTCGCCCCAAACTTGTTCAAGCTGCGCCGCATTGATTCCGGGCGCGGTTACGTGCGCTCCTAACCGGTAAATTGCCAGAAGTCCGAGAGTGAAGAGAATACGCTTTCTCAACTCGGGAACTTTGAACATATTTTGGACGGCACTTAAAAACTTATCCATACTTCTCCTCTGAAGGTTACTCCAAAATTTAATTTAGCTTTTGCCTTTATCTTTCGCTTTCACGCCTTTTTCAAGAACCTTACTGGCTTTCTCGATAACAGTTGCCGTTCCACCCGCTTTTTCGATTTTTTCTTTAGCGGATTTGGTAAAACGATGGGCGGAAATATTCAACGCTTTCGAGATTTCACCACTGCCCAAAATAACGAGATCGTGCTTGGCTTTTTTGATCAAAGCGCGTTCGTGCAGAACTTCCGGCGTGATTTCATCGCCGATATTGAAGTTTTCTTCGAGTTTTCCAAGGCTGATTTCAAGCCATTTCGTTTTGAAAATATTGGTAAAACCGCGTTTCGGCAAACGACGCTGCAAAGGCATCTGTCCGCCTTCAAAACCGATTTTCTGGCTGTAACCCGAACGTGATTTTTGACCTTTATGTCCGCGTCCGGCAGTTTTGCCGAGACCCGAACCCGGTCCGCGCCCGACTCTTTTCTTTTTGTGCGTCGAGCCTTTTGCCGGACGCAAATTATTTAGTGCTAATGCCATTTTTCTTTCCTCTGTAAATAGTGAATCGTGAATTGCATTTCGCCGTTCAGAATTCCTTTGCTCAAAGTTATTAGAATAATAAACCGGCGGCAAAAAATCTATCAGCGATTAACGATTCACGATTAACCTTTTCTCTTATTCGACAATTCTTAAAAGATGCGGAACTTTCTTAACAATGCCGCGCATCGAAGGATTATCGGCTCGCTCAACGATTTGATTCATCTTTGTAATACCTAGACTTTTCACAATCGTTTTTTGTTTTTTCGGATATCCAATCATACTTTTGTAGTATTGGATTCTGATCGTTCCGCCGTTTTCTTGTTTTTCTTGCTTGTTTGCCATTTCTTTAATTTAGATTTTAGATTTTTAGATTTTAGATTTGTTTTTCTTCAATATCTGACAATCATTTGAAATCATCTTTGAAAAATTGCAAATCGAAAATTGCAAATCGAAAATTAGCCGAGTTCTTCAACTTGTTTGCCGCGCAGACGCGCCACATCAATCGGGTCTTTCATTCGCATTAATCCGTTAAAAGTTGCGCGAATTACATTATGTGCATTACTTGAACCGAGAATCTTCGTGCGCACATTATGAACACCGAGCGATTGCAGAATCGGACGAACTGCGCCGCCAGCGATTACTCCCGTTCCTTCTGCCGCCGGTTTTAATAAAACTCTTCCCGCGCCGTATTTACCGATGATTTGATGCGGCAAAGTGCCGTTTATCAATGGAACGCGAATCAGATTTTTCTTGGCAGCTTCGACCGCTTTTTTGATCGCATTCGGAACTTCTTTTGCTTTTCCGGTTCCAAATCCAACGTGTCCGGATTCGTCGCCGACTACGACAAGCGCAGCAAACGACATATTTTTACCGCCTTTGACGACTTTCGTAACGCGATTGATGGAAATTAATTGGTCATTTAAAACCAAACCGTTCGGAGAAATTCTTTGTGTGTTAGCTTTCATTACTTTCTTCTGTTTCCTTCTCTTGCTTTTGCGCTGTTTCGTTTTTGTTTAATCCCGCTTCACGCGTTGCATCTATCAGAGCTTTGACGCGTCCGTGATAAACATAACCGCCGCGATCAAAAACTACTTGATTCACACCTGCCGAGATAGCGCGTTCGGCAATTGCTTTGCCGACCTTTTGCGCCGCTTCGATGTTTCCGCCCGATTTGAGTCCCATATCTTTTTCGGTGGTTGAAGCCGCCGCTAAAGTTTTACCGTTCGCATCATCAATCACCTGGGCATAAATGTGATTCGTACTGCGATAAACAGCAAGGCGCGGACGTTCCTGGGTGCCTTGCACTTTCTTGCGAATGCGGGTGTGAACGCCGCGTCGTATTTCTGCTTTAGTATTCTTTGCCATAACTTTATTCATTGATCATTGCACATTTATCACATAAAAACTTAGATAAATGCTCAATGATAAATGTTCAATGATTATTTTCCTGTTTTACCCGGTTTTAATCTATAGACCTTATCGGAATAGCGTACGCCTTTGCCCTTATAAGCATCCGGTTTTCGCAAACGATTAAGTTCCGCCGCCACCTGACCGAGCAATTGTTTATCAATTCCGCTCAAAGTCAAGGTCAATTGATATTGATTGATTGTTGTTTTCGTCGGCATTCTTTCGGCTTTTGCCTCGATTCCGTCCGGCAAGGCATATTCAATCGGATGTGAATAGCCGAGCGCGAAAACAATTTTCTTGCCCTGAACATCGGCTTTATAACCAACGCCCACGAGATCCAAATCTTTTTTAAAACCTTCGGTTACGCCGACAACCGCATTATTTGCCAAAGCTCTCGCCAAACCGTGCATTGCCGATAAATCATCGCCGGCACGTTCGGCTGAAAGTGTGTTGTCTTCCATCTTGAATTCGACACCTTTCGGAATCGGGCTTTTCAAAGTTCCTTTCGGACCTTTTACTTCCAATTCGCCATCGTTAATCGAAACGGTAACACCTGACGGTATCGTAATTGGTTTCTTTCCTACACGCGACATAATTTCCTCTGTTTGTCATTGGTCATTCGTCATTTGTCATTCGCCGTAAGATTTTTCAAAGGACTAATGACTAGGGACAAATGACGAAATTCTTAATAAACTTCTGCTAAAATTTCCCCGCCGATATTTTCTTTGCGGGCTTGTTTTCCGCTCATCAAACCTTTTGATGTGGAAACAATATTAATTCCAAAACCGCCGAGAACCTTCGGCACGCCCTTCGAGTGGACATATACTCTTCTGCCCGGACGAGAAACTCTCGCCAGATGCGTGATTGAAGAAGTGCCTTTGGCATCGTAGCGCAAAAACACGCGAATCGTATATTTGATGCCTTCGGTTTTGGTTACATAACTGTTGATGTAGCCTTCTTCTTTAAGAATTCGGGCAACTTCTATTTTCAGTTTTGAACCCGGAATATCTACCCGCGGATGATTCGCCGCAATCGCGTTACGAATTCGCGTCAGCATATCTGCAATTGGATCTGTCATTTTCTAATTTAACTCCATCAATCTATTTTCGATTTTAGATTTGCGATTTGCGATTTTTTTGTAAACTAAATGTCTTCTTTAACAATTTAACTTTTTGAAAAATCGCAAATTGAAAATTGAAAATCGCAAATTACTCTACCAACTTGATTTAACAACGCCCGGAATTTGACCTTCCAGAGCCAATTCTCTTAAAGCGACACGCGAAATTCCGAATTTACGCAGGTATCCGCGCGGGCGACCGGTTTGCGAACAACGATTGCGAACGCGAACCGGACTTGAATTACGCGGCAGTTTCTGCAATTTCAACTGCGCGGCATCTACTTCTTCCGGTGTTGATTCGGGGTTGTTGATGATTTTCTTCAACGCTGCCCGACGCTCGGCATATTGAGCCACCGTTTTTTTACGCATTTCGTTTTTTACAACTTTACTAATCTTTGCCATAACTTTTTATTTACCCTGACGAAACGGCATTCCGAGTGCTTTCAAAAGCGCCCGCGCCTGTTCGTCATTCTTTGCGGTGGTAATGATTGAAATATTCATTCCGCGAGTTTTATCAACTTTGTTAAAATCAATTTCGGGAAAAATCAATTGTTCCTTGATTCCCAACGTATAATTGCCGCGACCGTCAAACGCCTTGCCGGAAATTCCGCGAAAATCGCGCACACGCGGCAGAGCAACCGAAATCAGGCGATCGAGAAATTCATACATTCTATCGCCGCGCAAAGTGACCATCGTGCCGATGTTCATTCCCTGCCGCAGTTTAAATGCCGCAATTGATTTTTTTGCTTTCGTAATTACGGGTTTTTGTCCCGAAATCGTCTGTATTTCTTCAACTGCCGTATCGAGAATTTTCGAGTTGCTGATTGCTTCTCCCATTCCCATATTGATGACGACTTTTTCAACCTTAGGAATCGCCATTACATTTTCAATACCGAATTCCTTGGCAATCGCCGGAGCGATTTCTTTTCTATATTTTTCTTTTAATCTAGCCATTGTTTGAGTTTTTCTCCTAAATTTTACGTTTGGGTCTCACTCGATTTTGGATTTTAGATTGCCGATTTTGGATTTATTTTTTCAATCGCTAATCTAAAATCTAAAATTCGCCGTGTTTCCAAACCTCAAACTTATTCTTTATCTTCTTTAGTTTCCGGTTTAGTTTCTGAAACTTCTTCGGTTTCTTTTGCTTCCGCTCTTGGTCGGCGCGTTTTATCCGGTTCGGGAATTGCTTTTCCGCTTTTCGCTATACGAACCTTTGTGCCGTCCTGTGTTTCATATTTAACGCGGGTCGGTTTTCCGGTTTCAGGGTCAATATGAGCGACGTTTGAAATATCAACCCACGCTTCCTGTTGGATAATTCCGCCTTCGACATTCATCTGCGGAACAGCTTTGCGGTGTCGTTTGACGATCATCGCGCCTTCAACCTTGACCTTTGCATTGCGCGGATCAACCTCAATCACTTTTCCGCGAAGCGGACTGCGCTTGCCATTGCTATCATACCGGTTATACTCTTTGCCTGCAATAAATACAACTTGATCGCCGCGCTTAAACTTGCTTCTGATTGTTCCTTTTTTTGCCGTTTTCATCATTAAATCACCTCCGGCGCGAGCGAAACGATTTTCATAAATCTTCTTTCGCGCAATTCGCGGGCAACCGGACCGAAAACACGTGTCCCAATCGGCGTGTCATCGTCTTTAAGAAGAACTGCCGCGTTTTCATCAAAGCGGATATAAGTTCCGTCTTTGCGGCGCGTTTCCTTGCGTGTTCTGACGATTACCGCGTTATAAACCTTGCCCTTTTTGGCTGTTCCGCCGGGCGATGCTTCTTTCACGGTTACTTTAATTTTATCGCCCAATTTGGCGAGTTTGCTCGTCGAACCGCCAATCGGCGCAATCATCACAACTCTTTTAGCTCCCGAATTATCGGCAACAGTCAAAGAGGTTTGCATCTGAATCATAATTTCACTCCGTTCTAAGTTGACCGAGTTGACCGAGTTGCGAGTTGACCGAGTTAAAAACTCAGAAAACTCTGCTAACTCAAAACTCGCTGAACTTACTTCTCTGCTTTCTGAATAATTTCCACTACGCGCCAACGCTTTCTCGCCGAAAGCGGTCTGGTTTCAACAATGCGGACTTTATCGCCAATCGTCGAACCCAGTTCATCGTGCGCCATAAAATTCTTTTTACGCTTAATATATTTACGGTAAATCGGATGCTTAACCTGACGGTCAACTCTGACAACGACGGTTTTCGTCATTTTGTCGGATGAAACGATTCCGACTCGTTCAGAGCGTTTGGAAGTCGTTTTCTTCTCTTTGTCTGAATCTCCGACAACCGCGTCAACTAAAGCTGAAGCACCTTCGGCAACCGTTTCAACGACAGTTTCAACGGCGGAAGCGGCGGCATTGATTACATCTTCGACAATTGATGTTTCTTCCGTATCATCAGTTTTAGCTTCTTTTTTGGCTTTAGCCTTTTTCGGCTTTTCTGCGCCTTCCGCTTTATCGTCTGCTTTTGATTCGACAGCCGTTTCTTCCGTTGCTTCGGTTTCCGTTACTTCCGTTACTTCTGTTTCTTCAACTGTTTCTTCGTTCTTCTTCTTTGCCATTATTATTATTTCAACCTACTCAGCGGTGCTTTTTGCTGTTTGTTCTCTTTCGTTAATCAGCGTATAAACCCGTGCCAGAGTTTTCTTTTCACGTCGAATATCATTTACCGTGTCGCCGACACCGAGTGTTTTTTTGAACTTCAGACGAAAGATTGATTCTTTTAAACTATCTGCTTGATCGCGCAGTTCTTCAACATCCATTTCACGGAGTTGTTCCATTACTTCTTTACGTTTCATTTTCTTAAACTACGCCTCCTTCTAAATCGGCGCGGGTAACGAATTTCGTTTTCACCGGCAGTTTTTGCGCCGCCAGACGCATCGCTTCGCGTGCCAGTTCTTCGGGAACACCTTGAATTTCATACAAAATTCTGCCCGGTCTGATTACGGCAACCCAATGATCCGGTGCGCCTTTTCCTTTTCCCATACGCGTTTCCGCCGGTTTTTTGGTGATCGGTTTATCGGGAAACATTCTGATCCAGATTTTTCCGCCGCGTTTGACGTGGCGCGTCATTGCAATACGAGCCGCTTCGATTTGTCGGTCGGTAATCCAACCCGATTCTAAAGTTTTGAGTCCAAAATCACCGAAGTTTAACTTGTCGCCGCGAGTGGCTTTGCCTCTCATACGACCTTTCATCACTTTCCGGTGCTTGACCTTTTTCGGCATTAACATAGCGAGTTACCTCAATTTGCGATTTTTTCATTTGCACGTTTGCGATTGTTTATTTTCGAAAATCCGGCAAATTTAATTAATTTCTAAAAAATTTCTGTTAAGGAAAGAAGGTTTCTACTATGATTTACCTTTTTCCTTTTTCCTTTATCTTCTGTTTCTATCGTTTCTGTCGTTTCGATTATCGCCGCGATCAAATCTGCCGCGTCCGCCGCGTCCGCGTGCGCCCTGTTCGACTTTTACTTCATTGATCGGATCGGTTGTCGTTCCGCGAGCCATCGAAGCGTTCGGATCGAGAATTTCGCCGCGGTAAATCCAGCATTTTACGCCGATGATTCCGAAAGTGGTCAAGGCTTCGGCGAAACCGAAATCAATATCGGCACGCAATGTGTGAAGCGGAAGGCGACCTTCCAGAGACCATTCGGTGCGGGCGATTTCCGCTCCGTTCAAACGTCCGGCGCACATTACTTTGATGCCGTGCGCTCCGAAACGCAGTGTTTCTTCGATCGTTTTTTTCATCGCGCGGCGAAAAGCGATACGTTTTTCGAGCTGCTGCGCGATTTTTTCCGCTTGCAGTTGCGCGTTGAGTTCGGGATGACGAATCTCCTGAATCGAAATAAGCACGTCGCGTCCGGTTTTTTTCGATAAATCTTCTTTAAGTTTTTCGATTTCCGTTCCTTTGCGACCGATGATAATACCGGGACGCGAAGTATAAATGATAATTTTCAAACGATTAGCGGCGCGTTCGACATCAATATGAGAAACACCTGCGCCCATAAAACGCTTTTTCAAATCGCGTTTAAGCTGTAAATCTTCTGCCAAATATTCGGCAAATTCACCTTTCGCATACCAATGCGAATGCCAATCTTTGTTATATCCGACTCTGAATCCGTATGGATGAACTTTCTGTCCCATAATATTTATATTTTGGATTTTGGATTTTGGATTTTGGATTTTTATCCGCGTTCCAAAATCCGTAATAATTTTACTTTTTTTCCAATTCCTCGTCTTTTTCAACTTCTGCATCTTCCGCCGGATCGTCTTCGGTGGTTTCCTCAACAGTTTCTTCCGTAGTAACTTCTGTCGTTTCTCCAACGGTTTCGTCTGTTTTTTCTTCAACAGTTTCTTCCATTGTATCTTCTACTTTTTCTTCAACCGGTGCGACATCTGTTTTGGCTTCTTCGGCGGTTGAAGTTTCGACTTCCGGCAGATCAACTACCGGCTTTTCAACTTCGACTACTTCTTCCGCTTTTTCCGCTTTGGTTTCTTTAGCTGCCGGTTTATCGGCTTTTTTTGCCTTTCTCTTGGAAGCATTGGCTTCTCTGAGTTCTACCTGCTCAGCATCAACCTTGTTGCCGTGTTTTTTCATTTTAACAACGGGAGTTTCAGGTTTATCGCTCGAAACCAGAATCGTAATATGGCAGTAATGTCGCTGTTCCTGATAAGCGCGCCCCTGCGGCGCGGGACGCAAGCGGCGGCGGTTTTTGTGCATTCCCATATCTACGAAACAGCTCTTTACCCATAGATCATCGGGGTCAATCGCAATATTTTTCTGTTCCGCCAGATAAGTTGCGTTGGCGATTGCTGAACGCAGGAGTTTTGACACAGGATCTGCCGCGCGTTTATTCGTAAATTTAAGAATCGCCAGTGCCTGCGAAACATTCCGCCCGCGAATCAGGTCAATTACAAGCCGCGTTTTTCGCGGCGAGCCTTTCAAATTTTTTCTTTTTGCTATCGCTTCCATATTCTTTTAATGGTTAATGGTTAATGGTTAATGGTTAATGGTTTTTTTAATTCACCATTCATCATTTATAATTCACCATTAAATTATTTTCTCTTTGCCGCTTTTTCCGCCTTTGTTCCGGGATGTCCCTTAAAAACTCTGGTCGGTGAAAATTCTCCGAGTTTGTGTCCGACCATATTTTCGGTAACGAATACCGGAATATGGCGTTTGCCGTTGTGAACGCCGAAGGTCAAACCGACCATATCGGGCGTAATCGTCGAACGACGCGACCAGGTTTTGATTGCCTGCGGTTTTGCTCCGCCTTCTAGAATCTTTCTCAAAACCTTCTGAACACTTAAATCTATAAACGGTCCTTTTTTTAATGAACGTGGCATATCTTTATTTTAGATTTTGGATTTTGGATTTTGGATTTAATTAGTGAAGTCACCAACCTAAAATCCAAAATCTAAAATCGAAATTATTTCCTTCTTCTGTCGCGGACGATCATATTGTCCGTGCGTTTGTTTCTGCGTGTTTTGTAACCGCGTGTCGGTTGTCCCCAAGGAGTAACCGGATGGCGACCGCCGGAAGTTTTACCTTCACCGCCGCCGTGCGGGTGATCGACCGGATTCATTACCACGCCGCGAACTTTCGGACGGCGACCCATCCAGCGCGAACGACCGGCTTTACCCAAACTGACATTTTCGTGTTCCTGATTTCCGACCTGTCCGACGGTTGCCGTGCAGACCACCGGAATTCGGCGAACTTCACCGGACGGCATTCTCATCTGCGCGTAATCGCCTTCTTTGGCGACGAGCTGCGCGAATGTTCCGGCTGAACGAACGAGCTGTCCGCCTTTTCCCGGACGCAGTTCGATATTGTGAACGGACGTTCCGAGCGGAATATTCCTGATCGGCAAAGTGTTTCCCGGCAGAATATCGGCTTCTTCGCCGCTCATAATCATCGAACCGACTTTCAAACCGATCGGCGCGATAATATAGCGTTTCTCACCGTCGAGATACGTAATCAGAGCGATGTGTGCCGAGCGATTCGGATCGTATTCGATCTGCGAAACTTTTCCCGGAATACCGATTTTATTGCGTTTGAAATCAATAATCCGGTAATGCCGTTTATGTCCGCCGCCGCGTCGTCGAACGGTAATTCGTCCGTCATTATTACGACCTGAAATTCGTTTCTTCGGCTCGAGCAAAGACTTCTCGGGCTTTGCGCCCGGAGTCAATTCATCGCGGGTCAAATACGTTTGATAACGCCGCGCCGGTGATGTTGGTTTTAATCTCTTGATTCCCATAATCTTTTTAATGGTTAATGGTTAATGGTTAATGATTAATTGCTTTCATTCAGCATTTATCATTCACAATTCACCGTTAAATAGCTTCCGCGTAATCTACGTGCGGTTCGCCTTTTCGCAATGTCACGTAGGCTTTTTTCCAGGATGCGCGGCGACCTTCTTGTTTGCCGCGACGCTTCATTTTGCCTTCGTATTGAATCGTCCGAACTCTCGCAACTTTTACACCGAAAATATCCTCGACCGCACCTCTAATGTCGTCCTTGCCGGCTTTAGTATTTACGCGAAAGGTCAGAATTTGTCCGGCATCTTCGTTGTCGGTTGTTTCTTCTTTTAAGAGAACGCTTTTCTCCGTGATAATCGGCGACTTTAAAACGTCCCAAACATTTAATTTATTCATTTTCCGCCGCCTCCTCGTTTTCGTTATTTTCAACCGCCGGAGCGTTCTCTACTTTTTCTACTTTTTCTGCCTTTTCAGCCTTTACCTTTTTCTCGGCTTTTTCCTTTTTCGGCTTGGCTTCTTTTTTTGCCTTCGGCGCAGCAGTTTCCGTTTTCACTTCTTCTACTTCCGAATCGGCTCCGCTTTTTTCTCTGAGCGGATCGAGAAGATGATTCAATTCTTCGAGTGCCGCTTTTGAAATCAAAAGTTTTTCGTGATAAATCAGATCGTAAATGTTCAAACCGAAACCGTTTGTAATTTTCGTTTTCTGAACATTGCGCGAAGACATAACCAAATTTTGATTGTCCAGCGAATCAACGATTAAAACCTTCGTCGTTTTCTTTTTATCGGCAAATCCGAGCGTTGACAAAACATTCACGAAATCGCGCGTTCTGTTGCTGTCAATCGAAAAATCTTCGATGATGATCAAATTCCCTTCACGCAATCTTTCCGACAAAGCCGAGCGAAGCGCACCGCGCCGCATTTTCTTGGGCATTTTGTATGACCAATCGCGCGGTTGCGGACCGTGAACGCGACCACCGCCACGCCATAAAGGCGAGCGATTCGACGCAACACGTGCCCGACCTGTTCCCTTTTGCTTCCAGGGCTTTTTACCGCCGCCCGAAACATTTCCGCGAGTTTTCGTCGCAGCTGTTCCCTGCCGGCGATTTGCCAGATAGTTGGTAACTGCCGCGTGGATGAGCGATTCATTCAAATCAACTCCGAACACGGCATCGGAAAGTTCGACCTCTCCGACCTCTTTATTACTTAAATTGCGAACCTTTGCGGTAGGCATAATCTCACTCCATTCAAGTTCCAAGTTCCAAGTTCCAAGTTCCAAGTTTTCTAACTTTGAACCTTAAACTTTGAACCTTAAACTATCTCTTATCTGATTTCTTAACAATAACTAAACTTCCGTTCGGACCGGGAACTGCGCCGCGAACCATTATCAAATTGTTCTCGGCATCAACTTTCGCTACTTTCAAACCCTTGACGGTTACGCGTTCGTCGCCCATATGTCCCGAAGATTTCGTTCCTTTAATAACGCGCGACGGATACGCCGACTGACCGATCGAACCGGGTGCGCGGATATTCATCGAACCGTGCGACATCGGACCGCGCTGGAAATTATGACGCTTAATCGTTCCCGCAAATCCGCGACCTTTCGATTTCCCGACAACTTCGACGGCATCGCCGTCCGCGAATAAATCAGCTTTGACCTGATCTCCGATGCTCGCATCGGGTTCGTCTGTCAATCGAAGTTCGCGCAGAATTCGGGTCGGCGGAACGCCGCCGCCTGTTTTTTCAAAATGTCCGCGCATCGGTTTTGTCACGTTTTTTATTTTGATCGGCTGATCTTCGACCAGACCGAGCTGAACCGCGTTATAACCATCGCGCCCGTTTACACTTTTTGTTTGCACGACAACACAAGGTCCCGCTTTGATGACCGTTACCGGAGTAACCGTTCCATCTTCCGCAAAGAGCTGCGTCATTCCTACTTTTCTACCGATGATTCCGTTTATCATATCTTCTTTCGTGTTTGCCGAGTTTGCCGAGTTTGGAGAGTTTGCCGAGTTCTTGAAGATAAAAATCTCTCTGAACTCAGTCAACTCGGCAAACTCTGTGAACTCTCGACTAATTTAGCCGAATGCTTTGATTTCTACATCAACGCCGGCGGGTAAATCCAATTTCATCAAGGCATCAACCGTTTCTGCCGTCGGATCGAGAATGTCCATTAAACGCTTGTGCGTTCTGATTTCAAACTGCTCACGCGATTTTTTATCAACGTGCGGCGAACGCAGAACAGTCCATTTATTTTTGACCGTCGGGAGCGGAATCGGACCTGCAATCCGTGCGCCTGTTCGCTTGGCAGTTTCAACAATTTCGACCGTTGATTGATCTAAAACTCGGTGGTCGTATGCTTTCAGCTTGATGCGTATTTTTTCGTTTAACATTTCTTTTAGTCCTTAGTCCTTAGTCATTTGCTCATTTTTTACAAAAGACAAATGACCAAAGACTTAGGACAATTACTTTATTCAACAATTTCGGAAACAGTTCCCGCGCCGACCGTTCTGCCGCCTTCTCTGATGGCGAATCTTAATCCTTTTTCCATCGCAATCGGCGCAATCAGTTCGATCTCCATCTGGATGTTGTCGCCCGGCATCACCATTTCTACGCCTTCCGGCAAGTGCGCCACGCCCGTTACGTCCGTCGTTCGGAAATAAAACTGCGGTCTGTAGCCCGTGAAAAACGGTGTGTGCCGTCCGCCTTCTTCCTTCGTCAAAACATACGCTTCCGCCTTGAACTTCGTGTGCGGATTGATCGATCCCGGTTTCGCAATCACCTGTCCGCGTTCAATCGCCGATCGCTCGACTCCTCTTAAAAGAAGTCCGACATTGTCTCCGGCGCGTCCTTCGTCCAATAACTTCTTGAACATCTCAACGCCCGTGCAAACCGAATTCTGCGTGTTCTTAATTCCGATGATCTCCACCGCCTCATTGACCTTGATAATCCCGCGTTCGATTCTGCCCGTCGCCACCGTGCCTCTGCCTTGTATCGTGAAAATATCTTCCACAGGCATCAAAAACGGTTTGTCCGTATCCCGCTCCGGTGTCGGTATAAAATCATCTACCGCCTGCATCAACTCATCTACCGTCGCTTCCCATTTCGGATCGCCTTCGAGTGCCTTGAGTGCCGATCCCTGCACAATCGGTGTGTCATCGCCCGGAAATTCATAACTCGACAACAATTCTCTGATCTCCATATCAACCAGTTCCAGCAATTCCTCGTCGTCAACCATATCTACCTTGTTCATAAACACGACCATCGCCGGAACTCCGACCTGTCGGGCGAGCAAGATATGTTCACGCGTCTGCGGCATCGGTCCGTCCGTTGCCGCCACGACCAGAATCGCTCCGTCCATCTGCGCCGCGCCCGTAATCATATTCTTGACATAATCGGCGTGTCCCGGACAATCTACGTGAGCATAATGCCGGTTTGCCGTTTCATATTCGACGTGAGCGGTCGCAATCGTGATTCCGCGAGCGCGTTCTTCCGGCGCATTATCAATCGAATCAAACGACCGGAACGTCATCTTCGGATTATGCTTGCTCATCACTTTCGTAATCGCCGCCGTCAAAGTCGTCTTCCCGTGATCTACGTGTCCGATCGTCCCGATGTTCACGTGCGGTTTGCTTCTATCAAATTTCTCTTTGCTCATAACTTTCCTCTTGTAAATTTAACTAACTATTTTAGCTTGATGCTCCCTTAACTTTAGCGATAATTTCTTCCGCAACATTGCGCGGTGCTTCATCATAACGCTCGAAGTGCATTGTCGAAGTGGCGCGTCCCTGCGTTGAAGAACGCAAATCGGTTACATAACCGAACATTTCCGAAAGCGGAACATACGCCGTAACAACCGAAACATTGCCGGGGCGCGGTTCCATTTTTTCAATCTGTCCGCGGCGGCGGTTTAAGTCGCCGTTGACTGCGCCCATATATTCTTCCGGCGTAACGACTTCAACCTTCATAATCGGCTCAAGTAAAACGGGTTTC
>JBGTIH010000116.1:0-9846 GCA_041745765.1 Pyrinomonadaceae bacterium | reverse complement strand
ACCAGTTTATTTTACTGAATTCATAGCGTTTACAAAGATTTCTTGGCTTTAATACTGGAGTAACAAGAAACGAGCGTTTTCTGTTACTCAGTAAAAGCCATTCCTTACAGTATATTTTTACTTAAATCTTCGTAATACCCTGAATACGAAGAAGCGCGAAATAAACTCAAACAAATCAATGACCAGATCGCGGCTTTTGAAGCGGTGTCATCCGCACCGATTGTGACCGAACACGCGCTGCTTCGTTATCTGGAGAGGGCGAAAGGAATTGATCTCGAAAATCTCAGACGGGAAATTTTGACCGAAAAAAACATCGAAACGATCAATCTTTTGCAGAGCTGCAAAATTCCCATCGGCGAAGGGTTGTCGATGATTGTTCGTAATCGCACGATTGTCAGTATTGCCGGCAAATAACGGATGCTTGTTTATTCTAATTTTTCTCTAAATGCCCGAAAACATCAGTAATGAGCAGTTTTTGTTTAATTGCCGTTTTGACGAAATTTTCCTGTGTTTTCCAAACCTGTTCATTTCTTTCAGCTTCGGTGCTTACCCGTTCGAGCGCGATTTCGATGATTTCGGGGTGTGTTCCGGGAATTTTCCGAGTTTTAATCAATCGTGATTGATCGGGCAGAAAATGTTTGCTTTTTCGGTTTTTTGAAATGGTCGTCATAATATCACTCTCCCGATGTTCATAATCTCATAATTTATGAACATCGGGAAGAATTGTGAACCCGATTACATGCTCATCCAGAATTCGCGTTCCATTTCTATTACCATTTGTTTTTCTATTTCGAGTTTTTTCTCTTTGGCGGCGGCTTTTTCCATTGATTCTTCGGCATTATTGAGAATTCTTCGCCGCTCTTCGTCGTCGGTTTTAGATACTATTTCGTGATTGGCTTCGAGCTTTGATTTATTCTCCAGATTCATTTTGTCTTCTTCATTTTTCTGTTTTTCGTTGAATTTATCCGCATAATCGAACTGCGCCGGTGCCGGTGGGAAATCGGCGGCAGTATTCAGACTTTTCTCGAAGATTTGCCACGCCCGCAGACTCATCTGCCTGTTTTGTTCTTCAAGATTATTTTTCATCATGTCCGTAATGTCATTGATAAAAGCTTCGTTGTTCGGAGCAAGCTGCGGTTCGATGATTTCAATTGGCGGAATTTCAAAAGTTTCTACATTGTTTGTTCTAAAGTTCTCACTTCCGCTAAATACTTGCGATAGTTTTTCGAGGCTTGATGTTCGATGTTCCGAAGCTTCGCGAAGTCCGCTGATATAAACTCTGTGAGCAAAATTTTCTTGAGAAGTAATCTGTTCTGCAATGTTTCCATTCCGCGAAGCATAAACATTGTGTGCTGAAGAGCTAGAAAAGTATTTGTTTTGATCTTGATCAAAGTCAGATTCGTTTCCTTGTCCTTCGCCAGAATTTGCTCGGCTTTCCGGCAGAGCGAGATTGTCTGTTCGACTTGTGAATACAGAAGATCCGTCTCTTCTTCCTTCTGCTGGAGAAGATCGTAAAGACTCTGATTCTGCTCGTGTAAAAGTTTGTTCTGCTCGCTGAGCAGGGATATTTCCTGTTTTAGCATCAAGTTGATTTGTTCCAAGTCCGATTTTTTCATCTTTTTTGATATTTTCTCCTTTTTCGATATTTACCCCGAAATTTTCGATTTCCTTTTCCCGCCAGTATTTGTGATCGAATTTGTCTGCGGCTCGCTCCGGTTTCGGCGGGATGCCGACTTTGATTTGCCCGATGCCGCTGATATAAATCTCCAGTTTTTTGATGGCGGCTTTTTTCTTCCATTTTCGGGTTTCGGCTTTTTTATCTTTATACTCGGTTGCATATGTTGTGCCGTAAGCAACATCGAACTGTTCCGCCCAACGCTCGTCGAAGGTCTGAAATTCCTTTTTGGATAAATGAACCTTTTTTTCGTCCCGCTGCCGTGCGTCGATCCAGATATGAACGTGGCTGTGATCGGTGTCCTGATGGACGGCGATGATCGCCCGCGCTTCCGGCAGGTTTTTGTCCAGAAATTTTTCGGCTTCTTCGGAAACCTTTTCGCTCGATTCCTTTCTGTCCCACGAAAGGAGCAAACGATAATGAGTTCTGCCGTTTTTGTTTTTAGCCAGTTCGGAATCCTCGCGGGTGTGGGCGTAAGCGATGGCATTCGTCCGGGCTTCGCTCAGATCATCCGCTTCGAGCAAATTGAGATTAAAAAAGGAGATCTTCTCGGCGGCATTCTCGCGGGTAATATATTCGGCATTCGCGCCTCCCGCTCCGCTTCTTCCGACTGTTAATTTGGCAACACTCATATTTGTTCTAATACTTTCTAAAAAATGATTTTGGTAGTTTCCGGCGATTAAGCGATTTCTTGGGATTTCCGCTTTTGCGGCACTACAATTTTTTTCGCAACTTTTCCAGGACGCTCTCGATCTCTTTCAAAACGGCATTGAGTTCGCCGTGGGTCGGCGGAGTTTCCTGACTGCCGCGGCGAAAGGAATTGAGTCTTTGTGAAATCTGATTGAGATTGATTCCGACGCGCCGGACTTCAAAGATCATCTTCTCGAAGACATCGCGCTCGGCTCTCGCCTCTTCCGCCGGTTTTACCCCGTAATGAAGTGTCGCTTCAATCAGCAACCGCGACAGCGACCAACCCGTATCTTTCGCCATTTTTTTCAGCCTGTTGTATTCGTCATCGTCCGCCCGGACCGTAAAGACGCGCGGCAGATTTTCCGATTTCCAGGGTCGCTGTTTTTTCGGTTTCGACGGCTTTTTAAACATCATTTTCGGCAGATTTTCCGGTTCGTTTTTTTCTAAATTCTCCGGTATATTTTCATTCATATTTTTCTTTTATAGTCTCTAAAAATTCTTTTATTTCACATTTTCTAAAAACTTGAGTTTTAGAAAAAATTGTTCTTCATCCTTTTGATTTAGCCTCGCAGAGCAAGACGTGAGGCAAAAAGCCGAACGGCATCGAAGCGGTAGCGTAGATGCGTATCTTGCCCTACCTTTATTAGCGCGAATTTCATTACCTTAAAATGCCGTGTAAATTATTGATATTATTGGGGTTAGTTGATTTCTTACATTTAGGAAGACACTTAATCGTAATTATCCCAACATTTACAGGTTTATCAATATAATTTCTACTAATCATAATTCTCTGTCCGCGCTGATAAAAATAATCTACCATAACTCCGATAATAAAAACAACATTATAAAATATCTTTTAACATTGTTTTCCAATCTTCTGTTTTTTATGGTAATGTGGTCTTACAAATAAATTCAGAAGGCAGAAGGGGGAAATTTATGGAAACTTCGGAAAATGTGGACTTGCAAAAAATGAGATCGAAAAGTGAAATTAGAGAACTCGAAAATGAAAGAAAAGTTCAGAAAATAGAAAAAGCCGAAAATGTTGAAAAATCCAAAAAAGCGAAAAGAACGGAAAATTCAAAAACACCCAAAACGAGCAAAAGAAATTCTACGGGAAATGTAGCCTCACAAAAAAGATTCGTGTCGGCGATCAAGGTGTTTTTGACCGATGCGGAAAAGGAGAAGATTCTGGCAAAGGTTGGGAATTTCAAAAGCATATCGAACTACATCCGGCATCATCTGGGACTGACTCCGAATGCGGTTGGCAGAAAACGATGCTATACGAAATCCGCGCTTGATCTCGATATGAATGAATTCGAGAAAATCGGGAAGGCAGAAAAATCAAAGAGAGCTGAAAAGACGGAGAAGATGGAAAAGACAGAAAAAACGGAAAAATCTGAAAGAACGGAAAAAACTGGAAAATCAGAAAAAACTGACCGAACAATATATCCGCCGCCGGCGATATTGAACGTGCCGGTGAAACAAGCGGATGAGTCTGAGGATATAGCGAAATCCGAAGAAGATGAAATATATGCCGGCGGCAGACAGATCGGTTTGTGGGATAGTTGGGACGGACAAATCAAGCACGGATAAGTAACGATATTTTCGCTTTTCCTTGATTCTCATTACTTTTTAGTCAAAGAATCGGTCAAATTTCGGACTGTTATTTCCGTATAATTCAAATCTGTTGACAGCCCGCATTCTTCGTAGTAATGTCTTATAGTAAGATATTACTATCGGTAAGTGAGGTTAAATTATGAAGGTCGAAGATAAAGGTTTTATCGCTTATTTCAGCACGATCCGTCTGTCGGAAAAGGGACAGCTGGTTTTGCCGAAGGAATACCGCGATGAACAAAAACTGACGGCGGGAAGCGATATGGCGGCACTCAAGATCGGCAATGGTTTGCTGCTATTGCCGCAGATGGAAAAATTTAATGCCTTGTGCGGTTCAATCGAAAGAGTTCTGGTAAAAAACGATCTGAATGCCGATGATTTTTTGGAAACGCTCGATGAAACTCGAGAGGAGTTATTCGGGGAACTGTATCCGAATGCGCTGAAAAAAGCTGAAAACAAAAAAAAGAACCGTAATGACACATAAACCGAAGCTTCTTTTGGACAGCAACATCATTACGGACGGTCTTTTTTCGCGATTCGGGTTGAGCAAATCGGTCTTGTCTTTGTGTGCGGCTAAAACCTGCAAGTTCGTTCTCTCGGAATGGGTGAGAATCGAGGTCGAGCGAAATATTTTGAAGAAAATCGGAGTTTTGAGCGAAGAAGATGTCGAACAGCTTGTCGAAGATTATCAAGGTTTTCTGAAACTGGCTCGTCCGCTGAAAATTCCTTTGGCGGAGGAAAGCCGGGTAATTGCCAACCGCGCTCTGATCCGGCATTTTGCCGATGTGCCGGTAGTTTTGGCGGCGATGGATGCCCGGGCGGATTGGCTGATTACGCGCAACCGCGATCATTTTACGGATGAAGTGGCGGAAAAAATCGGAATCAGAATCGCGTCGCCGGGAGAATTCTTTACGGCATTGATCGGGAGCTTCGGAGAAAACGTGTGAGAAATCGCTTTTATTTTGAAGTGAAAAGCCGGAGTAGAAACAAGGCGCATTGAAACAGGAGAAGCCTCTGCCTTAGCTGCGGATTTAGAATCGCGCCGCTCAGAACTGAAAAAGAACCGGGCAAGCTAATTCGGCGCGATATAGGAAAAAGCGGCAGAGCGTCCGCGCGTTTTTTGCGCGGTTTTCCGTGACCGAACAATAGCCGGGT
The DNA here is from genome assembly GCA_041745765.1 of Pyrinomonadaceae bacterium. GTDB lineage: Bacteria > Acidobacteriota > Blastocatellia > Pyrinomonadales > Pyrinomonadaceae > JAHCHG01. The sequence continues at coordinate 4,712 of JBGTIH010000116.1, read as the reverse complement.
TTTACGGGAGATTTAACGGAAGTTGAAAAAATCTTGACAAAATAACTCAAATCATTTAGCTTTCTTTCAGCAAAAGAAGAAAAGTTTTCCAAAAAACTAAAAGCAACCGACTAAATACAAAAAAGGGTTGGAACGCCCGCAGGTGAAACTGCAAAAGAGGTTGAGAATTTCAAATGGAATTCTCCGGGTAAGGTGTGTTTAGTCGGTTTTTGTGTGAGTTTTCGTGAGATGGGCAAAATTCAAGGATGAATTGGAATTTTGTGGCTTGGAATTGGCGAATAGGAAAGGAAAAGTAAAAAAGAATTAGATAGTGAAAGCAGGAAAAGATATGTCGAAAAAGAAAAGAAGAAACGGGATCAAAGCAAACGCTCCGACTGAAGCCGGATTATCAATAAATACTGAAGATTCCGAAATCGGCGAAAAAGCAAATGAAACGGTTGTTTCCCGAAAAAATGAAACTGCGGGATTTATCGGGAAACTGAAACTTTCATATTTGAAACAGCACTGGATGGCAGTGGGGATAATTGTGTTTCTCACGCTCGGAGCGTTTGGTGCAGGGCTGAAATATCTCGAAGATGATGCCAAAAGGCAAATCCGAAACAGACAATTGACAGCGGACAATAAATCCTTACTCAACCGGATAAACCCTTTTCTTCCAATGCTTTCCCCAACTCCGACACCGCAATTAAGCCGCGAATATTTGTATGCCGGAGGCTCGCGGCTCCTGGCTGTCGAAGATGCTAACGCCTCGGCAGTTCCTCCGGCTGATCTCGCAGTCTGGAGACCTTCGACCGGTGTCTGGTGGGTCTTGGGCGGCACGGGTTCCCAGCAGACTTCGCAAGGTTGGGGAACGTCGGGTGATGTTGCCGCTCCCGGCGATTACGATGGCGACGGCAAAACCGATTTTTGTGTCTTTCGGGCTTCGGATTCGACGTGGTATGTGATGCGGAGCAGCGACAATGGAGCGGAGTATTATAATTTTGGACTTGCGGGAGACATTCCCGTTCCGGCGGATTATGACGGCGACGGGCGGACGGATGCGGCACTTTTCAGACCTTCAACCGGAGTCTGGTATATCAGAGAGAGTTCGACCTCGCAGATCAAAGCGGTGCAGTTCGGAGTTTCGGGAGATAAACCGGCGGTCGGAGATTTCGACGGCGACGGCAAAGCCGACATTGCCGTTTGGAGAGAAAGCGGAACGCCGACATTTTATGTCTTGAGAAGCTCGGATAATACTCTGCAAATGCAGCAATACGGCTTGGCGGGAGATGTTCCGGCGGTTGCCGATTATGACGGCGACGGGCGGGCTGATTATTCGGTCAGACGGGGAAACAGCTGGTATGTCTTAAAAAGTTCGGATTCACAATCCCTGACTTATAGTTGGGGATTGACAACGGATCAGGAAGTTCCGAATGATTATGACGGAGACGGTAAGGCGGACATCGCCGTTTGGAGAGGATCAACGGGGACGTGGTATATCCTGAACAGCGCGGATTCGTCAACGAGAATCGTGCAGTGGGGCGTGTCGGGAGATATTCCGGTTCCGGCGATTTACCGAAGATAGCCGTATCAAAATCGATTATAGAAAATTAACAAAACTCAAGAGAAAAGTTTGGCAGAAGAGGAAAGCAGAAATGAATAGATTCAAATCAAGTTTAGTATCGGCGTTAGATCGGAAAATTTTCACGATGGTCTTTAGTTTAATTTGTTTGTTATTAGCCGGATATTCGGGTATCCAGGCGCAGGATAAACATTCTCAACAAAACTTCCAGCCGGGAATTCCTTACGCGATTTCCGATATTGAATCAATTAACACGACCAATGGCAATCTGATGTTCAATTTCGGGTTCGGCAGTGTCAGAGGTCGCGGGACTGCGCAGCAGGGAATATCGCTGAAATACAACAGTAAGTTGTATGAATCTCATGTGATGACTGATCTTGATAACAGCGGGAATCATTCGCCTCAAAAATTTATTCGCCCTGATTATGAAGGCGGCTGGAAATACGACGGAGATTATGAGGTAAGAGTTATTAACCGCAATGATGACCAGGATCAGCCGATTCAAGCCGGCGGCGGATGTCAACCTCCGAATTTCAAAGCCGTTTATGTTTGGAAATTGATGGTGTATTTTCCTGACGGTTCTCAACACGAATTTCGCCCGACCGGGTATTCCGATGAATCTCAAGATCTTATTGGAATACCCAAGACGAGGGATGGATATTTTAACGTAGATACCTCGGGAAAAATTACCGATTTGGCTTATACATATGGTATCGGCATAAATTGTCCAGTTTCATATTCGGTCTATTATGTTCAAGGTCAGGACTCAAATCCGAAAATGACGTATTACAGCACAGACGGAACTTTCATGAGACTTGAAATTCCTAACGGACAAAATGTAAGACATCCTGATAAATGGACGATTTATATGCCCGATGGAAGTAAAGTTACAAATGGAGAGCTGGATGCTCAAAGCAATGTTTTGCCGCAGAGAGTTTATGATAAAAACGGTAATTTTGTAACTAAAGGACAGGTTACCTTGCCCGATAGCTCAACCGTAACCGGATATATTGACCAGATAGGACGTTATGTAGCTAAAAAGGTAGTTTCTTCGACAGAAGATCATATTTATAAATTAGGGATTAACGGAGCACCGATTGTCCAGCCCCCATTTGTTATCCCACAGCGATGGCGAGTTTTTTATTGTTTTCCATCTTTGATTTGAACTCACTTGGAGTCAAATATTCCAAACTTGAATGCGGTCTTTCTTCGTTGTAGAATTTCCGCCATTTCTCAATTACTACTTGTGCTTCTTTGACCGATGAAAACCATTCCCGGCTCAAGCATTCATCGCGCAGCTTCCCGTTGAAACTCTCGCCTTTGCCATTTTGCCAGGGCTTTCCCGGTTCGATAAATAGCGGTTTAATTCCATTTGCCGTGAGCCACTTATTTACCGCTTGTCCGATAAATTCAGATCCGTTATCCGATCGAAGCATTTCCGGGAAGCCTTTTTCCAAACAAACTCTTTGCAGCACTTGTTTGACGCGCTCGCTTTTAATTGAAACTCCAACCTCGACCGCTAAACATTCTCTGGTAAACTCATCGATCAGAGTCAACATTTTCAGACTCTTGCCTGATAAACTTTGGTCAAATACAAAATCATACGTCCACACTTGATTCGCCTTCTCCGCCTTCGGCATTATTCCAATGGTCGGCTTCGCTCTCGGTTTGCGCGGCTTCCTGCTTGGCAAAGATAACTTTTCCTGTTTCCATAACCGATACACTTTTTTCAAATTGATCTTTATTCCGACGCGAGCGAGCATCGCCCAAATTCTTCGATAACCGAAACTCGGATGTTTCATCGCCAGCTGCCGAATCCTCTCAGTCAGCTTTTTCTCCGGTTTGCGCCGGTGCCGGTAGCGATGACTTTTCCGGTTCAAGCCTGTCAAAAGGCAGCCGCGCCTCTCCGACAGATTCCGCGATTTGATGAATTCAACTACCTCGCGGCGGGCGGCGCAGCCTACCACTTTTTTGCCAATACCTCTTTCATCACATCGATTTCCAGATCACGTTCGGCAAGCAATCTTTTCAATCGGGCATTCTCCTGTTGCAACTGCTTGAAGTGCCTGACTTCTTCGACTTCCATCGTGCCGAATCGCTTGCGCCATTTGTAGTATGTCTGTTCGCTGACATCTTTTTGCCGACAGTATTCTTTGATCGTCAAACCGCTCGCTTCAAAACCTCTCAAAATCCCAACGATTTGCTCGTCCGTAAATGTTTTCTTCATAGCTCGAATCTCCTCTTTTTATTTTAGTAGATTCTCGCCATCTCTTTGGAGTAATTTTACGGGTGCAGGTCAATATGTTAAGTCTTTTCATTTTGCTTACAAATATAGGCATAAGTAATATAATTAATCTTTTAAGGAGAGTAATAATGATGAAATATATGTATCCTTTTTCAAGAATTAGCTCATCTGGTCAATGTAAAATGTGCCGAGGAACCTATGGCAATTTTCGAAATCAAGGTTTAATTTCAGTTCAGACTGGCGATAGAAGTGAAGTAAAACTAATGATATGGTCTTGTGATTACTGCGGATATACAATGCTTTTTAATACCAACGTTGTTAAAGACACACCTTATAGAGGAGATGGAGAAGAAGAAATACCGGATTTTAACAAAAAGGGGTTACCTCGTGATATGTGGAAATAAGGATGAGAAATTCAAATTTCAAATATCAGGGGAGTGTACGATTTTCTGTGTAAATGCGATTTGTAGATTTTCATTTTATCTACCTAAAACATTATTTATCAAGCGGTTAGCCAGAACCGAAATTTTGTGGCAAAACGAATTTACACAGATTTTTTTACACCCTCAATATCAGTACACATTCTACTGAGGATTTATATCTTTAATGTCTTGAATCACGTATTTTTAATTCCGTAATATAATAATTGTTCAAAATTGGATGATTTTTAATTTCTTTACACCAAGAAATAATTGTACGAGTCATTAAAGATAATTAATTTGGCATTAAATTGATATCTACTTCTATTTTTACTTTTTCGGAAGAGAGATCGTGTCAAATGTTGTGGAAATGAATTCATAGCGTTCCTCGCACATTCTTCGTTGGCTTAAATTTTTATCCTTCCATTTTCGGTAATTTGACCTCTTTTAATTTTTCAGGATGGCTGATTATCCGCCACCGGTTCTC
>JBGTIH010000115.1:0-2743 GCA_041745765.1 Pyrinomonadaceae bacterium | reverse complement strand
AGTTTTGTAAGATTTTGGTTTTAGTTCAAATTCCACGCTTCAGCGTGTTTCCGCCACCGAAGCGCGGCGGAAAGGCAAACTAAAGTTTGGACTCTGAACACGACACATTATGTTACAAAATTTATTCTCACCTGCTTAGCTTAGTATAATATCTGGCGAACTTAAAAGGATGTCTGAGAAAGTTTCTCAGACATTTAAAAATCCGGCTTTACACTTCATTCTTTTTTCGTTCAACTTGAGTCAAAGCAATCGGTCATTTTGACTAAAATCTATTTAACTCAATTATTTATAAAAATCAGTCTGAATATTCCGAAACCCTTTTATTAAAAGGCTGTTTCCGCGTTATGCATAAAACGGCACAAGTCTTGCTTAAACGGTTGATGAGTTGGGATTTATTTACTAAAAACTCAATTAAAATTAAAATGAAAAAACAATTACTTTCAAATCTGTTTGCGGCGATAATCCTTGTTTCACAGATATTTACGATGGCGGCTTTCGGACAAACGACTGTTTTGGAAAGCGATTCAACTGCCGGAATCATTCAAACTGCAAATCAATATAAAGTCTTTTCAAAATACATACAAAATCTGACGCGGTTTGCCGCCGAAGGAAAAATCGCCTTTACGCAGGGCTTAGAAGCGGAAACAGCGCGGCTCGCAGAAACTCTGGCGACTTCAAAAAGCAAGGGCGTAATTATTTTAGATCGCTTTCAAAACCAAAAGAATCATTTGATCAATAATCTGGCGTGGCAGACCGCTTCGCAAGACGCATCGCAGGATTTGAAAAATAAACAAATTTTGCGGATTGATCTGGAAAATATTCTGGCGGATTCAAAAGATTCCGCGCAAGCCGAATCCGCTCTGCAAAATGTTCTCAGCGAGATCGAAGCGGAACAGAAAAACGTGGTTTTATTTGTTGACGATATCGCTGTTTTTTCGAAAAATAATCCGGTTTTCGGCGCATCGGTCGCAAAACATCTGCGCGGAGCTATTATCGAAGGAAAAATTCGCGTAATCAGTTCGGCTGTTAAAGATGTTTATCAAACGGAAATCGCGAGTGATTCACAGCTCAAAAATCATTTTGCCAAACTCGATTTGGATAATGTTGATTCAATGAGCGACGATTCATTTGTCGGCGATAAAGTTTCGCCGGATTTGCGCGCCTTGCTCAACAACATTTCGCCCAGCGAAAATGTCAATATCATCATTCAAACCGACCGCGCGAATCTCCCCGAACTCGCGCAGCTTGTTTCTAATAATCAAGCCGAAATCATTCGCCGAATGGACAATCTCGGAATGCTCGAAATCGTTCTTCCGGCAAGTATGGTCGAAGCGGTCGCCGGAAATTCGGTCGCCCGCCATCTTTCTCTGAATAATTCGGTTAAAACCTTGCAGCTTTTGGGAATCAGAATTAATTTGGGCGGAGGCTCTACAAGTACGACTCCCGATCCGAATACCGGTTCGGGCGTGAATGACGAATTAAATAAACACGTCGAAACTTCGACTGGAGCGGTTGCGGCGCGTGAAAGTTCTTCGACGAGCAGTCTTTTCGGAAACAAACTCGGCATTGCCGTTCTTGATTCAGGAATTGATAAAAATCACAGAATTTTCGACATCTCTTCTGGCAGCAGCAGCCAAAGAATCGTCTATGAGGAAGATTTTACCGGACAGGGAACGACCGCCGATCTTTTAGGACACGGCACACACGTTGCCGGTCTGGCTGCCGGAACAGACGGCACATCGAATCTGACAAAGTTTCGCGGCGTGGCGAGCAAGGCGAATCTGCTTAACCTGAGAGTCTTAAACCAGAACGGATCGGGAACGGTCGCCGGAGCTTTGCAGGCTTTAGACAGAGTTTTGCAATTGCGCCAAACTCATAATATTAAAGTGGCGAATTTAAGTTTCGGAACTCCGGCAATCCAAACTTACCGCAACGATCCTTTGTGCCGTGCGGTTAGAAGATTGGTTAATGCGGGCATTGTCGTTGTCGTCGCCGCCGGAAATACCGGAAAATTGCCCGACGGACGGAAAATCTACGGCGCGATTCATTCGCCCGGCAACGAACCTTCGGCAATCACGGTCGGCGCAAGCAACACTTTTAAATCGAATGCCAGAGGCGCCGACGGCGTAACGACTTTTAGTTCACGCGGTCCGACGCGCTCGTTTTGGATGGATGACGCGGGCGTTAAACATTACGATAATCTGGTCAAGCCCGATCTGGTCGCGCCGGGAAATAAATTAGTGTCGGCTTCGGCGGCAAACAATAGATTGCTGGCAAATCATTCGCAGCTTGCTTTTTCAAATTCGAGCGGCGCCAATCAGCAACTTATGTATATGAGCGGAACTTCGATGTCAACACCGCTTGTTGCCGGCACGGTGGCGATGATGCTGCAGGCAAATCCGCGTCTGACGCCGAATATGGTCAAAATGGCTTTGATGTACACGGCGCAGCAGCTTCAAGGGTTTACGCACCTCGAACAAGGCGCGGGACAGCTTAATATCGAAGGCGCGATCCGTTTAACGAAAACTATCAAAACCAGTATTCCGGCAAATGCTCCGCTCGGTTATCCGATTAATTCCAATTGTATTTTGAATACGATCTGCACTTTGCCGACACCGAATACGACCATTTCAAGTTATACGTTTAGATGGTCAAGCGGAATTATGGTCAACAGCGGCTATGTTATGGGAACTGATTTATTTACCAAATATCAGAAGGTTTATAATCAGGGATTATTAATGTC
>JBGTIH010000114.1:0-5929 GCA_041745765.1 Pyrinomonadaceae bacterium | reverse complement strand
AATGTTCAACGATGTTCGAGTTCGATTAAATAAACGGCGGAATCGCCTTCAAAATTAATCTGCGTGAGTTTTTTGGCGGTTTCTTTTTCGGCTTTTACCTTTTTGTTTTTTTCTGCTTCGAGATAATTTTTCAAATTATTCATTAAATCCGCATCGTTTAATTCGCCGCTGTCGCTCGAAAAAGCGTTTTCGCGTGAATTTTCCAGCAGATCGTTTTTATCTTTGCTCCAGATTATCCAAAAATTTTCTGTTCCGGTTTTTCCCCCGAATTCGTTCCAGCCCGATTCGTATTTTTGTTTTGCCGATACATTCGCCTTGCCGTCGTTTCTGACCGGAGTCGGGAAAATTATGTTAAAAATCTTTTCGCCTTTCGCATTCAAACCTTCGGAAAAAACGTATAAAAAGCCGTCGTCCGGCGGCGTAAAACGCATCTGAAATTGGTAGCCGCTCTCGAAAATTTCCTGTCCGCTCGATTCAAAAGGCTCTTGATATTTTGCTCCGTTGCGCATTTTCTGGACGAGCAAGGAATATGCCATTGAACGGTTTATTGTTGTATTTACTGATGTTCCGGCTTCGGATGCTGAATTATTTTCAACTTTTCCGGTTTTCGGTTCCGCCTTTCCATTCGGCAAAAGATTAAATTGTTTGACCACAACAAATCCGCCGAAGCCGAGCAAAACAAACAGAAAAATTACTGCTCCGGCAAAAATGAAAAGTTTTCCGCCGGATTTTTTATCGCTTTTGATTTCCGGCGGAAATAAAGATTCAATCGGAGCGATAACCGATCTGTCTTCGGCAAATTCGGTCGGCACACTTTTTTCATCAGATGAAGATTCGACAAAAAGCGCGGTTTCAGTCGGCACGCTCTTTTGCGGTGCGGATTCGGAAGTTGCGCCGCTGCGGCTCGGCTGTGTCTGCGAAAGCGGATTTTCGCCGACCGGAATCTGTACGCGGCTCGGCTTTTGAATCGGAATATGTTCCGCGCCGATCTGCACGGTTTTGTCTTCCGTGCCGATTGTTTCAAACATTTCGCTTTGATTTTTCAGAGCTTCGCGCAATTCCTTTGCCGTCTGAAAACGACTTGCGGGCAAAATTTCCATCGCGCGTTTGAGAATTTTTGCCAAACCGTCGGTAATTTGCGGATTCAGACTTTGAATATCAGGCAGAGGCTCTTGTTTTCCCGACCAGATCAAATGAGCGCGAACGGTCGCGGTCGCTTTTTCGGGCGAAAACCCCGTTAAAAGATGATAGAGAGTCGCGCCTAAGCTGTAAATATCGCTACGCGCATCGGTTTTCATATCCAAAAAAGCATCGAGATGCGGCGAATCGGTTGACTGCAAAAGCAGATAAGAATTGGTATCAACGCGCAAAATCTGTTCGAGCGGCGCGTAAAACGGCGTGTAGCCGACGACGCTCTGTTCGAGTTTCTGCGTGATTGCGCCTTCATCAAAAGTCCCTTTTGCCGTGCCGAAATCGAGTAGAAAAACCTTACCTGTTTCATCAATTTTGATGTTGTGCGGCTTGATGTCGCGGTGAAAGATCGCCGCCGAATGCAGATATTCGAGCGCGTCCAAAACCGTATCGGCGATTTCCAAAACTTCTTTGACGGGAAAACGCTTGCCTTTTTTGAGCTTTTCGGCTAGATCTTCGCCCGTAATATAATCCATGACGATAAAGCTCGCGCCGTCTTCCTGAAAACAATTCGTAACTTTGGGCAAATTCGGATGGCTCAGATTGTAGAGCAGATCGGCTTCCTGCCGAAAAGAATCGGTAATCTGCCGGTTCGTGCTGATGATTTTTTTGATCGCTACCCGATTATTACCGCCGAAGCGCGTATCTTCCGCCAGATAAACCGCACCGAAACCGCCGCTCCCGATTTCTTTTCGGATGAGATACCGCCCGTCCAGTTTTTTTTCGACTTCTTGCATTTTTTATTTTTTTTTACGGCACAGCCTGCATTTGAAAAGGAACGATAAACGGCATATCGGCTCTGACCTTAATTTTATAGATCGTCTGCGGAAGCGGTTCTTCCTGCGTCAAAGCTCTCGTATTGCTGTTGGCTGCTTCGGATTCTTCCCGCGTGTAAGCGATTCCGATTCCGTCGGCGGCATCGTAAATATCAACCTTTCCGCCCCAATCTTCGAGCCATTTTTCGACTTTTTCGCGGGTAATTTTTTGCGCCCTCAACCCCAGTTCAATGCCCGGCATTTCGACGGGCGAGATAATTACGGCAAGCTCTTCGCCGGCGTAATCGGCGCGGCGCGGTTTGATCGTAAAATACGGCACGGAATCGGAAGCCGAAGGAATTTCGATCAAACTTCCCGCGACGACGCGGTTATCGCCGCCGCGTGTCCTGAGAGTCGGAAAAATAAGCGACGCTTCGCCCGTCGAGCCGTCCGCGTAAAATTCGCGGTTGACAATATACAAAAAACCCGTGCGCGAAGATTCGATGGTAAACCGTACGCGGTCGCCAACCTTGAATTTTGTCGTCGAATTTACTCTTTCCGCCGTCCAATTTTCTCTTTTCTCGCCGACGATGACGCTGAAAGTCGGCGCGTCGTCATCTTCATCGCGGTTGAAAGGGCGCAACCGCCAGAAAGTTATGCCGAGTTCTTCGTTTTTCAGAACAGTTTTAGCGGTTTTTTTGGCGACATTTGTTGCAGTATTTACACTTTTTACCAGATTATATCGGCGTTTCGAGTTGGTGACGACCGCAACATTTTTCCGCCGTTTAGCGGTTCTTGCCGGAGGTTTTACAGATATCGAAACCTCTCCGCTCGCGCCTTTCGCTCGTTTTGCTTTGAAATCGAGCGAAGTGATTGAACGCGACGCAGGTTCATCATCCTGCGCTGAAATATTAAGGCATAAAATCAAAAGGCAAAGAAATAGTATAAATTTATTCTTTTTCATAATTATTTGAATTATTAGGCGAGTCAGCACATGTTTAGGATATTTATGAAAACCTTAAACACTCCTGTAAACTATATACTCGCTACAGATTATGAGTTTTCTGACATTTTCCATTATCCGTTTTCAATTTTCCATTGATTCTTATTTTGCCGCAAAAGCCAGCGTTAAATTTGTATTTATTCCCGGCAAGGCTCGCGGATTTTGTTTAAAGGCGGTTTCCTTTTGCACAGCGGCGCGGGTGAATTGGAAAATCTCGCCCGTTGTTATAAAGCCGTCTTTATTTAAATCGGCTTTTCCCTTTAAACCTTCGAGCAAAGCCCACGTAAAAACGCCGTGATTTCCCCATTTTGCCGACTCTTGAGAAACTTCGTTGACATCCGAAGAAGTTAAAATTGCGCGTCCGGTTTCTTTGAAAAGCTGATTTGTCAGATAAAAATTGGAAATATTATTTTCATCGCCTTCCTGAACGAGGTCTCTGCCGGAAACGATTGATTTAGTTTTTTGATTAACGCCCGCGCTGTGGCAAGTATCAATCAGAGTGATAACTCGTTCGGCTTTTAACTGTGTGTCCAAAAAGAGTTTTAATTCATTCATCGGAAACGCTGTACGAGGCATATCTACGACTTTTGAATCGTTAAGCAGAAAATATAGATTCTGCGACGCGAGCGGATCGGGCGCACCATGTCCGGCGATGAAAATAAAAACCAGATCACCGGCGCGGGCGCGCTTACCGATGTCGCTCAAAGCTGCCCGCAATGCGCCGAGTGTCGCGTCTTTATTGAGCAAAAGTTTAACATCGGCATTTGAAAACTCTCCGCCCGCCGGAGTTTTCAGAAAATCGGCGACCGCTTGCGCGTCGTCGTCCGCATATTGCAGACTTTTTAACCCCGCATCAGTAAATTGATATTCCGAAACGCCGACAACGACCGCATATTTTTTCCCTGCAAACTTTTCCGGCTTGCCGTTCGTCCAATCGTTTTTTTCGACGACGGCATTTCTATCGCCTAAAATTACGACATACGAAGCATAAAATTCTCGTTTGGCAGTATTGGTGGCTTTGATCTCAATGATGTTTTTACCCGGCGGCATTTCAAAACCGTTCATTCTATCTTCGCTTTCAAAACAAGTAACGACCTTACCTTGCAAATCGCGAGTTTTATCACAACCGCGATTTGCGCCTTCGCCGTTGATTGTAATAATGATGTCGCCGTATTTTATATCACGCTCGAAAGGTTCGAGAATGCGGAATCTGATTTGCGGAACGCTTTTTGCGGGAAGCCGAATGATCGGAGAAGTGTACCGCGTTGAAGATGTTCCGGGCAATTCCAAAACAAACGGCTCGCGCGAATTTTGGGCAAATATTAAATTTGAAAACAATAAAAATGTAAATATCGAAAGTAAGATTTTTGGAAATTCGAGTTTCATAATTTTAGTTTTGGGTAATCGGTTAGGTCATTGGTAAAATTCGATAAAAAATCTTTTATGACTTGCCGTGCGGCTGCGCACGGCAAGTCATAATCTTTAAGCCTCAATCGTTTTTTTATGGGCGGCGACCTGTTCTTGGAGTTGCCGCCGGAGTTGTCGTTTGCGTCGGTGTTTGCTGAACAGATGCGGCATTTGTCGGAACGGCTTGTTCCGAAGTCGAACTCACTACGGTTTTGACATTTCCGACCGGAACTGCGCTCCAATTCGTTTCGCCCGCTTGCTGCATATAATCGTAAATCATATCCATATTCGGCGGAACCGCACCGCCGTTAAGACGTTGATAAAGCACGACATACTGCTTCAAATCAGCCGTAATTTCTCTGATGTTATTAGTCGTGCGTCCGCTCATTTTGGTCAGCGCGACATAAAGCCTCGATTGCGGAACCGCGCCGCGTTTGTCCAGATCAATCGCTCTGGTAAAAAGCTGCATCGCTTTTTCTTTTTCGCCGGGTTTGCGAGCGGTTAATTTCAAGACCTTCCCGTAATAAAAATAGCCGAGCGGATCGTCCGAACGAATCGAGATTGATTCGCTCAGATTTCGTTCGGCGAGTTTATACATATCGTAATAAAAGGCGATCACGCCGTTGTCGCGTTTAAGCGTCGCCATAATATTTTCAAATTCGCCGTCGCCCGCCAGAATTTCGCCGTTTTGCAATTTTAATTTTATATCGTCGCTCATCGCCGCTTCGTTTCTGGTCACGGCTTTGATGACAACCGCCGAATTGCGATCAATTCCGAGCGATTTTCCGGTTTTATCCTTTCCGTAATAATTTCCGCGCATATTGCTTGCGCCGACTAAGGTTCGGTTGAGCCGATCTGTCGGCGTAGCGGCAATGAGCGAAGTAACCATTTTGATTCTTTCCGATGATCTTTGAGAATCGGCAAATTCTTCGAGCGCAATGCGCGGGTCTTCAGCGGTCGCTTCTTTCAAAGTTGCATAAAATGTCTGAACTTCGCGCACATCGTAATTCCGGTTGAGCATATATTCCATCGCCAATTTGTCGGCTTCGTCTTCCTGCGCCAAAGCCCACATAAAGGTTTTGCGGTCAATAAGTTTGATGAGAAATTGCGATAGTGCCGCGCCAACCATTGCTCCGCTCAGCGCATTGCCCACGCTTTTGCCGCCGAACGCTCCAAGCAAACCGCCGCCGACCGCACCGATAATTCCCGCTTTTCGTTCCTGATCTTTAACTTCTTCCTGAATATATTGCGCGACCATCACGTCTTCTTTCCAATGATCTCTTTCAACGTGAGCGATTTCGTGCGAAAGCGCGTAAGCAAGCTGCGCTTCGTTATCAATCAGCGAAAGCAATCCGGTTGAAATATAAACAGTTCCGGTCGAAAGCGAACGTGCGCTCGGCATCGGATCGAGCAGAATCTTAAAACCGTAGCGTTTATCCGAACTTGCCGGAACAAGCGATTGACCGACCCGGTTGACGTAATCCTGCGCTAAAAGATTGTCGTAAAGCGTATCGCCTTTTTGAATTTTATCGCCCGTATGCGTTAAAACTTCGTCGTTGGAATCCATCGTGTT
>JBGTIH010000113.1:0-14892 GCA_041745765.1 Pyrinomonadaceae bacterium | reverse complement strand
CGGTTGATATACTTTTGTTTCAAATAACTTTGGTTTTGTGTTAATATCCATCATCGAAAAGACCCTCTTTTTTGTTCAAAATAATTGTTGTAAATTACATTGAAACAATTAAGATCGGTCTTTTCAACTTTTTAACGACTTTGCAAGAGCCGTACTTGTCCTCCTGATAAGTTCCGGAGAATTTGACTAGCTGCTTTCGTTTGTTCAGGAGTCGGAAGATTACTTCCTCCTAGATAAACTCTCGCCAACCATTCAATGTGAATTATTGATTCTTGCTCTCCAAAATTAGACATTACTAATTTCCGAGTCCGTCTTAATGCTCCCTCGAAATAGCCAGACTGCAAACAGCCCAATGCCTCATTAACGAGAGGATTTATTTTTTCCGCATTCTCTTTCATTGATCAGTAGCCCAATATCAGCACACTAAAGTCAACTCTCATTAATCTTCGTAAATCAACTTTCATTAACTTTCAAAACCGCCAAAAACGCTTCCTGCGGAATTTCGACGCGACCGACTTTTTTCATGCGTTTTTTGCCTTCTTTTTGTTTTTCGAGAAGTTTTCTTTTTCTGGAAATGTCGCCGCCGTAGCATTTTGCCGTGACGTTTTTGCCCATTGCTTTGACGGTTTCGCGGGCGATGATTTTGCTGCCGATTGCCGCCTGAATCGGGACTTCGAACATCTGGCGCGGGATCAGTTCCTTCATTTTTGCCGTAACCAGTTTGCCTTTGGCTTCGGCGGTGTTGCGGTGAAGAACCAGCGAAAGCGCATCAACCGGCTCGCCTGAAACGAGAACATCGAGTTTGACGAGATTGCTCTCTTTGTAATCGGAAAAATGATAATCCAAAGATGCGTAACCTTTGGAAACCGATTTCAAACGGTCGTAAAAATCAAGCACAATTTCATTGAGCGGCAATTCATACACGAGAATCACGCGGTTTTCCGTGATGTATTCAAATTTTTTCTGGACACCGCGTTTTTCGTCTAAAAGCGGCAAGATTCCACCTAAATAAGCATCGTTTGTTAAAATTGTCGCTTCGATAAAAGGCTCTTCGATTTTATCAATTCTGCCTGTTTCCGGCATTTTTGACGGCGAGTCAACTTCGGTTACTTTGCCGTCAGTTGTCGTTACGCGGTAACGCACGCCGGGTGCGGTCGTGATCAGTTCGAGATTAAATTCGCGCTCTAATCTTTCCTGAATGATTTCCATATGCAGAAGTCCGAGAAATCCGCAGCGGAAACCGAAGCCCAAAGCCGTCGAAGATTCGGGTTCGTAGAAAAATGAAGCGTCATTGAGGCGAAGTTTGTCCATCGCGTCGCGCAGGTCTTCGTATTGCGCGGAATCGGTCGGATAAAGTCCGGCGAAAACCATCGGTTTTACTTCCTTAAAACCGGGAAAAGGTTCGGCGACGGGACGCGCCGCTTCCGTGATCGTGTCGCCGATCTGCACGTCGGCGACCGTTTTGATCGAAGCGGTCAAAAATCCGACTTCGCCGACGCTTAAAGTTCCGATCGGTGTCGGCGCGGGACGATTTACGCCGAGAGTTTCGACCAGATGTTCGCGTCCGGTGTTGAAAAATTTTATCTTCGTGCCTTTTTTAATCGTGCCTTCGATGACGCGGAAAAGCACGATCACGCCGCGATAAGAATCATACCAACTGTCGAAGATCAGAGCTTTGAGCGGCGCGTCTTTATCGCCTTGCGGCGGCGGAATTTTTTCGACAATCGCTTCCAGAACTTTGTCAACGCCCAAACCTGTTTTCGCCGAAGTTTCGACCGCTTCGCTCGCGTCCAAGCCGATGATGTTTTCAATTTGTTCTTTAATGCGTTCGGGTTCGGCAGACGGCAGATCGATTTTATTCAAGACAGGAATCAATTCCAGATCGTTATCTATTGCCAAATAAGTGTTGGCAAGTGTTTGCGCCTCAACGCCTTGCGAAGCGTCAACGACGAGCAGTGCGCCTTCGCAAGCGGAAAGCGAGCGGGAAACTTCGTAGGAAAAATCAACGTGTCCGGGCGTGTCAATCAAATTTAACACGTAATCTTTCCCGTCTTTTGCTTTGTAATCGAGGCGGACAGCGTGCGATTTGATTGTGATTCCGCGTTCGCGTTCCAAATCCATATTATCAAGCAATTGAGCTTCCATATCGCGTTCGCTGACGGCGTTCGTCAATTGCAGTATGCGGTCGGCAAGCGTTGATTTCCCGTGGTCAATATGCGCGATGATCGAAAAGTTTCTGATTAAGTTAGAGTCCATATAATACAAGTTCAATTCCAATAAAAATAACGATAATAGAGTAAAACTTAACAATAGCAAAACCAAGTAAAATTAGCACTTTCAGAAATTTAAGAAAAAAAATTCAAAAAAAATTGCCAAAAGTGAATCTGCTTTCTCAATTTTGACGAACACAGCAATCGTAAGACAAAAAATTTATTGTTTTTATTAAGAGATTCAAAAAACTTGTAAGAGCTTGTAAGAGTTACCCCCCTTTCTCTCTGAACCCTAATAAACAAGTTGCTGGTCTGGCTCAAAACCAGATATTTATTACTTTATTTAATCTTAGGAGGATTAAAATTTTATGATGCGAAAAATCAATTGGCGCAGCTTTACAGCTCTGTCTTTATTTATCGGAATGTTTTTTTTGGCAGGAGTTTTGGGAGTAAATGCCGCTGCAATTTACGGCGTAACTTCTTCAAATCAACTTGTACGGTTTGGCGCGACTACGCCGGGAAATGTAACAACAATCGGTGCGATCACCGGATTGCAGGCAGGCGAAAATGTTTTAGGCATTGACTTTCGCCCCGCCAACGGTCAACTTTATGCACTCGGCAGCAACAGCCGGATTTACCGAATTAACAAACAAACCGGCGCGGCAACCTTTATCGGCACTTTGACCACGCCTCTGAACGGCACGAGTTTCGGTTTCGATTTCAATCCCGTGCCTGACCGCATTCGGATTGTTTCAAATACGGGACAAAATCTGCGTGCCGACCCGAATAACGGATCAAATCTTGTTGACGGCAATTTAGCTTATGCGGCAAGCGATCCGAACGCCGGACAAACACCGAACATCAACGGTTCGGCTTATACGAACAGTTTTGGAAACTCAACTTCGACAACACTTTTTAATATTGATTCAAATTTGAATATTCTGGTTTCGCAAAATCCGCCGAATGCCGGAACGCTTAACACAATCGGTCCGCTCGGCGTTAATGTTTCAAATGTCATCGGATTCGATCACACGGCGGCAAGCAATATCGCTTATGCGTCTTTCAATGTCGGTGGAACTTTAGGATTCTATACAGTTAATTTGCAAACCGGTGCGGCGACTTTGATCGGCAATCTCGGCAATCAAAACATTACGGATGTAACCGTTGAAATCGGTTCGACGGAAGGTTTAACGGCGTATGGCTTGGGACCGGCAAATCAATTGGTGCAGTTCAGCACACGAAATTCAAACGTAATCACAAACAGCGTAACCGTTACCGGATTAAATTCGGGCGAAACTCTGCGCGGCATTGATTTTCGTCCTGCAACCGGTGAACTTTACGCCTACGGCAGCGATCCGACCGGACTCGTCAGCCGCACTATCTATACAATCAATCCGATCACCGGCGCGGCAACTGTCAGAGGTGCCGTGGATCAAATTACGACGGGAACTAACTTCGGAATGGATTTTAATCCGGTACCTGACCGGATACGCCTCGTCAACAACGAAGATCAAAATCGGCGAATCAATCCGAATAACGGTGTAACGATAAATGACGGAACTCTGGCGTATGCGCCCGGCGATCCGAATGCCGGACAAAACCCGAATATAGTCGCTTCCGGCTATACCAACAGTTTTGCCGGAGCAACTTCGACAACGCTTTATAATATTGACTCAAATCTCGATATTCTCGTTACCCAGGTTCCGCCTAATGACGGAACGCTCAATACAGTCGGCAGTTTGACATGGAATACGACGGCAAATGCCGGTTTCGATATTGTTCGCGGCAGCAATCGCGGACTTGCCGCTCTGGAACTTTCAATCGGTGGAAGTCCGGCAGGAAGATCGGGTTTGTATGAAGTAAATTTATCAACCGGAGCCGCCGCCTTTATCGCACCGATCGGAACAAATTTCCCGATTATCGGTTTAGCGGTCGGATTTGCATCAAGCGTCAATCGTCTTGATTTTGACGGTAACGGTCTGGCGAATTTCGCTACTTTCCGTCCGAGCAACAGCACCTGGTATATTTTGCGTCCCGACGGACAAACGCAGGATATCAGATTCGGTATTTCCGATATTGATATTTTAGCGCCCGCCGACTATGACGGCGACGGAATTACGGATATTGCCGTTTATCGCCGGACTGAAGGAAATTGGTATATTCTTCGCAGTTCGGACGGAACGGTTCAAATTACACGCTTCGGACTTGACGGCGATGAACCCGTTGCCCGTGATTATGACGGCGACGGAAAAGCCGATATTGCAGTAGCACGGCGCACGGGCGGTAAGATAGTTTGGTTTATCTTGCAAAGTCTGACCGGAACAGCCCGCATCGAACAATTCGGTCTGGATACGGATTTTGTCGCGCCTGGTGATTATGACGGCGACGGACGCTTCGATCTGGCGGTTTTCCGCAATGAAGCAAGCGGAAAAGGCGTGTTTTTTATCCAACAAAGCACTGCTGGATTTAAGGCTGTTCAATGGGGTTTAGGTAGCGATTTAGTTGTTCCGGGCGATTATGACGGCGACGGCAAAACCGATTTGGCGGTTGTTCGCACCGGCACGCCTTACACCTGGTATATTCTGCGAAGTTCGGATAATACGGCGAACATCGTCCAATTCGGCACGAAACCGCAGCTTACTACACAAAACGACTACAACGGCGACGGCAGAACGGATATTTCAACTTATGATCCGGTCAACGGCATTTTCTATGTATTTCTACTTCCGAGCGGAACAGTTATACAGAGGCAATTCGGTCAGCCCGGCGATTATCCGATAGCTAATTACGACACTCATTAGTCAAATGTCCGATTCAGGTTGACGGTTTGAAAATCAATTTCAAACCGTCAAGCCGAATCGCATTCTTTTTTAGAAAGGAGAATTTATATGAAAAAAGTTTTTTATGAAAAAAGTTTGAAAATGGCTCGCATTTTCATTGTTTTAACTTTATGTGTCGGATTAAATACAATTCCGGCAATGGCGGCAAGCCACGCTGAAGCACCGCTCATCAGTATGGACAGATTTGCCGATAATACTGACACTTACGCTTTTCGCAGTGTCGAACCCGGACGCGAAGGATTCGTTACCTTGATCGCCAATTATATTCCGCTTCAAGAGCCTTCGGGCGGACCGCAGTATTTTCGTTTTGATGATACCGTTCTTTACGAAATCAAAATTGACAATACAGGCGACGGACGCCCAGACATTATATATCAGTTTCAATTTACAACACGCATCGTCAACGGCGATACCGTTCTCGGAATGTCAACGGTTAATGAAGATGCGGTCATAAATTCTTTGACCGATCCTGATTACAATATGCCGCAGACCTATTCGGTAACACGCGTTGATACTCGTTCCGGCAGACGCGGAACAGTTCTCGGCGGCGGATTTATTACCCCGCCGAGCAATATCGGTCCGCGCGTAACGCCGAATTACGAACAAAATCTCGGACAACCGGCGGTTTATCCGCTGCCGAGCGGCGGCAAGGTTTTTGCCGGACAGCGCGACGAGTATTTTTATATTGATCTCGGCGGCACGTTTGATGCCTTAAATCTGCGTTCAATCGGCGCAAGCGGCGGAATTGATACGACGAAAGGCTACAATATCAGCACCATCGCTATCGAAGTTCCGATTCAGGAATTAACCAGATCACGGGCGATTCCAGCAAGTTCGACCGCGCCTGATGCAGTCATCGGTGTTTGGGCAACTGCCAGCCGCCGTTCGACTAGAGTTATCAATGCTGACGGAACGCGCGGCGCAGAAGGCGCGTGGCGGCAAATTTCGCGCCTCGGCAATCCGCTGGTTAATGAAGTCGTCATTCCGCTTAAATTAAAAGATGCGTTTAATTCGCTTTCACCCGAAAACGATGCGATTGCCGCACCTTTTGTTCTTGATCCGGAACTTGCGCGTTTGATGAATATCGTTTTCGGCATCAATGTTCCGCCGCCGCCGCGTAATGATTTAGTGGCGATTTTTGCGACCGGAATTCCCGAAAATGCGATTACCGGTCCCGGTTACACGACATTTTTGTCCGACGGTATTCCGCACGAATATCTGCGGCTTAATGTGGCACTCCCGATTACACCGATTGCCAGTATCAATCGCTTAGGCTTACTTGGTGGCGACGTTGCCGGTTTTCCTAACGGTCGCCGACCGCATGATGATGTGGTTGACATTGCACTTCGCGCTATGGCGGGTGGAACTCCCTTTACGCCGGCAACCAATGTTCCGCCGAACAATATGCTCGGCGACGGTGTGAGTTCAAATCCGGAAGGTCCGCTTCTTCAAAGATTTCCTTATCTGCTTCCGCCGAATCAAGGAAATCAGCCGCGCACCTCAAATCAGCAATTAACCGAAAACAGACGTGATACATCAGAAATTCCTGTGGTTAATGAAAACGGCTTATTCTTTAAATAATTTGCCGGCTTAAAATGTTCAAAGACAGCGGCTTCAGCCGTGAAATCCCCTTTCAAAATCAGGGATGTCGCCGCTGTCTTTGAATTAAATAAAATTATGAACAAAGTTATGAATAAATTTGTCAAATTAACATCGTTGAGTCTTTTATTATTTGCCGTTTTTTTGACAACTTCCTGCTTCAAAGGAGAAGTTTCGCAAGCGGAAAGTATCGAAAACACTTTAATCTCAAATGCCGAAACAGACGAAATTCGTGTCGCACAGGAATTGATCGAAAAAATGCCGGACGCGGCACTGGGATTTAACAAACTTGCAGTTGCATATATTAAGCGAGCGCGTGAAACTGGCGATTTCAGCCTTAATAACAAAGCCGAAACTGCCGTAAAACGTGCGCTTGAAATTGACGAAAACAATTTTGAGGCAAATAAAATCTACACTTCACTGCTTTTAACTCTGCATCGTTTTTCCGAAGCTCTCGCACTCGGCAAAAGTTTGCAGGAAAAATATCCGACCGATTCATTTTTCTACGGCGTTTTGACCGATGCCAATGTCGAATTGGGCAATTATGACGAAGCCTTGAAAAACGTCCAAAAAATGGTTGATCTGCGTCCCGATACGGCTTCATATTCGCGAGTTTCGCACGTTCGCTCGCTCTACGGCGACAGCGAAGGCGCGATCGAAGCGATGACGACCGCCGCCCGAATTGCCGATCCTATGGACAAAGAAGCACAGGCGTGGTGTCTGGTTCGGCTCGGCGAAGAATTTTTCAAGATCGGCAGTTACGATAAAGCCGAAAAACAGTTTGACGATGCGCTGAAAATTTTTCCGAATTATTATCTCGCTCTCGCGGCAAAAGGGAAGGCACTCGCCGCGAACGGCGATTTTGAAAATGCGGTCAAATTTTTACAAACCGCTCAAGACCGCGTGCCTTTAACCGAAACGGTTATTCAACTCGGCGATGTTTACGCGAAAACAGGCGACGCGGAAAAAGCCGCCAAACAATACGAACTCGCCGAAATAATCGAAAAAAGCGCGGGCAGCGAAGATCAGAGAAGACTCGCCCTGCTCTGGGCTGACCGCGATCAGAACCCGGACGAAGCTCTTGCCATCGCCCGGAGAGAATACGAAACGCGCCAAGATATTTACGCGGCGGATATTCTAGCCTGGTGTCTGTATAAAAAAGGCGACTTTGCCGAAGCTCAGAAAATTATTAACGAAGCGATGCGCCTGAAAACAAAGGACGCACAGATTTTTTATCACGCCGGAATGATTGAAAAAGAATTAGGAAATAAAAAAGCTGCACGGGGATTTTTGCAAAAGGCTCTGGAATTAAGCCCGAATTTCGACATTTTAGAAGCCGAAAAAGCGAAAACGGCGTTGGCAGATATTTAAAAACGTGTACCGCCGTCCGTCCCGGCGGCTGTCTTGTGAGCGTCTCGCTCACAAGTTGAATTCAATATTAAAGTGGCAGCGGGACGCCGGCGGTACATTTAAATCCGGTTTATAAAAATATGCGAATGATATTTTGTCTGACAACAGTTATTTTAATTTTCGTCTTCTCCGGTTTGGCGGAGGCGCATCCGTTAGGGAATTTTAGTATCAATCAATACACGGGGGTTGAGGTTGATTCTAGTGCGGTGCGGCTTCGCCAATTTTTGGATCTGGCGGAAATTCCGACCTTTCAGGAATCGCAAAACATTGATACGGACAAAAACGGTTCGCTTTCCGAGGCGGAACTCAGCGCATATTTAGAAAAAATCACGCCGGATTATTTAAATAATTTGCTGCTTTCGGTTAACGGGCAAACGATAAATCTGCGTTTGACCGAGAAAAACATCTCTCTGCGCGAAGGCGACGGAAACCTCAAAACGCTCCGCGTCGAATGGTTTTTGACCGGCGTTTTATCGCTCGAAAATCTCAAAAATGTTCACCGGTTAAAATTTGAAAACAAAAATTATCTTGAAAGAATCGGTTGGAACGAAATCGTCGTCGGACGAGTTTCGGGGATAAACATTTTCGATAGCAACGCTTTCGGCAGCGGAATTTCCAACGAATTAAATGCTTATCCGCAGGAAACTCTGAACGCGCCTTTGAACGAGCGAACGGCGGAATTTTCATTTACTTCCGCCGAAATTCCCGAAGGCGCGGCGGTTTTGCAAAACCGCGACGGGCATATTACGGTTGCCACCCAAAAAGACAGATTCGCCGAATTGATTGCCGTGCCGGAAATCACGCCGACGATTATTTTATTCGGACTTTTTCTCGCTTTCGGTTTGGGCGCAATGCACGCGATGTCGCCCGGACACGGAAAAGCGGTTGTCGGTGCGTATCTGGTCGGCTCGAAAGGAACACCGAAACACGCGATTTTTCTCGGAATGACCGTTACCGTA
Organism: Pyrinomonadaceae bacterium; assembly: GCA_041745765.1. Taxonomy (GTDB): domain Bacteria; phylum Acidobacteriota; class Blastocatellia; order Pyrinomonadales; family Pyrinomonadaceae; genus JAHCHG01. The sequence continues at coordinate 5,874 of JBGTIH010000113.1, read as the reverse complement.
ACGCACACGCTCGGCGTTTTTATCATCGGACTTCTTACGCTTTTCGCCTCGAATTACATCTTGCCCGAACGCCTGATGCCTTTTTTAACTTTCTTTTCCGGTCTGCTCGTTTTATTTATCGGTTTGACGCTTTTCAAAGATCGTCTGCTGATCGCTTTAGGTTATAAAAGCGATGCGCATCATCACGATGCAATCCACGTTGAACCCGAAGATCAAACGCCCCCACACGACGCTTTGACGCACACGCACGGCGGTTCGACTCATACGCATCTGCCGCCCGAAAAAGTTTCATGGAAAAATCTGCTCGCGCTCGGTGTTTCCGGCGGTTTGCTGCCTTGCCCGTCGGCTCTCGTTTTAATGCTTTCGGCAATTTCGCTCAACCGTATCGGTTACGGATTAATTTTGACGATAATGTTCAGCATCGGTCTGGCAGCAACTTTGACCTGCGTCGGTTTGATTTTTCTCTACATCGGCAGATTTTTTGAAAACAGATCGCTCGCTACTCATCCGATTATCAAAACCTTGCCTGTTTTCAGTTCATTCATTATCGCTTGCCTCGGCGCAGTGATTTGTTATCAAGCCCTGTAAAAAGAGTTCAAAAAAAGTTTTTTAACAACGGATTAACGCGGATTATCACAGATTTTTAAATTCATTCAAGAATTGGTATTCAAAAAATCTGAGTAAATTTGTGTTAATCCGTTGTTTCACATCTTCAGCTTTTAAGCCTTTAAATTTTAATTTTGCCGACTTAAAATTGATGTTTCCGTTTTGTATTATCAAATTGTTACGTTAAAGTTTTCAATAGCAAAACTGTTCAAGGAAAAAACTTTGCAAAATGATAAATTTCGATAAAGAAATCTGCACCAATTTTCAGGAATCATCAACACGTGAATGGCTCGAAACAAACGGCATCGGCGGTTTTGCCGCTTCGACCGTTGCGGGAGCGAACACAAGCCGTTATCACGGACTTTTAACCGCCGCCATCAAACCGCCGCTCGGTCGCGTAACGATGCTTTCAAAGTTTGAAGAAACTTTGATCTTAGATGATCGAAAATTTGAACTTTCATCAAATCAATATCCGCTCAGAGTTCATCCGGACGGCTATATTTTTCTCAAAAATTTTCGACTTGATCCGTTTCCGGTTTGGACTTTTGAAGTCGAAGGAATCAAAATTGAAAAGAAGATTTTTATGGTTGACGGGCAAAATACAACAGTTTGTCAATGGTCGGTAACCGGCGGGCGGCAAGCGGAAATTTCCCTCGAACTGAAACCGCTTTTCTCGTTTGTTGATTATCACGCACTTCAGCGCGAATCGCACGAAATAAATATGGAATTTACGGCGGAAAATGACTGCGTTTCAATTCAGCCGATCAACGATTTGCCGGAACTTTTCTTAAATCACAACGCTGCCGAAGTTGAAAAAACCGGTTACTGGTATCGCAATTTCGAGTATGAAATCGAGAAACAGCGCGGTTTTGATTTCTCGGAAGACCTTTTCCAGCCGTTTAAGCTGAAATTTGACTTTAATGACACAGCAATCGTTATTGTTTCAACTGAAAAACAGAGTATTTCCGCTGTTGAAAAAATTGAAAAAGGCGAAATCAAGCGGCGCGAAAATTTGATAAAAGATGCCGGCGCAGACGATGATTTTGCCAGACAATTAGTTCTTGCAGCGGATCAATTTATTGTCTCACGCGGCGAAGGCAAAACGATAATTGCCGGTTATCCGTGGTTTTCCGATTGGGGACGCGACACGATGATCGCTTTAAATGGTTTGACGCTGGCGACCAATCGTGCCGAAGTTGCAAGGAGTATTTTACTGGAATTTTCCAGGCATATTTCTGAAGGAATGCTACCGAATCGCTTTCCCGATGTCGGTGATGAAGCCGAGTATAACACGGTTGACGCAACGCTCTGGTATTTTGAAGCAGTTCGCGCCTACGCCGAAAAAACCGGTGATTTCGAGTTTATCAAAAGCGAAATTTACGGAAAACTCGTCGAAATAATCGTCTGGCATCTGAAAGGCACGCGCTTTAATATTCACGTTGATACCGACGGTTTGCTATACGCGGGCGAAGAGGGTTGGCAATTGACCTGGATGGATGCGAAATACAACGACGAAGTTTTCACGCCGCGCATCGGCAAACCCGTTGAAATTCAGGCACTCTGGTATAACGCGCTGTGCATTATGGCGGATTTTGCCGAAAAATTCGGCGACGAAGACGGCGCGGCACAATATAGAGCAACTGCCGATGTTGCTAAAGAAAGTTTCAATAAAGTTTTCTGGAATGAAGCGGAAGAATGTCTTTTCGATGTTGTAAAAAACGGCAATAAAGACGCAAGCGTCAGACCGAATCAGATTTTTGCCGTCAGTCTTCCGCACACAATGCTGAACATCGGGCAAGCACGAAAAATCGTTGAAAAAGTCGAAAACGAATTGCTCACACCGTTCGGTCTTCGTTCGCTTTCACCGAATGACGAAAAATACTGTCCAATCTACTCCGGTTCACCTTATGAACGAGATTCCGCTTATCATCAAGGCACAGTCTGGGGTTGGCTGATCGGCGGATTTGTTGATGCTTACCGAAAAGTTCACCCGAACGGACACAAAGCCGATGCGCGAGTTAAAGAAATTTTAGAACATTTGAAAAATAACCTGAATGATGCCGGAATTGGTCAAATTTCCGAAATTTTCGATGGCAATGCGCCGCATCACCCGCGCGGCTGTTTTGCTCAAGCGTGGAGCGTGGCGGAAATTTTAAGAGTCTTAAAAGATTAATTGCCTGCGTTTTAATCCATAGGCGAGTTCACTTTTTGATCCTCAAATTTTAGATAGGTTCTAAAGCGGATGCTTTATTAAAATAATGATATAAATCGTTATAATCGCGCAAAGCCCTATGCAAAATCATCGGTAATTGATTGATGTCGTCGGTGTTGACGATTAAATTCAAATTTCGCAAAAATGCCTCGTGAGCATTGAGCGTTGCGCCACCGTCTTCGAGTGAAACGAGATACAAACGCCGTCTTTCCGATGAGTGCATTTTATTGACCTTTTGCTGCAAAATCGTTCCGCCGCCGAATTCCGCCGCGAAATCGGGCGAAACTATAATTATTTCGGTCTTTCCCTCCCGCAATCTTTCGTTTGCCTGTGCCGGAGTTTGCGCCATATAAACTTTATATCCGGAAGCGACCAGAGTTTTAGAAACTAACTCTTGATGCTGTCCCAAACACAACAAAACGCGGCGCGGTTTGATGTCGTCATCGTCATCGGTCGCCAAAACTTTATTTTCGGTTTGCAGAGCGGAAAGCAGGGAACGAAGGGCATTATTTATTTGAAATTCCGACTCTTTCGCTGAGAATTCCTGAGCATTATCACTCAACGCAGGCGCGGGCGCGGTCGTTTCAAGTTGTTGAACGGTCGAAGAACCCGCACCTTTTGTGCCTGATTGAACGCGAATCATATTTTGACAGCGCGGACAGCGAACCGTAAAATTCCCGCTCGGAATTTTCGCTTCATCAAGTTGTAAAGAAACAGAGCAATTGTCGCAGCGTATTATCATAGTTTTAAGTTTCGAGTTCAAGGTTTAAAGTTTCAGAATGAAATTACATAACTTGAAATCTGAAAGTTTGAACCTTGAACTTAAAGATTTATTCGATCATATCGAGAACTGAATTCGGTGTTTTTAGCGGTGTCGGCGGCATAACCGGTGTTGCCTGAGCCGCATTTTGACCGGAATTTGCATAATCTTCGGTTGATGAAAGTCCTTTGAGCTGGAGCAGCAAGTTGTTTTTATTGGTTGAAAATGAAAGACCGTCTTCTAAACTAATCATTTCTTTCTCAATCAGTTTGCGGATAACGGTGTCGAAATCCTGCATTCCATCGAGTTCACCGTCAACCATCGCATCAAGCAGAGTTTTGCCGTCGCCTTCGCCTTTTTCGATATATTCGCGGGTTCTTGGATTCGATTTCAAAATCTCTACCGCCGCCAAACGACCTTTGCCGTCAGCTTTCGGTATAAGCCGCTGCGAAATAATGTAGCGAAATGTTTGTGCAAGGCGCGTGCGAATGATTTTTTCCTCATTTTTCGGGAAAAGTCCGATGATGCGGTCAACTGTTTTCGACGCGTCAATCGTATGCAAAGTCGAGAGAACAAGGTGTCCTGTTTCTGCCGCTTCGAGCGCGATTTCCGCCGTTTCCAGATCGCGCATTTCGCCGACCAGAATGACTTTCGGAGCCTGACGCAGAGCCGCCCGCAGAGCCGAGGCGAAATCCTTTGTATCCGAACCGACTTCGCGCTGATTGATTGTGGATTTTTTGTGATTGTGCAGAAATTCTATCGGATCTTCAATCGTTACAATATGATAGGCTTTGATATTATTGATCCGATCAATTATCGCCGCGAGTGTTGAACTTTTTCCAGAACCTGTCGGACCTGTGACCAAAACCAAACCGTTGCGAATTTCGCAAATATCAGCGAGCTGCGGCGGCACATTCAAATCTTCAAAACTCGGAACACCAAACGGAATTACGCGCATTACAATCGAATATGTGCCGCGTTGCTGAAAAATATTGACACGAAAGCGGCATCTTGAAGGCAAACTGTAACTCAAGTCCGCCGTTCCGTATTTTACTAATTGGGCGGCGGCTTCAGGATTGTCGCGGACGATTGCCATAGCAATCATCTCGGTTTGAAAACCCGTCAATCTCCCAATTCCGAGCGGCGTAGCGGAATGGAGCGTTCCGCTGATTTCCACTTGGGGCTTTTGCCCGGTCGAGAAATTAAGATCGCTCACATTGTCGGAAATGTGGAGCATTTGTTCAATAATCGGTGCTACATCAAGTAAACTCATCGGTTAGATTTAGACTCCCAAAAAATTCTTAAAAAGGCAGGCATAAAGGGTTTGAGTGTAAAATTTATCTGCCGCAACAAACTGTGCGGGCATTTATATTCTTACGCATTTTATGTTTAAAATGCAAGTTATTTTTTAACTATGATTAACATCTTTGTTATTTATTTAAGAATCTATGCAAGTTTTCGATAATTTTCTCAGGCGGAGAAAGGATTTCGCTGATGATTGCCAGAGAGTTTGCGCCATTTGCAAAAATTTCGCGGAAATTACCGGAATTTATGCCGCCGATAGCGACGAGAGGGAAATTTCCGATTGCTTTTCTAACGCGTTTTACGCCTTCGATTCTGACGGCTTTATCAGGATTTTCCTTGGTTTTCGTGGCAAAAACCGGACCGACGGCAATATAATCTATGGGAAGTTTTGCGGCTTCAAAAGCCTGTTCGACGCTGTGTGTAGAAAAACCGATAATTGCTTTTTTGCCTAAGATTTTCCGCGCTTTTTCGGGCGGCAGATCGTCTTGACCGAGATGAACACCGTCGGCTTTTAAGGCAAGCGCAATATCAACGCGGTCGTTAATAATGATTTTTGCGTCGGTTTTTCGGGCAAATTTAATTGCTGCTTCAACTTGAATATAAAACTCTTTCGGCGAAGCGTGCTTTTCACGCAGCTGAATAAATTTCGCGCCGCCTTCGATCAGGATTTTCACTTGTTCCGCGTGCGAAAGCTTTGTAATATGCGTATCGGTTATCGGATAAATTTTCGGCAGAATCATACACGTTTTAATGAATAATTGATAATTGATATTTGTTAATTCCGATAACTTATGATCTGTTTAAACAATTCCAATAATTTCAAACAAAATCATTATCAATTATCAATTTTATGTGAATCAAGAGTAGAATACCAGACGGTTTTCATTCTTTCAGCCTGTTTTAACAGGCTTTCGTGCGTCCGCGCACGTTTTAGCCGCGTCCATTTATGGCGCGGAACGATCTGTTTTAATACTGAAAGGGCGTTTTAACG
>JBGTIH010000112.1:0-4415 GCA_041745765.1 Pyrinomonadaceae bacterium | reverse complement strand
ATGCGAATCAAGAGTAGAAATGTGAATTCACCGTTGGATTTTTAGCCTGTTTCAACAGGCTTTCCGCGCTTCGCGGCATTTAGCCGCGTCATTTATGGCGCGGGTCGGTTCGGCAAATTTCACAAAAGGGCGTTTTAACGTCCTTTCTAACGGCTTGAGCCGAACCGTTAAATTGCTAAAGCGGAAAAAGGACGTTAAAACGCCCTTTCGGAATTAAAAACAGATCGTTCCGCGCCATAAATGGACGCGGCTAAAACGTGCGCGGACGCACGAAAGCCTGTTAAAACAGGCTGAAAGAATAAAAACCGACTCATTTCTACTCTTGATTCACATAATTAATTTTTTAGCTCTACGCGTGTCAGACTAGCTTTGAAAGTTGAAACTCAAGAAAATCAGCCGCGGATGAACGCAGATTTTTTCTCTGATTTTAACGGTTTTAACTGATTTATCCGCGGCTGATTTTTAATCTGACACTCGTAAAACTAGATTCTTTGTTCTTTATTTTGAATAACTTAAAGAAACTTCACAAACATCTATAAAAATAATTAAACAATTTTTAATAATTTTGTGGAAATTCAATTAGTTTAAGTGTATTATGTAAGTAGGTAAAAACTCCGTTAGAGAGTTTTGCCGAGATTAAAATTAGAAAAAACCTTGACCGACAATGGCAACTCCGTAGTGATGCGGCGACGCAAAATCGTGAATCTCAAAGAAATTTGAGATGGTCAGATTTCCGAAGTGAGGTTATAAATGACATCCAATTCCATTTTAAATGGTGCGAAAACACTCTCTGTTTTGGCGTTAACTATCCTTTTTACAACAATTGCGTTTGCCCAAACGAACAACTCGTTAAATCAATATAAAAATAATTTTTATATATCCGGTGAAAACACCGCTTCAACGCTAAGAACTCGCCCAAGAATTTACGTTGAACCTGTAGCTTCTTCAAATGATATTGCAAATCCGGTAATCGAAACTCCGAAGCCGGCGAAAAAAACGGTTTCGATTCTGGAGTTAGAACGTCAGGCTTTTGAATTATTAAACACAAGAAGAATGGAAAACGGACTGCAACCCGTAATCTGGAGTGATGAAGTTGCCAGAATTGCGCGCGTTCATTCGCAAAGTATGGCAAACAACAACTTTTTCAGCCATCAAGGATTAGACGGTTTGACGGTTGATAAGCGAGCTGATTCTTTAGGTCTGAAAAATTGGCGAAGAATCGGTGAAAACATCGCCTACAATCGCGGTTATGAAAATCCGGTCGAATATGCCGTTTTGCGCTGGATGCAGTCGGCAACACACCGCGAAAATCTTCTGAGCAACAAATGGAAAGAAGCAGGTGTCGGCATAGCCATCGCTCCCGATGGAAAAACTTACTATTTTACGCAAGTTTTTATGCTTAGAAAATAAACACTTTTTTCTATCTCAAGAAAATCACCTAAAGCCTGATTTATCAGGCTTTTTCGTGTTTTAAGGAAAGAAAGGAATTTTCGTTTTAACTTTGCCGCGAAAATGGATTCGTCTTCGTCAGAAATATCATCTTCGATTTGCAGACGTTAAATTTTTTCGACGAGGGCTGTGCGTTTCATTTTGAGAAGTTTTGCCGCTTGCCCTTTATTAAAAACTTTGCGTCTTTGCGCCGTCGCGTCTTTGCGTTAAAAAATTTCTTAACCGCCCATCCGCTGTTTCCAGCTTTGCGGATTGCTTCCGTCATCAAGCCTGACCATCGAAATCGCGCCCGGACTCGGGCAAACAAGAGCGCATAAATTACAGCCGACGCATTCCGGTTCGTCAACGACCGGAAATTTATTTTCATCAAAATCGAAACATTGATGCGCGCCGTCTTCGCACGCAACATAACACAAATTGCACTTGATACAATGCTCGTTATTGACACGCGCGACAACCTTGTAATTTAAGTCTAAATTTCCCCAATCGGTTACGCGGCTCACGGATTTTCCGACAATATCAGTAACGGACGCAAAACCTTTTTCGTCCAGATAATTGTTCAGACCGTCGATCATATCCTCGACGATGCGATAACCGTAGTGCATAACAGCGGTGCAAACCTGCACATTTCCCGCGCCTAAAAGCAGAAATTCGACCGCATCGCGCCACGTATTGATGCCGCCGATGCCGGAAATCGGAATGTTAAACTCTGAATCTCTTGCTAATTCCGAAACCATATTAAGCGCGATCGGCTTAACCGCAGTTCCGCAATAACCGCCGTGCGCTGCCTGTCCATTGACGTTCGGGTATGGTATCAACGTATCGAGATCAACGCCCATCACGGAATTTATCGTATTTATCAAAGAAACCGCGTCCGCACCGCCTTTCTGCGCCGCGCGTCCGGGCGGCAGGATATGCGCGACATTCGGCGTAAGTTTTACTATTACAGGCAGATCGGAAACTTCCTTGACCCATTCCGTAACCATACAAGTGTATTCGGGAACCTGTCCCATCGCCGAACCCATTCCGCGCTCGCTCATTCCGTGCGGACAGCCGAAATTCAGTTCAAATCCATCCGCGCCCGTGTCCTGCGAACGCTTGACGATCTCGTGCCACGCCTCGCGTTTTGATTCGACCATCAGGGAAATGATCACCGCATTATCGGGATATTTCTTTTTGCACTCGTAAATTTCCCTGAGATTAATTTCAAGCGAACGGTCGGTAATCAGTTCGATATTATTCAAGCCGATCATCCGCAGCGCCCCGCTGTCAATCGAAGCCAGCCGCGACGAGACATTAACGATCGGCTCGCCCAGCGTCTTCCAAACCGCGCCGCCCCAACCCGCGTCAAACGCCCGTTCGACCATCGAACCCATATTCGTCGGCGGCGCGCTCGCCAACCAGAACGGATTCGGCGATTTGATTCCCGCGAAATTTATTGATAAGTCTGCCATATTTTTTTACCAAAGGATCTCGACCAAATTCGATTCGCTGATCGCGACATCTTTCGTTATCAGCGGAACTGCAAATTCAACCGCAGTTGCGACTATCGCCGCGTCAAACGGGTCTTCGTTGAAATTATAGCCGACCGATTTTGCAATAATTTCGGTTTCCAGATGCGCGAATGCAAACCCACTTTTGGTCAAAATCTTACGCGACCATTTTTCAAAACCGTCCTTTAAAACTATCCGCCCGCGTTTTTCTAAAAGGGCGATTTCCCAAAATACGACCGACGGAATATAAATAACAACTTCTGCATTTTCAGCCTTTTGAAACGCCGACCGGACTTTTTGCGAGAGCGAAGAGTGTTTGCCATTGAAATACCAAACAATCGGGTGAGTGTCCGTTACATACATTACAAATCTTCCTCAGTCTTTTCCAAAGATTTTGTAAAAAGATCGGCGATTTCACGGCTTCCGCTTTCCAAATCATCATCAATTATTTCGACCGATCCGACCATTGATTCCTCGTTTTCAACAATTTCATCATCCAAAATCGTCAGCAAAGCCCGTCGAACTTTTCCGGGTTTCAATTTCTCTTTTAGCGAAACCCGTCCTTGTATATCTATTACCGCTTCAATTGTTTTGCTCATATCTTTTACTTCTCAAGGCATATTTTAACACAAATTAGTCGGCGAAATTGTTGCCAGCCAAAAGGAATTCAGCGATTTTATTTCCGCGGAATTTGTTGATAAGTCTGCCATATTTTATTTTCTATTTGATGAGTTTCAAAAATTTCAAATTCATTTGGCGACCATCTGAATTCTAAATGTTTCAGTTCAGAAAACTTTTCAAACAATTTTCCTAGATTATTTACTGCTGATGCTTCCGCAAGTATCGAAAACCGACAAATACCTTCTTCAGGTTTTACAGTATTATTATTGATGTTAAATTGAATCGCACAATGACCTAATGAATCAACTGTGTAAACCTTCAACCAAAAATGTCTGTAATTTCTATCTTCTGCTTTTTCCGAACCATACTCGTAAATATATTCGTCATCAATTTTTATTGGGAAGTTTTGAAGCGATTTTCCGATTTCTTTTAAATCTTCAACATTACAATAAATGTCTGTTCTTCCACTAAAAACTCCATTTGAAACAATAAATTCAAGTTGAGTATGATACGGTTCTTCATACAGATACCTTTTTACAATTATTTGAGTGTTCATTTTACCTAAACCGTTTCGAGTTTTTCCTTCAAAGCCCGCAGAAATTCTTCGTTGTTCAAAATATCGTTTTCGATGCTTTGAACTTCGCGCGAATCGTTTTCCATCACGCGGCGCAGTTCGTTGTTGATCTGCGTTTGATACGGCGCGGCGTTCGGCGATTCGGCTCTGGCGCGGAAATATTCGACGACGACTTCATCTAAATACATCGAAACTTTTACCTTATTCGTATTTTTTAGTTTTTCAGCCCAAGGCGAACGGCGAACTTTATATGTTCCGGGTTTCATCACTTCATCTTC
>JBGTIH010000111.1:0-4004 GCA_041745765.1 Pyrinomonadaceae bacterium | reverse complement strand
TCGATTAAGCCGGCGATAGTCATCTTCAGCGCCAGACGATAATAATAACCGTCGCACGATTTGGTAATAGCGTAGCTGAGCGGCGGCGAGCCGTGGCTACCCATACAGCGCGTAAATTTATTTCCGATTGTGATACCGCCGCCGCACGCCAGATTTGAATGAGCAACCGTAATCGCACCTTGCTGCAAACCGGCGACCGATTCCGGAATTTTCCAGGTCGAACCCGGATGATAACGTCCCTGAATGGCGCGATTTAAGAGCGGTCTTTCTTCATCTAAATAATATTTAGCGATTTCCTTGCGTCCTTCAGGCGTTGCGCTTCGCATGACAAAAGCATTCGGATCGAAAGACGGCGCGGAAGCCATCACGAGAATCTCGCCGTTGTTCGGGTCCATCGCCATAATCGTTCCGCGTTTCGTTTTGGAATTGGCAAGCTGTTCTTCGGCGGCAAGCTGTAGATCAAGGTCAATTGTTGACAGAAGGTCTTGTCCGGCTTGCGGTTCGATTCGTTCAATCTCGTTCTGCACACGCCCGCGAGAGTCAACAATAACCTTGCGATAACCCGGTTTTCCGCGCAAGAATTCGTCATAATGCTGTTCGAGTCCGCCTTTGCCGATAATATCGCCCGGACGGAAACCTTTTTCCCGCGTTTCAGGATTTTCCAATTGTTTCGGGCTGATCTCACCGACATAACCGAGAACGTGCGCCAGCGTTTCCTTGTGCGGATAATATCTCTGCGGTTGGAGTTCGATGCGGATTTCGGGATATTCCAAAGAATGAGCTTCGACCCAACTGATGTCTTGAATCGTCGCATTATCTTTCAAAACCATTGTTTCAAAACCGGGCTGTTTTCGGATCAAATTCAACCGCTCGGTCAAAAATTGGACTTCCATATTCAAACCGCGCGCATAATCTTCGATACGGTCGCTGATGTCTATTTTTTTGATTTCGTTGGAAAGCGTGACGTTATAGGTCGGGCGCGAATCTACCAGAATCTTACCATTGCGGTCGAAAATCGCGCCGCGCGGTGCGGGAATCGGAATATATCGAATCCGTTGATTTTCGGCTTTTTTCTCGTAATACTCGCCTTTGACGACTTGCAAATAATATAGCCGAACACCCAACAAAGCCAGCAAAATAAAAGCGACAACTTGAATTGTGCCGATTCTGACGTTTAAATTTTGTGCGTAATCGTTTATTTTCATAGTGCTTTAATTGTTAAAATATGAAAGGTGTATTAGTTTTTTCTTCCCAACCGAATCGGATTGCGTCGGCGGGTTTGCCGGCGCGGTGCAAAGATTTCGCGTTTTTTTCGCAATCTGCTTTCCGAGAAAAAACTGTCTAAAATCAAATAGATAACAGTTCCGATAATTGTCGTTCCGATAACCGTATATGCCATTGTTGTAATAAGTGGTGCAGGCGGTATTTGCCCCATCATTCGGTGCATCCCGTAATAAATCAAATCATCCAGCAAACAAGCACCTGCTAAGACGGGAATCTGTAACAAAAGGTTGTCCAAATAGACGCGCCGGACAATCTCTAAAATGATAAAAGCAACTAATGTTTTAGAAAATCCGTTTGCGCCGAGAAGTCCGCCGCTGAGAGCGTCAACGGCGATGCCCGATGCCGTCGCGTAAAAAAGCGTTTTGATCGAACTGCGTTTGAGAGCCGCATAAACAACGATAATCAGAGGAAAATCAATATAGGCAAATGGCTCAGCGACATTGCGAAGTGTCCACTGAAGCATTACAGCAATAATTAACGCGACTGTGATTTTTACCTGTTCCATTCAAAAAAGTTTCAAGTTCCAAATTCCGAAAATTTCAAGTTTTCTTGCGGTTAAAGTTTTTTTTCTCTTTTATTTACTGCCGACTATTTGTTAAATTTCAAAAATTCCCAAAAAACTTGAAATCTGAAACTTGGAACTTGAAACTTATTTATCTTTAACGGCATTGGGCAAAGTTTCTTCGTATTTCGGACGTTTCGGCGGTTCGTATAAAAGCACGGCGACTTCCTGCATTGAAGAAAGTCCCGCACTCGGTTTTACAAAAATCTGCTGCGGAACGGTTGCCGATCCGGCGCGAACTTCGATAACTTCGCCCAATTTCAAACCCGCCGGATAGATGCCGTCCTGTCCGGTCGTATAAACAATTTCACCGACCTCAACTTCGATACTGCCCGGCACATAACCCATTTCCAGTAAATCTTTTTTGCCCGAACCGCTGATTACGCCGAGCGTGTTTGACGAATCAAGTTCACCAATCACCGCACCGACACCGGCTTTATCTTTGGTTATTAAATCAATCTGTGCCGTCAGAGGGCTAACCGCCGTAACTCTGCCGACGAGTCCGCCGTTGGTGACAATCGGCATATTCAATTTTACGCCGTCAAGACTTCCGCGATTGATGATCGAAGTGCTGAACCAGACCGAAGCATCGCGTCCGATGATTTGTGCCGGAAGAATTTTGTATTCGGATTGTTCTTTTAGTTCGAGGAGCGATTTGAGCCGTTGATTTGCTTCTTGCAAACTTTTTGTGGTTTGGATTTGAACTTCCAGTTCCTGAACGCGCTGCTGCAAAACTTCTCTTTCATTTTGGGCGGTCCGCATCGAAGAAATCGAACGAAAATAACCCGTTACACCGGAACTGACTGAAGTTACGGGCGATTGCACAAAATCGGCGACCGTTTGCCCCCAAACTCTGATAACTCTTTGATTTGACTCGGTTTGCCGTGCATCATACGCCATCAGAACAAAGTTACCCAAAAGCAGTGCAACCATTATCCACGGCGTTAATTTCCAGACTTCTTTTTGACTACGCTCAATCATTTATCATTTATCATTTATCATTTAACATCAATTTCAATTTACAGATAAATGTTTAATGTTAAATGATAATGTTTAGCTTCCCGTCATCAACGAATTATCCCATTTTACGCGTTTTAAGAGTTCAAAATCCGAAAGCATTTTGCCCGTTCCGAGAACGACCGATGAAAGCGGATCGTCTGATAAAACAACCGGCAAACCCGTTTCAATCGTCAGGCGTTTATCGAGATTTTTCAAAAGTGCGCCGCCGCCGGTCAGTACGATTCCGCGTTCGACAATATCGGCGGAAAGTTCGGGCGGTGTGCGTTCCAACGCAACGCGAACGGCATTAATAATGGTTGCGACGGAATCGGAGAGAGCTTCGCGGATCTCCTCGTCGGTGATCGTGATCGTTTTCGGAATCCCTTCGATCAGGTTGCGCCCGCGAACTTCCATCGAGAGTGGTTCTTCGAGCGGGAATGCCGAACCGAGTGCGATCTTGATCGCTTCCGAAGTGCGTTCACCGATCAATAAATTGTATTTTCGCTTGATAAACTGCGTGATTGCTTCGTCCATCTCGTTTCCGGCGATACGCACGGCGCGCGAATAGACGATGCCCGAAAGCGAAATGACAGCAATATCGGTCGTGCCGCCGCCGATGTCAACGACCATATTTCCATGCGGTTCGGTGATCGGAAGTCCTGCGCCGATTGCCGCCGCCATTGCTTCTTCGACCAGATAAACTTCCGACGCTTTGGCGCGATACGCCGAATCTTCGACCGCGCGGCGTTCGACCTGCGTGATTTCCGAAGGAATTCCGATGACGACGCGCGGACGCACCCATGATTTGCCGTTGTGCGCTTTGCGGATAAAGTGCTGGAGCATTTTCTCCGTCACTTCAAAATTGGCGATCACGCCGTCCTTCATCGGACGAATCGCCACGATATTTCCCGGCGTTCTGCCGAGCATCTCTTTCGCGTCGCGCCCGACGGCTTCGACCTGATTGGTAACTTTATTAATTGCAACAATAGAAGGTTCGGAAACGACGATTCCGCGACCTTTCGCGTAAACGAGCGTGTTTGCCGTTCCGAGATCAATTGCCAAATCGCTGGAGAATAAACTGAATAAAGACTTAAATGCCATTTTATAATATAAATACTGCTTAAAATTAAATTTTAAATGTGTTTTGTGTTTAGTAAAG
>JBGTIH010000110.1:0-11059 GCA_041745765.1 Pyrinomonadaceae bacterium | reverse complement strand
CAGTTTGCATCTTTTCGATAACCAACAACAGATTCTTGATTAAACTATGGCATTCTTCAATTGTTTCCGGTAACTCTACTTTCACATTGTTATCAAATGTCTAATCCGCTAAAATTCCTTTTTGACCTAATCAATTACGTTTTTCGTTAAAAACCCAGAAAATGACGAATTATCGAATAATGATCTTCGAAGAATTCGTCTTCTTTTTCGCCGAGTGCGGAAAGCGGCAGCCAGAAGGCTTTTTTCGCATCGTCGCCGCCTTTAACGCGCGGCAGACCGTCTTTCAGGCTCGGTTCTAATTCGATAAAATATGCGAAAGTTACGGTTCGCCCGCGGTTTGAGCGTTGCGGGTAATCGAAGGCTTTTTGATCTTTGATACTTCCGCGCAAAACCGCTACGGGAACTTTTATCTGCGTTTCTTCTTTTAATTCACGAATCGCCGAATCTTCAAGGGTCGCGTCGGGCGCGAGAAAACCGCCGGGAAGCGCGAGCAAGCCTTTTCCGGGCTGAAAACCGCGGCGAATGACAAGAACGTGTCCGCTTTGCACGACGACCGCGTCCGTTGTGATAAAAACGGGTTTATACGGCACGCCGACAAAGCGCGTATCTTCTTTGTATTTCGCCAGATATTCGAATTCGCTTTTTAAGTTCGGAAAAAAGTCCGTTGCCTGAAAAGCATTCAAGTAATTCGCGACCGTTTCGGGAACGAAATTTTTCCAGGATTCATCCGCGAAAAAATATTTTTCGCGGATATCGGTCGAATTTATTTTTAGCCTTTGTTTGTCCGCCGGATAAAATTCTTCGAAGTTCCATTGCGGAAAAAGGTTCAGATAATACGAACTTTTGTCTTTGAAAAAGCCGATAATTCCGATACGCTCGTTTTCCTTTTCATCGTCTTCGGCGATTTGACCCACCGTATTTTGAACTTCCGCCGTCCAGACGTGATCGTTATACGGATAATCTCTGACGGCGCGGAAGATCAGGCGGTTTTCCACCTGTGGAAAACTTGCCCGAATAATCTCTTCGCGCATCGCAGGCGTAAACGGATTTTTAATATCGGGCGCACTTCGCGCCGAGCCGAGTATAATTACGACTTTTTCCGCTAATGTTAATGCGTGGTTAATTAAATCCTGATGTGCTAAGTGGAAGGGCTGGAAACGTCCGATGACGATTCCGTAATCATATTTCTTATTCATTTTTCTCTAACACTCTCCGTGTTCTAAATTTTCGTTGTTCTTTCCGAACAACTACCGTTTCAACATAATTTATAACGAAATTTTTTGCAAACAGGTTCGCCCCTTTTTCATCTTCCTAAAGTATAAAATGTTATACTCTTTAATCGTAAATGAGCGAAAAAGATGTTTTATCATTTACGAACCGGTTGTTTCGCTTCCCCTTGTAAAGCTAAACAAACTTTTCATTTGCAGTTATTCGCAAGTAAAAAATCTCAAAGTTTTGAGGCGCGACAGGTCAAATAATCTAAAAAATATTCATATAAATCAATGAAATCAGTGATTGGAAGACGAATTCCACAAATACTTTTTATCATCGCTATACTTTTGTTTATAGTCTTTGCTGTTTTAAATATTCGTAGTGTCAGTTCTTTATCGGAAGCTCTAAATTGGGATAAACATACCCAGCAGGCTCTGCTTCAGATCGAGGAAACATTAATTACGAAAATAAATGCCGAAACGAGTGTTCGCGGTTATGTTATTTTAGGCGATGAATCTATTTTAGCACCTTATAACGAAGCGCGGCAGACTGTAAAAGATCGTCTGAGAAAACTGCGCGACTTGACTGCCGAAAATCAAAAACAGACGGAAAGAGTCGTGCTTCTCGAGAAAATGCTGGACGATAGATTCGCATTTTTCAATGAGATTGTCGAAGCGCGCAAAACTAAAAGTCTTGATGAAATAAGACCTCTTTTCAGCAATCCGCGCGGACTAGATTTATCGAAAGATATCCGGCTTTCCATCAAACAGTTGAAGGACGAAGAAACCGCTTTGATCAATGAGCGCGAAAGAGAATTAAACAAAAGCGTAAGTTATATCAGAACAATAGCTTACATCGCCGGATTTGCCGGAATTTTCTTTCTCGGATTTGCCGCTCTGGCAAATATTCGGGAAGGCGGCAAACGGGTTAAAGCGGAAGAGAACCTGCGGCTTGCCAACAAAGATTTGGAAAAGCGCGTTGAAGAGAGAACGCAGCAATTACAGCTAAAAAACGATGAACTCAAAGAACAAATCCGCCGGCGCGAGCAATCCGAACAATACCGCCGCATTGCGCTTGAAGCCGGAAGCTTGGGAACCTGGATTTTCGATCCGCTTAGTGATAAAGCCGAAATAGACGAGCGCGGCTTGTCTTTGTTCGGTTTCGCGGAAAATGATTTTGACGGTTCGGGCAAGAATATTTTCAGCCGCATTTACAAGGAAGACATTCCGTCGGTTCAGGAATTATTTCAAAAATCGCTCGCCGAAAAATCGAATTTTAATGCCGAATTTCGCGTTTTGATGCCGGACGGCGCGATTCGCTGGAATAATTGCACCGGGCAGGCGCAGGTTGATGAAACGGGCGCGATCACGCGCATCGTCGGCAACTGCCGCGATATTACCGACGGCAAGGAAAGCGAATATGCCCTGCGCCGCAGCGAAAAACAGGTTAGAAATGTCATTGATAATCTTTTCGCTTTCGTCGGCGTTCTATCGCCGGACGGCGTTTTGCTCGAAGCTAACAAAACCGCGCTGAATGCCGCTTCGATTAAAGCCGAAGAGGTGATCGGCAAGAATTTTGCTGAAACTTACTGGTGGGCATATTCCGAAGAAATTCAAGATCAACTTAGAGAATCGATCGAAAAAGCCGCTGCCGGCGAAAGCGTCAGATACGACGTGAATGTCAGAATCGGCGAAAATAAATTTATTCCGATTGATTTTATGCTCGCGCCGCTCTACGACGAAAGCGATAATATTACTCACTTGATTCCTTCGGGACTCGATCTCACGCCGCGCAAGGAAGCCGAAGACGCTCTGCGAAAAAGCGAAAATTTTGCCAACGCGATTTTAGATTCCCTTTCGGCGCATATCGCCGTGGTTGATAAAAAAGGCGAAATAGTCGCCGTTAATGAAGCGTGGAAAAAATTTGCTGAAGTAAAATGTAAATCGGAAGAACTCCTTCATAGCGGAGTCGGGCAAAATTATCTCGAAGTTTGCCGGAAAGCTAAAATCTCTCTTAATGAGGCAAGTTTGATCCTGGAAAATTTACAATCAATTCTCAAGGGCGAAAAAAAAGTTTTCTCGATTGAATATCCGTGTCATTCGCCGAGCGAAGACCGCTGGTTCATGCTGCAGGTTACGGCGATGCAGGGCGAAGACGGCGGCGCGGCTATTTCTCATATAAATATCACCGACCGCAAAAAAGCGGAAATACAACTTCGAAACAGCGAACAATTTAACCGCAGTATTTTCGAAAGCAGTCCCGACAGCGTGATGATTTTAGAAACCGACGGCAGAATGCACTCGATAAATACGAGCGCGATGCGTTTGATGGAAATCGATGATTTTGCTTCCCTGACTGAAAAAAACTGGATTGATTTTTGGGAAGGCGACGAAAAGGAAACCGCGCAACAAGCCGTTCAGCAGGCTTTAAATGGGGAAATTACGCATTTCGAAGGCTTTCGCCGGACACTGAAAGGAACGCCGAAATGGTGGGAAGTAATGGTCGCGCCGGTTTTCAACGAACGCGGAAAACCGACCCTTTTAATTTCAAACTCGCGCGATATCACGGATCGCAAAAAAGCCGAGCTCGAATTGCAAAACAGCGAACAATTTAACCGCAGTATTTTTGAAAACAGCCCCGATTGCATCAAGATTCTGGAACTCGACGGAACGCTTCATTCGATGAATGCCAACGGGTTATGCGTGATGGAAATTGACGATTTTACGCCGTATATCAGCAAACAATGGGTTGATTTCTGGGAAGGCGACGAAAATGAGATGGCATATCAAGCCGTCGAAGCGGCAAAAAGAGGACAAAGTGCAAATTTTCAGGGTTTTTGCCGAACGGCAAAAGGAACTTTGAAATGGTGGGACGTTTCGGTCGCGCCGGTTTTTGATGCCGACGGCAAGCCGGTTCGGATAATTTCGACTTCCCGCGACATTTCCGAGCGCCGCGAGGCGGACCGCGAACGCGAAGATTTGCTCAAAAACGAAAAAGCCGCCCGCAAGGATGCGGAAATCGCCAATCGTCTGCGCGATGAATTTCTGGCAACCGTTTCGCACGAACTGCGCGCTCCGCTCAATTCGATTCTGGGTTGGGGCAGACTGCTCGAACGCGGAACGCTCGACGATCAGACAACCGAAAAAGCCGTCAAAACAATCGTCCGCAACGCCGAATCGCAGAATCGTCTGATCGAAGATCTGCTGGACGTTTCGCGGATTATTTCCGGCAAACTGCGTCTCGAAGTAGTGACCGTCAAACCGATCAATATCGTCGAATCCGCGCTCGAAACCGTTCGTCCGGCGGCGGAAGCCAAAGGCATCACGCTTGAAATAAAACAGGATTCGATCATCAGCCATATTTCCGGCGATCCGAACCGCCTGCAGCAGGTGATCTGGAATCTGCTTTCGAATGCGATCAAATTTACGCCGAGCGACGGCAGAGTTACGCTGGAAATCGAACGCGAAAACGAATTTGTCAATCTGCGTGTAAAAGATACCGGAGTCGGGATCAAGGAAGAATTTCTGCCGCACGTTTTCGACCGTTTTCGCCAAGCCGATGCTTCGAGCATCAGAAAATTCGGCGGACTCGGACTCGGTTTGGCAATCGTCCGCCACATTACCGAAATGCACGGCG
The DNA here is from genome assembly GCA_041745765.1 of Pyrinomonadaceae bacterium. Lineage (GTDB taxonomy): Bacteria > Acidobacteriota > Blastocatellia > Pyrinomonadales > Pyrinomonadaceae > JAHCHG01. The sequence goes on along the minus strand of JBGTIH010000110.1, from coordinate 6,211 downwards.
GAACGGTTAACGTCGAGAGCGAAGGCGAAGGGAAAGGTTCGACATTTACGGTCAAATTGCCGCTTTTGATCGAATCCGAACATAACGATTCAATGGTAAATTCCCAAAAATCGCTGTTCGGCGACCAAGAACCGCAGTTAAATTTGGACGGACTTCTTATTTTAGTTGTTGACGACGAAGAAGATACGCGCCAATTGCTCATTCAAGCATTAACATATTACGGCGCAACCGTGATTTCCGCCGCTTCCGCCGAAGAAGCGTTGGCGGAAGTTCAAATAAAAAACCCCGATTTTCTGGTTTCCGATATCGGAATGCCGGACGAAGACGGCTATTCGCTGATTCGCAAAATCCGCAACTTGCCGGATGAAACACATAAAAACATCCTTGCCGTCGCGCTGACCGCATTTACACGCGCCCAAGACCGGATGCGTGCGCTCGCCGCCGGTTTCCAAAATCACGTTTCAAAACCCGTCGAACCTGACGAATTAGTAACTGTCATCGCCAGTTTGACTGGACGGCTGCATATCGAAGATGAGGATTAAACATTCAAAATAGAAAATAAACCACGAAAGAACACGAAGAAGACACGAAATTTTGCTTGTCTGTTAATAATTCGTAAAATCTTCGCGCTCTTTCGCGCTTTATTATTTCAAATAATACCAAGTTGCACTTAAAAAATGAGAACAAAATCAGTTGTTAAATTAGCTAAAAGCCGCTATTTATTAGCTGACCGCTATTATTGAAGTTGTTTTAATCTCATTTTATTCACGCAGTTTGGTATAATATCTGATTCAAATTTGAAATCTGAAATCTGAAATCTGAAATTCACTCCGGTTTTTCGCTTTTATTTCGAGATTTACGGGCAGAGAAACAACTTTTTGCAACCGTTTTGATATAATTGCCATCAGGATTTAGTTATGAAAATAGCAGTTGCAATGAGCGGCGGCGTGGATTCTTCAGCCGCCGCCGCTTTATTAAAAGAACAAGGACATGAACTGATCGGTTTTACGATGCAGCTCTGGAATCAACGCCGTCATATCAATGTTGACGAAAACGGTGATCCTTTGCCGTCGCGTTGTTGTTCATTGGACGACGTTTACGATGCGCGGCGCGTGGCGGAATCGCTCGGTTTTCCGTTTTATGTGTTGAATTTGGAAAAAGATTTTGAACGCGACGTGGTTAATCCGTTTATCGAAAGTTATCTTTCGGGCGAAACACCGATTCCGTGCGTCGCGTGTAATTCGCGCCTGAAATTCGCGTCCCTTGACAGAATGGCGCAATCTTTGGGCTGCGACAAAGTGGCGACCGGACATTATGCGCGTGTTGAATTCGATGAAAAGGCAAATCGTTATCGTCTGTTTCGCGGGAAAAATCACTGGAAGGATCAAACATATTTTTTGTGGGAATTGACGCAAGATCAGCTGTCGCGCGCCTATTTTCCTCTGGGCGAAATGATGAAATCGGAAGTGCGCGAACTCGCCCGCGAAGCCGATCTGTATGTCGCCGAAAAACAGGAATCGCAGGAAATCTGCTTTGTGCCGGACGGAAAATACTCGGAATTTATTGATAGATATTTAGAACACGAAAATCGCTCGGACGAAATTCCGACGAGCGGCGATATTGTCAACACAAAAGGCGAAAAATTAAACGAGCATTCAGGCATTCACCGGTACACGATTGGTCAGCGGCGCGGACTTGGAATCGCGCACGAAAAACCGCTCTACGTCGTGCAGATCGAACGCGCCCGCAATCAAATCATCGTCGGCGAAAAGGAAGAACTCGACTCAATCGAATTCACCGCCAAAGGCGTAAACTGGGTGGCTTTCGATACTCCGTCAGAACCCGTTCGCGCTTCGGTAAAAGTGCGTTACCGCCACGAACCCGCGCCGGCGACGATTCACGCGCTTCCCGAAAATCGCGCCCGAATCGTCTTCGACGAACCGCAAGCCGCCATCACGCCCGGACAAGCGACCGTTTTCTACAACGGCGAAGAATGCTTCGGTGGTGGTTGGATTGAGAAAACATAACGTCAGAAACAATTTACGAAAAATAATACCGTATTGATTGTTTATAAAGGAAGGTATGCGTAAATTTATCTTCACAGTTTTATTTTTTTTCAACTTGTCATTGATTGTTTTCGCTCAACATCCCGATTCTGGCTGGAGTTATTCTTATACGGCGGAAACTGCCGATAAAAAATATATTTTTGTAATGCGTAATCCGAATGGGGATGATTATTTAGTTGGCGACAAATACAAACAGAGCGGAATGTATTTGAATGACGGTTCGACAACACCGCTTTGGACGCTTAATTGGAGAAATAGCATCTATTTGCCGAATGACGGAAAACATATTATTCGACTTGGCAGATTAAATTATTCTGCAACTTACCGCGAAGAAGGTTTTACATTTATCGCCGAAGGAAAGGTTTTAAATACTTATCAGACCAAAGATTTGATTACTTTTCCTTTTCTTCTGCCGCATCATTCTAACGGTTACGATATACATTATTCACGTCTTGCTCCTAATTTGCCGAACGACGGTGTGTTAATGAAGGTTGACAACGGTGCGGGATACCCGTTAAACAGCGGCGCAACTTTCGACAGCGAGAAAAAGACGATGCAGATCGAAACTTTTCACGGCGATAAATATCTCTTCGATTTTACGACGGGAAATATAATTTCATCATTCCGACCATCGAGAAATTTGGCAATCGGGCTTTTTTGCATTTTAGTAATCGCCTATTTCTTTTAAGTGAATTCACCTTTGGTTTTTCAGCCTGTTTTAACAGGCTTTCCGCCGCAGAGGCGGCAATTAGCCGCGTCATTTATGGCGCGCGGGGTTGCTTCGGCATAAAAGGGCGTTTTAACGTCCTTTCTAACGGCTTGAGCCGAAGCGTTCTAAATTGCTCAAGCGTAAAAAGGACGTTAAAACGCCCTTTTGGTATTAAAACAGATCGTTCCGCGCCATAAATGGACGCAGCTAAAACGTGCGCGGACGCACGAAAGCCTGTTAAAACAGGCTGAAAGAATGAAAACCGTCTGGTATTCTACTCTTGATTCACATATACAACATGTGTATGTTTGATTTACATTTGCGCCGTTTGCCAAAAGAAGATTCGAAATTTCCGTTTTACCTTCTTGAACGGCAACTACAATTGGAAACATTAAATCATAATCATTATTAGGTGAATTGACATTTGCGCCTTTTGACAACAAATCTTTAACCATGTCGATATTTTCCGCTTCGATTGCTTTTTTTTAATTCTTTATGTAAAGTTGCGCAAAACGGATTAACAATACCTTCACCTAATTCTGTATAGCCGTTTGATTTAGAATAATAAAGCGTTGCAGGTAAACATTTTTCGCCTTTATTTTGCTCGTTTGGAACAAAAGCAATAGTTTCCGCCGGAGGAAAATCTTCAATCGGAGTGGAAAATGCCGATGGTGAAGGCATCATCAAAAATGCGATTAAACCAACAATTAACGCAATTCCTGAAATCTTGAAAAGCTTTTTCATAATCTTATTTGCCTCCGTTATTATATAAAATCTTCTGCCGCAACATACGTGAGAAGCAGCTTTTTCGCGCCTTTTCGCTTTGCTTCCCGGTCAACTTCCCGCAGAGTTTTACCTTTGGCAATGAGTTTGCCGTCTTCCAAAGCGACATATTTTCCGGCAACTTCATTGCGATGCGCTTTGAGCCATTCGATATTCGGACTCGGATTTTTTCCGCCGTTCAATTTTATTTTGCTTTCCTGTTCCCGCAAAAGTTTCATTAATTCGCGGCGTTCTTCATCCGTTAAGGTTGCGACTTTTTCGATTACTTCATCTAAAACTTCCTGCATTTTTTTCACCTCCACCGAATATTTCTGCAACATCCTTTAATTCTCCCGTTATTTTACACTTCGGCAAGGAATTTAGAAAATCTTTGCCGTAGCCTTTCGTCCTTAAACGCGAATCTAAAATGGCGATTACGCCGGTGTCAGTTTTGCTTCTGATAAGTCGTCCGATTCCCTGTTTGAGCGTGATAATCGCGTTCGGGACGCTGTATTCGAAGAAGGATTTTCCGCCGTTGTCGTCAATAAAACGGGTTCGCGCGGCGACAATCGGATCGCTCGGGACGGCAAACGGCAGCTTGTCAATGATGACGCAGGACAATTGCTCGCCCTGCACGTCAACGCCTTGCCAGAATGAGCTTGTCGCAAAAAGAACGGCGTTCGGCGTTTGGCGGAATTGTTCGAGGAGTCCGGCTTTCGACATCGAGCCTTGTACGAAACACGGGAAATTGACGCGCATCGAAACGAGTTCAAAAAGCGCGTTCATCGAATAATTGCTCGTGCAGAGTATGAACGCGTGTCCTTTTGTGACATTGATGATTTTAATGATTTCGCTTGCCGCAAACTGCGTAAATTCCGGCGCACGCGGTTCGGGCATTCCCTTCGGCAGATAAATTATCGCCTGTTTTTGATAATCGAAGGCGGAAGGCGCGAGCAGCGTTTCAACCTTTCCAGCGTCCAAACCGAGACGGTCTTTGATAAAGTCGAATTTTCCGTTCGAAGAGAGCGTCGCGCTCGTCATGACGACGGTTTCGACCTTGTCGAAAAGTTTGTCTTTAAGAAGTTCGGAAACGTCAATCGGCGACGCGCGCAGAAACATTCCGCGACCGCGTTTTTCGAGCCAGTAAACGTAATTTTTCTCCGATTGTTTGACGATGAATTCGAGATCGAAACGCGTCTGCATAATTCTTCGGAGAAGACTTTCGGCTTCGGGCATTTTTTCCGAAAAAACATCGACCGCCGTTTCCAATCTTTCGAGCGCAGAATCGAGCGCAAAATACGCTTCGCCGAGCGGAGTTTCTTCTACTTCATTATGCCGTTTTTGGACAAATTCGTTCCGAAGAAGCGGAAAGCGTCCGTCTTCGCTGCGCCCTTTATGAAAACGAACCCAGAATTGATCCGCCAAGCCGATGATCTTCGCCACCAATTTCGTTAAATCGCGCGTGACGACCGCATCTGTGATCGGCAGATTGTCGGCATCGCGGGCGAGTTCTTCGATCTGAAAACTCGAAATCTGAAAACCGAAATAATCGGCGGCGATGTCTTCGATCAAATGCGCTTCGTCGAAAATCACCGCGCCGTAATCGGGCAAAACTTTGCCGTATTGATTGCCGCGCACATTCAGATCGGCGAAAAATAAATGATGATTGACGATCACTATGTCGGCATCTTCCGCTTTTTGCCGCATTTTCGTGATAAAACACGGCTCGAAATCGGGACATTTCTGCCCGATGCAGGTTTCGCTCTTGGCATTGATTCGCGTCCAGAACGGAATATGTTCCGGCAAAGTAACGAGTTCGGATCTATCGCCCGTTTCCGTATGCCGCGACCAGCGGCGAACTTCGTCGAAATGATCCAATTCGTCCAGACCGTCGAGGATTGGCTGATGTTCGGCTTTCGCGATGCGATACAGACAGCCGTAATTCGAGCGACCTTTCATATACGACGCGCTGAATTTTTTCGGCAGAACTTTTTGCAGAAAAGGAATATCTTTTTCCATCAATTGTTCTTGCAAGTTTTTAGTACCGGTCGAAATGATGACGCGCTTTTTCTGCCCGATTGCCGCCGCGATTGCCGGAACTAAATAGGCGAGCGTTTTTCCCGTTCCCGTTCCCGCTTCGACGATCAGATGTTTTTTTTCTTCAAATGCCCGAAGCACCGATTCAGCCATTTTTATCTGACCGGGACGATGCTCGTAACCCTTGTGATATTTAGCGATGAGTCCGTTTTTACCGAAAATTTCTTCCACTTATATAACTTTCCTAAATTTGATGTTTCAAGTTTTCATTTAAAAAGCAATTGACTGATACGCCAATATTTGTTAAAAATAGAGTCTATACCAAAATGATTCAATAAACAGCAAGCAACTTATTTTTTTCTACTTAAGAGTCCTAATTCCAGATTCTTCCGGCATACTGTTGTTCAATCATAACTAATTGTAATTATAAATCTATTTTGTGCAGAAAAGACTTTTTTTAAATTTTGTAGTTCGTTTTTTTTCTCCACTACTTCGATATTTCTCGTCCTTATATTTAAGGTAATAAATTTCCAACACTACTGCGGACTATATTTCAGCAGTAGTAGTATATTCCCCGTAAAGCTTTGAGGAGGGCTTACTTAATGAAAAAAGAATCTACGGTAAAAGACCATCGCGG
>JBGTIH010000109.1:0-52150 GCA_041745765.1 Pyrinomonadaceae bacterium | reverse complement strand
AATCGAATTTCTTCAAATTATGCTTATATTTACAAGCAAAAATTATACCTTGGAGTTTTATACGGAATTTGTTGAAGATACATATTTATTAAACCGCAAAATGTCGGAAAACGGATAAAAGAAACACGATTTGGTGCAATAAAGTCTTCCGTCTTCAATTTATTGATCTGTGAATTTTTTCAGTTTCAATTTTGCAGACTTGCAAACAAAAGCTAGAATTAGGGCATAATAACTTTAATTTACTTTTATCAAATAATTTTATCGGAGAATTAATGAAATTTTACAGTAATATTTTAGGACTTATCGGCAACACGCCGCTGGTCAAAATCAACCAACTGACCGCACAGCATAATATCAAAGCGCAGGTTTTTGCGAAAATGGAAAGCCTCAATCCGGGTTATTCGGTCAAAGACCGCATCGGTATTTCGATGATCGAAGCCGCCGAAAAAGACGGCACGTTAAAACCGGGCGGCACGATTATCGAAGCGACTTCGGGCAATACGGGAATCGGTTTGGCACTCGCCGCCGCCGTCAAAGGCTACAAATGTATCTTTGTTTTAACCGACAAGGTTTCGGTTGAAAAACTTCGTTACCTAAAAGCAGTCGGATCGGATGTCGTCGTCGTTCCCGCCGCCGCCAAACACGGAACGCCCGATCATTACGTCGAAACGGCAAAACGCATCGCTTCCGAAATCCCCAATTCTTTTTATCCCGACCAATATAATCATCCGGCAAATCCCGCTGCACATTACAATACAACCGGACCGGAACTCTGGAACGATACGGACGGCAAACTGACGCATTTTGTTTCCGGCATCGGCACGGGCGGCACGATCAGCGGCACGGGCAGATATTTGAAGGAAAAAAATCCCGATATTCAAATCGTCGGTGCAGATCCATATGGTTCGATTTTCAAAACTTATAAAGAAAGTGGTCACGTCCCGGAACCGACTCCGTATTTAGTTGAAGGAATCGGGCAAAGTCATCCGGTCGGCAACGCCAATATGAAAATTATTGACCAAATTATCAACATAACCGACCGCGAATCTTTCGATTATGCACGGCAGCTTTCGCGTGTCGAAGGCATTTTTTGCGGCGGTTCGACGGGAACGAACTTTGCCGCCGCATTAAAATTGGCAAAAGGTCTGGATGAAAGCAGTCTAATAGTATTTATAGTTTGCGATACAGGCGAACATTATCTGACAAAGTTTCATTCCGACGAATGGATGAAGGAAAAACTTCTGCTCGAACCGCAAAGAATTACGGCGCGTCTGATTGCTGACACAAAAGATACAAATTCGCCGCAATCGCTCATTTCGGTTGCACCGGACGAGATTTTGAGCGATGCTTTAGCCAAAATGACTGAAAACGGCGTTACGCAAATTCCGGTGTTGGAAGAAAACCGCTCGGTCGGTTCGTTAAAAGAAAGCCGGATTTTGGCAAAACTTCTCGAGAACCGCGATCTTTTAAATGAAAAAGTAAGCGAAGTTATGGATGAAAGTTTTCCGGTGTTGGATGTTGATGCCAATTTTGATGAAGTCAAATCGCATCTTCATAATTCACCGGCGGTTTTAATTGAAGATTTCAAACGAATTACGGGAATTATTACGAGAGCTGACGTGTTGGATTTGCCGCGCTGATATATTTGGATTTTAAATAGTTGACAAAGCGTTTAGAATATAAAATTAGTAGCAATGACAAATGAACCGAACAATCCGAACGACTTGCCCGAAGACGATTGGGCAATGTCCGAACCTGAGATTCCGATAAAAAGGGAAATTCAGCCGAAACCGATTGATGAAAAGGCGGCGAGCTTATACGCGCCGCCCGATACCGGCGATCTGGAAGATTGGGATATCGGCACGCAAGATGACGGTTTATCTGACGGTGAAATTGTTGCACCGCCGCCGAATTCACCGCCGCCGAATTTTAGTGAACCGACGGCATTTGCGCCGCCGCAAAAGGCTGTTGAAATCTTAAGACCTGTTCCGCCGCCGAAAATTAAAGATGAAGAGTGGGGCATTGCGCCGACTTCGCAAAATGACGGTTGGAAAATGCCCGAACCGACTTTCCGCGTTACCGAAGGCGAGATTTTAACAAAAGTCCGCCGGTCTTCTTCAAAATCCAATAACACTGCGCCGACTCCAACAAATCCGGCACAAGAGAATTTACCGGACATCTACGCGCCGCCCGATACGCAGGAGGAATCAATTACGGAAGATTTTGAAATACCCGAAACGCCGGAAGAAAATTCTCCAATTGTCGCGGCATTTCAGCATGCAGAGCAGGTTCAATATTCTCAACCGCCACAGACGGCTCAAGCGTCTGCTCCGACAAAAAGTAAAAAAGGCTTATATATAATGTTAGGACTTCTTTTTGCCGGAATTTTCATCATTGTTTTATTAGCTGTTTTTTTCGGATTCTTCTATTACAAGGAAACCTTGATGAAGTAAAAATACTTGAATTATAAAGACAAATGAAAGATTTAAAGTTCTAAGGGAAAAAATATCGTGTAAAATTAAAAGAAAAGGGTAGGAAGAAAACCTGAAACTATCTTCAGACCTCCCTTTTCTTTTTTTCTTAAAATGTCAACTGCCAGATTAAAATTTGAGGATCGTGAATTTACGTTAAATCAAGGCGTAACAACATTAGGACGCGTTGCGGATAACGATGTTTCTTTTCCTCAAGATTCAAATATTTCGCGCTATCACGCCGAAATCGAAGAGCGTTTCGGCGATTACTGGTTGATTGACTTGCAGAGTAGTAACGGCACAACCGTCAACGGAGAGCCGGTTAAAACAGAAGTTCTTCTGCAGGAATCCGACCAGATTTTGCTCGGTGGATCAAGCGAACTTTTATTTACCTTTAAGGCAGATGAAGCAAAAGAAGAAGAAAAATCTGATGCCGCCGCCGTGCCGTCTGCCGATGTTGATATTGACGCGCCGGAAATTCAAGCTGCGGCAGATTCAAAAGCCGAAGCCGAAACCGCCGGCGAGATCGGAAAATCTTCTAAACTGCCGATTTTATTCGGTCTGGCGGGTTTAACTTTCGGTCTGGCAATAATTTGCGTTGTCGGCGTAGTTTTATTTTCTCCGCAATGCGGCATTTCTTCGGGAGGCGCGTGTAATGCTAAAGCGGTTATTGTAAGCCCCGTATCCGGCGAAACTATTGTCAAACCGACTGACATTGAAGTTACAACCGAAGACGATGATTGCGCCGTTAGTGCGATATTTTCGGTTGCCGGAACTGAATTTGCCAGAAGCGATGAAAAACCCTTTAAAGCGCGGCTTGATCCGGCGCGGTTTGCGGATTTGTCCGACGGTTTCGAGCATAGTTTGTCCATTGTTTTGTTAGATGAAGACGGCAATAAAATTGTTCAGCCGAGAGAAGTTGCACTGGTGTTTGAAACACTGGAAACCAAACCCGTCGAACCGGAAGATACACCTGGCGGCGGCGAACCGACCGGGAAAACTCCGTCGCCCACCGAACCGAAAACCGGCGGCGCGACCGTTTCCGTCATTGACACCAAACAAATGACGGAAGCTGTTCTAAAACAATTCTCGACTAATGCCGCTTACAAATTTGATCCGCAGTTTTTAACGGAAGTTATGAAAAAAACTTCTGAATTTAAGTCGGAAGGTTTTTTTACCAGAGCTTCTGTTTATAAAGACGTAATTAACGAGGCATTTGTCAGAGAACAAAATCTTGATCCGGCACTCGGTTATTTTCTGGCAATGAGCCGTTCGCAATTTGATTTAAAGGCAAATGCTCCGGGCGAAGGTTTATGGCGAATGCCGAATGAATTTGTTGAAGCAAACTTTTATAATGAATTATGCGGCGAGAATAAATCTCTGTCCGATGCGTCGCAAATTTGTGCGGCAAAAGCGTCTTCGCTCTACCTGAAAGCACTTGCCATCGGCATTTTTGAAGGTGATATTATTTATAGTGTGGCGGCTTTCGGAAAAACGCCGCAAGCGGCAAATATGTGGAAGTCAACACTGCCCGCCGATCGCACGGATTTTTGGAATGTGATAAAGACTCCGAAAGAACGCGAACAAATCGTACGCTTTTTTGCGGCAGCGGTCGTTGCCCAGCATCCGCAAAATTTCGGTTTGAAAAACGACCGCCCGATTTCGGAACATTACGGTTTTATTATGCAGAAATAAGTTGAAATGATTGAAGTTGTTTTAACATATCCAACCCCCGAAGGTTCGCAGGAAATTGCGATAGAAAATGAAAGAACGTCGTTCGGACGCGGCAGCGATGCCGATTTTCATTTTGATGACGACGGTCTTTCGCGCCTTCACGCGACCGTGTACCGCGACGGTGACCGCATCTGGATTGTGGATGAAAATTCGACAAACGGAACTTCGGTTAATGGCGAAAAGGTTGCGCCGAGCGGCACGCCTCTGAAAAACGGCGATGCTGTAAAAATCGGAAATTACACGACGCTCAATGTCAGAATTTCTGCCGTTAAATCTGTTTCAAATGAAAAACTTTCGGCGCAAAAAAGCGCAAATCCGATCGCGTTTTCATCTTCGGGCGAAACGGCAAATTACATTCTGCCGATTGCCATTATCACTTTTGCCCTTTTGATTATCGGCGTTTCGGGAATTTTTGTCGGCATCAATGTTTTCGGCGGCGGAAATCAAAAAGAAGTCACCCGAAAAACCGTTGACGATAGTGATTACATAACGCCCGAAGATGAAGATAGAAAAACATCAACTTCTTCGCCGACTCCGACACCGAAACAAGAAGAAAAAAACGCAACAAACGGAACTCCGGGCGAAACGCTCGCTACGGATTTTAATAGTTCACCCGAAGCCCAAAAAGATTCGACGGTCTTAAATCTGCCGAAAGGTAAAACTTATATGCAGATGACCGATAGCGAAAAACGACAGTATATCGAGGCGAGAGCGCAAAAGGTCGCCCAAATGATCGGCAATAAAAGCGGCGGCAAAATTCCGCCGGAAGCGATTACGACCATTAAAAGATCGGTTGACGGATATGCTTCGAGAGTAAATGCGAAAAGACGCACGACTTGCGGTTTCGGCGACAATCTGCAAGCGACTTTTGAAAGAGCCAGCAAAAATGCACCTTTTATTATTCGTGATTTTTACGGACAAGGAATTGATCCGCAAATCGGGCTTTATCTGGCGATGATCGAATCGGAACATTGTCCGTGTCTGGAAAGCCCGACTAAGGCGCTCGGCTTGTTCCAATTTCTCGCTTCGACCGCGCCGGATTTCGGTCTAGCTCCGGGAGACCGCTGTAATATGGAGCTTTCTTCAAAGGCGGCGGCAAAATATATGAAGATGCTGGCGGGCAGATTCGGCACCGGACCTTTGGGTATGCCGCTCGCCATCGCCAGTTACAACAGCGGACAGGGCGCACTCAGCAAAAATCTGGAAACCGCACTCAAAGCGGAAGGAAGTCAGGAAAGAAGTTTCTGGACACTGGTCGCCAACGCCGAAAAACTTTCCAAACAATTTCAAGTCGAAAATGTGATATATGTGCCGAAATTTTTTGCCGTAGCGATCGTCGGTGAAAATCCGCAGGATTTCGGGATGACGATGCAGCCGCTTTCAACTTATTCGAAATGATTTTATGACGGAACTTTGGCTTGAACTTACAAACGAAGACGGCGAACCCGAACGAATTCAGGTCGAGCAGGATAAGTTTATCATCGGCAGACATTCGGAAAGCGATCTGTCAATTCCCGATTCGGTCATCTCGCGGCAGCACGTCAGCATTGACGGTTTCGGCGAAATTTTTGTCGTTTCCGATTGCGGCTCGAGTTACGGAACAACCTTAAACGGCGCGGATTTAAAAGATCCGGTCGGTTTAAAAAACGGTGATATTTTAAGATTAGGCGATAAGGTTGAAATAAAAGTTAAATTAATTTCCGATCAAACCGAAGAAAAAGATAATGCCTCTGCGGCAAGTGCGCCCGTCGCACCGACCGTTTCTGCATCGTCCAACGGAAATTCGATTCCAACCAGTTTTTTCTATATTGCGCCGATTTTCGGTTTTTTGGTTTTGCTATGCGCGGGCGGCGGTTTGTTTATCGCTTTTAGCGGAAACAGCAACGAACGCGCTAAAAAAGATGATTACAAAACTTCTTCGCCAAGCTATGACTATGAAGATAATCGCGAAACAAAGAAAAAACCGGACGAAAACGAAAAAGATTCGCCGAAACCGGATTCGCCTAAAACGAGCGTAACGCCATCGGAAAATAACGCGGTAACAAACGGTACGCCGCAAACCGTCGAACCGCCGCCGCCGCCGAAAACAACGACGGAATCGGCAAGTATCGAACAAATTTCCGCCGCCTTTATGCGCCGAAGTGTAAGTAATGATCCGAATGCTTTTTTAACGAGCAAGCAAATTCAGATTCTCATACCGAAAATCAACCAATTTAAATCCTCGTCTGCTTTAGCCGCCAATATTAAAGATGCAAAAGCCAATTCGGCGGAGATTTCCGCTTTGGCAAAATCATCGAATATGACTCCTAATTTTTTGGCAACCGCCGCTTTAGCCAGAATTGGAAACCAGCGCGGCAATGTTTTGGAAACGGCGAAATCTATGGTCGGAGTTCTCGAAAAACTCAATCGAAGCATCGGCGTTGAAACCGCCGAGGAATCATTGATGGCGGTCGCCGCTTATAATCGAGGCGTGAACGATAAATTTTTGGAACTCAGAAATCAAGCCGAAGCATTGACCAAAACATCGCAAGGCGTAACCGCCCGTCAAGTTCGCACCATTTGGTTTTTACACGAAAAAAACAGATTGACCGATGCCGAATTTGAATTTGCTCTGCGTTTTCTGGCAATCGGAACAATTACGCAAAATCCCTCAGCCTTCAGCGTCAATGCCGAAGCACTAAATTTCTAAACAGATTTTTTCTGAAAAGGATAAATCTGCCTTTTTTAATTTTTTATGACCTTTTTTTGACAAAAAAAACGTATTTATAAATTAATAAGGCAATAATCATAATAATCAAATAATGAAAGAAGCCGCTGAAAACGAATGGGTTACGGGACAAGTAACACTGGCAATTGACGGAAACCCGATTGAAATGAAAATGACCGTTCCGGCAAACCCCGTCAAACCGCAGAGAATGTTGCCGGTTTTTCAGCAGATGACTAATTCTTTTGTCGAAATGGGCGTTAATTCGGTCGAAGCCGCCGGCGAAAAAATTTCGTGTCAGAAAGGCTGCGGCGCGTGTTGCAATCAAGCCGTTCCGCTTGCCGAAATCGAAGCCTACAAAATCGCCGAACTGGTTGAAAATCTGCCCGAACCGAGCCGCCGCGAAATCAAGGAAAGATTCGACACGGCATTTGCCCATTTTGCGGAAATCGGTTGGTTTGAAAAATTAGCGAATTGCGCCGCGCAAACGCACGAAGAACAGGAAAAAGTTATTCTTGAATATTTTCACGAAGGAATTTCATGTCCTTTTTTAATTGACGAATCTTGTTCGATTCATCAGGACAGACCGCTGGCGTGTCGTGAATATCTGGTAACTTCTCCGGCGGAAAATTGCTCGAATCCGTCGGCAAAAACGGTTAAATTAATCAGAATTCCCGTAAAGCCTTCAAAAACTCTGATGAAAGTCGGGCAAACGCGGCAGATTACGGGCGTAAATTTTATTCCTCTGGTTATGTCGCTGAAATGGGCGGAGATGAATGAAGAAAAATTTCCCGAAAAAACCGGCGAACAATGGATGGCGGATTTTTTTCAAAATTTAACAAAAAGCGAAATTCCGAAAGAGGCGAAAAAAACTTGAAACATAATTTCAGTTGAAAAAGTATTGAGTAAATAAAGTACTCGAAAGAAATTCAACCGGTTTTAAGCAGATAAATCGTCGGCTATTTACTAATTAAGATTTTGGATTTACTATTTACCTCTACAAGTTATGAGCAAATATCGAAAAATTGTCTGGAATGAAGGAATGCTTCTGACTCCGCATCATTTCCAGCAATGGGACAACTATTACGAAGAACTTTTAAACACGCGACTTCGTTCGATGATGCCGTTTGAATACGGCATATTGGATTTGCAGGTCAACCGCGAAGCCGTCGCCAACGGAAATTTTCAGATTACGAACTGCCGCGCAGTTTTGCCCGACGGTTGGATGGTCAATGTGCCGGATGCTGAAGCCGTTCCCGATCTGCGTCCCGTCGGCGATCATTTTACGCCCGAACAGGAAAAGCTCGGCGTTCATCTGGCGATTCCGGCAAAGAAAATGGGCGAGGCGAATTATCAAGCAAACGGCGCGAAATCCAATATAAATCTGCGCTTTTTGCAGGAAGGCACGATGGTCAAAGACGAAACGAGCGGGACGAACGAACAGCCGCTTGCCTTTGCCAAAAGCAATTTCCGCATAATTTTCGATGACGAATTGCGCGACGGTTTTACATCTTTGAAAATCGCCGAACTCGAACGCACGGCAACCGGGCAATTTCAGATTTCCGAAGCATATATTCCGCCGATCTTAACGGTTTCGGCTTCGACCTGGCTGGTTAATATGTTGCGCCAACTGGTTGAAATTTTGATTACGAAAAGCGGAAGTTTAGGTGAACAAAGACGGCAGAGAAATGCTTCATTAGCGGATTTTACGACATCGGAAGTGGCGATTTTCTGGCTGCTTCACACGATCAATAATTCGATTCCGTCAATGGCGCATTATTTCCGCTCGCCGCTGCTTCATCCCGAACCGCTCTATTTGGAAATGGCGCGGCTCGTCGGGCAATTGATGACCTTTTCGACCGAACATCATCCGAAGGACATCGTCAAATACGATCACGAAGATTTGTATTTTACCTTCTTCAATCTTTCGGCGATGCTCAGAGATTTGCTCGAAACCGTAATTCCGAGTCGCTGCGTTCCGATCCCGCTTGAAAAAACGCGCGATACGCTCTATGTCGGTCGCGTTGATGACGAGCGATTACTTAAAGAAGCCGGATTTTATCTGGCGGTTCGTTCGCCGATGCCGGAATCGAAACTTATCGAAGGCGTTCCGCGAGTTATAAAAATCGCTTCGCGCGATGTCATTGATTCGGTCATCGGTTCGGCACTTCCGGGCGTTGTTTTAACGCACGCGAATCCGCCGCCCGCACCGATTCCGTCGCGTGTCGGTTTCCGGTATTTTATGTTAGATACAATCGGACCGTACTGGAACGGCATTAAAGGCTCGAAAGTTATCGCCGTTTACGTGCCGGACGAAATACCGGACGAAAAACTCGAAATGTATGCGGTAAAACCTTAGATCAGTTCAAGGTTTAAAGTTCCAAGTTTCAGGTTTGTGATGAACGACTTTGAACTTTGAACCTTGAACTTGGAACTTGGAACTTTGAAGATATGAGTGAAAGAACAGCAAAAAACGATTTAATAGCATTTGCCGGACCGGTCTTTGATTTGATTTTGCGCCTGAAAGCCGGAATTGTCGCGCCTTCGAATGAACTTCGACCGCAGATTGCCAAGATGTTAACCGAGTTTGAAAAGCGCGCCGAGCGTTACCGGTTTAATCATAAAATTATTCAGGTTTCCAAATTCGCGCTCGCGTCTTTTGTTGATGAAACGGTTTTGACCAATAATTTTCCGCTGCGTGATGAATGGGAAAAATATCCCCTGCAGCTGGAATATTTCGGCGAGCAGCTTGCCGGAAACAAGTTTTTCGACAAACTAAAAGCGATGCTCAAGCAGATGAAGGTAACGGCGGATGCGGTCGAAGTTTATTATGTTTGTATGCTTTTGGGTTTCAAAGGCAGATACGGAGTTTATGAGCAGGAAAAACTTCTGGCGATTATGCAGAAGACGGCAAATGAACTCGTCAAGGTTGGAAAAATCAAGCCCGTTGATCTTTCGCCGAACTGGCTGCAAACCGATCAGCCGACGCCGGTCGAGAAAAAAGGAATGCCGGTTTGGGCAAAAATCAGCGCGTTCAGCGGTCTAGGTGTTGCAGTTATTATTTATTTTGTAATGTTTTTGCTGTCGAAGAAATTTGTAGATGACGCAATTCAAAAATTACTTCTCGGCGGTTAAGAAATTTTCAAACAAGCAATTTCTTTAAACATTTATTGATGATTTATAGAATTTTTTTCGTTTTACCGACACACAAATATTTGATTTTAGATGTGTAAAGTTAGTGTATAATAAGCATCACAACTAAAATCAAATAAAAATTTCAACCATTAATTAATTATGAATACTTGGCAGTTTTCACAACTTAGTTGGGCATTGGGAATCGGAGGATTGATGACTTTCTACGGAATCGTCAATATGGTGGTCTGGTTTGCGGGAGAGCATTTAGGATATCCGGTCGAATATAGAGTTGTTGTTATTGCCTTTATTTTACTGACATTGCCTTTTGCCCTGATTATCGGGTATGTATCTTCGCGCCGCAGTAAGAAACAGGAAGCCGCCGAAGCCGCCGCTAAAGAAGACACAACTGCTGAAAAAACTGCTGATGCCGCGCCGCAGAAAATTGCCAAACCGACCGGAAACTATGAAGATATTGATAAGAGCGCGGAAGAAGTCGTTCAATTTCTGAAAAGCTCGAATCTTGGCGATGCCGGAAAAGAAGCCGTCTATTCGTTGCCCTGGTATCTCGTTCTGGGAACGCCGAAAAGCGGAAAATCTTCGCTCGTGATCGGTTCGAAGCTGAATGTTCAAACTCTGCCGAGCCAGCGCGAATCCGAGCAAAAATTTGTTCGCCCGACGCGCAGTATTGATTGGCGCGTCACTAGCGATGCTGTTTTTGTTGATACCGCCGGACGCTATCAAACCGAAGGCGTTGATCAGGACGAATGGGGTTCGCTGCTCGAAACCATCAA
The DNA here is from genome assembly GCA_041745765.1 of Pyrinomonadaceae bacterium. Taxonomy (GTDB): domain Bacteria; phylum Acidobacteriota; class Blastocatellia; order Pyrinomonadales; family Pyrinomonadaceae; genus JAHCHG01. Next base: position 41,315 of record JBGTIH010000109.1, on the reverse strand, counting down.
AAAACAAAGACCGAAACGCCCGCTTGACGGCTGCTTGCTGGTTATCAACACCGACCAGATTTTGGAAGCACGCGAATCTGAAATCGAACAGATGGCAAAGGTCCTGCGGGCAAGACTCGATGAAGCCATCGAACGTACCAAAACTCGCTTTCCCGTTTATATGGTCTTCACCAATGCCGATTCAATCGAAGGCTTCAGTGATTCCTTTTCAACTTCAAAACAAGAAGGCAAAAATCTGGTTTGGGGTTCGACCATTCCGCTCGAAAAAAGCGACAACGCGCAATCGCTTTTCGATACTGAATACGGACTTTTACAAGATGCGATAATGAAACGCCGTCTGATGCGCCTGAGTGCGCCTTTCGCGCCCGTGCGACAATTGCGGATTTTTAAGTTCCCGCTTCATTTCGGTTCGGCGCGGCGCAAAATCGGAACATTTGTTTCCACGCTGTTTCGCCCGAATCCGTTCAGCGAAAGCCCGTTTCTTCGCGGATTTTATTTTACGGCTTCGCCCGGAGCGCGAAGCAATGCACGCGGCGGACAAGCCGTTCAAACAGTTGGAAACACGTATTTTACCGAAAGATTTTTCCGCGACGTTTTGCTTCGTGATAAAGATTTAGTACAGACCTTTCAGCAGCAAAAGCAGCGTGCGCCGATTCTCGGCTGGGTTTTAACTTTTCTCGCAACTTTTATTACGCTTTTATTTTTAACCTTAGCCGGAGTTTCGCTTGTCAACAATCAAAGAATGCTGACTGATGCCTCCACCAGAGGCGAGAATCTGTTAAAGATCGTCCGTGATGACAAAGGGAAAAATCCGCTCGACAAAACTCCGCAAGCCGCTCAAATTGAAATAGATACAACATACAGTTTGTATGAAAGTTTAACTGAGCTTGATGATTACGACCGCACCAGCCCGCCGTGGTATATGCGTCTGGGGCTTTATTCCGGTGAGAAGGTTTATAAAGAAAATCTTCTTCCGATCTACATAAATGTAATTGAACAAAGATTTAAAGTTCCGACAATCAGGCGTGTTGAGGAAGATTTGCAGAAATTTGCCAAGAGTCAGCCCGTTGTCAACCCGGCGAATATTACGGATAAAGAAACGGAAAATCTCAACAAACATTATGATTTACTGCGGGCATATCTGATGCTTTCCGAGCAACATCGGGACAAAGCCAACGCCGCGCAAATTTCCGGCGCGTTAAAAGATTATTGGTTCAATTCGTCAAAACTTCCGAAAGGTTTGGAAGATAAAGCCGAAAAACAACTAATTTTCTGGGCATCGCAAGTTGACCGTGACCAATTTCCACGAATCAGTCTTAATCAGGATTTGGTAACCCAAGCCCGATCAAAACTTCAGGCATTTCCCGCACCGAATCGTTTTTATAAACAAAAAGTTGCCGAAATATCCGAACGACTTGATAAAGAAAGCGGAAGAAGAATATCGGTTACGGACATTTTGAACCGCAACAGCGCAAGTACAAATTATCTCGAAGGAACTTACGTTATTCCGAGTGCTTTCACCATCGAAGGCTATAAAATACTGAAAAAAGAACTAACCGAATCCGGTGATAAACTGAGCGAACCGGATTGGGTGATGGGCGAAACAACCAAAGATACCACTACGAAAACCGCCGATGTTGAAAAGATTAAAGAATTATATTTTGCGGAGTATGCCACGCATTGGATTGAACTGGTTAAGGACACAAGAGTTAAACCATTTCCGAAAGACAATGTACCGTTTGCCAAAGAAGCCTTAAATTCGCTTTCATCGCCGAAATCTCCGCTGAAGATTTTAGCACAGGAAATCGCCGCCAATACTAATTTTTCAAGTAAAGCCGCTCCGGTCGGCTGGATGGACTGGCTGAAGAGTTTTCTGGAAAGCAAAGAAGACATCAGCACAGGCGGCAACACCGAGGTCGAACGACAATTTTTGCCGCTCTTCGGGTTTGTCGGTATTGATGGTGATGATAAAGCAAAACCGCCGATTGACAATTATCAGGCTCAATTGGAAAGAGTTGCGACTGATTTTAACAGTTTCAGTCAGACCAGAATTAATCAAATATCGCAAGAACTGGCGAAAGAAGACGATAAAAGTTTCAGTTCTCTGAGAACCGCGGATAATTCGATCAAAGGAATGTTCAAAGGCTTTGAAACTAATGCCGGACAATCGCTTGCCAGACTTTTCCAGCAGCCGCTCGATAATCTGCGTTCTCTGCTCGGTGCCGGCGCGAAAGAGCAGATTGACAAACTTTGGAAAGGTAAAATTCTGGTCGAAGCCCGCGAAATCGAAAAAGGCTATCCGTTTAACAGCAGCGGAAGCGATATTGATGTAAAGAAATTGTCCGAATTCTTAAATCCTTCCAAAGGAACGCTTTCGACTTTCTTTAAGAATAGTCTGGCGCAGTATTTCGAGGAAACCGGCGACGGCGTAAAAGTTAAAGAAGACAGCGAAATCAAATTTAGCGATGAGTTTGTCGCCTACTTGAATAATGCTTTCCGTTTGCAAAAAGCTCTGTACGGAGCGGACGGAACATCGCCGCAATTCGAATACGAATTTACTCTGGGGCAAGTCAAAGACGCGCTTGTTGAAGCAACCATTGACGGGCAAAAAGTTACGTCCGACGGAACGGGTTCTAATAAACTCAACTTTCCGGCAGCTTCGGGCGAAACCGGCGTGTTTATAAATTTCGCATCAACATCGGGAACTGCTCCGACCGGCGGAACTTTTGATTCTAATGCGAATACGCAGACACCGGCGGCAACGCCTGCTGCGCCTGCTACGCCTGCACCGCCGTCCGGCGGTTCGACCGATTCGATCAAAGAACCGGGAACCTGGGGATTATTTAAATTCTTCGACAAAGGAAGTCCGCAAAAACAAGATAATGGTGAATATAATTTGTCATATAATCTGAGCGGAAAAACCATAACGGCAAAAGTCAAAGCCATCGGCGGCGATATTTTCGACCGGAATATGTTCACATCAGTCCGTGCGCCGGAAAATCTTTTCAAGTAATTTCCAGCACGTTATAAATAAAATCAAAATCGCTTTGTGCAAAAAGCCTTTTTCCCAACGGCTTTCGGCACGAACGGCTAAGGAAAAGAGGAAAATTTTATGAATGAAGCAAAAACACAACGTGTGAATGAAGCCAAAGTAATGCTTGACGCGGGAAATTTGAACGGAGCGATTGAACACGCTCTGAACGCGGTCAAATCGAATCCGACCGATGCGACGGCGCGGACGTTTCTTTTTGAACTTTCGTGTTTTGCGGGCAATTGGGATCGCGCCGAAAAACAACTGGAAGTGATCGGACATCAAGACGTAAATGCGATGATCGGCGCACAAATTTATAAGCAGAATATTCAAGCCGAGCGCGACCGTCTGCGGCATTTTGCAGACGGAATGATGCCGGAATGTGTGATGACTCCGCCGAAATACGTCGAAAAACTTCTGGTGGCGAATAATCATATCCGCGAAGGCAGATTAGACGAAGCGCGGCAGGTTTTAGACGAAGCCGAAACAGAACGTCCGGCTTTCTCCGGCAAAATTAACGGCGAGGAATTTAATGATTTTCGGGATTATAACGATCTGACTTCGTGTGTATTCGAGGCGATTATTAAAGGAAACTATACGTGGCTGCCGTTTGAACAAATTACGCGGCTCAAATTCGGCGAAAAGAAACATTTGCGCGATTATTACTGGGTTCAAGCTGAATTTGAAATGATCAACGGGACAAACGGAGAATTGTTTATTCCGGCTTTATACGCAAATTCGTGGAAAAGCGAGGACGATCAGATTCGGCTCGGCAGAATCGGCGATTGGCGCGATGTCGGCAAAGACATTCTCGTCGGCGAAGGCTTGCGGACGTTCCAGTTTGACGGCGGTTACAAAACGATTTCCGAAATCGAAACCATCGAATTTAATCACGAAATGATCGAAGCCGCGCCGGACAACGAAGAATAAAACAATCAGGTATGAAAAAGTTTGATGATGAAAAATTGTAACGAATTTGGTCTTAGGTCTTAGAGTCTGTTTAAATTTTGAAAATTTATTTGTTTTGTTCCTTTCAGGGATGCTGTCGAAAATATAATCGGACTATTAGGTCTTTGGGAAAATTGTTAAATGATAAAAAACGCCCGAAAATCATTATGAAAATTCAAAGATCAAAGACCAAAGACCTGTTCAATTTAGATTTTAAGAACGATAAATTTGTCATAATTAAATAAAGGAAAATTTTTAATGAGTGAAGAAAACGAAGAAATAAAATTTCCTCCGGTCATTGACCTTGAAGCGATAATGCAGCCGATTTCCGAAGAAAATCCTTCGGGCGAAAATGTGCGTTATTCGGGGGTTTATGATGAAATTGCAGAAGCACGCCGCGCTGATCTGGTTGTTTCTCAGGGCGAATGGCAAACCGATTTAAAGATTGCGGATTTTCGCAAAGTCATCGAATTAGCTGTTCCTCCGCTTATTTCTCAAACTAAAGATTTACAGATTGCCGCATTTTTAACCGAAGCGTTAGTTAAAGAATATCAATTTGTCGGTTTGCGCGATTCGCTGAAATTGATGAGCGGTTTGCAGGAAAATTTCTGGGAAACTCTTTTTCCCGAAATTGACGAAGGCGATATGGAAGGTCGCGCCAATGCCGTTGCGTTTATGGATGCCCAATGTTCGTTTGCCATAAAAGAAGCGGTAATTACACAAGGGAACGGCTACAATTTTCTGGACTGGGAAGATTCAAAACGCTTTGTGTTTCCCGATAATATTGAAACTCTCGATTCCGCTGACCAGCAAAGATATGCCGCTTTGCGGGCGCAAGCCGAAAAAGAAAACAGGGTTACGGACGAATTATGGAAAAAAGCGATCAGTTCGTCGCGCCGGGCTTTTTATGAAGATTTAAGTTTGATTATCGGCGAATGTTGGGCGGAATATAAGAATATAAACCGCGTTATCGAAGAAAAGTTCGATCCGCGTCAGATGCCCGGAATGAGCAATCTGAAAAAGTCTCTGGAAATGGTTGAAACTCAGGTAAATAATCTTCTGACTATCAAACGCGCAGAAGAACCTGACGAAGCCGATGAAACTCCGCAAGACGAACAAACGGAAGGCGGCGAAAACGGCGGCGGAATTGTTGCCGGAACAGGCGGTCTGCCCGGAACGAGCGGAGCAATTCAAAGCCGTGCCGATGCGCTGAAAAGATTAGGACAACTTGCCGATTATTTTCGCAAGACAGAACCGCACAGTCCGATTTCTTATCTGGTAAATCGGGCAATCAAATGGGGAAATATGCCGCTTGACACGTGGCTTCAGGATGTTATTAAGGATGAAACCGTTCTTTTCCAAATCCGTCAAACGCTCGGATTTAACACGGGAGTATCGGAAGAAGGCGACGGAACGGATGCTTCCGAACAGCAAAATTGGTAGAGGAGTGAGTTAAAAGAAAAATATATACAATTATCACTAATTGTGTTATTAAATCTTTTAGTTTAATTAAGGTTCTATAGTTTTATTTACTTTATTATCTGAAACAAAAGTTTTTCAGATAATAAATTAATTATAAATTCAAAACAAAAAAGGAGAATAAGTTATGCCTAGTAAAGAAAGTCTGCAACATAAATTAGATCGTGTTCGCCCGCCGCGCGTCCAAATCACTTACGATGTGGAGGTTGGCGGTGCGCTTGAATTAAAAGAATTACCTTTTGTCATCGGGGTTATGGGTGATTTTGTCGGTAAGCCCGATGAACCGTTACCTGCGCTCAAAAATCGCAAATTTGTTGAAATTGATGCCGATAATTTCAATCAGGTTTTGAACGGTATGAAGCCCCGGGTCGCTTTTTCGGTTGATAATAAACTGCAAGATGACGGAAGCAAACTGGGCGTTGATCTTCGATTCACTGACATCGAAGACTTTGAACCGGATCAAGTCGTTAAGCAAGTCGAGCCGCTTCGCAAACTTGTCGAAGCACGCCAAAAACTTGCTGATTTGCGTTCCAAAATGGACGGCAATGAAAAACTGGAAAATATGCTGAACGATGTTATCGCGGATGCCGGCAAACAAAAAGAATTAAGCGATGCGCTCGGATTAGGAAACGACGGAGCAAAGGAGGAATAAATTAATGGCTAAACAACAACAAGAACAAGAAGCTCAAGTAGAAGAACAAGTTCAGGAAGTCGGTCTGCTTGACCAAATTTTAACCGAAGGAAGAATGGCGCGCGATGAATTTCAAAAAGAACGTGCCAAAGATATGATCGGCGAATTCGTCAATCAGGTGATGAGCGGCGAATTGACAATTTCCAAGAATATGGATGCGACGATCAATGCCCGCATTGCTGAAATTGACCGCCTTGTTACGGATCAGATGAATCAGATTCTGCATCACGAAGAGTTTCAAAAACTCGAAGGCTCGTGGCGCGGATTGCATCATCTCGTCAAAAACAGTTTGACCGGTCCGCAGCTTAAAATTCGCGTAATGAGTGCGACCAAAAAAGATCTTCTGAAAGATTTTGAACGTGCGCTTGAATTCGATCAATCGACAATGTTCAAAAAACTCTATGAAGAAGAATACGGCACATTCGGCGGTGCGCCCTACGGCGCGGTTATCGGCGATTATGAATTCGGTAATCATCCGCAGGATATGGCTCTTCTGGAAAATATTGCCGGAGTTGCCGCCGCCGCGCACGCACCGTTTTTAAGTGCCGCTTCGCCGGATATGTTCGGTTGGGATACTTTCTCGGAAATGACCGAAGTCAGAGATGTTTCCAAGATTTTCGACCGGATGGAATATATGAAATGGCGCAGTTTCCGCGAATCGGAAGATTCACGCTATGTCGGATTGACGCTTCCGCACGTTTTAGGACGCGAGCCTTACGGCGCAGCGACCCGACCGACCGAAACATTTGCGTTTGAAGAAGACGTTGACGGCACCGACCACAAAAAATACTTGTGGACAAATGCAGCGTATGCGATGGGAACACGTCTGACCGAAGCATTTTCGATGCACGGTTGGTGCGTAGCGATTCGCGGCGTTGAGGGCGGCGGTCTCGTTGACGGTTTGCCGACGCATACTTTTGAAACCGATGAAGGCGAAGTAGCAATGAAATGTCCGACGGAAGTTGCCATCACCGACCGTCGTGAAAAGGAATTTTCCGACAACGGTTTCATTCCGCTGGTTCACTGCAAAAACACGGATTATGCCGCATTCTTTGCGACACAATCGGCTAATAAACCGAAGAAATACGATACGGATGAAGCAAATGCCAATGCGCGTCTTTCATCGCAATTGCAGTATATTTTCGCTGTTTCGCGCTTTGCTCATTATTTGAAATCAATGGTGCGCGATAAAATCGGTTCGTTTATGTCGCGTGAAGAATGCGATCTGTTCCTGAATCGCTGGATTAACAATTACGTTTTGGAAAATGACGTAGCTCCGGCGGCGCAAAAAGCCAAATACCCGCTGCGCGAAGCCAGAGTTGATGTTTCTGAAATTCCGGGCAAACCCGGCGCATACCGCGCCGTTGCGTTCCTGCGACCGCATTTCCAGCTCGACGAGCTTTCCGTTTCATTGCGCCTCGTGGCAGAATTACCGCCGCCGGCTAAGTAATCTAAAGGTCTTTGCAAAGATTTTTCGTAAATTTTTTGCAAATTCCGCAAAAGAGTTCTTTCATCTCGTCTTAAAAACATAGACGAGATGAAAGAACTCGCTAGATGAGCAAAAGCTCAATCAGTAATAGTAGTTTTTGCTGGAAAGGCAAAACCATATTGAAAATAATACTTTGAATTAAGGAGCAAATAAATAAAATGGCAGCAGAAGATTTTTACTTGAAAATTGATGGAATCACAGGCGAATCCGAAGCAGTAGGATTCGAAAAACAAATGCAAATTCAGTCGTGGTCGTTCGGAGCATCCAACGCCGGCTCGTCAGGACTCGGAACAGGTTTAGGAACCGGTAAAGTTTCATTGCAAGATTTTCATTTCGTAATTGAAAACGGCACAGCCAGCGTTCAGCTTTTCCTGGCTACCTGTAAAGGTAATCACATTCCGCAGGCGATTTTAAGTTGCCGCAAAACAGGTGGCGACGGAACACCCTATACATATTACAAAGTTACATTTAACGACCTTGTAATCTCGTCATTCCAAACCGGCGGCAGTGCGGGCGGCGGTCTTCCGATTGAACAATGTTCATTTAACTTTACGAAGATTACGCACGAATATTTCCAACAAAAAGCCGATGGTAAAGTTTCTTTGACCAACACCGTCAGCTACGACACCAAGAAAGTTCAAGGTGCGTAAGTCTTATCGGTCTAAACACAAGGTTTGCCGGATTTATCACCCCGCAAATCTTTCATTATCAAATCCCTTTTATAATAACCCATCGAATCGGACAGACTCGGCGGGTTATTATTACTTTAGTTATTAAACAAAATGTCACGAATAGATAATGAAATCCGCGTTACACCTTCATTGCTCGACCGTTTGATTGATTTTGAGCCGAAATCTTCGGAGGAAGCTCCGAAATCGCGTTCAAATTCATTGAAGGAATTAAAACAATCGGTGCAACGCGATCTGGAATGGCTCTTAAATACACGCGCTTATTTTGCTAATATGGATGAACGGCTCGAAGAAGTGCCGAAATCGGTTGCCGTCTATGGCTTGCCCGATTTTACGGGCGTTAGCGCGAAAAGCCATCTCGAACAAACCCGTATGACAAAGGCGATCGAAACCGCCATTAAGAATTTTGAGCCGAGATTTCTCGATCTGAGAGTAACGCTCGAACCGATCAGCACAACCGATAAATCTTTGAGATTTCGCATCGAAGCGAATCTGAATATGGAGCCGGCTCCCGAACCTGTTACTTTTGATACGGTTCTGCAAGTAGGTGGCAGTGAATTTAAGGTCATAGAAAAATAATACAAACGAATTTGAAACGGCATTTAAGTCTTAGCGATATTTTACCTAAACAAGTTATAATACAAGCAAATGCGCGATGAACTTTTAGGATATTACGAACGGGAATTAATTTTTCTGCGCCGAATGGGCGCGGAATTTGCCAAAAAATACCCGAAAATCGCGGCGCGTCTGCTGCTCGATGAAGAAAAGATCGAAGACCCGCACGTTGAACGGATTATCGAAGCCTTTGCTCTTTTGAGCGGACGCATCGGGCTGAAGCTCGATGACGACCTGCCGGAGATAACAGAATCTTTTCTAAACGTAATTTATCCGCATTATCTTGCGCCGATTCCTTCGATGGCGATTGTCGAGATGGCGTTCGGCAATCCGAAAGATAAATTAACGGCTGTCCAGAATATCGAGCGCGGCGCAAAACTCAATTCGCGTCCGGTTGACGGAACGCCGTGCCGTTTTCGCACCGCGTATGATGTTCAGCTTGTGCCGATAATTCTTGAATCCGCCGCGCTCGAATCACCTGCGCCGAAAGATGCCCGCGGAAAATTTGCCGAAAGTTATATTCGCCTCAGTATGCGCTGTTACGGGGATTCCAATCTGCACGAATTCAAAGTCGGAGATACAGAAAAACCGCCGGAATTTTTACGTTTTTATATCAATGGCGATCCGCAGCTCATTTATCCGCTTTACGAAATGATTTTCAACAACGCGAGCGCGCTCGAATTTCGACCGAAAGAAGCTCCGATCAGTATGAAAACCATCTCGACGCTGATGAATATGTCAGCAAAAATGCCTGAGCCGGTTGTTTTGCCGCCGGAATATATCAGACAAGTCGGGTTTGAGGAAAATGAAGCCTTACTGCCATACACTAAACGCTCTTTTGCCGGTTACAGACTTTTGACGGAGTATTTTGCCTTTCCCTATAAGTTTTTATTTTTCGATGTCTATGGCTTAGATCAAGCCGTTATGCAGAAATTCGGCAGTCATTTCGACGTTTTAATTCATTTAAAAGATATTACGCCGCCGCAAGCACCGATTACGGAAAACACTTTCCGTCTCGGCTGTGCGCCGATCGTTAATCTTTTTGACCGAATGGCAGACCCGATTTATCTTTCGAGTCAGAAATACGAATATCACGTCGTGCCGGATGTTCACCGTCAGCGAACGACGGAGATTTATTCGGTTAATGATGTTGTAACGACCGATCCGCGAACGAATACGACACGGGAATTTTCGCCGTTTTATTCGCTCCGTCACGCTTACGGCGAACAGATGGAAAAAACTTTCTGGTACGCCACACGCCGCGCTTCACAGCGTCAGAATGATGAGGGAACGGAAATTTACTTATCAATGGTGGATATGGATTTTAATCCGAGCGTTCCGGCGGTCGAGGTAATCAGCATCAGAACGACTTGCACGAATCGTGATTTGCCCGCCAAACTTCCTTTCGGCGGACGAACGGGAGATTTTGAAATCGAAGAAGCCGCGCTTTTATCGCGTGTCCGATGCCTGACCAAACCGACCGAAACGATTCGTCCGCCGCAGCGCAAGGCTCTGCAATGGCGTTTGATCTCGCACTTGAATCTGAATTATTTATCAATCGTCAACGGCGAAAACGGAACGCCGGAAGCCTTGCAGGAAATTCTTCAGCTTTATAATTTTCAAGATTCCGAAGTTACGCGCAAGCAAATTCTGGGGATTACAAACATTGAAAGCCGAAAGGTCGTCAAACAAATCGGCGGACATATCGGCGCGGGCTTTGTCCGCGGATTAGAAACAACGCTGACTTTTGACGAAGAAGAATTCGTCGGCAGCGGCTGGTTTCTTTTTGCCTGCGTGCTGGAAAGATTTTTGGGACTTTACGCTTCGCTCAATTCATTTAATCAGGTTGTTTTGCGAACCGAACAGCGTGAGGCAATCGTCAGACGTTTTCCGCCGCGAACCGGCGAACAAATTCTGCTTTAACATCTAAGCAAACAATAATCAAGGAGGAAATTTATGAGAAAAACATTATTCTCAGTAGTTGTATTGTATATCGCAATAATCGGGATTTCATTAAATATCTCGGCGCAAACCGCCAGAAACGAAATAGCAAATCCGACGAATTTCGAAAAGATCGAAGTCGCCCGAAATCTGCCGGTTTGCAATAAATCTTTGAAGCTGTGCGGACAGGAAGTTCTCGTATCGCTCGATCTAGCCGGATTCGGCGGCGATGATTCGATCAAATTTGCGGAAGAAGTTTTTACATTTCCAAACGGAGTCGGCATCTATCTTTCATCGATTACGGGTTATCAGGACGGAGCGAAAACCGGCGAACGAACTCGGGTCGCCTTTCAGAAAACGCAGCGCGGCTACGAATTTGTTCAAATCGGCACGCAGAACAGATGCCAGACGGCAAAAGGCTCGGTCTGGACAAAATCCGCCTGTGCGGGAACGGCTTCAAAGCAAACTTCGCAAAATGAAATTGCCGATTCGAATGATTTCAGATTCATCAACATCACCGGGCGCGGCGCGGCGGAAGCCAGCGCACCGTGCAGCGGAAACCTTTCGGAATGTGGCGCGCAGAAAGCGGTTATTTACGGCTATGAAGGCTTCGGCGGACCGGAAACCGATAATTTTCGGGAAGAAACTTTTACGTTCACAGACAAGAAAACAGGCAGAAACGTCGGAATTTACCTTCTGACGATGACGGGCTTTGAAGATGATTCGGTAGAAGGCGAACGGGTGCGGATCGAATTTGTCAGAAAAGGAAATATCTGGCAATGGACTCAAAGCGCAAGACAATTTAAATGCGCTCGCGGCGCGGGTGCCGGAAAATGGACGAAGGAACTCTGTCCGTAGAAAATCAGAAAACGGAAGAATTCATCAAGCCGCGTTAATAATTTAATAGTCTGTAAATTAAGTTTCTTTATATTCTTACTTTGCGCCCTCTGCGTCTTTGCGTGAAATTAACTTGTGTTTTTGCAACAATTAAACAGCCACGCAAAGACGCGGAGAATTTTAGCACGGAAAACTTAAAAACGCTCTGATCACACTGATTTGCATGGAATAAATCTTTAATTTATTTATGCAAATCGGTAAGGCGTTTAAAATTGATGGAAATTCGGTATTAGTTTTCTCTGCAAAATGTTGTAAAATTCGCAGTATGAAAAAGCATTTATTCAGTTTTTTACTATTAATTTTATTATTCTCACCTATTTCGGCTCAAGAAAGAGAAACAGAAAAGGTTGATAAATTCGGTCGAATTCCGTGCGGCGAGTTTATGCAGCGGGTGGATAGTCTTGGTAGTCATATTAAAAATTTTTCTGATTCCCAAATATATGTTATTTATTATGGCGGTAGATACAGAAGAAATTACATTTTCGACAAACACCGTATTATACAAAAGATTGTTTTGGAGTATCCGCATCGTGATGATGGTCGTAATTATGCAAAATCAATTCCTCTTTATTTAAAAACCTTACGTAATATCCAAGAAGATAAAATAGTGTTAAAAGACGGTGGATTTCGTGAAAAAACAGAAGTAGAAATTTGGGTTATTCCGAAAAATGGGAAGTTGCCTCTGCCAACTCCTACGATTGATGAACAATATATAAAATTTAGAAAGGATAAACCATACGGAACTCCGAACTATGCTAATTGTTACGGTTGATAAGCAATTTTGATGTGAAGTTATTATGAAAAAGCAATTATTCAGTTATCTTTTATTATTTTTACTTTTTACAAGCGTTCCGGCGCAGAGAGTTTCAAAGCCGAGCAAAGAACAGGAAAGGCTTCGGACGCACGTCGGTTATCTGGCTTCGGATAAACTCGAAGGCAGAAAAACGGGCGAAACGGGAGCGACGTTTGCCGCCGGTTATGTTGCTAACAACTTTGCCCGTTTAAGATTAAAAACCGCCGGAAATCCCGCAACGCGTTCTTATATGCAGACATTTCCGTTTGTTACAGGCGTTCAGCTTCAGCCGAACAATTCATTAAGAATCAACAACTTGCAGTATAATGTGCAATCGGATTGGATGCCTGTCGGATTTTCGGCAAGCGGAAAACTTTCCGAGTCAGCAATGGTTTTCGCCGATTACGGCATTGTTTCAAACGAGCCGAAACGCGACGATTTTTCGGGTTTGGACGTCAGAAACAAGATCGTTTTGGTTTTTGCCGGAACGCCGGAAAAAGGAAATCCGCGTTCGCCGTTTGCGCGTTTTGCAGATGCGCGTGTAAAAGCGAAGATCGCCGCCGATAAAGGCGCACGCGGTTTGATCGTCATTTCCGCCGAACAAAATTTTGCCGATGAAAAACAGGCAAAACTCGAATACGATCAAACGCTCGGCGAAACGGCGATTCCGACAATCATCATTTCGCGCAGTCTGGGCGCAAAATTGCTCAATGCCAAATCCGCGAAAGATTTGGATGAAACCGAAAAATGGCTCGAAATGCGAAAAGACGCGCCGGAAAATATCCGTATAAATCTCGCTAATGTGCCGCCGATGTCCGCCGAATTTGAGTTTAATCTGACTAAAACGTCCGCCGAAGCCTATAACGTGATCGGAATTTTAGACGGCAGAGATGCGGTTTTAAGAAATGAAGCAATCGTTATCGGAGCGCATTACGATCATCTGGGCAGAGGCGGAAAAAGCAGTCATAATCCGAATTCCAAAGAAATTCACAACGGCGCGGATGATAATGCTTCGGGCGTGGCGGCAATGCTCGAACTGGCAAGGCATTTCAGCCGCACAAAAAACAATAAACGAACGCTGATTTTCATCGCTTTCGGAGCGGAAGAAGACGGACTTCTCGGCTCGAAACATTACGTCAATAATCCTGTTTTTCCGCTTAACAGAACCGTGGCGATGATAAATATGGATATGATCGGGCGGCTTCAGGAAAACAAATTAACCGTCGGCGGAATCGGAACGGCAGGCGAATGGGGCGGTTTGGTTAATCAAAAAAACGCGTTGGAAATTGCCAAACTCGGAACACCGAATATAGCAGGAAATGCGTCTTCGATTGCGGTAAGCAAATTTAATTTGCAGTTAAGCCAAGACGGTTTCGGTCCGTCGGATCATTCATCGTTTTATGGCAAACAAATTCCCGTTCTTTTCTTTTTTACGGGAACTCACACGGATTATCACAAGCCGACGGATACGGCGGAAAAGATCAATTATGACGGCTTGGAAAAGATCACGGAATATGTCAGCGAAATTGTGACGGCGATTGACCAAAATCCGAAACGCCCGACCTATACGACCGCGCCGAGTTCGGGAATGTCGGGCAGCAGAAGCGGCGGAAGTTTTAACGTTTCGCTCGGAACAGTTCCGGGCTATGCCGATAACACCAATGACGGATTGACTTTAGACGGCGTGCGCGACGGCTCTCCGGCAGCAAAAGCCGGAGTTAAAGCGGGCGACAAGATCACAAAACTCGCCGGACGCGACATCAAAAATATCTCCGATTACGTTTTTATCTTAGGCGAAATGAAAGCGGGCGAAGAATACGAAATCGTCGTTATGCGCGGCGCGGAGAAAATAACATTGAAAATCACGCCGGAAGCGAGAAATTAAGCGAATCAAGTCTTTGATTGGAGCGCTGGGCGGCTCGCTTGCGCTCCAGTCCTAATCAATTACGTTTTAATACATTTTAAAAACTCTGGACAATCGCATAACTTTAAAAATTAAGAGAGTTTAGAGATTTTCTGACATTATTCGTTTTCTATTTTCTATTAGTGCTTATGAATCCGATCAAATTCTGCAAATTTCAAGGTTTCGGTAATGATTATATCGTTATTGAAAACGAAGAATTAAGCGAAGTCGCCGACATCGGCGGCTTTACAAAAAAAATCTCGCATCGAAATTACGGCGCGGGTTCTGACGGAATCGCCGTTCTGGAGAAACTCGACGGCGCGGAAGCCGATTATTCGTGCCGTATCATCAATCCCGACGGCAGCGAAGCCGGATTTTCCGGAAACGGAACGCGCTGCGCAGTCGCTTATCTTTATTACAAAAACCTCTTTTCGGACGAAAATCTCCGGCTCGAAACAAAAAGCGGCATCAAAAATTACAGGTTTTTGCGGCGCGACGAAGATACGTTTTGGTTTCTGGCGGAACTCGGCAAACCTCATTCGATTGCGGATTTCAGATTTCGGATTTCGGATTTCGGTGAAGAATTCGCTTCGATTACGCTCAATGTCGGAAATCCGGTTTGCGCGATTTTTGTCGAAGATTTCGATAAATCGGATTGGCGCGGGATCGGCGCGAAAATCGAAGTTCACGAACATTTTCCCGAACGCACGAATGTCGTTTTCATCAAAGTTTTAGACCGGCAAAACATCGCTATCCGCATCTGGGAACGCGGCGCGGGCGAAACGTCTTCTTCGGGAACTTGCTCGATAGCGGCGGCGGTCGCTTCGGCTTTTGCGGAAAAAACATCGCGAAAAGTTTCCGTCCACGCCGAAGGCGGCACGACCGAAGCCGTCTGGCGCGAAGACGGCGAAATGCTGATTACAGGACGCGCCGATCCGGTTTTTTGCGGCGAATGGTTAGGAAAATAAGAGAGAAAATCGAGTTATTCGCTTCTTTATTTAATAAATATATTTCTGAAATTCGGTCGAAGCTAAGCAGTTGACAAAAAGTTTTGAAATGTATCAGCAATGCTCAATGATTTACTGTAAAAAAACTATATCGTTTCAATAACGTAACCACAGCCAAAAGAGCTGCAAAAATTTTTCAAAACAGACTCGTCAACTTCTTCTGATACATAAAAGGGGTCAGAAGGTAAATCGTGCCAAGACAAAATGATTTTATCATTCCGATAAACTCGCAAATGACTACAAATTTCCGGCTCAGCATACTTTTCTGTAAGAAAAGCAAAATTTTGAAGGAATTCCTCTGTAATAGTCATATAGAAAATCTTCGCTCTCATTTTCAAAAAACCTTGATTAGTTTCATTTTCGTAGGAAGCCGGATGGTTTTGCAAATATGCTTCAATTTCGGGAGTATCAACGCCTTCCAAACACAATACAGAATTATCCGGCACAAGTTTCGATAGTTGACGAAAAAAATCAGAGAGGTCAACCGGCGAAACTTTCCAGCAAGGAGGCTCAACAATCTCTGGTAATTTCGTTTCAGATTTCATAGTTTTGCTTCGCTTCGGGCAAGCAATAAGTTGGTTATCTAACATCAGATTTAAGAAAGTTTATGGACTATATAACATTTTCCGTTATCCATTTTTCATTTTCCATTTTTACTTATTTCGGCAATCCTCCGTAGAAACGCCAGTTTGATTTAAAATCTTTGTTTAATTTCTGCTTCGTCAAAATCGCTCTGACCAGTTCGACGGGAATCGCATTTTCCTTCAAAATTGCGTCGTGAAATTGTTTGTCAGTCATTTTCTTTGAGCCGACCAGATCGCGGTGCAGGTTGTAAAACTGCAATCCGCCCATCATATAAGCGATTTGATAAAGCGGACCGTAATTGCCGTCGAATGAACGGCGCACTTCCGCCGTCGCGTTGTCGCGTTCGTGTCCGACTCTTTCCACCAGAAAATCAACCGATTCCTGCGGAGTCATTTTTTCCAGATGAAAACTAAGGCTGAAAATGATCCGCGCCGAGCGGTGCATTCGCCAGAAAAGTGCGCCGACGCGATCTTCCGGCGTTTTATTGAAATTCATATCCCAGAGCAGAAATTCCCAATATAAAGCCCAGCCTTCCATCCAAAAAGGCGTGTAAAAAACTTGTCGGTACGGGCGATGACGGTTCATCATAAAACGCTGTAAATGGTGTCCCGGAATAAGTTCGTGATGCGTTACGGCGTTTGTAAAATGCGGGTTGTTGCCGCGCATTGACATCATTTTTTGCTCGTGCGTCATCGTCTCGGTCGGATAGGAAACCAGAATCGTTTCGCCGCCGAGAAAGAAAGGCGAAACAAGTTGGCGTTCGGGCGACATCATCTCCATCCGCCACGATTCGCGCGCGACGGGCGGAATCGTTACGAGCTCGTTTTTTTCCAGAAATTCGATTGCCTGATATGCCTGATTACGAATGAGTTCGGGCTGTTTTCCGGGTTCGACGTATTTGTTTTTGACCGCTTCGAGTGCGCGTTTCCAATCGTCGCCGAAACCCATCTCGCGCGAGGCTTTTTTCATTTCCGCCTCGCACCAGGCGAATTCTTTATTGGCGATCTCGACCAATTCTTCCGGGGTGTAGGGAATCATCTCGTATTCGAGTTCCTGCAATAATGCGTCGCGTCCGATGGGATCGCCGATGATCGTCGTGTTGTCGTCCGGCGCGATGCCGACGAGTTTGTCGAGCAGAAATTTCTGATAACTGTCGAGCGAAGCGTTGACAGATTTATACGGCGCGGCGTTCCACCAAGAAAACGACGGATCGTAGCCGTTATGAAAACTAAACCAGCGCGTCAAAACCATCCGCAAAGAAGCGACGGAACGCGCCGCCCGATTAGCAACGGTGGGTTTCGGTTTTTGAATTTTTCCGCTTTCGATTGCCCGGCGCGTTTCGTTAATTTGTTTATTCAGATCATTAAGCAGCGCGGCGGTTTTTGCCGGATCAATCGTTTCGAGCCGTCGGCGCGTGTCTTCGAGGTCGCTAATCGTTTTGGCAAACGGAATCAGCGGCGACATTTCTTCGATCTGTTTATTCAAACGGTCGAGTTCTTTTAATTCGTGCTGAAGATAATTTTTAAATAAAAGATAATCGATCTGCTCATCGTGATTGAGCGAATCGAAATTCTGTTTATTCAAAAACGCCAGCCAATTCGAATAAAGGCGGCGAAAACGCGCATCGCGATTGACCGAACCGGGCGCGGTATAAAAACGGTTGAGACTTCCGTAATCCTGCGAAAACTTCTCGATCACACCGCGCATACGGCTCATTGGTTCGTTATAACTATTTAAATTTTCAATGATTTGCGCATTTGTAAAAATCGTTAAAAGACAAACAGAAAGAATGATCGTTTTTAATCGTTTCATAATTTTAATGTTTTTTTGCTTCGTTTTTGTTCATACATAATTTCGTCCGCCCGGTGCATAATTTCCTCAATCGGCGAATCGTCTTCGGGATCGAGCGGAATCAGCCCGCAGCTTATCGAAATCTGAAAAGGTTTTCCGCTTGACCGGTTAAATTCGGACAGATTTTCCTCGAGCCGCTCGATTGCTGATTCGCTCGTGTCTTTGGGCATATTTATCAGCAAAACGACGAACTCATCGCCGCCCAAACGCGCAATGACATCGGTTTCCCGAAAGGTTTTTTGCAGCATTTCAGCGGTTTTTGTAATGGCAAACGATCCTTCGCGATGTCCGAAATTATCGTTGATTTGCTTTAATCCGTCCAAATCTGCCATTAAAAGCCGCAAATCCCGGTCGAAGCGGCGCGAACGGAAAAGTTTTAATTCTTGTTCGGTGTGAATTAAAAAGCCGCGACGATTGAAAAGTCCGGTCAATTCATCAGTTAAAGAAAGTTTCTCCAACTTTTCATTTGCCGCTTGAAGAAGCGCGGAAGTCCGGCGAAGTTCGAGCCGCAAAGTTACCTGACGTGCCAACGCCCGTAAGGCTTCGAGTTGTTTTTCATTTATCTGACGCGGCTTTTTGTCAATCACGCAAAGCGTTCCAAGAGCCTGATTATCAGGCGTAATCAGCGGTGCACCGGCATAAAAACGAATTTTCGGGTCATCCGTAACTAAAGGATTTTCGGCAAATCTTTTATCTTCCAACGCATCATTAACAACCAGAACCTGCGGCGTGTTCGGCAGAATCGCGTGAGCGCAAAAAGCCAGATCGCGCGGCGTTTCCTCGACATCCAAGCCGATTTTCGATTTAAACCATTGCCGCTCTTCATCAATCAGACTAATCATCGCGATCGGCGTTCCGCAGATCTGCGATGCCAGCAAAACGATGTCGTCGTATTCCTGTTCGCCGGGCGTGTCTAAAATTTCGTAGCTGTACAAGGCTTTAAGTCTTGTTTCTTCATCTGTCGGAATCGGTGGCTTCATAAGAAATTCAGTTAAAATAAGTTCCAAAACATTAAATATCAAACCGCGCAAAACCGCGTCTGATTGCGGTGGTCGCGGCGGACGTGCGGTCGGAAACGCCGAGTTTGGCAAAGACGTTTTTAACGTGCGTTTTTACAGTGTTTTCCGAAACGTCAAATTGATAGGCGATTTCCTTGTTTGATTTTCCTTCGACGATCATTGCCAGAATCTTGTTTTCGGTCGGCGTGAGTTCTTCCTGACCCAGGTTTTCGCTTAAAAGTTCGGCAATATCGCTCGGAATATATTTGCGCCCGTTTGCTACGGTAGTGATTGCCGTGATCAATTCTTCAGCCGAAATATCTTTGAAAATATAGCCGAATGCGCCTTTTTTAAGCGCACGGGCGATTTCCGCATCGCCCGCGTGTTCGGCTAAAACGATGATTTTTGCCAGAGGATTTTCCAGAAAATATTTTCCGAGATCATCAACCGCGCACGAATCCGGCAGGCGCAAACCCAAAATCGTTACGTCCGCATTTGTTCGCCGGAAAAGTTCAAAACCTTCCGCGCCTGTTTCGGCTTCGCCGACGATCTGAAAATTATTTTCTTCACTCAAAATCGTCTTGATGCCGATGCGCGTCAGCGTTTGGTTTTCAATCAAAAGCGTTTTGATCGGATTTTGCATAGAAGTCATTTTAGCAAACTTTTTTCTTTCGCGCCTTTTTTTGATTTTACGTAAACGTTTAAATCTTCGTGTTTTATTGTTAAAATCAATAAAACTTTATTTTTAAGGAGATTTCCGATCAAAATGGCAAAAAATTTCAAATGTCCGGCGTGCGGTGCGCCGATGAAATACGATGGTGAAACGACGCTTTTTCAGACGTGCGGTTCGTGCAATGCGCCGATTGTCGTTCCGTCCGAAATTGTCGAAACAAGCCGCGATATGAGAATCGAAAACGTCGTTAATATGCCAGCACCTGAAGAAATTCCGACCGAAGAAGTGATGCAGATAAAAAGCTTACTCGCCGAAGGCAGAAAACTCGAGGCGATAAAACTTCATCGGGAAACATTCGGAAGCAGTCTTGGCGATGCTAAAGACGCGGTCGAAAATATGGAATCGCCGACAAAATTTGCGATCAAGGATTTTCCCGATACTACGCCGCGCGATGTAACAGCATCGGTAGGTTCGGATTCACAACTCAGTTTGATCAAAAACGAACTATTGCGTGGCAATAAAATAAATGCCATAAAAATGTTTCGTGAAACTTATCATTGCGGTTTAAAGGAAGCTAAAGATGCCGTTGACGCGATGGAACTCGGCGAGAATATAAATGTTTCCGAATATTTATAAGCATCAAATGGAAAATAAAAAAAGGAAAACGGAAAATTTAATTTACGAACTTTTAGATTTTACACCATTTGGTATTAAATATTTCCCGTTTCTGACGTTTTGGAATATAACAAAAGCATCACCGGAAAGTTAAACAGGGTAGATTTCTGAGCTAATAAGCAAACGTAATATCGGTATAATTCTTGCCTGTAAATGTTTATTAATGTTGAAGAAATTCGACCAAATCACTCTTCCTAGAAGAAAAAGTGAAAAAATACAAAGGAGAATAATGATGTATAGAGCAACGAAAATCTTTTTGGCATTTTTCTTCCTGATGCCCCTTTTGGTCTTTAATACGGCAAACACATTTGCAAATATTACCGACGATTATACGGACGACGATGTGCCGGAAATTACCGCACGAGTTGCGCGAATCAGCTTTGTGCAAGGCGATGTGCAGATTCGCCGCACCGGACGCGACGATTGGGAACG
This sequence comes from Pyrinomonadaceae bacterium, assembly GCA_041745765.1. GTDB lineage: Bacteria > Acidobacteriota > Blastocatellia > Pyrinomonadales > Pyrinomonadaceae > JAHCHG01. The sequence continues at coordinate 20,618 of JBGTIH010000109.1, read as the reverse complement.
TGTCGTGCAGAATTTGCCGATTGTCGAAGGCGATGAAATCGCTGCGGATGCTAATTCCCGTCTGGAAATTCAATTCGATACCGCCACATTTTTGCGGCTTGACGAACGAAGCTATCTAAAATTTACGGCTCTGCGCGAAGAAGGCATCGCGGTCAGTCTGCCGCAAGGCACGATGAGTGTGCGGATTTTGAAATTTGCCGAAAACGCCGGTTTCTTTGAAATTGATGCTCCGAAAACGACGATTGCCCTGCAAAAAGCGGGAACATACCGCGTGGATGCCGGCAATCAAAACGACGAGGAAATTCGCGTATCGGTAAGAAATAACGGCGAAGCCCGCGTTTATTCGGAAAATTCCGGCTTTATGCTGCGCGACGGACGCAGCGCAAAGGTTTATATTGCGGGAAATTTGTCCGGCGAATGGGATATAGATGCCGCTTCGCGTTTTACTGATGAATTCGACGGCTGGGTTTTGGCTCGCGATTCGACATTTGCGAAACGTCTGCGCGATGCCGATTATGATAAATATTACGACCGCGATTTTTACGGCGCGGAAGAACTTAATGAAAACGGCGAATGGATTTATGCCAGCGATTACGGATATGTTTGGCGACCTTACCGCAATGTAACGAGCCGTTATTCAAACTGGTCGCCGTATCGTTACGGTCATTGGCGTTGGCTTCCGCCTTACGGTTGGACGTGGGTTAATGATGAACCGTGGGGCTGGGCGACGTATCATCACGGACGCTGGGTTTATTACAACGGTTTTTGGGCTTGGTCGCCTTACGGACAACATCGTCCGCGCCGAAGCTGGTGGCGACCCGCGCTTGTCGTTGTAACGTATGTCGGCAATACTATCTGCTGGTATCCTTTGCCTTACGGCTATGGATATTACAACTACAATCGTTACTATTATCGAAGAAATAATACGACGATTATTAATAACACAACCATTATTAATAATCCGCCCGCGAATCCGAATCCTACGCCGATACCTGTTCCGAGCGATGATACGGCTTCACTTGAATTTCAAATGAAAGACCGCCGCAATCAAGTTCCGCGCGAAGGAATCGTTGCGGTTGACGCGAGCGCGTTCGGCAGAGAAAAAGGCGATTACCGGATTCCGACAAGCGCTCTGGCAAGAGATGTTTTGGCGAAAGTTCCCGATAACAATCAATCGCCGCCGATTCTTCCGACATTTAAAGAGCTGAACGGAAATGTCAGCCGGGAAATTCTTGTTCAAAATCCGAAGATCACGCGAACCGAAACGTCAATCAACACCGGCGCGGCGGAAAGAAAGATCATCGATGCGCCGCTCGATGAAAAACTTCGTCAGCAGAGAGTTTTGGGCAATCGTCCGCCTGTTCCGCGAACAACGAACAGCGGCGAAAGCAAAACAAATTCCGAAACAAATACGAGAGGCACAGGCGCGGTCGCGCGTCCGCAAAATCCGGTAACAAATCGCGGAGATAACAGCAGAACGGTCGAAACTCCGCAGACGCCGCGAACGCAAACTCCGCGAACGATCATACCAGGTCCGGGCGAGGAGAGAAAAACTGCTCCACCGGCAGCTCAGCAGCAGAGAGATACGAGGACAAACACTCCATCTCAGCCGGTCAGACGGCAGGACACACCGCGTTCAGAGCCTCCGCCGACGCAACAACCGCGTCCCGCTCAGCCGCGGCAGTCGCCTCCGCCGGCAAGAAACGAAACTCCGAAGCCGCGATCAGAGCCGCCGCCGAGTCGTTCCGAACCGAAAAATGCGGAGCAAAAACCCTCATCTCCGCCGGCAGAAAGCAAAGAAAAACCGGATTAAACAAAGCATCTCACCTCCAAGCAAAATAAGCTGAAGAGAAAATATTTTCTCTTCAGCTTATTTTTTGTAATTCTCTAAAAGTATTTAAGGCAGAAAAAGTATTTAAGGTATTATGAAAATGCTAAAAGCTTCTGTAACTGATAGAGTCAACAAGAATTAGAAGTTTTCTTAGAAGCTGTTTAAAAACTCACATATTGAACAAAGTTTTCGGACTAAACTATCAACTATAAACTTTCAACTATCCACTAAAATTACAGAAAATAAACCTGTGGTTTTTCTGATATTTCAGTTGATAGTTGATAATTGACAGTTGATAGATTCTCTCTTCACATATCGTCAGTCAGTTGAGTTTTCAAACGACTTCTTACATTTTTCATTATCCGTTTTTCATTTTCCATTACTGATTATCTGATCTTGCAGAAAAATTTCCCGATCAATCGCCTGCGGATTTCCGACCACGATAAAACGTATATTTTTCATATATTTCCCGGCAGCCGCCTGAACATCGGCTGGCGTTACTTTCTGAAAGCGATCAAGAAAATCAAACGCATTGCGCCAGCCGCCGCCGATCAATTCATATTTGGCGAGTTCTCCGGCTTGGGCGGCGTTGGTTTGCTGATCGAGATAATAAAGCGTCAGAAAATGTCCGCTGATGCCGGAAATCAGGTCTTCGTCAATCCGCTCGGTTTTCAGCCTTTCGATCTCATCAAGCATTACTTTAACGGCTTGATTAGCATCAACCGCCGTTACGTAGATATTTGCCGTATTTGCCGAAAGCGTGTTCAGTTCGGCATTCGGGGCATAGGAAAGCTGGCGTTTGACGCGAACTTCCTGAAAGACGCGACCTTGCAAGAGCGTAACCGCCACGCGCATCGCCGAATAATCGGGACTGCTTAAAGGCGGCGCGTTAAATACGCCTTGAACATAATTGGTCGGCAGCGTCCGCGAAGAAACATCGAGCGTTCCTTTGGAAAAATCGAGCGGCGGAAACGGCGTTTCCTTATAAGTTCCGCGCGGCAATTTTCCGAATGCCGCCGTCACGCGTTTTTTTAGATCATCTGCATCCACATCGCCGACCACCACCAGTAGCAGGCGCGAGGTTTCCATAATCTTTTTATGATAATCCCGCAAGTCTTTGGCTTGCATCGCATTAAGCGTTTCAATGGTCCCGCGAACTTCATTGGAATACGGATGATTCGCATAGATCACGCGGTCTTGCAAAACGCGCAGAAAATTATCTGCGTCGGATTCTCGTTCGCGCAAACCGGTGATAATTCCTTCCCTGATGCGGGAAATATCTTCGGGATTGAAAGCCGGATTATGAATCAGATCGGTAAAAACATCCCAGGATTTATCAAAATTCGCCCGCGTCGAAGACAAACTCATAACGCTGTAATCATTGGTTGCTCCGGCAACGATACTGCTTCCCGTGCGGGCGAGTTCGCGCCGCACCACTTCGCGCGGGTATTTTTTTCCGGCTTCGGCGGCAACATCGAACATAAAACTCTCGATTCCGGCGTTTTTTTCGGTAATATTACGCGCTCCGCCGCGCACGAAAAGTCCGGCGGCAACCGTCGGCGCACTTTCCCGCCGCTTGACCAAAACTTTAAGCCCGTTAACATCAAATTCCGAAACAAGCGCGGCTTGATCGGCGACGCTCGCGCCGGTGTTCTGCGCCCAAACCGCGTTTGTAAACGCTGTAAAAACAAATGTCAAAAGAAGGAATCTGCCGACATTTAACCATTTTTTATTAATCAATTTCATAAATTTACAAAGATTTACCGGTAATTTTTTTAACTCTTCTAAATTATTGATAAATCGAAACTTCGGGTTCAAGTTAAAACAATTGCAAAGTGCAAATCCATATTATTTCCCGAGCAAATCGGCTTCGGTTAATTTAGCTTCGGCTTTTGATTGCGACGACATCAGGGCGACCGTTATATGCGGTTTGCCTTGAATATAAGTTTTAACGTAACGGTTTATCTGATCGCGTGTCGTTGCCCGCAGATTTTTATGATAACCGCGAAAATATTCGATTCCGGTCGAAGACCACCAGAAGGAAAGCGTATGCGCATAATCGCTGAGTTTTTCGCGCTCGAACAGATCTCTGGATTCGAGCATCGTTTTCGCGCTGTCCAGTTCTTCATCGGTAAAATAATCCTTTTTATCAAACAGCACGATTTGTTCGTAAGTTGTTTTCAGCGCGGCTTTGGCTTTATCCGGCGTGGTTACGAGCAGAACCTGAATCGGTCCGACATTTCTTTGCGTGTAATAGCCGATATTCGCGGCGGCAGTCAAACCCGAATCAACCAGAGCGCGTTGAAAACGCGAATTCGGCTGCGTCAAAATATACGAAAAAACGTCTGCCGCGTAAGTCGCTTCATCGTCTTTGCCAATCGAAGGACCGTGCCAACCGATTTGAATCAAGACGTTTTGAACTGGCTGTTCGACGATCACCGCTTCGCTTTTTTCCAGCGGCGGATGTTCGACGAGCGGAAATTCTTTAAACGGGTCTTTGCCTTTTTCCCAACTGCCGAAAATATTCTGCGCCATTTTAAAAACTTCTTCCGGATTGACATCGCCCGTAACGACGAGCGCCGTATTATTCGGTACGTAATAACGCGATTGAATCAGACGCATTTTATCGGTCGTTGCCGACGAAATCGTAGCGCGTGTGCCGAGCGGATTTTTGCGCGTCGGGTGTTTATAGAAAAGTTTTTCATTCGAGGTCAGGTTCAGATAAGAAAAAGGGTTCGATTCGTGGCGGTCAACTTCGCCCAAGACGACTCTGATTTCATCTTGAAGTTCTTGTTCGTCAAAAACCGGAAAACGGATCGAATTATTCATCGAACGCATCGCCGAAGCCAGATACGGCGAGGTTGTCGTAACGAAAAAATTGACGACTTCTTCACGCGTCGTCGCATTGCTGATGCTGAGCTGATCGCTGTCTTCGAGATAAGCCAGATTTCCGATCTGCGCCCGAAGGCGCAAAGGTTCGGCGCACATTCGTTTGCCGTAATCGTTCAATCCGCCGGAAATTATCGCCATATCGCACCGGGAAAGCAAAACCGCACCGTTCGGTTTGAAAAACATATGTTCGTAAAGATGCGATAAACCGTTTAATTCCGGAGGTTCGGTAAAAGAACCGTTGCGAACAGCCAATTCGACCGTTACGAGCGGCACGGAAGAATCCGGCAAAACGATGACTTCCAAGCCGTTTGCCAGAGTTTTATTAACAAACGGAACTTCGACACTGCTCTGCGCCGCCGGAGCGGTCTTCTGTCCTGTCGCCGCCGTTTGCGAAGATAGTTTTGTTTGTGCAAAACTGAAAGAAGTCAGCAGAGACAAAATAAGAAATGAATTTAAGAAAATTTTTTTCACGCTAAATACTCCAAAAGTGAATTTTTAGTTGACGTTATTACGCCAAACGAGCGAATAATGTTTATAAATAGAATCTAACATAAAGGATATAAAACTATGGAACGAGATAATATGATGCACGGAGCGCGAACCGCGTTGAATCAAAATATGGAAATGCGCGAATGGTGCGAAAATTATTTAAAAACGAAAGAACGCGAAACCAAACAGGAAATGGCGGACGAAGAATTTGAAAAATTCTGGAAATATCACAAACCCGAAATTATGCACGCCGGATCAGTCGAAGCGGTTCAAGCCTATAAATTGCGGGATAAATAAAGAAACAGCCGCAGAATTTTAGAAAGTTCTGCGGCTGTTTCTTATTGGAAATCAAACGATTTATTTTAATGAAATTTTCTGCGGTTTTAGTTTAAGTTTCTTCAAATCTTCAACTCCGCTGTCAATTCCGTCTCTTAACTTATGGTCTTTCGGAGCGGTGTCGAGAAAATGCTGCATATAATTTAATGCCTCTTGTTTTTTGCCCGTGTCTTCGCTCTCAAACGAAGCCATATACAACGCTAAACCCAGACCGCCGACAGCATCGTGATTGCTCGAATTCAGCTCGACGGCTTTACGATATTCCGTGCTTGCCGATTCAAAATCAAAAACTCTGAGCAAATATAATGCTAAATCAATCTGCGCGGTTTCCTTTTTCTTTTTATCTTTTTCATAAGCGACGTATTCGCGCATTAAATCAAGCGCGGCATCTTTTTGATCTGCGGAAGCCGTTTCCGTGCGAACCATCAGATTAACAACTTCTTGTGCGCCGATTAAAGTTTGAGTTTTAGCATCTTCAAAACCTTTCAGAGTTTGCGCTTCTGAAGCACTCGCCTTTTTTGAAACCATCCACGATTGGTGATAAGCCTTGATTGATTCTTCAAAATCTTGATTTACTTTCGGGCGTAATTCGGCTCTTTCCGCCGCGTCTTTTGAAGTAACCATCTTGTTGTAATTGATGACAGCGCGTTCACGCAGAGATAATCCTTTATTGTTTAAAAGCACCGGCGCACTTCCGGCAAATTCGGGATTAGCCCGATAACCTTCATCAAATTTGGCAATTGCCAAATCATAATTTTTTGCGGCAAATGCCTTGCTTCCCTCGTCTAAAACTCTTGAAATCAAAGCATTTGATTCTTCAACCCTTCTATTACTGGCTTCGATTTCAGCGCGCTTTTTCTCAATCTCTTCTTGAGCCTTTTTTTGATCGGCGGTCATTTTTCCGGATTGTTCAGCGGCGGCGGCAAGAACCAGTCGAACCTCATCTTCGGTCAAACGCCTTTCTGTTCCGGCTTTGACTTCAATCACAATCCGGTCTGTTCCGGCTTTGAGGTTTTGCGACATTGCCGGTTCGATGCCCGTGCCGCTGACCGATAAAACATAAGTTCCGCCTGACGGAACGGCAACAAATACAAATCCGCCTTTTTTATCGGATTTGGTTTCCATCGTAAAGCCTTTTTGATCAACCCGAAAAACTTCGACCAAAGCTCCTTCAAACGGCTCTACGGTACCGTCTGCTTTCGTTAACTCAACCCGTCCGCTCAGTTGAGTTTGAGCAAAAGCCGTTAAACCCGTCGCTAAAAATATAGCTACGGTTACAATAAATAAATAATAGTTTTTACGAAACATTAAAATCCTCCAAAAAGTTCGTGTGTTTAATAAATCTGCTTGAAACGCTTTTTTAAGATGTAAATTGAAAAAAAAGAGTTGTTTTAGTATTGCTCATTTTAACTCAAGTCAATTAAATTTTTGAAGTTGGAAAACTTCATTTATTCAAATTTATTAAATTTTTCGGCTATGTTATCTTAATTTTTCGATTGTTTGCAACTACGCGAAAAATTAAGGAGTGTTAAATGACGAAAAGAATTTACAATTTTAGCGCAGGTCCCGGCGTTTTGCCTCTGCCGGTTTTGGAAAAAGCCCAAAGCGAACTGCTTTCTTTAGGCGGAATCGGAATGAGCATACTGGAAATCAGCCATCGTTCAACGCATTTCGAGGCAATTCTGGAAAGCGCGCGGGAGAATCTGCGTGATCTTCTTAATGTTCCCGAAAATTACAAAATCCTGTTTTTGCAAGGCGGCGCGAGTCTGCAATTTTCGATGATTCCGCTGAATTTTCTCGCGAAAGGCGAAACTGCCGATTATATTCTGACCGGTGCGTGGGGCAAAAAAGCGATCAAGGAAGCAAAAAAATGCGGCAATGCGAAGGAAATTTTTTCGACCGAAAGCGAAGGTTTTAGATCAGTTCCGGCACAGGTAGAATTAAATTTCTCGACGGACGCAAAATTCATTCATTACACGTCAAACGAAACGATTGAAGGTGTTGAATTCAAATACGATTTAGACGGCGGCGGAATTCCGGTTGTGTGCGATGCTTCGTCGAATATTCTTTCAAAACCTTTCGACATCGAAAAATACGCGCTCGTTTACGCCGGAGCGCAAAAAAATATCGGACCTTCCGGCATTTGTGTCGTGATAATCCGCGACGATCTTTTGGAAAAAGTTCCCGAAAATCAACATTCATTGCTCGATTACCGCGCTATCGCCGCAAACAATTCGATGCTCAACACGCCGAATACGTGGGGAATTTACCTGATAAATCTTGCAGCCGAATGGTTAAAGGAACAAGGCGGAGTTTTATCCATAGAAAAAAACAACGCGGAAAAAGCACAGATTTTATACGATGCAATTGACACAAGCGACGGTTTTTACAGCGGACACGCCGCAAAAAGCGCACGTTCGCTGATGAACGTAACTTTTAATCTGCCGACGGAAGAACTCGAAAAACAATTTTCTACAGAAGCCGCCGCCAACGGTTTGGACGGCTTAAAAGGACACCGTTCGGTCGGCGGAATCCGCGCTTCGATTTATAATGCTTTTCCACGCGAAGGAGTTTCCGCGCTTGTAGATTTTATGAGGGATTTTTCGCAGAAGAATGGATAACGATTGAAATAAAATCGGGCGAAAAAATTGAAAAATATTATTTGTTGAAAAGAAAAACTTTCAGTAACTCGTCTGTAACTCAAAACTTTCTGTGAATTGCTTAACAAAATCAGTATTTCTACGTCGCATCACAATGCCTAAAAAAAAATGCTTGACAATAATCTGCAAAATAGCAAATAATCTGTATCACAAAAAATTATCACGGATTATTAACTTTTCATCTTATTATAATTTTAGTAATCAACTTGAATCTCAGGCAAAAAACCGTTTTTGCTTAATTTATACTCGCTTCGGTGTTTTTCACAAATATTTACAAACAAATAATGCCGGACCTTAAACCTTTCAAGAAAAGGAGGAAAAAAAGTGAAACATAAACTCTTACTTTTAATGATTTTTTTAATCAGCGTTTCAATCAACGCTCAAACCGCAACTTCAAACAGAAATTCAAATACATCAACCACAACATCCGACACAAGCACCCGTAAAAAAACTTTTCGCCCGACCAAAACGCAAATTACGGAAGCTCAAGGAAAACTCAAAACCGCCGGAACTTACGCAGGCGCAGCCGACGGAAAATATAATAATGATTTTCGCGCCGCTTTGAAAAAATATCAGGAAGAAAACGGCTTGCCAACAAGCGGAAATTTAGACGAAGCGACTTTGGTAAAAATGGGAATCGCTTTGACCGATTCGCAAAAAGGAATTGCCGAAACTTCGGATGCAAAACCCAAGCGAGCGGTTTTTCGTGTCAATAAAGATCAAATCATTCAAGCACAAAGAATGCTGAAAACAAAAGGTTCTTACACGGGCGACGAGAGCGGAAAATATAACGACGATTTACGCGCCGCGATTAAGGAATTTCAAGGCAATAACGGTTTGAAAAAATCCGGTTCGCTCAATCGTGCAACGCTTGAGAAAATGAATATCTCATTGACCGAAGCGCAAACGGCAATTCCGGTCAATCCAAATGATCTGGCTAATTCGACGGGAGAAACCAAAAAACGCGGCGCGGTTTTCCGTGCGACGGCTGAACAAATCACAATGGTTCAGCAAAAATTGAAATCCGCGAATCTTTACAGCGGCGTGGAAGACGGTAAATTCAACGACGATTTCCGCGCTTCGATCAAAGTTTGGCAAAAACAAAACGGTGTCAAGGAAACCGGAACTTTGAACAAAGAAACGCTCGAAAAAATGGGCATCGAATTGACCGACAGACAAAAAGAAATGTAGTTTTGAAATTAAATTAACTAAGGATTTCAGGATAGACAGAGATATTTTAAATTTTATTTTCTCTCTTTCTCTGCGAACTTTGCGACTCTGCGTGATAAAAAAAATATACTTACGCAGAGCCGTAGAGAACGCAGAGAGAGATTGTTAAATCTAAAAATTGAACTATTTAATCTCTTTCCAGATAAAATTTTCTGACTCTGACTGCCAAGTCAATTCTGCCCCAGAGTTCGGAAACGAACATTTTGAAATCGGAGATATTTATCCAGTATTTATCGGCGATTGTTTCATCTTTATTGATCGGATGCACGACCGCCAGACCGAGCAAACCGCCGACTAAAGTATGCGGAATAAATAGTTTGCCGGATTTTATCTCAAATCCTGCGTCCGAATGAAAAGCAAATTCGTCGGGCAATCTGCCGAGCGCAAGCGTTTTATTTATAATTAAAAGAACGATTTCGTCCGCGCCGTGATGGACGTTGAATTTCGGCTCGATTCTTTTCACGCCGAACGGAATACTTAAGGGAAGCGGAAAGGCGCGCGGCAGACACATAAACGAAATTAATTCCCAATTTTCCTTGATAAATTGGCGGAAATCATCTTCGGTTAAAATTTCCTTTTCACTAACTTTTTTCAAGGTTTCGCTCACAGCGGCGCAAGCCGAAACAAACGCCGTCGAAAATAATCCTCTGTCCATAAAATCAATCGCTTCCTGAATATGTTCTCCGATCGCCATTTTCTCACGTCTCCTATTTGCTTGATTATAACTCAATTTTTGCAGTCGTCAGTTCTATTTTTTGCTTTTGTTTGATGTATAATAAACCGTTTTCTGAATCAAAAGGCAGTTTATATTCCCGCGAAATACGCTAAAATACGCTAAAAAATCTTTAAATTTTCTTTTTTTCGCGTCATTTCGCGTATTTCGCGGGCAAACATTTCTTATAAATACTTATGAACTTTGTTTTCTCACGCCGTTTTTTCATTTTGCTGGCAATCGGCTTTATTCCGCTTTCGCTTTCGTGGAATTTTCCCGCGCTGCGTTATTTTGTGCTGATTTACGATATTTTGCTCGTCGCGGTCGCACTTGCAGATTATTTTATGAGCCGCAAATTGCCCGAAGAATTAACAATAAAACGCGAATTCGACAAGCGTTTTGCCATCGGCGACGAATCAATCATAACGCTTCACGTCGAAAATCGTTCGGAAAGAGATTTTAATCTGCAAATCAAAGACGAATTTCCGCCCGAAATGGTTTTAAATGAAGAACGCAAAGCCGAATTTAAACTCGCGGCTCAGAAAACCGCCGATTTTACATACGGTTTAACGCCGCCGAAACGCGGAAATTATAAATTCGGCAAAACTGCCGTGCGCTTTCTTTCAAAACTCGGACTCGTCTGGTGTCAGGCAGATTTGAACGAAGCGGAAAGCGTCAAAGTTTATCCGAATATGCGCCGCGCCCGCGAAATGGAACTTAAAGCTTTAGGGGCAAATTCTTATCTCGCAATTCAGAGAAAATCGGTCAGGCGCGGCGAAGGGCGCGAATTCGAATCAATTCGCGATTACGTGCGCGGCGACGAAATGCGCCATATTTCGTGGACGGCGACCGCGCGGCGTTCAAAACTCATCACGCGCCAATATCAGATCGAACGCGATCAGACGATTATCATCGCGCTCGACGGCGGGCGACTTATGACGGGCAGAATCGGCGACGAAACAAAATTCGACACGGCGATTCACGCAAGTTTGGCTTTGATGTCGGCGGCAACGCGCGGCGGCGACAATTGCGGTTTGATGGTTTTCGGTCGAAAAGTGAAAAAATTCCTGCCGCCGAAAAAAGGGATCGGACAGATTGATGCGGTTTTGGAAGCCCTGCATGACCTCGAACCGGAACTGATCGAACCATCTTATCCGCGCGCGTTTCGCTACATTTCCGCAAATTTGAAAAAACGCGCTTTCGTCATAATTTTGACCGATCTGGTTGATAAAGAATCTTCCAAAGAATTGATAAATTCGCTCAAATTATTGCGCCCGCGTCATCTGCCGCTTGTCGCGACAATCGGCGACCGCGATCTGAACGCGACGGTCAGCGAAAAACCCGCCGATATAAAAGATGTTTTCACGCAATCGGCGGCGGAAGAAATCATCCACCAACGCGAAGCCGCGCTCCGCCAGGTCGAAACTCTCGGCGGTCTGGCTCTTGACGTTACAACACAAACACTCGCACCAAGACTTCTCGAAACTTATTTGCGCGTTAAGGAAAGAGGTTTATTATAGAAAAATGGATTTTACGAATTTGGAAAATTTAGGTTTTGATAAATGGTTTCAGGAAAGATTAGACCCATCGAAATTGAACGATTTTCAGCTGGCGAGAGTTACGACCGTTTACGGCGAAAACTATGTCGTGACAGACGGCAAGCGCGATATAACTGCCGAAATTACGGGGAAAATGTTGTTTTCGGCTGAATCTCCGCTTGATTTCCCCACCGTCGGGGATTGGTGTCTGATTCAGCATTTTGACGAAAATTCGCTGGCGATAATTCACGAACTATTCGAGCGAAAATCTATTTTAAAGAGAAAAAGAGCTGGAAAAAGCGTCGAGTTTCAATCAATTGCTGCCAATATTGATTACGCGCTGATCGTTCAATCGCTCGATTCCGATTACAGCATCCGGCGGTTTGAAAGATATTTGGTGATGGCGCGCGAAGGCGGAATCTCGCCCGTTTTGCTTTTGAGCAAAAGCGATTTATTGACAGAAGCGGAAATTGAAGAAAAGAAAGCTGAAATTCTGGAAACGAATCCTGATATAAATGTCGTCGCGTTCAGCAACAAGAAAGAAACGAATCTGGAAGCGGTCAAAAATCTATTGCTTCCGGGCAAAACATTTTGCCTGATCGGTTCGTCCGGCGTGGGAAAAACGAGTCTGCTCAATAAACTTCTGGGCGAAGATCGTTTTGCCACGAAAGAAGTCAGAGAAAAAGATTATAAAGGAAAACACACGACGACGAACCGGCATTTATTGATAATGGAAAACGGTTCGATGATAATTGACACGCCGGGAATGCGCGAACTTGGAAACATTGCGGTCGAAACGGCGATCAGCGAAACATTCGACGAAATCACCGAACTCGAAACAAGCTGTAAATTCAGCAATTGTTCGCACACGCAGGAAAAAGGCTGCGCGATTTTAGAAGCATTAACGGACGGAACTATTTCGCCCGAACGCTATCAAAATTATCTCAAAATGCGGAAAGAATCCGAGCATAACGAAACGTCTTATCTGGAGAAAAAGAAAAAACAAAAAGAATTCGGAAAATTATTTAAATCGGTTAAGAAGAATAATCGGAAGAAATAAAGGTCTAAAATAAAAATGGATATTCTCAACCTGTGTTTTCCCATATTATTCTCAATTATTGTTCTTTTAACGCTAGATAGTGTCGGATTTCTATTAAGAAAATATGATTTGTTAAAGCATAATAGCCGAATTTTTGAGCCTTTTATTCTTACTCATTTGCTCAGCCAAGAGAGCCAGATAAAATTTTTTGGCGGTTATTACTCTGATTCCAAATATTATCCGGTTTACGAAGAACGCACAGCTTTTCAAGAAGAAGAAACATCTTTTTGGAAAAGATTCAGAGTTAAGAAAGAAAAGGAAATTCATTACAGAGAATTGATGAAAGTCTTGCTCGGACTTGACGAAGAATCAGTTGAAAAACTGCTCGAATTATACAAAGCGCAGTTCGGCGCGGGCGCGGCGCGGTATGCGCGGAAAACTTATCGGAAATGGGAAAACGGCGAGGTTCGCCCCGTAAAACAAACCTTCGAAAGATTTCTTGTTCATCTGCCGAAAGTGATGGATTATGATCTGAAATGCGAAGTTTTGCGGCATCTGATGGAAGAATATTGCGCCAAAGATAAATATAATCTGACGGTTTATTCGGACGATTGGGAAAAAACTCTCGAACCGCTCGTGCGGAAAATTATTGATAAACCTTTTAACGCAGCGCTGCCAGTACAGATCGAAAGACGCCTTAAATGGCTTGCCGAAGACGAAATGCAGATTGCCGAAAGCATTCTGAAACGCTCGCAGGTCGAAGAAGGCAAGATCGCCGTTTCGATGCTCCGCGAAGAATTTGCAAATATCCATAATTTGCTTGAAAATTCAAAAGGGAAAACGCGCATTACGCACGAATTGAAATTTCCATACGGGACGATCAATTTGGAAATCAAGAAAAGATAAGCAGTCAGCAAAAGTAACAAGGTATTTTGAAAGTGTTTTTGTGGCATTTCATATTTAAGTTTATCTTGAAATATTTTTTTTCAGAAATCAGATTAAACCTTGAAGTAAATTGAGCTATACAAACAGAATTATCAACTGCAAATCAGGTAAAATCCCATCCATAATAACTTTTACGCTTAAAGGTCATTTAATAAATACGTCTTTATTTCCCGCCACGACGCGCCCGATTTCAAAGCATTTTTCGTCAATTTCCGACAAATGATTTTTAATTGTCGGAACTTCTTCCGGCGCACAGATGACGACCATTCCGATGCCCATATTGAAGGCGCGAAACATCTCGTCTATTTCGACATTACCGAGTTTTTGCATCACGCCGAAGATCGGGAGTTCTTCCCACGAGCCGCGATTGATTTCGACCGCGACGTTTTCCGGCAGAATTCGCGGAATATTGTCCAGAAATCCGCCGCCCGTCAGATGAGCCAAACCTTTGATTTTCTTTTGATCTATTAAAACGGAAAGCTGTTTGTAATAACTTCGATGCGGCTTAAGCAGAGTTTCCGCAATGGTTTCACCGGTTTCTTCGAGGCGCGTGTCAACTTCAAAACCCGCGACTTCAAACAAAAGTTTCCGCGCCAGCGAATAACCGTTGGTATGCAGACCGTTTGAAGGCAAACCGAGAACAATATCACCGTTTTTGATCGTTTTGCCGTCAATCACCTTATCGCGTTCGACGATTCCGACGATAAAACCCGCCAGATCGTATTCGCCGTCAGCATAAAATCCGGGCATTTCGGCAGTTTCGCCGCCGAGCAGAACGCAGTTGTTTTCGCGGCACGCTTTGGCGATTCCTTCGACGACCGAAGCAGTAATTTCGGGCGAGAGTTTTCCGGTTGCGAAATAATCGAGGAAAAAAAGCGGTCTTGCGCCCTGCACTAAAATATCGTTGACACAATGATTTACAAGGTCTTGACCGATTGTATTGTGAATTCCCGAAAGAAACGCGATTTTTAACTTCGTCCCGACACCGTCCGCCGAAGCGACGAGAATCGGCGAAGACATTTCGGAAAATTTCGCGTCATACATTCCGCCGAAACTTCCGATTTCGGTCAAAGTCCGCGCATTAAAAGTTGATTTGGCAAAATCTCTGATTTTGGCAACCGCTAAATTTGCGTTATCAATCGAAACGCCTGCATCGCTGTATGAAACCGGTTTTGTCATAATTGATTTCGATTATAAAAAAACGACAGCCTTTCGGCTATCGCTGAAATGTTTATTTTGTTTGTCGGAAAAATTTATGCAGTTTGCAGTTCGGGAATCGGCTTATTTATCAAAGTTTGTATTTTTTGCCCGATTTCCTGCCGCAACTCAAAACTTTGTCCCCAAATATCAAAAAATTCCAGCTCATTATCTTCCGGTATGATTAAATACATCGGTTCTTCAATTGATTCGACTTTATGAGATTTTGTTCCCACGATAAAAGACAATTCCTCTCCATTTTTGGAAAGCAATACTTCAAATTTCGAGTCGCCGATTTTTTTCACGTCTAATAATTTATTCATTATCTCTTTCTTCTCAAAACAAACTCGCTTAACACCTTGTAAAGTTCTTTTATCTCTATTTTATAGGTGGTTTGGTCGAAAGGATCTTTAATAATTATCAAATCATTTTCGTCTAAACCGTTTATCAAAACTGCGTGTCCGGCAGTTTGTCCATCTCGCAGAAAAACTCCCCAAACTTTGTTTTCGGCAGTAATTCCCTTGATAAAATTTATGTTATGCGAAAATCCACTGCCAACCATTCTACATTATTTTGAGTTTCAATGGAATTTAAAAACTTTGCCAGAATCTTTGAATTCGACCATTCGCCGATGTTGTCCAAAATCTCTTGCTGTGAAATATTCAACCCGTAAAACTCAGCCAACATTTCGCCGACTGCCGAAACACAAGAAGCGTCATTTACTTGCTTGATTATTGTTTCATCGAAACATTCATCAAATTTTTTCCAATTGCCCAAAGAACCGTATTTATCTGTGAAGTTTTTCATTTATTTTATTGTTTTATACTGAATTCTCTTTCTAAAATTTCCTTAAATTCTTCGTCGGTCTTTATATCAAATTCTTTTTTCTCATCGTTTTTCGTTTCAATAAATTTCTTATCCGTCAAAGTTTTTCGCCCATCATTTGTTAAAATCGAACAAACTTTTCCGCGCGTAAAATGCGATTCTGGCGAGGTTTGATGAAAATTGCACATTGCTGCAAACTCCTCTAAATCGCGCGCTAAACCTTTGAAAATATATTCGCTTTTCCATTCGTCGCCGTCTTTTTTGACGACTTCAAAATATTCTTCGCCGTGTTTTCTGATCAAAAACGTGCCGTTTTTATCTTTTTGTTCTGTGTCCAAAATGAAATTTAAAGGTTCGGCGGAAAAATCTCCGAAGCCGACATCAACTAAAAATTCTTCGCCGTCAATTTCAGTTAAAATCGTCAGATGATCGTATTCCGCGCCGAAATTTCCGTTTCTGCAGGCGACTCGCGCCGAGATAATTTTGCTTGAAAAACCGATTTCTTCCAAAAGCTTGTAAAACAAACCGTTTAGTTCATAACAAAATCCGCCACGCCTTTTTTCAATAATTTTTTTGTAAAACTTTTTCGTGTCCAAAACAATCGGAATTTTCCAATGAATATCGAGGTTTTCAAAGGGAATTTTCAGAAGATGCTGTTTTTGCAGAAAGTTCAAAGTTTCGAGATTTGCCGAAACGTCGAATTTTTCCGCGCCGATTCTGCGTAAATAATCATCTTTGTTCATAGTATTTTGTTAAAAAGATTATACTTAAATTAAATTTGCCGGACAGAATTTCCGCAAACTTGATTGACGCGGATCGGCTCCGGCGTTTAGCATTTTATTTGGAGAAAATTATGAGTTTCACATTAATAGATTTGAGTTCTGAAAACTTCGAGTTTCGCGCCAACGTATGGCATTGGAAGACGGCTCTGGAAATTATCAAGAGTTTTGATATTCTAAGCGAAAATGATTTGCGGCAGATGAATTATAACGCGACCGGCGTAAAGATTGAAAAAGAAGAAGTTCACGCCGTCGGCGAAAGAATCCGCGACGAGATTTTGCCGCAGCTTGCGCCGGATAAACGTATTTATGCCGATTTAAGCATTACCGATCAGCCCGATGACGGAACGCTTTACAAAGACGGCGACGAGCAATGGAAAAATTACAGCGCAGATTACGATTGGCTTAAGGAATTTTCGGAATTCTGTCTTAAATCAAAGGGTTTTCAAGTTTATTAAATTTATTGCTGAATTGTAAAAAAATCGCAGCTGAATAAGTCTATGGCTTTTGTCTTTCGGTTTTTGATTTTTGCTTTGATTTTCTTAGTTTCGTTTCAAAAATCACTTGCTTTTATTAAACAAGACTTTTTCAAAAACCTAAGACCAAAAGCCAAAGTCCTATACAAATTATTTTTTTTCATATTTCTACTAAATTCACGCTAAGTTTTTATTATGGAATTTTTTTCGCAAATAATTGAATCAACCGGCAATTTTTTATCACCGATTTTTAGAGATTTAAGGTTTCAACTCGCCACTCTGGTTATCCTTGCTACAGTTCAAGGCTATGGCGGAGCGTGGCTTGCCGTGCGGATGCTTTTTCGTCCGCGCCGACCGATTAAGATTTTCGGTTTGACGATTTTTCCGCAAGGAATGATTCCGCGCCACCGCGACAAACTGGCAACGGCGATCGGTAAAGCCGTCGGTGATGAATTGGTTTCGCAGGAAACGATTATTGACGAGCTTTTCGGCAAGGAATTTCTCCAGAAAAAAATTCAAAAAGTGGTTGATTCTTACACCGAAGAATTGCTTTCGCAGAATCATCCGTCGCTGATCGAAGCGTTGCCGGCAAATATCCGCGAAACTGTTTTGGATGCGATTTCAACTTTGCAGGTAAAAGTTGCCAATCATATCGAAAACGTTCTGGCAAATGAAGAAACTTTTGAAACTATCAGCAAATTTGTCAATCACAGAGTTGACGAAGTTTTGTCGCAGAGAGTTTCGGAAACGGTTGATGATGAAAACTTTATCAAAATCATCGGTTTTCTCGAACAAAGAATTTATGCGGTTTTGAAACAGCCGGCTTTCGAGAAAAAAATAAATGATTTTATCAGCCGAAGAGTTGATGATTTATCAAATACAGATACGCCGCTCAGCGATTTGTTCACAGGTGAAGCCATCGGACTTATTAAAGAAAAAGCCGAAGAACAAATTGAGCCGATTGTTCATCAATTAGCCGAACTCGCTACCGCTGAACGCACGCGAAATCAAATCAGCGCATTAATCAAACACGAAGTTCACGATTATTACGAACAATTGCCGTTTTTCAAAAAATTCTTCGTTTCACGCGAAACTCTTTTGAAAGATGTTGATGATCTGGTCAACGACAGTTTGCCGAAGCGCGTCGAAGAAACCTTGCGCGGCGACTTTTTCGCGCAGGAAGCCAAAGGTTTTCTCAATGCGACGATTGATACCGCTCTGGCGCGACCGCTTCCCGAACTTGCCGGAAAAATCGCCCCCGAACAGCTTGAAAGATTGAAAGATCAATTAACGCGCAGTATTTTATCAGTTTTGCAGGGCGAACAAATGATGAAATCTATTTCGGCTTATTTGACCGATAGTTTGGAAAAACTTCGTCCGCACAGTTTGGGCGCGATTTTGCAAACCGCGCACCCGGAAGCCGAAGAAAAACTGAAAACGATGCTTTCCAGAGGTTTGCTGACAGTTCTCAACCGTGAGGAAACCTCAAATATTATAAACGCGGTTTTAGCCAAGCAAATCGAAGGTTTGCTTGCCGCGCCGATTGGAAAGCTTTCCGATCATATTTCCGAAGAAAAAGTGCGTCAGGCAGGAAAATCTCTGACCGAAACAATCATCAGCGCAGCCAAAGAAAAACTGCCCGAAGCAATCAAAGAATTTGACATCGGCTCGGTTGTTCGCGAAAAAATTAACACGTATCCGGCGGAAAAACTCGAAGCCTTAGTTATGTCGGTGGCAAAAGAACATCTGCGGACAATTGAACTTTTCGGCGCAGGTTTCGGCTTAGCTCTCGGCATTGCACAGGCAATTCAGTTTTATTTCTTCATTGGCTCAAAATGAAACAGTTCGATAAGATTAGAAGAGCTTAAAGCGGTGAGTTTAAGCAAAGCAGATATTTTGACAACCAAAGAGTTTCCGTTAAACAATTAAACTTTTTTTCTTTAACCGTCTTTATAAAAAACCTTTTCCAAAAACAGCCCCGAAGGCGGTGCGGAAACTTTGGCTGCCGCATTTGTCTTAAACTTTAAAAGTCTTTCAAAGTCTCTGATTAAAAGATTTCCGCGTCCGACTTCTGCCAGATTTCCGACTAATCTTTGCATCATTTTCGGCAAAAAATATTCGGCGCGGATGCGAAATAAAATCAAATCTTCATCCGTTGTAACTTCCGCCTTTTCGACGAAAATGTTGGTCGAAATTCTTTTTCCTTCTTCGATTTCCGCAAAAGAAACAAAATTTTGCTTTCCTTTAATCAATTCGGCGGCTTTCTGCATTTCGGCGATATTGATCTGGTCTTTGTTCCACCAAACGAAGTTTTTGGCAAAAGCGGTGCGCCGCGTCGAGATTTGATAGAGATACTGGCGCGCGACGGCTTCGCGCCGCGAGTGAAAATTTTCGTCCGCGTTTTGCAGTTTCAAAACATTTATATCGTGCGGCAAAAGTTCGTTAAACCCTTGCAAAATTTGGCGCGGCGTAATATCTGCGGTTAATTCGGCAACTTTCAAAGATGCCGAATTGGAACGCGCGTGAACTCCGGCTTCGGTGTCTTCCGCCGCCATAATTTCGGCTTTTGAAGAAAAAAGCTGCCGCGCCGCACTCAGCATTTCACCCTGAACGGTTTTTTGATTATGCTCCATCCGCCAACCGCGATAGCGCGTTCCTTCGTATTCGATTTCCATTTTCCAGGTCGGCATAATTTTTTTTTAGCCACGAACAAACACAAAATTTCACGAAAGTTTTTAAAATTAGTTTTCGTGCTTTTTTCGTGTTTGTTTGTGGCTAATTTCCTTTTCCGATTTTTACTTTTTCGCGGTATTGATTGATCGCCACATAAATTACTTCGGCTTCCGTTACTCTAACGCTTTGACCGTGCGAGCCGAAGCGTTCGGATTCGACGATGACGCGAATCGTGATCGAAGTATTGCCTAGTTTTACCGTCGTCGCATAAAAACTGACCAGATCGCCGACGAAAACTGGTTCGTGGAAAATAACTTCTTTCATCGCAACGGTTACAAATCGGTCGTGTTTCGTATGTCGCACGGCTTCGACTCCGCCGGCGATGTCTATGTAGCTTAAAATTATTCCGCCGAAAACCGTGCCGTGCGCGTTCGTATCACGCGGCATCATTGTAATCCGAATCGCCGCATTTCGCAGACGTTCGGCTTCTTTTTCTTCATTACTCATATTTTTTTTTAACGCAAAGGCGCAAAGAAAATTTATGATTAAACTTTGCGCCTTTGCGTTAAATATTTCCGGTTTCCGCCATTTTTTCCAAAATCCAATCGTGAATCGCGTCTTTTAATTGATTGAGATGATCGTCGAAAAAATGTCCGCAGTTTTGGAAAACGACTAATTTTGCGTCCGTATTTTCGGAAACCATTGAAACCATTTCATTTAAGTTTTCGACCGAACCGAATTCGTCTTTGTCGCCGTGAACGAAAAGAATCGGTTTTCTGACATTTTTTAAAAATGAGAAATCGTATTTATCACCTGGTCTTCCGATGCTGACGAGGCGAATTACGCGGTCTTCAGTCATTGTCGTTTCTGTGCCGACTCTTGAGCCGAACGAAAATCCGGCAAAGGTAATTTTCTTGTTCGGATAATTTTCGGTCAGATAATCCAGAGCGTCCAAAACGTCTTGTTTTTCGCCATTGCCGTCGTCGTGCTGTCCGG
>JBGTIH010000108.1:0-3018 GCA_041745765.1 Pyrinomonadaceae bacterium | reverse complement strand
GCGGAAAGTGGAAGCGAAAGCTACTGTCGAATCCACAGTTTTATCTCAACCCTGAGAAAACAAAGCCGCCAGGTGTTTCAAGAATTAGTGTCAGTCATCAAAGGAAATCCGTTTGAAGTTTTTCAGACCTAATCAGTTACCGAAAAACTATATTAAAAATAACGGAGAAAAAAAATGAGCGATAAAGAAGTTATCAATTTTTACTCGACGACGGGCAAGTACGGCTGTTTTTCAAATTTTTCGCGTCATCACATTTTTTTGAAAGATAAAATCTGGAAAACAAGCGAACATTATTTTCAGGCGCAAAAATTTGCCGGAACGGAATTTGAAGAAAAAGTCCGGCTGGCTTCAACGGCGATGGAATCGGCAAGTCTCGGCAGAAACCGCAAATTTCCGTTCCGCAAGGATTGGGAAACGGTCAAGGACGACATTATGCGCGAAGCCTTAAAAGCGAAGTTCACGCAAGATGAAGATTTGAAAAAGATTCTGCTCGAAACCGGCGACGCGCTTTTGGTCGAACACACCGCAAACGACAATTACTGGGGCGACGGCGGCGACGGTAGCGGACAAAATATGCTCGGCAAACTGCTTATGGAACTTCGCGAGGAACTGAAAAGCGAAGAAGTTAAATAAATTTTTCACCACAGAGACACGGAGAACACGGAGAAAGTTTATGAGTAAGAGATTGTTTCAAGAGATCATTATTTGGAAAGAAATTGACGACAATACAATTACTCGTTATCGGTGTTTTCATGTGTTACCCGATGATAAATATTTCGTCAAAGGTCAAGATTTTTTTCATTATCCGCTTAATGAAAAACAATTGAAAGATATTGATTTCTATGCTGTTGATTTACTTTTTCAAGGCGGTTTGAATATGAAAGAAGAATTCTGTAATTCTCTCAATGAAGCACTAGAGAAATTTGAAAAAGGCTTTGAATAATTGTTCTCTGTGTTCTCTGTGGTGAAATGAAAATTAAAAATTAGGTTTCTAGGTAAGAAACCGAAAATGGAGACAAAAAACATGTTTGAAATAAATAGAATAATCGACACGGACAGCTACAAATCTTCGCATTGGGTCCAATACCCGCCGAAGACGACTCTGGTGCATTCATATCTCGAATCACGCGGGAGCGAGAGGGATTATACGGAAACCGTTTTTTTCGGTTTGCAGTATATTTTGAAGCGTTTCTTTTTAGAAAGATTTACGCAAGATGCGGTCGAAGAAGCCCGCGACGTGATCACCGCGCACGGCGAGCCTTTTAATTATGAAGGCTGGACGCGTCTGGTGAAAAAACACAATGGCAAACTGCCGCTTCGCGTTCGCGCCGTGGCGGAAGGCGCAGTCGTCCCGACGCGAAACGTGCTGATGACGGTCGAGAATACGGATGCGGAATTTTACTGGCTGCCAAGCTGGTTTGAAACGCAGTTGATGCGGATTTGGTATCCGTGCACGGTCGCGACGCAGAGCTTTTACATTAAAAGAAACGTCTATAAATTTTTGCGGGAAACGGCGGACGCGCCGGACGCGGAAATCGCTTTTAAGGTTCACGATTTCGGTTCGCGCGGCGTGTCATCGCAGGAAACGGCGGCGATCGGCGGCGCGGCGCATCTGGTTAATTTTCTCGGCACGGACACGATGAGCGCGCTGCTGATTCACCGGAAGTTTTATAATTCGGAAATGGCGGGTTTTTCGATTCCTGCCGCCGAACACTCAACGATTACGGCTTGGGGACGCGACAACGAAATTTCCGCTTATCGCAATATGCTCGAAAATTTTGCCAAGCCCGGCGCGCTTGTGGCGGTCGTTTCGGATTCGTGGAACATCTTTAACGCGGTCGAAAAAATCTGGGGCGAACAACTACGGCAGGAAGTTATTGATTCGGGCGCGACGGTCGTCATTCGTCCCGATTCGGGCGAACCGGTCGAAGTTGTTTCAAAAGTCGCACAACTTTTAGGCGAAAAATTCGGGTTTGACGTAAATTCCAAAGGTTACAAAGTTTTGAAAAACGTCCGCATCATTCAGGGCGACGGCGTGAATGAACATTCGATCAATGAAATTCTGGAAAGATTAAAAACGGAGGGCTTTTCCGCTTCGAATATCGCTTTCGGAATCGGCGGTTCTTTGCTGCAAAAGGTCAGCCGCGACACGATGAAATTCGCGTATAAATGTTCGGCGATCGTTGCCGGCGGCGAGCTGCGCGACGTTTATAAACAGCCGATCACCGACGCGGGGAAAAACAGCAAACGCGGTCGGCTCGATCTCGTTTTGGAAAACGGCGAATACAAAACCGTCCGCCTCGAAGATGCCGAAACTCCTTCGGCGGAAAACACGCAGATGCGCGTCGTTTATAAAAACGGCGAACTTTTGATTGATGATACTTTAGACGAAATCAGAGAGCGAACGGCAAAAAATGTTTAAGAAGCTGATTTAAAACTCACCAATTAGCTCCGTAGGAGTGTGATGAGCAGGTCAGAAAATTTACGAATTGAGTTCCGTATGACCGGCATATTTAGAGCCGTGCGTTGTTTGGTAATGAAGTTTTTATCCGCCCGCTAACGCAGGCGGTTCTGACCTGTTGCGCAATTATTACTACTTATTGCACGGCTATATTTATGCCGTTTCTACGGAACTCGGAAAATTTGTCCTTCACTAGCTATAAATATACCGTTCCTAAAATAACTCAAGAGTTTGAAAACAGCTCCTAAGGCAATTTTCGCCTAACAAACTCAAACTTGCCGAATTTTTCGGGAACGTGAAAAGTCGGCGAGTTTGTCATATTCGGCGACCAAGCCAAACTTTTCTGCCGTTAATTTCCGGATAATTACTATGTTTTCTGCCGTGTTGTCCGTCCGCCTACAGCATTCTTTATTCGGTTTTTACTGTTCCAGTACGCTAGTAAAAGCTATGCGCTTTTAGCGCAAGAATTTATTAAGTTTTCTTTTCTTAATCAGAAAAGAGCAATAAAGCGAATTTTATTCGCGTTCCGATTCCAAAACCTCTGCACTTGCAGTGCA
>JBGTIH010000107.1:0-54721 GCA_041745765.1 Pyrinomonadaceae bacterium | reverse complement strand
GATTTGCTGGAAATGCGTTATGTGTCGGGCAGCGTTGAAGTTAAAACGGGCGATATGGTTTATACCACCGGACAGGACGGAATTTTTCCGGCTGGTTTAAGAATCGGCGAAATCGTCGAAGTTCGTTCCGGTTCGGCAACTGTTACGCACCAGATTTTTATCCGTCCGAGCGCGAGATTGGACTCGATGCAGGAAGTCGCCGTTCTGCTTTATGAACCGCCGCCGCGTCCGGCGTATGAAAAATCTTTGCCTAATGCGGTGAAGAATAAGTAGAGAGTGGAGAGTGGAGAGTGGAGAGTTTATTGATTTTCTTTAACTCTCCACTCTCCACTCTCTACTCTCCACTCTCTGAAAATGGAACAAGTAAAAATCATTATCGCCTTAATCATCGCGGTGTTATTGCAGTGGACGCTTCGCAATATTGCCGAACCGCTGGCGTATATTGATTTTCCTTTGATAATCGTGGTTTATGCCGCGCTTCAGCGCGATGCGGTCAAAGCCTTGATTTACGGCACGATTACGGGCATTGCGGTTGACGCTCTGAGCGGCGGACTTTTGGGCGCGAACGGTTTATCTAAAACGTTGATAGCATACATAGTTTCGGAGATTACGCGGCGTGTCTATATGGACAACCTTTTGCTTCGCATTCCCGTCATAGCCGGTGCTTGTTTGCTTGACGATTTGATTTATTACGGAACGCACAGGCTTTTAGGGCAAGAGCCGAACACGCAGGTAATCGTTACGATAGCCTACACGCTTATCGGAACTACTATTGCGGGAACAATTATTTACTTGTTTTTGGAAAGATTTTCGACCGGAAAATTAAAACCCAGAAAACGCGACTATATCACGTCGCGGCGGCAAACCAGAAGACGAAACCCGATTCGTCTCGGAAAATAAAAGTTTAGAAAACTCGTATGAAATTTCAGGATTATTCGCAAAATTTACCCGGCAGAATCGGCACAATTCAGATAGTTGCTTTTATTTTGTTAGCGGTTTTGGGTGTGCGGCTTTACTATCTGCAAGTCGTCAAAGGCGATTATTACAGCGAGCGAGCCGAAAACCAGCGTATTCGTTTCATCCCGATTCCCGCGCCGCGCGGAGCTATACTTGACCGCAACGGCAAACTTCTGGTTGATTCGCGTCCGACCTACAACGTAACTTTAGCCAATGAACCACTCAAGAAAATTGATGTTCGCGAGCGCATCGAAGATTACGCTGCCGGTCTTAATCTCGAACCGCAATTTGTTAAGGAAAGACTCGATTATATAAAGAAACAGCCCGGCTTTGAAACGATGGTTTTGAAGGAAAGCGCGACGATTCAGGATATTACGTGGGTTGAGTCGCACGCGCTCGAGTTTCCCGAACTCCGCGTCGAACTCCAGCCGCAGAGATATTATCCGCTCGGCACGGTTTTAGCGCACGTTCTCGGCTATGTCGGCGAAATCAGTCCGAAACAATTGGAGAAACCGGAAGTCAAAGAAAAAGGTTTTCGTCCCGGTGATATTGTCGGCAAGGGCGGACTTGAACAGTATTACGATGAGTTTTTACGCGGAAAACCGGGTTATCGCAAAGTTATCGTTGACTCACGCGGGCGCATCCAGAACGAAATCGAAGTCGTGCCGCCGCAAGCCGGACAGGATTTGCTTTCGACAATTGACCTCGATTTACAGATGGAAGCCGAACGCCAGCTTGCCAATTCCGCCACCAAGCGCGGAACGATTATCGCCTCGGACCCGAATAACGGCGAAATTCTGGTAATGGCTTCGCTGCCGTCGTTTGACCCGAATATTTTTATACAGGGCAGCAAAACGCCCGAAGGTCGCCGCCAGATTGCTGATTACTGGCAGGACGAAAGCCGTCCGCTTTACAATCGGGCGATTCAAGGTCGGTATCATCCCGGTTCGACGTGGAAAATCCCCGAATCGCTCGGTGCGCTTCAGCAAGGCGTAATTACGGTTAAAGATTCAAATATGACGTGCGGCGGCGGAATCACTATCGGCAATAAATTTACGCGCTGTATGGGCAGCCACGGTTCGCCGCCGTTGAGCTATTCGATTACTAAATCGTGCGACGGCTATTATTATCGTCTTGCCTTGAAAATGGGCATTGACGGTTTGATTAAAATGGTCGAAGATTTTGATTTTGACAAGCGTTCGGGCGTTGATCTGCCGAACGAAAAAATCAGTCAAACGCCGAAGTCGTGGAAACCGATCATCGAAAAACGCGAGGGAAAATGGAGCGATATCCGCACGGTTTATGCTTCGATTGGACAAGATACGGTCGTCGTTACGCCGATTTCTCTGCTGCGGGCGATTTCCAGTATAGGCGTTGAGGGAAAAATGTTTGTGCCGCATTTTCTCAAAGAATTTAGAGAAATCGGTGCAATCGGCGAACCCAATACATCGGAATATGTTCCGGCAAAGGACAGTTTCGGATTTGATCGCCCCGAACCGAAAATGATCGAAATGACTCCCGAACAAAACAAAGTCGTGCTGGACGGGATGTGGGCGGTCGTCAACGGCAGCGGAACGGCGGGAAGAATTCGTATAGAAGATTTTGAAATCGCCGGAAAAACCGGAACGGCGCAAAACTCTTCGCTCGGTTCGGGCGGCGCGGAAGATCACGCGTGGTTTGTTTCGTTTGCTCCGGCTTATAAACCGGAAATTGCCGTTATCGCCTTGATTGAAAACGCGGGTTTCGGCGGTTCACACGCCGCACCTGCCGTCAGAGGCGTTTATGATGCGTATTTAGCAAAGAAGGGTTTTCAGATTGACGACGAACAATCCGCGAAAAAAGCGGTTCAGCCCGAAGCGGAAAATTAAAAGATATAAATTATAACTGCAGGATCAGGCTCAAAAATAGCTTATGGTTGCCATATTAGAAAAACGAAGTTACAGAGATTTTGATTGGCTGGTGGCATTTCTTGCCATCGCTATCGTTTGTTTCGGAGTATGGCAGATTTACAATGCCCAGCCGACTATGGATTACTGGTCGAAGCAGATTCTCGGTTTGATTATCGCTTTGATCGCGCTTTTTGTGATAGCCGTTACGGATTACCGCCGCGTCATTGATGCCGCGCCGTTTTTCTACGGTTTCGGCTTGCTTTTGCTGATTTTGGTTTTGATTCCCGGACTCGGCGTAAAAATCAACGGTCAGCGGGCGTGGCTGTTGGTGCCGTTTATCGGCAGATTTCAACCGTCGGAGTTCGTGAAAATTACGGTCGTTTTGATGCTTGCCAAATATTTCGGTTCGCGCAAAACCGGCTCATTGAAATTTAAAGAGTTAATGGTCGGCGGTTTAATTTTAGCCGCGCCGATTATTTTGATAATGTTCGAACCCGATGCCGGTCAAGCAATAACTTATCTTCCGCTTCTGGCTGTGGTATTATTTTTATCGGCGATAAAGATCCGATATGTTGTTTTGACAATCGCCGCCTGTCTGGTTCTCGTTCCGGCGGCTTATCTCATCGGTGTTCAGACGGGTTTTATAAAAGGCTACCAGCAGGCGCGCATCGAAGCGATACTTGATCCTGAAAGTGCTGACCCGCGGGGTTTCGGCTATCATACGGTTCAATCAATGATTACCGTCGGCAAAGGCGGCGTAACGGGCATTCAAGGCGATCATGAAACTTCGCAGAGCGTTTTGAAATTTCTACCCGAACCGCAAACCGATTTTATCTTTGCGGTAACTGCTGAAAACACCGGATTTCTCGGCTGCGTTTCATTGCTTCTGGCGTACGCCCTGCTTTTATCGCGTCTGATCTCGGGGGCAAGACACGCGCCGGATCGTGCCGGAATGCTTGTTATAATGGCAATTGTCGGCGGAATGGCGTTTCAGATATTTATAAACGTCGGAATGGTTTTGGGCTTTTTGCCCGTCATCGGCGTTCCTCTGCCTCTGATGAGCGCAGGGCTTTCGGCACTTTTATCAACATTTATTGCGATTGGTTTTGTGATCAGCATAAAAATGCGTCGTTTTGTCAATTGAGGAGTTTTTTATAAATGGCAAAAGAATTTAATAAAATAAAAACGAAAGAAGTTAGAACAACTTCCTCGAAACGTGGATTTTGGGGATATATTTGGTTTCCGGTTGCACTCCTGCTGGCATTATCAGCGGGCGGTCTGACGGGAGTTTTAGCTTCGTATTACTTAAATAATTCCCGCTATGCAACCGAAGTTTCCGCGCTTGCCACATATCGTCCGCCGCAGGTAACAACGATTTATGCCGACGACGGCGAAACCGTTTTAGCAGAATTCGCGCTGGAAAAACGCATTCCGATCAAAGAACAGGACATTCCGAAAAATGTCGAAAACGCTCTTCTGGCAATCGAAGATTTTCGCTATTACCAGCACATTGGAATTGATCCGTATCGGATTGCCGGAGCGGTTTTCAAAAATGTGACCACAGGGCGCACCGAAGGCGCTTCGACCATTACGCAGCAGCTTGCCAAAAATCTCTTTCTTTCTAAAGAACAAACCTATACGCGCAAAATCAGCGAATGGATGATGGCTCTCGAAATCGAGCGTTTATATACGAAACGCCAGATTCTCGAGATGTATATGAATTACGTCTTTTTAGGCGCGGGTTCGTATGGTTTTGAAGCCGGAGCGCGGACATATTTCGGCAAAACCTTGAATAATTTAACTTTAGAAGAAGCCGCGCTGCTTGCGGCAATTCCGAAATCGCCCGAATATTCGCCGACGCGCAATATGGAAAAGGCGAAAATGCGCCGCGACATCGTTCTCGATCAGATGGCGAAATACAATTATGTCACGCAATCGGAAGCCAATGCCGCCAAAGCCAAACCGATCAAACTTGCCGATACCGCTTATTATCAATCGCTTCCGAAATCAACCGCGTGGGATTATCCGGTCGAAGAAATCCGTAAATATTTAGAAGCCAAATACACGACCCGGGTCGCTCAAGGCGGTTTGAAAGTCTATACGACAATCAATGTCGAAGCGCAGAAAATAGCGACGAAAGCGGTGCGCGAAGGATTGCGCCGCTATGACCGTGGCAAAGCTTGGCGTTCCGATTATCAAAATATTCTTCTTGATGAACAAGAGCAGCCGCTCACCGATCCGAAGGAAGCCGCTCGCCGCCTGCAAGCCTATAAACACGCCGATTGGTACGGCGACGAATACCAAGAAGGCGAATTTATCAAAGGTTTGGTAATGAGCGTTGATAAAGCGACGGATTCGGCGAAGGTTCGCTTCGGCAGATATTCTACGACCCTGACGGTAAAAAATATGGGTAACAGCGGTAAAAAGCCTTCGAGCGAGTTTCAGCCCGGATATTTAGCCGAATTTGAAGTAAAAGAAATTAATGAAAGCGACAGAACCTTGTCGGTTGAACTTACACAAGTGCCGGAAATTCAAGCCTCGATAGTTTCTTTAAACGCAAAAACAGGCGAGATTGTGGCAATGGTCGGCGGTTATGATTATCATACCAGCAAATTTAACAATGCAACGCAAGGTTTGCGTCAGACGGGTTCGGCTTACAAACCTTATATTTATACAGCCGCGCTTGAATGGGGAATGACACCCGATATGACCGTCAGCGGTGCGCCGATTAAGCGCGGCTCGTGGTCGCCGAAAAATTATGACGGTTCGCACAGTCACGGCAATGTTTCAATGAAGGTGGCGTTGGCAAAATCATATAATATCGCGGCAGTTCACTTGCTCGATCAGGTCGGCGTTCAAACCGGAGCGCAGATGGTTCGCCGTTTCGGCATTACAAACCCGATGGCTCCGAGCCTTCCGTCGGCTCTCGGCGCAAGCGAAGCGTCTTTGCTGGAAATGGTTTCCGCTTATTCGACATTTCCGAACAAAGGCGTGCGCGTAACGCCGCATCTGATTCGTAAGGTTTATAGTCGCGATGGAAGTCTTCTGGAAGAATGGAACGGCGCATCATCGAAAGTAACGAATGAATATGTCGCGCTCTCAATGGTTGAAATGATGCGCGGCGTAACGACCGGCGGCGGAACTGCTCCGGGCGCGAGCGCGGCAGGTCAACCGCTTGCCGGAAAAACCGGAACGGTCAACGATCACACGGACGTTTGGTTTATCGGTTACACACCGACATATGTCACAGGCGTTTGGATGGGAAATCCCTTACGAAAAACATCGCTCGGTTCGGGAATGACGGGCGGCGGCGGCGCACTTCCGTATTTCAATACCTTTATGAATGAATTTATGAAGGATAAACCCAAAGAAACATTTCCGAAAACTCCGCCGATGCCTTCCGATATGAAATCGCAGATGGAACGGCGCAAGCGGGAAGAACAAGAAAAACTTGAAAAAGCCGAGATGGACGCCAGAAAAATCGGAGCGGTCAGCGCACCGGTCAGAAGACCTGCCGTAACCGCTATAGAAACAACACCCGATACGGAATCAACGACACCGAGAGTCCCCGGCGGAACTGACAACCCACCGCCGAAACCAAATCCGCTGCCGAAGAGTGATGATCCGGTGAAGTTGCCGCCGAAACCGATTCCTTCGCCAATCCGAAAGCCTGAACCTGTGGTTGATAAGCCGCAAAATGAAGGAACACAGCGCAAAGGAAAAAAAGGCGACGGCTGATTTTAGCTAAATTCTTAGGATTATTGCAAAGTCGGAAATTAAGTCAATCATCGAGGCGTGATGTCTGAAATTATCAGATATTTGCTCTCAGTTAGTAAAGAAAGTTACCCGTTTCCAAAGTTTGAAAAATTGGAATAACTGCCAAGAAACCAAACACGACAAATAAAAATAAAGGTTTCAAATAGACTTTTCAATATTGGCAAACTTGGCAAACTTGGGGGTAAAAATAAAATATCTTGGTGGGTAAGGTTATAAAACCTTTTTTACTTATCAATTATCACGAAAAAAAACTTACTTTTCGTGATAACTGATAACGAATAACTGTT
Source organism: Pyrinomonadaceae bacterium (assembly GCA_041745765.1). GTDB lineage: Bacteria > Acidobacteriota > Blastocatellia > Pyrinomonadales > Pyrinomonadaceae > JAHCHG01. The sequence goes on along the minus strand of JBGTIH010000107.1, from coordinate 47,811 downwards.
CGGCGTTCCTTGTTGCATCTAAACAATATGAAATTTGAAACAAAAAATATTTTGGTTAATCTCATTTTGTTTGGTTTGATGCTATTAGCTCAACCAATTATTACTCTATCGCAGGAATCAAATATTGACGCAAAAGACGAAACCGGACTTACTGTTTTAATGCAAGCGGCTCAAGACGGTGATGCTAAAGAGATAAAGAAAATTCTTGAAAAGCAAGCAAATTTAGAAGTTAAAGACCAATTTGGTTGGACAGCATTGATATATGCAATAGCTTCCCAAGACGTTTCAAAAGTAGAAGCTTTATTGAAGGCTTCGGCTGACGTTAATACAACCGACAATCGCGGCATTACTCCTTTGATGTTGGCGGCTTTAGGAGACAAAGTGGAAATTGTAAAGCTATTGTTGTCTAAAGGCGCGAATGTTAATGCTACAAATAAAAAAGGCGCAACTGCTTTGTCCTACGCAAAGGGAAAAGGTAATTCCAAAATTGCTAAACTGCTTGAAACCGCAGGAGGCACGGGCATTGAGCTTAATAAATCTGATGTTCCTGACAAATTAGCACCGGTTGACCAACCGCCGAAGCCATTAAATTTAAGGGACGCGATACCCAAATATACTGAAGAAGCGCGACAAAATAATGTGGCGGGCAAAGTACGCTTGAGAATTTTGGTTGGAACAGACGGCGCAATTAAAAAAATTAAAGTTATAAACGGATTGCCTTATGGTCTAAATGAACAGGCGGTTCGTGCAGCATCAAAACTTAAATTTAATCCAGCAATAAATGAAGGAAAACCAATTGAGTATTGGATGTCATCTTATATGACTTTTAGCATATATTGACGTAAGATAAATGACGAAACACTGAACAAATTATTGGACGCGAGGCGGAAACAGCTACTTGCATTTGGCGTAATCTGTTAGACCTAAACGGGCTTCTATTCGGTTTCCGCCTATGTCAATTCCGCCGTTCGCCGTCTCGCTTGAAAACAAACAACTTTTCTACGGCACGAATTCTCTAATAAACTTGACTGCTGAAATGAACATTAAAAATGACTAAACTTCGATATTTATGCCTTTTCATAATCCTTTTCTTTTTTGTGTCAAGCGGATTTGCTCAATCCAAATCACACAGCGACACAGAATGGATGCGAATTAAAGATGACAAGTTAGAGTTTTCCATTTTGTTTCCGTCGAATTTTCTAGTTGATAACGAAATCGAAAAATCCTATATACTTGCGCCTGTTCTTGCTTCGTTGCCGAAAGTTATTGATTCGTTTGAAAAGCCAAGAATAATCGGTAATCGAAAAAGCGTTAGGATGAGTTTGAGCATTTTTCAACTTCGACAAGTTCCAAATGCGAAAAATTACCTTTGGTATTTTGTCGGGCGTAATACAACGAAAGATAAATATCAAGATTTTCAAGTTGGGGATTTTGTCGGTAGAAAAACTACTTTCGATACGGATAAAGCTTTAGCAATGAGCGTCGCCGTCGCCGTTAAAAACAAAGTGTTTTTGATAAACGCTTCTGCCAAAAACGAAGACGAAAAAATATATGAGAAATTTGTAACGTCTTTAACATTAGACGGAAAGCCGCTATTTACCAATCAAAAATCCGATTCATCGGACGCGCCGCAAAGTGTGTTTATTTCAACTTTGAAGACAAGCCCGGAGATTCTTGAGGTATTGAATCAAAAACAGGAAAAATCCAAAATCAAAATTGTCAAAGGCACGCTATCTCAACAAGATGAAAATACAGATGAACCAAACTTTTCTCGTCCGTTGATAATACTCCGAAGACCGAATTTTGAATTTATTGATGTTGCGAGCAAAAACAACTATTCCGGGCTTGTGAAATTAAAAATCAATTTTTTAGCCAACGGAAAAATCGGCGATATAGTAGTCGTTTCAAATTCGGCAAAAGGTATAACCGAACTCGCAATTAAAGCAGCGCGAAAAATTAAATTTTTACCGGCTGAAATTGATGGTAAGAAAGTTGATATAACAAGATATGTGGAGTATGGATTTAATGTTCGCTAAAAGTCTTTTACCTAAACAGACGGCGAACAATTCGATAGTCGTAAGGGCGAAATCTTAGAAAACTGCTTTTTTAGCGACTTTTTTCCGTTTATTTTCTACTCTTGATTCGCATTAAATACTAAAGAGAACAAAGGAAAAGAGCGAAATTCAGTTTGAATTTCGCTCTTTTCTTTTACGAAAAATTTTAAGCAAAAAATCTGCCCAAATAGTGCGGCAGCATCTTGCGCCACCAATCCCAATCGTGATTTACGTCGTGTCCCCAAATTTCCAGAAGATGCGGAATTCCTTTCGAATGAAGAACACCCGACAAATCGCGGCTTCTGTCCGGAGCTTCGAACGCGCCTTGTCCGGTAACGATGACAATCGAATCCGCCTGACGAAGACGCGGCAGATGATAATCGTCGTTTAACTTCTTCAGATACATCATCGGATTATTGAAATAGACATTATCGTCGTAATAATTTTCCAGATAATTGTAGATATTATAACTTCCGCTCATCGCAATCGTGCCGCGAAAATCGTCGGGATGTTTGAAATAACAGTTTGCCGCTAAGAATGCTCCCAAACTCGCGCCGGTCGTCAAAGGTCGCGCACCTTCGCCGCATTCTTTGCGGATCAGCGGCAAAACCTCTTCCATAATATAGCGGTCGTAGCGTGTTAAAAGTTCGGCTTTCCATTGCGGCGATGCCTGTTTGTTTAAAAGACTGTGTTTATTAACGCTGTTAATCGAATAAGCGCGCAGCATTCCCGATTCGATAAACGGCTTGATCGCATCAACCAGTAAAAACCGCTCATATTCCAAAAAATCGGCGGCGGCAGTCGGAAACATCAAAAGCGGATAGCCCGCGTGTCCATAAGCCACGAGAGGCATTTCCATTCCGAGATTGTGGCTGTACCACGAAGTTGTATCACGTCGCATAAAAAAAATTTGCTCCAATAAAATGTTGTTGTTAAAAATTATTTGATTATGAGAGATTAAAAGAAAAAAGGTCTAACTGCAAGTTACTTCAAATTATTGTCCGAAAGGTTTTCGTAGATTAGAACATAGATTTTGTTTGCAAATTTTTTACTACAAATACCAGATGAATTTCTGACTTTTAAGGAATAGGAAAAAAGTAACTTATCACGCATCTGACGCGACAGGTAATTTCAGCCCGATTTATCGGGCTTTCCGCCGCAGGCGGCTGTTAGCCGCGCTATTTATGGCGCGGTTCGCAATGCAGTCAATTAGAAAAGGGCGTTTTAACGTCCTTTTTTGACTCGCTTTAGCTTGGAATGGCTGAAGCCGCCGTTTTGAAAGAACGTTTAAACGCCCTTTTATTTTATTTCTCGCCGCTGACCGCGCCATAAATAGCGCGGCTAAATGCCGCGAAGCGCGGAAAGCCCGATAAATCGGGCTGAACAAAAAAAGCGTGGAGGATAAGTTAGAAATTATTACAGACTGAACTACGGATTTTTACAAATTATTTTTTACCTGTTTCTAATTGAATTTTCCTCAACCGCCAAATATCGAATTCAAAGAAACTCGCCGATTCTTCCGGTTTTTATAAAAGTTCCCGCCATATCGGTAATCGTGTGGCTTGCCGCGCCAAGCCAGAGACCGGCAAAGACAGCCGGAAACGCATATTCACCGAAAGCGACGCGCACGAAAACGCCGATTTCCTGCCACGATTTTGTAAATTCGACCAATTTCGGCAATTCGCCGCCCGAATAAAGCACGTACAAAAAAGTGACAAAAAACGAAAAAAGCGTCAATGCGCCCATAAAATAGATGACGCGCAAAAGCGTGCCGAAAATAAGCCCGTGCGACCAGCGCGAACGGTGTTTGAAAAAAACTTTATACGGATACCACAAAAACGAAAAAATGCTCCAGCGCGTATATTGTTTGGATTGCGTGTCCAGATCGGGACCGAACATCAAACCGCCAAAGAGAAACGCCGCCGTAACAATCGCCGAGATTGCGAAACTCTGCGTCAAAACATAAGTTGCCGCAAAGGTCGGCACGGTCAAAATAAACGTAATCGCGTCGTGTGTTTTTCCTGAAGGCATTTCGATTTTGGATTTTGGATTTTGGATTTTGGATTTATTTTTTTTGAGAAATTGTTTCTCAATTCTTTAAAATCAATCATAGATGTTGTAGAGCATTTTGCAAATTATCATTGATAAAAATTTGCAGATTGCCAAGTGAATCTGCAAAACAGGCGCGTTTTTGTTAGACTTTTCGTTTGGAATTATATTTGCTTCATTTTAAATCTATTGAATGAAAACTTTCGGACAAAAATTAAAGACAACGCTTGAAATGATCAAGTTTGAACATACTCTGTTCGCGCTTCCGTTTGCCTTTTTGGGCGCGGTGTTGGCGGCGGACGGTTTGCCGACCGCGTGGCAGATTTTCTGGATTACGGTGGCGATGTTCGGCGCGCGTTCCGCCGCGATGACTTTTAACCGCATTGCCGACCGCAAAATTGACGCGGAAAATCCGCGCACCGCAAACCGCGAATTGCCGAGCGGAAAACTTTCGCTGAATTTCGCGTGGGCGTTTTTAATCGCTTCAATAATTTTGTTTGAAATCGCCGCATATTCATTGAATTGGCTGACATTTGCGCTTTCGCCAATCGCACTCGCCAGCGTTCTCGGTTATTCATACGCTAAAAGATTTACGGCTTTTGCTCATTTGATTTTGGGCTGGAGTTTGGCAATCAGCCCAACCGCCGCGTGGATCGCCGTGCGCGGCGCGATTGATTCGGAAATTCCGCTTCTCCTGTCGCTTCTGGTGATGATGTGGACAGCCGGATTCGATGTTTTATACGCGTGTCAGGATTTTGAATTCGACAAACAAAAAGGCTTGCGCTCGATTCCGGCGCGGTTCGGCATCAAAAATTCGCTGTGGATCGCCCGGATTTTTCACTTTCAGGCATTCATCGTTTTACTTCTTTTATATCTTTTAACAAATTTGGGCTGGCTCGCACTTATAGGCGTAATCGCTACGGGTTTATTGATGATCTATCAACACTCGCTCGTCAAACCGAACGATCTTTCACGAATGAACGCCGCATTTTTCACGACAAATGCTTTTGTCAGTGTCATTTTATTTCTAACCTTCGGCGGCGCGGTTTTTCTTGGTAAGATGTTTTAAGAGGTAAATTTTTATGAGTTCGATTTTAGTAAAAGAAAATTTTGCGGATATGAAAAACGACGAGTTTCTGCAACTCGTCTACAACTCAACACTTTCTGTCAACCGCTTATCTGACAGGGCTTACAGGAGAAGAACCGCCGCTATCGGAAGAACTCGATAAAGCAACCAAAGCAATCGCCGCTCCGCCGCCCAATAAAGCGATGAGAAGCAACGGATTAAATCCTTTCGATTTAGTGGAACTACCGCTTTCTCTTCTCCCGGAACTTGAAGGATAAAATTCGCCAGCAGACACTAAAGTATTGTTAAATATAGCATTTCCAACCAATGTTCGAACAGTAGTTTTACCATTTACAACCTCAACTTTAACGATATTTTCCTGACTTTCGACCGGAAGCGTTAAATTTCCGTCAGGTGCAAATAAAGTAAAAGAAGTATTTGGCACAGTTTGGACGGTTATTTCTCCGGAAGTTATTTCTACGGAAATACTGGCATTGTTAAAAAGCAGATTCAGCTTTGAGTTTGGTGAAATAGATATATTTCCTGTTTGATCAAACGCTATTTTGGCACTCGCTTGCGGTGAAGTTAAAATCGCGGACGGCGATGATATCGAACCTCCATCTGCCGCTCTCTCACCATTAACCGTAACAAAGCCCTCTGCCGTATTTGCCGTAATTGTCAGATTACCTAAAAATTTTTGCTGCGCCGCCAAAAACATTGGCGATGAAACCAAAAGCATTATGACCAGGCTGATGATGTTAAATTTGTGGATTAATGTTTTCATAGTTTTAAATTCCTATAGTATGGCAAATAATTGATTTACTTAAAGATATTTGAAAAAAAGTATATGAAACCAGCGTCATAAAAACTCTTTGTTCATTTACGCTTAACTGCATTAAAGCCTTTTAATTGCGTCTATGTCGCTCATTATAGACCAAGACAGCAATTCACGAAAATTTTTTTTTGCGATTTTTTTTAAGAAGTTGTTTTTTGTTATAGTTTTTATGGTAATTACCGAGCCTAACTGGATTTTTAACCTTGATTAAGTATTTTAAGACAAACAGTAATGGAATTACCAGATGACATTCAAGACTTAAACAGATGGTTGTCCGACTCCTTGAGCGGATTTCCAGTTGGAAGCTGAGAATGCTTAGTTACGGCAGCGGTTGGGGTTGAAAAGTCATAATAGCGGTAAGCCGCCTTCATCGGATTGGTTAGCCAAAAATCCGGCTGTCGCCAAAGAAAGTGGAAAAAAAACTGTGGGCAAATCGGACACGTTGGAAAAACACTCGAAAAAGTCGCTAAACCTGATCAAATTGGAAACTGTCGGCATATATTGTGTAAGGCGCATCTTTTGAGAGAGTTAGAGAATTTGAAAGAACAAGGCTGCGATTGAAGAAAGCAGATGCAAGACTTCATGTTCAAAATGTATGAACTAGAGTGAAAAATGTGCCAAATTCTTAGAAAATCGAACGGAATGAGAACTGCGCTACAAGCAACTCTGTTTGCTTGGCGACAGAAAAGAAAAAGATAAAAGCGAACAGAAGGAATGAAAAAGGCTTGAGAGAGTGAAAAAGCGCAAAATCAGCTGGACAAAGTTGGCTGGTAGGAACATTTTCGCCAAAAGTCTGAAAACTAAAAATATGGATAAATTGATACACGGAACAGCCGCCGGCGAAACGATCAGAGTAATGGCGGCGATCACAACCGAAGCGACCGCCGAAGCGATCCGGCGGCATCAAACATCGCCGACAGTTTCTGCCGCGCTCGGCAGAGTTTTGACCGGAACGCTTCTGCTCGGCGCAACGCAAAAGGAATTTGACCGTCTGACTGTAAAAATCGAAGTCGAAGGCGCGGTCGGCGGAATCGTCGCCGAAGCTGACAATACCGGAAAAGTGCGCGGTTATGTGAAAAATCCGCTCGTGCAAATTCCGCCGAAGGAAAACGGCAAATTCGATGTGAGCGGAATAATCGGCAAAGGAACTTTCTACGTCATCCGCGAATCGGGTTTTGAAGTCGGACTGCACCGCGATCCGTATATCGGCTCGGTGCCAATCGTTTCTGGCGAAATCGCCGAAGATTTTGCGTTTTATCTCGCCAAATCCGAACAGATTCCGTCGGCTGTTTTATTAGGAGTTCTGCTGCAAAACACCGAACCGTTTGTGGCGGCTTCGGGCGGCGTGATGATTCAGATGATGCCGGGCGCAAACGAACATATCATCACGATGATCGAAGACACGATCCGCCACGCGCCGCACGTAACCAGCGTCATCAAAGAAGGCGCAACTGCCGAAGATTTAATAAAACTCGCGCTCGGCGAGATCGAATTTGAAATTTTGGGCGAAAAAGAAGTCAAATTTGAATGTAATTGTTCATTTGACCGCGCCGTCGAATTGATCGGCTCGCTCGGCAAAACGGAAGTAGAATCAATGCTCGCGGAAGACAAAGGCGCGACAATGACCTGCGGATTCTGCAACGAAACTTACACGCTCGGCGAAGAAGATTTGCAGAAAATGTTGGATGCGGAAAACTGAAATTACATTAAGCACCGATGGATATTTGAAAACGGATAATGTGAGAAAATCTTTAAATCCTATTCCAGATTTCAGATTTCAGATTCCAGATTTGGAATCTGGAATCTGAAATGGTTCACAGGTTAATTTTTAACTTCGGGAGAGATTTTTCGGCGGGCGAAGACATCTAATCCGTCGCGTTTCGATGTAACGACCACTTCCCGAATTTCATCTTTCGGCGCGTCTTTTAACGGGCGTTTCGGCGTATAGGTAACAACATAACTAGAATCAATCATTTGTGCGATAAGCACGGGTTTTTCGATCATTTCTTCTTTTGTTTCAGGCAAAATAAATTGTCCGTTGGTGTTTTCGGCAATTGTCGAAAGAAAATTTTCACCGCTGCTGAGAGCATTTTGGCGTTCCTTCATTTTCTGCAAAAATTCCCGGTCGGTAATAAGCGAACCGAGTCGCGGAGCATTCATCATATCTCTCACACCATTCGGCATTGTATTGATAATTTCTTCCGGCGCACGATTGGGTTTCGGATTACCTTTGCGCAGTTTTCCTTTGTCCGGCGCGAGTTCTTTTTGCTCAAGCCGTGTGTAGCTGATGACGTGAACGCTGATGTTTGAGGCAAGCAGATTTCGGATCATCGCGGCTTTTTGATCATTATTATTAAAACTATCCGTGCCGTCGGTAATTAAAACAAGATGACGATTTTCGAGCGGAGTTTTCTGTAAAAAGGCGGTCGCTGTTTCGACTGCCTCGTAAAAAAGCGAACGCTTGCCGAAATCAAGACGCTTGTTCAAAATGTTAAAGATTTCCGCTTTATTTTCCGTCCATTCCGCGATGATTTCGACCGTATCGTTATATTGAATTACGGCAACCGAATCTTCCGGTAAAAGCGAGCTGACAAGTTTTTTTGCCGTATCGCGCGTCTGATCAATGCGTTTGGCGCGGCGCATCTCGCCGCCCGTATCTAAAACGATCAGAACATTTGCGGGAATTCGGCGGACGCTGGTCGGCTGATGAAGGCGTCCGTCTTCCGTTATCACCAAATCATCTGTTGTAACTCCCGAAAAAAACTTTCCGTTTAGATCAAAGGCGGAAATATTTAATTTAATCTCTTCGACAAAGATATTTTCCACGCTTGCGTCTTCATCCGGCGGAGTCGGAGCCGGCGTTTGAGCGGATACCGAAAAAGCCAGAGAATATATGATAAGGAAGGAAAAAAGAAAAAAATGTATTCGCCGTAAAATCATAAAAACCTCTCGTTATAAAAGCCTTGTTTCAACTTATGATGCTTTAACCGCAGGAAAATATGCTTGACTATACAACTTCCAAGAATTTCAGATTTCAGATTTCAGATTTGAAACATTGAAAAAGTTGGTAGCGAAACCATCTTGCGAAGCTGTGTTTAAACTCTTGAGTTCTGTTAGGAACGGTATATTTATTGCTAGTGAAGCGCAAATTTCCTGAGTTTTGTAGAAACGGCATAAAATAAAGCCGTGCAATAAGTAGTAATAATTGCGCAACAGGTCAGAACCGCCTGCGTTAGCGGGCAGATAAAACTTTATCACCAAACAACGCACGGCTCTAAAATATGCCGTTCCTACGGAACTCGATTGGTATATTTAACTCTTTTTCTATAAATATCACACTCCTACGGAGTTAATTGCTGAGTCTTTAAACAGCTTCTGAGAGATTCGCTTGAGCCTAAAGTCTTAAATCTTTCTTTAAATCCCTAATGTTGGCAGGTTTTTGGAAAACCGAATCGGGAATTATCTTGTTAAACTCAATCGTTTCATAATTAACGCGGCTGATGTGAACGCCGTCGGTGAAATGATCCACGATAAAAGGCGTTTTAATTCCTTGAATTTCTCTGAACTGAGCAAAACGGTCTTCTTCCGCAATTTCTTTTTTGTCCGATGTAAAACGCGAATAGACGGATTTCATCGGAATTCCTTCATCTGAAAACTCGAATTCAACCGAAAAACCGTCTTCAAAAGTTATTTTTACAACATCGTTTCGCTTGCCCAAACTCGCCTGTCTTCTGCCGACATAACTCAGTTGCGCGTTTTCTGTGCGCCACACGCCGCGCAGAAAATTATCAACATTTGTCCGCATCGAGCGTTTGAAACCTTCGATCTGTGCGGCGGTTTGATCGTTCAGAGTTTCAACCGCGCCGTCAAAAAACCAGCCGCTGTTTCCGGCATTTGCCTGCACATTTTTGATTCCGCGTTCCTTAAATTCGGTAATTTCCTTGTCGGGATAAACGATCACATCCGTAAAAGATTGAAACGAAATCATTCTGCCTTCGCGCATAGTGCTGAATTTTCCGCGTCCGATCTGTGATCTGACCTGCAAATAATTTTGTCCGCCGAGCGCGTCAACCGCTTTTTTGATAACCGCTTCGGCTCTGGCAACACTTTCCGGCGCGACCGGTTCAATTATAACTTTTTCTTTTTTGAACGAATATTCGATTACTTTAAAGATAGTTACGGGTCTGCCGTTTTTTCTTTCCGGCTCGAACTGGATTTTTCCGGCGGCTTCGATTGCCGCATCCGTCAAACCGTGCGGCAGAGAATTAACGGGCGTGATCGCACCGACAAAACCGCTGTCCAGGAATTCGACGCGCACCTTGGCGGTTTCTTCCAAATCCGCGCTTTGCGCCTTTTGTTCATCGGTTAATTCCGGTTCGGGCTGCGATTTTATAGTCAAAGCTTTATCGCCGCTGTTTGCCGCCGTGTCCGCGCTTCGCCGCGCATTAGAACTCTGCGCGAATGAAAACGCCGCGAACAATAAAAGAAAAATTATTTGTGAAAAAATTATTTGTTTGTAACGTATTTTCATATTCAATTTCCGGTTTTATCTTAAATTTTATGGTTGTTGAGATTTATCTTTTTCCGTATTTTCTGACGATTCATCGTTGTTTTTCGGTGCCTTTATCCAACCCCATTTAAAATTATATTGAACTGACATAATCACTGTTGTTGCCATTCCGTCTTTTATCTTCGGCTCGAATTTTATTTTTTTTGCCGCTTCAATCGCGTTTTCCGCTAAACCATGAGAAAGCGGTCTGACAACAGTTATATTACCGACTTCACTATTTGAAAGAAATTCTACTCTCAGCACAACTTGTCCTTGAATATGAATATTCTTTTTCTCTTGTTCTTCGGTAAGTCTAGGTAAAGGCATTTCGAGAATTTTTAATTTCCTATCCGAAGGATAAACATTTTCAGATTTGGAATCCTGAGCAAAACAAAGAGCGGAAAACGCGCAAATCACGATAAAAATAAACAATACTTTGATTGGAGATAATTTCATAAACTTTACTTTACCGAGAGTTTTTCTTTGACGCTGTAACATTTGTTTGAGTTGGTTTTGAGCTTTTCGATTCAAAAAATAATTTCACTGTTAAATTTATCACCAACCGCCGTTTTTAGAAACTTTCCCCATAAATCTTGAATAACGAAAAGGCAAATGAAATATTTCGGCGAGGCGAAATGAAATTCATTAAACTCAGACTCGAATCGAAATTCTGATTCTGTATTTTCATAAAAGTCATCGGCATAATCTAGATTTGATGGTCGAACGATACTTTGAATTTGTTGTGGATCAATGTTGGATTGATGCGGGGAGGTTTCTGCTTTCGATATAAGAGTCCGTTTAACTTTTGAAAATTTGTCTGTTTTGTCCCTGTCAGGGATGCTATCGAAAATTTAAACAGACTTTAAGAAATCTTGCCTGAACAAGCAAAAGTGGTGTGTTCTAAAAATTTTGCTCTGCTTTCCGGAAAAGATTCATAAATTTATCTTTGCGATAAGAGAAGCGGATAATTCGAATTATCCGCTTCTCTTATCGGGATTTCAGAGAAACAAAAGTTTTAAGAAAGCATTAAGAAGAGGTAGTTTAACCTCAGCTTTTGCCGGTTGTTTTCTCTGATGCTGGTGATGAGGTATCAATTGCACTCCCTGTTGGAGCACTTGCTAAACTTCGATTATTTCCCCTCTTTGTTCGGCTTCTTCGTCGCCAAAGCACGCGATTATAAAAAAAGTAGAGCGAAAAATCTATGAAACACGACACGATCATAGATTTTCAAATTCTCTTAGAACATTCGTTTTACCGAATTATCCGCAGTTGATAAAAAGATTCGATAAAAAATTTTTATCAACTGCTGTAATTTTTGTTCGTTTTCGCTCTGCATAGTATAAGTCAATCATTTTTTGCCAAACTTTTCCGTATTTTAAATCACTCACCGTTTATTTAAAGTCGAACTCTAAAATGAGGTTTTCATCATCTCGTAGCAGGAACAGGTCATTTCTTCGAGTTTGCGGCGATCGAGGATTTTAATGCTTCCGCGGGTTGATTTAATCAAATGCTTTTCCCGAAGCAGATGAATGATACGCGAAACAGTCGCTCGCTGCGTGCCGATAAATTGCGAAATCTGTTCGTGCGTGATCTGCACTTTATAATTTCTGCTGCGGTCGCAGAGCATCAAAAGCCAGCTGCAAAAACGCTTTTCGGCTAAGTGGTAACAGGTGCAGATGATTCTTTGCGAGGTCTGTTCCATATAAAAATTAATATAATTGAGAATTATCCGGCGAAAGCGGTCATTATTATTGAATTCGTCTTTGAAGGCTTTTGCCTCAATTCTCAGGGCTTTTCCCGGTACCGAAATCCGCATCCAGTTTTTTGCCATCGAAGAATCCAGAACCACTTCCAAACCCGTTACGCCTTCCCTTCCGATCATCGCCACTTCCGTCGTTCTGCCGTCTTCTAAAATCTGATATTCGGATACGACCGACGTTTCGGGGAAATAAACATAACCGATTTTTTCGCCGTTTTGATGAATCATCTGTTTATTATTGAGCGAAACTCTTTCCATAAAAGGCGAAAGTTCAGCTGAATCTAAAGCGGATTGCGCCAGAATTTGATTGAATGAATAGTGTTCGGTAAAAGCCTTGCCGTTTTTTTCCGCGATCAATTTGTTGCTTAAATATTCATTGAGTCTATATTCTTCATAAGAATTAGTTTGTCTACCGTAAGTTTCTCCAAGATAAACTTGCGGTTGTATTGTTTGTTTAGAAATTAAATTGTGATTCATTACCTTTTTTCCTTATTTGTTGAATTAAGGGGGGGAGATTTTTCCGGTGTCAAGACATTAAATTGATCGTTTTTAAAATTTTCGCGGCGGCAAATCTGCCGAACATTTTTCTTTAAGAGTTCTTTGCAAACCTGATAATTGAACAAAAAATAATCCGCTGCCGCCGGATCGTCGGAAACATTCCCGATCCGGCGATGACAGATTGTTTTGGCAGTTTTAATTTTTTCCGAGTTAAAAAACATATATTTTCCCGAAATGTTTAATTTTTTTCAGACTTAATCAATTCCTGAATTAGAAAACACGCGACGATGATTCAAAATTTTCTTCGCCGGAGGTTTCCACTTGTGCGATAAAATTTTTTAATGATTTTTCCAAACGCGAAAAATTGACCGGTTTGGCAAAAAAATAATCGGCACCGTTGGCAATCGCAATGTCGCGAAATAGTCGTTGCGAAAAACTCGATATTATGACAACCGGAATTGCCTTTAATTTTTCATTCCGGCGAATATCAGTCAACTCTTTCAAAGTTTCGGTAAAGGAATGATCCGAATCCATTAAAATTAAATTAGGGGAAAACCTTTCCAAGAAAAAAGCCGTTTCCCGAACATTTCGGGCTTCTATCGTTTGATAGTTCCACAGTTCGAGAAGCGTTTTCATCATCAGACGTGTTTCTTTATCTCGTCCCAAAATTAAAACAAGCTGTTTGAAATCAACTTCATTATTCATTTGTGTCAGTATCAACATCTTTACCAAAAAGGAACATTTAAAGATTAAAATATGGAGCGAAAAGGAAAAGTTTCGTGTATGAATAAAAAATTTTCCTTTTCACTCCGAATGTTTTCTTTCCGGTTTTTGGCTGGTATTTTCTGAAATTCAAAAAAGACAAGCGTTATAAACCTTAAGAAAACTCAGAATCAACAATTAAACTTAAATTTATTTTTTCATAACCGGATAAATTAAAAAATGGGAATTTTGGGAAAGTTGTCTAAGGGAATTCCATTAGAGAAACAGGGAAAAATGAATAAGATTTGGGATTTGATTTAAAAAATCGAAAGCGGGTCTCTTCCGAGAACCCGCTTTCTTTCCCCCCGTGATCGCATTACAAGATACAAAACCCGTAACGACTTTGTTTTGAGGTGTAAGGTAATACTTGTCTCCCTTGGGTGAGAGATAATATTTACATATTTAGTAGCTGTTTATGATTATCTGACGAACGCAATTTATGTAAAATCGGGAAAATCGGGAAATATATTTAGGGATTTCCCTGAGTAGCTAAGAAAAAAATTTTATTGCGGAATGAGAAATTCTTTATTTTTGCAGTTAAAAGCGGTCAATTATCCTGAAGCCAACCTTGCAGAAGGGCAAAGCGGACGATGTCAATCCGGTTTCTGAGGTCGAGTTTTCGCATCGCATTCGCTTTGTGGGTTTCAACGGTTTTAAAGCTGATGTCGAGCCGCGCACCGATTTCCTTATTGCTGTAACCCCAGGCGGTCAGGCGCAGGACTTCTTCTTCGCGTTCGGTAATATCGGCTTTATTTTCGCCGCGCAAGCTCGAAGATCGGTTGACATACCCGCCGAAAACTTTTTCGGTCAGAGCGGTATCGAGATAACTCTTGCCCTCGGCGACGGCGCGGACGGCACGGATCAATTCTTCCGACGCACTTTGTTTGAGGATATAACCTTTGGCGCCGGCTTCGATCAGAGTTTTCAGATAACCGATGTCTTCGTGGCGAGTCAGTACCAAAATATTGATTTGCGGATCGATTTTACAAAGTTTTTTCGTTGCTTCCAGACCGTTTAAGCCGGGTATCGAAATATCCATCACCACCAGATCGGGCTTGAGTTCCTGAAATTTTGCAAGAGCATCATCGCCGTTATCAGCTTCGCCGACAACGCTCACATCGGGATCGACTTCGATCAGAAGCCGGAAGCCTTTGCGGACGATTTCGTGATCGTCGACCAATAAAATCCGTAACTTATCCATAAACATTTCTCCTTTTAATCAAAATTAAAGGTGTGAATCGAAAAAAATAATATTTTATTCGTAATCAATAATGCTTAATGTCGAAATCGGATTGACAGCAAACATAAGTTGGGGCAGACCTAAGTTTCATAATGTTATTTCAAACAAACGAACTACAAAATATTTAGTTTTTTTGCTTTTCAGGGGTTATTATAACAAATCAAATCTGACCGGTGAATATACGGAAAAAAAGTCGGATGCGCCGTAAATACCGATAATTGACTGATCCGGAAAAATATCCGGCAAAGTTTTTAGAGAATGACTTAAAATTTAAGGCAGTCAAAAAAGCTTTTGCTGAAAATTTGGTGTTGCCGGATTTATAAACTTTTCGCGTATCACATCTGCCGAAATTCGATTTGTTACTGAAAATTATAAACTTAAAAATTATTTTTTTAAATCAAAAAAGAAGTAAGTTTGCAATTATTTTCACAAAACGAGCAATCAATAAACGAATTTATCCGGCGGAAAACATGCAAAATTGCTATGCAACGCATTATTATAACAGGAGTAGTAGTGAAGAATTATTAAACCGCAGAGACGCAGAGAAACAGAGTTATTTTGACGGATTTGCTGTAAATCGATCTAATCCGTCAAAATTTATGCTGAATTTGATTGATAATTATCTATAGTTGTCAGCATCTCTGCGGTGAAAATCTTTAGCCAAGCAATACCTTATTTTAGATCGCCGTCGGTTTCGGATTTTCGCGGGTGTTTCCAAGCCGATTCGATCGGAATGCGGACGAAAACTGCTGTTCCGCTCTCCTTTGAAGATTCAATTTCGACCGTTCCGCCGATCAGATTGGCACGTTCCATCATTCCGATAATTCCCAAACCTTTACCGTCTTTTTTGGGTTTGGCTTGTTTGGCGACATTAAAACCCTTGCCGTCATCTTCGACGATCATAATTATATTGCCGTCGCGGCGTTTTAAGATAACGTTGACCTGCGCCGCTTCGGCGTGTTTACAGACATTATTGAGCGATTCCTGCAAAATCCGGTAAAGATTAATTTCCACATTGGCAGCGAGTCTTTTTTCATCGAATTTACCGACCAGCGTTTGCGCTTCGATGCCGAATTGATCCGACCAGCGATTTATATATGTCAGAAGAGCGCGGCGCAATCCGAGATCGTCGAGCGCGGTCGGACGCAGTTCCCAGGCGAGAAAACCTACATCCTTATCAATTTGCTTGGCAAGCGTCTGCGTTTCGGTGACCTCTTCGCAAAGGTTTTTATTATCTTCGCACATCGCCCTGAGCAATTCGAGCTTTAACCTTAAACCGGTCAATTGCTGTCCGAGATGATCATGCAGATCGCGGGCAATCCGGTGGCGTTCCTCTTCCTGTATCTGGACGAGTTTCTTGAGCAGTTCGACACGCTCGCTTTCAACCTTTAAACGTTCTTTTGTTTCCCGTTGAATTTTTTCATTGGCATCGGCAAGTTCGGCGGTGCGTTCCAGAATTCGTTCTTCGAGTAAATCGTGAGCCTGGCGCAAATTTTCTTCAGCTGCTTTTTCCTTTGATAAATCGCGTGCGACTTTGACGAACCCGATTAAATTCCCGTCTGTAAGCGGCGATAAAACGCCCGAAACAAAAAAGCGCGAACCGTTTTTATGCAGATGAAATCTTTTATCTTCGGCGCGTCCTTTTTCAATCGCCGTCTGCATTTCTTTTTTGTGAACATCGTTTTCGCGGTCTTCGGGCGTGAAAATTACGGCGACATCTTTTCCGAGAATTTCCTCAGTCGAATAACCGAAGGTATTTTCCGCGCCGGCGTTCCATCCGGTTATTATTCCCGAAATGTCGGTCGTAATAATCGCATAATCGGTAATGCTTTCCAGAATAAGACGCAGACGATCTTCGTTTCGCCGCAAAGCTTCTTCGGCGCGTTTTGTGTCGGTAATATCGCGGACAACGCCGATCATTCGTTCCGGATTTCCTTTTTCGTTATAAAAAATGCGTCCGTCTCCGACGATCCAATGCACGCTTCCGTCCAAATGAATCGAACGCATTTCCGCCGAAAATGTGCGTCTTTCCCTGATCGCCGCGTCCAATTCAGCCTTAACCGCGTCAATATCTTCGGGATGCACGCGGGCGATATATTCTTCAAAAGTGCCGATTTCCTGATTGACCGGAATATCGTACATTTTATTATGTTCGGGCGACCAGAGAACTTCGCCCGTCAGCATATCCCAATCCCAGGTTCCCATCCCTGCCGCCTGCATCGCCACGCGCAAGCGTTCCTCGGATTCATTCAGAGCATATTCTGCCTGTTTGCAGGAAGTGATGTTCGTGAAAACGAGCGCGATTTTGCGACTCTCATCATCGCCGACCCGCGACGCGTAAACATCAAACCAGCGATTCATCTTTTCGGAATAATTTTCAAAACGGACAGGTTCGCCCGTTACGGCGACTTTACCGTATGTTTCTATCCAAAAATCTTCAATATCGGGAAGGAGTTCTTTAACTGATTTGCCTTGCGCATTTTGAAGTCCGGTCAATTGATCGAACATCGGATTGATTTCCAGAAAACGATAATCAGACGGATTGCCTGCATCGTCAAAAATCATCTCGATGATGCAGAATCCTTCGTCAATCGTATTAAACAACCGGTGAAAGCTAATTTCCGACGCAAGCAGTTTTTCCTCATCTTTTTTGCGCTTTGTAATATCAATAAAAATCAGAATAACACCGCTGAACCGGTCTTCGGAGGTTCGATACGGCAGGATTCGCATCAGATACCAGTTATTGTTCCGAGTCCGAATTTCGCGTTCGATAATTTCCAGTTGATCTAAAACGAACTCGAGGTCTTCGTGCAGATGCGTGTCGTTCGTCATAGAATTTTCAATATCCGCGAGCGGACGACCAATGTCGGACGAAACCAGATTAAAAATCTCGCGGACTGTCGGCGTAAAAAAATTTATATAAAAATTGCTGTCTAAAACCAAAATGCCCGTGTCGGTCAAATTCAATAATTTCTGGAACTGCTCATCAGACTCAATGAGTTCTTCGATTTTGGTTTTAAGTGCCTTAATTTCCTCAGCGGTCGCACCGCTCACGACAACTGCCGGATTATCTGTGTTCGGTTGAGAAAACTGGGAATTATCTAATTTTG
Organism: Pyrinomonadaceae bacterium; assembly: GCA_041745765.1. Lineage (GTDB taxonomy): Bacteria > Acidobacteriota > Blastocatellia > Pyrinomonadales > Pyrinomonadaceae > JAHCHG01. Next base: position 29,889 of record JBGTIH010000107.1, on the reverse strand, counting down.
CGGTTTTGTCGGATTTTCTTTGCATTTTTTTTCACTTTTTGCCGCTATTTTTTCAATAGTTAAACTGCAAAAGTTTAACACGATTATCCGTTCGGGTTTATAACTATCTCAAAAAAGAATGCCGAATTTAGAATTTACAAAGTTTATAGCTGATAACCGGGCGGTCAAAATTATTTAATAATCGTAAAATAGAAAAAAGCCGTGAGTCAATCTGTTCTCACGGCTTTTTAATTGTTTGAAATTCTTTAGAATTTAGTTCGGCATTAATACTGTATCAACAACGTGAATGACACCGTTTGACTGCATTACGTTAGCGATTGTAACAATTGATGTTCCGCCCTTTTCATCTGTCAAAACAACAGAATTGCCGCGCATCATTGCGGTCAAAGTTCCGCCTTGAACCGTTTTCAGTTCTGCCTTGCCTTTGCCTTTTTTGATTGCCTTCATAATTTTGTTGGCATCAAATTTTCCGGCAACTACGTGATAAGTCAATATTTTTGTCAGTGTTGCTTTATTTTCCGGCATTACCAAAGTACCGACCGTTCCTGTGGGAAGTTTATCAAAAGCTGCATTGGTCGGAGCAAAAACTGTAAAAGGTCCTTTACTTTTCAGAGTTTCAACTAAACCAGCCGCTTTAACAGCCGCAACCAAAGTTGTATGATCTGCCGAATTCACAGCGTTATCAACAATGTCTTTATTTCTCAACATCGCCGCACCGCCAACCATCGGATTATCCATTTTTTGTGCCGAAGCATCACTAATTCCGAATGTAAAAGTTAATGCCAATGCAAAAACTGCTAATAATAATTTTTTCATAATAATATCCCTTGTCCAACTCCTAAAATTTTAAATTTTTCTAAAGACAAAAACTTGATTGGTGTTCTAAAAATTCGCAATAATAAGTTTTCATCCTTTGTCTAGGTTTTCGGAGATTAACGCTAAACAGATTCAAAAAAATAAAAAAAAAATCACACAATTTTTTTTTGCGTGATTTTATTAGTCACCGATTAGGTTTTTAATTGTGTTTAAAATATGGGCGAAATGGACAAAAACATCACTTATCAAATATTACATATTACCTATTGCGAAAGTGAAACCTGTTCGGAATAAGTGATAGGTCACAAGTGATAAGTGATATATAAATTTGTTTAACCAATTACACCAAAAATCTATGCAACGGTAATTTCCTTGCTTAAATAAACGTCCTGAATCGCATTTAATAATTCAATGCCTTCGTCGGTTGGGCGCTGAAAGGCTTTTCTGCCGGAGATCAAACCCATTCCACCGCCGCGTTTGTTGACGACCGCCGTGCGAACGGCATCGGCTAAATCTCCCGAACCTTTTGATTCGCCGCCCGAATTAATCAAACCGGCGCGTCCCATAAAGCAATTGGCAACCTGATAACGAACCAGATCAATCGGATTATCGCTCGTTAAATCGGAATACACCTTCGGATTCGTTTTGCCGTAACTGCTCTCGATATTCAAAGCGTTATAACCGCCGTTGTTGGTCGGAAGTTTTTGTTTAATGATGTCCGCCTGAATCGTTACGCCGAGGTGATTCGCCTGTCCCGTTAAATCTGCCGCCGCGTGATAATCGCCTTCTTTGGTCTTAAATTGCGAGTTTCTCAAATAGCACCAGAGAATCGTCGCCATTCCGAGTTCGTGCGCGTAGGCAAAGGCTTCGGCGATTTCGCCGATTTGTCTGGTTGCTTCATCCGAACCGAAATAGACGGTCGCGCCGACGGCGATCGCGCCCATATCACGGCATTGATTGATATTTCCGAATAAAACCTGATCGAATTTGTTCGGATAAGTTAAAAGCTCGTTGTGATTGATCTTGACGATAAAAGGGATTTTATGCGCGTATCTTCTGGCAATAATGCCGAGCGCGCCGTAGGTCGAAGCCACCGCGTTGCAGCCGCCTTCGATAGCGAGTTCGACGATGTTTTTCGGATCGAAAAGTTTCGGATTCGGGGCAAAGCTCGCGCCCGCCGAATGTTCGATGCCCTGATCTACGGGCAAAATCGAAAGATAACCAGTTCCGGCAAGCCGTCCGTTGTTGAATAAAGTTTGCAGCGAACGCAGAACCGCCGGATTTCTGTCCGAGTCCATCCACACGCGGTCAACGAAATCCGCGCCCGGAATATGCAAATTTTCTTTGGAAATCGTCTTCGATTGATGGTTTAAAAGAGTTTCGGCTTCATCGCCTAAAAGATCTTGTATTTTATTGAAATCAATAGCCATTATGTTCTCCTGATTAGTATTTAAGTGTTTAATAAAGCATTTTGCGCCAAATTATAGCATAAAAACAAATTTTCAGTTTCGTTAAATTTTTCTTGCCAAACTAAAAAGAGATGTTATATTATCCAGAAATCAAAACTATGTTAAAGTATTTATTGGTTTCCCCAAACCGATTTTCCTAAATTCAAAAATTTGCATTCAATTTGCAGCAACCATTACTCTAACGAGATAAAATTTAAGAGGTAAAAAGTATGTTTCTATATATCGGAAAGCGTATCGCCTTGCTTTCCTTCATTTGTTTGATATTCGTATGTTCACAAACAACTTTGGCTTTCAATAATGATTGGCGGGCGATCACTCCAGCGGAATTGTCTATGAAAACTCCGCGCGTCGAGCCGAATGCCGATGCCGAAGTTATTTTCTGGGAAGTTCGCGTAGATGACACTTCGAGTGATTTAGTGATGCGCCACTATAAACGTATCAAAATCTTTACGGAAAACGGACGTGAAAAACACAGTAAAGTTGACATTCCGTTCACCAAAAGAATGAAGATTTCAGAAATCGAAGCCAGAGTTATCAAAGCTGACGGTTCGATTGTCGTTCTTAACAAATCAGATATTTTTGAGCGCGAGATTGCTAGAAAAAATAAGAATAAACTCAAAGCAAAATCATTTGCCGTACCGAATATCGAAATCGGATCAATCGTCGAATATCGCTATAAAGAAACGATTAGAAATGATTGGGCAAGCAATATGCGGATGATGTTTCAGCACGATGATCCGATTCAAAACATTACTTATTACTTCAAACCGTATGCCAGCACAAAATACTACACTTTTAATATGGACGACACCAAATTTATCAAAGATAAAGGCGGTTTTTATCGGGCGACTCTGACGGATGTTCCGGCTCTGAAAGATGAACCGCGAATGCCGCCCGAAGATGAAGTTCGCTCGTGGCTCTTGCTCTACTACGCTCCCGAAAAGGAAACAGCCAGCGATTTTTGGGCGCGAACCGGATTCGCCATCGCTAAAGGCTTCGATATTAAAGACACGCTCAAACCCGGTAGAGACATCAAAGCCGCTGCCGAACAAATTACTGCCGGAGCAAACTCGCCGGACGAACGAATTGCCAAAATTTACGAATTTTGTCAGACGAAGATCAAAAACATTACCTTTGATCCGCAGATGACCGATGAGCAAAGAGAAGCGATTAAATCTAACAAAACTGCTTCCGACACCTACAAAAGAATGCAGGGAACCGATAATGAGATCAATGAATTATTTGCCTCGCTGGTATCGGCAATCGGCTTAGAAGCGCGACTTGCTTTCGGCGGCGACCGCAGCGAAAAGTTTTTTAATCCGAGGCAGGCGCATTTGTCTTTTATCCATTTCGGCGCAATTGGCGTGAATGTCAATGGAGTCTGGAAATATTACGATCCGGGCAATCCGTTCATTCCTTACGGAATGCTACCCTGGTATGAAGAAGCAACATCGGTTTTGTTATTAGGTTATAAAGATTACATTAGAACTGAAATTCCGTTTTCCGACATTGATAAATCGGTTGCCAACCGCACCGGAAAATTCAAACTTCTTGAAGACGGAACTTTGGAAGGAACGGTAAAAATCGAATACACGGGACATCTTTCGTATATTTATAAAATAAATAATTACGCCGATTCGCCGCAAAAACGCGAAGAAAATCTGAAAAATGAAATAAAAGAGCGAATGAGTACGGCGGAACTTTCCGACATCAGAATCGAAAATGTCAATGATCCGCAAAAGCCTTTTACATATCAATACAAAATCCGTATTCCGAATTACGCTCAAAAAACCGGCAGGCGTTTGTTTTTGCAGCCCGGATTCTTTGAATACGGCGCGAATCCCATGTTTTCTTCGGAAAGCCGCGCTTATGACATTTTCTTCAATTATCCGTGGTCGGAAAATGACACGCTCGATATAGAATTGCCGAAAGGCTTTTCTCTGGACAATGCCGATATTCCGACGGAAGTTACCGATCAGCAAAAAATCAGTTCGCACAAAGTTAATATAAAAATTGATGCCGCGAACAATATCTTGAAATATGAGCGTAAATTCTATTTCGGCAATCGCGGAAGTACATTATTCCCGGTCAGCGCATACAAACCTTTGAAAAGTTTGTTCGATGAGTTTCATAAAAGCGATGCTCACACGATCACGCTTATTCAAAATTAACCGCCTGAAAAATGTAAGTCTTGAGTATTCAAGACTTACAAAATTTATTATGTGAGGTTTTATGACTTTATTCTCTCGTTTAATTGTTTCACTTTGTTTAGTTCTTTTGATTTCGGTAAGTGCTTTTGCTAATAATCCGCCTCCGTGGCTGCGGCAAGCCGCTGCGGTTACTACGCCGAATTATGAAAAGGACGTTCACGGCGTTGTTTTATTTAATGAAGAAATTTTAACACTCGGAAGCGACGGCAAATTGGTGACGACCGAAAACTATGCCGTCAAAATTTTATCGCGCGAAGGTAGACAATATGCGACCGCCGTTGCCTTCTATTTGGTCAGTTCGGGAAAAATTCGCGATATAAATGCGTGGACGATTCGTCCCGATGGAACTTCAAAAGAATATGACAAAAAAACGGTTCTCGATCTGATTTCCGATCCCGACGATGTTTATAACGAAGGGCGCATCAAGGTTATAGATGCAACCAAAGATGTTGATGTCGGACATATTTTCGGATATTCGGTTACTTCCGAAGAAAAACCTCTTTTTTATCAAGACATCTGGCACACACAGAGCCGTCTGCCGACGATTACTTCGCGCTATACTTTGAATCTGCCTTCCGGCTGGAAGGCTTCGAGCCTGACATTTAATCACGACGAAATAAAACCGCAGGTGAGCGGCACGAGCTACACCTGGCAAGTTACTAATCTGCCTTTTATTCCGAACGAACCGCGCAGTCCTTCAGTTAAAAATCTGGTGCCGATGGTTGCCATCAATTACACGCCGGATGATACATCAAAAGCCGTCAATCGTGCGTTTGCCGATTGGATCGAGGTTTCAAAATGGCTGACCGGAATGTATGACGCACAGGTTGTGATAGATGATGAGGTTGCCGCCAAAGCCAGAGAATTAACGGCAAATGCAAAGACCGAACTCGACAAGATTCGCGCCATCGGCACGTATGTTCAAAATATGCAATATATATCGATTGACATCGGTGTCGGCTACGGCAACGGCTTGCGTCCGCGTCCGTCGAATTTGGTTCTAAGCCGCGGTTACGGCGATTGTAAAGATAAAGCAAATCTGATGCGGGCGATGCTTAAAGTCTTAAAAATTGAAGCCTATCCGGTTGCGATTTATTCCGGCGATCCGACCTTTGTCCGCAAAGAATGGGCGACTCCGGCGCAATTTAATCACTGCATTATCGCCGTCAAAGTGAGCGACGAAACCGACGCTCCGACCGTGATGAATCACGAAAAACTCGGCAGACTTTTAATTTTCGACGCGACCGATCCGTTCACGCCCGTCGGTGATTTGCCCGATCACGAACAAGGAAGCTACGCCCTAATTATGGCGGGAGAAAACGGCGGTTTGTCCGCAATGCCGATTACGCCGCCGGAAACAAACGCCTGGCAGCGCAATGTCGAAATCAGTCTGAGCGGCGACGGCAGCATCGAAGGAATCATCCGCGAAAAAGCTTTCGGACAATCGTCTTCTTACGCCCGCGGATTGTTTCGCTCGCTTTCCAACAACGATGTCAATCGGGTTTTTGAAAACTGGCTGACACGCGGAGCAACCGCCGCAAGTTTGAAAAAACTTACGCCGAAAGACAATCTCGCCGAAGCGACTTTTGATTTGGATGTCGAATTTTCCGCGCCGCGCTACGGTCAATTAATGCAGGGACGTTTGCTTGTTTTCAGACCGGCAATTGTCAGCCGTTCAAATTCGATTTATTTGACCGAAAAGAAACGCATACATCCGATTGTGATGGATGCCAATTCATTTACCGAAACGACGATTTTCACTCTGCCGAAAGGCTTCGAAGTTGATGAAATGCCTGATTCCGTAAATCTCGAAACATCTTTCGGAACATATTCAAATAAATATGAGGTAAAAGACGGAAAACTTTTTTACACACGAACGATGATTACAAATCGAGCAACGCTTCCGGTTGAAAAATACGAGAATATTCGAAAGTTTTACTCTGATATTCTCGCCGCCGAACAATCGCCGGTCGTGCTTTTGAAAAAATAGAGCTTCAAAAAAAGAAGAAGAAAAGAGGTATGAGGAAAGTTTTGTCATACCTCTTTTTTTTTCATTTAAGGTTTTTTGCCTTCATACCACTTAGGTTTGAAGTTTGAATTTATCAACCATTCGACGGGTTTGATCATCGAGTTGATTGAGCGCGTCAGATGTCCGAAATCAATCGTTTCGATTTCATCGCTGGCGCGGTGATAATCGGTGTGCAGACCGAAACTCGAAACCGTGTGCGCGATTATTCCCTGCCGCGCGAGTGTGTAATTATCGGAGCGTTGAAAAAAATTCTGTGCGGGATGCGGATCATTGACAATTTTTGCGCCGCGTTTTGCCAATTCCGCGCCCAAATCCGAACGGTCGTAACCCGTCAACCAGAGTTCATCGGCGGCAACTTTTTCGTCCGGACGACCGAGCATCTCGAATTGCAGATTGGCGATTAGATTTTCCTTCGGAAACGCCAGATTTTCGACAAAATAACGCGAACCGAAACCGCCCGCTTCTTCGCTTCCGTAAAACGCGAAATAAACGGAGCGTTTCGGACGCTTTCCGTTTGCCAGTATTCTCCCGATTTCTAAAACCGCGACACAGCCCGACGCATCATCATCCGCACCGTTAAAAATTTTGTCATCGCCCGGCGCGTTTTCCCGCACGCCGAGATGATCCAAATGTGCGCTCAATAAAATCACTTCCGACGAAAGTTTTGCATCCGTTCCCGAAATTTTGCCGACGGCGTTCCACGTCTGACTGGTTACGGGCGCGGCTAATTCGCCTTTGATTTTGATATTCGTCCCGACCGTCATTTTATCAAGCAAGTCTGCCGACTCTTTACTGACCGTAATCAACGCGGGCGAAGTTTCCGCCTTTTTTGAAATCGTTGTGAACGAAATCCGGCGAGCGGCGATGGTTTCCCATTGCGCGCGCCATTGCGGAGTTTCTTCAACGATTACCGCCGCCGCTTCGCTGCCTAAAAGTGTTCCGATGCTTTGCATCAGTTTTTCCGGCGTATCGCCTTCGCGCATCTTGACAAACACAACCGCGCCGGATTTCGGTTTTTCATCTAAAGCGATTTTCTGCAAACCGCCGCTCACATTTGCCGCGCCGGTGCGAAGAACGAGCATTTCCTTGCCGTGTTCCAAAACTGTCTCGCCGAAGCTGAGTTTCGGCGGTGCGGCAAAAAAGTTTCGCGTGATATTTACCGTTTGAATATAGGCTTTATTGCCGGATTTTGCGGTATCGCCCGCCGCTTCAATGCCGAATTGGCGCATCTGCGAAGCGAGATAGTGCGCTGTGATCAGTTCGAATTGTGTTCCGCTGCCGCGTCCCTGCATCGCGTCGCTTGCCAGAAATTCCAGATGCGCACGGACATTTCTTTCTTCGATTATCGAAGCGTTTTGCTTTGTTTTTTGAACAAATGCAGTTTGCGGATTGCTAAAAGGAGCGACGGTTTGAGCAGTGCCGATATTAGGAAATATCAGCAAGAAAAGGGCAAGAGCTTTGCCTACATAAATTGATTTCATTTGTTTTTAAGTAAATTTTGCTATTTTTTGAAATAATTGTGCTTAAGTCTTTCAATTTATACGCGGCAAGTTTGCAAATGGTTTATAAATATTCTGTAATTGATTAAGTCGGATATTTGGAAATTAAAATGCAACTTATATTTGTTAAAGCCGAATATCAAAAATTATCTGGATGAATTTACTAAAAAGAATTTTGAAGAATTAAAAGTATAGTGCTGTGCATTGATTAGTTATAAATAACTTAAATTAGTCAAAAAAGATTAAAGCGAAAGGAGCGCGGACACTCTTGTCCGCGATTCCTTCGACACGCACGAGCCGACGCGGACAGGAGTGTCCGCGCTCCATTCACCGACGCTTTTGTGCTTAAAACAAATTATTACCAGATACCGCACGGCACTAAACTTTTAATTACAAAGGCAAAGACCTAACTTTTACAGTTTTGTCTGATACAATTTCTATTTTGAAATAATATGCGAACACATCACGAATCGCAAGACAAGACGATCTACGCCGTGCGCGAGAAAATTGGATTTGAAAATGAGTAAGAAAAGACCGAGAGTTATCGGAACAACTGAGGAAGCAATTGCTAAAGCAGAAACAGAACTAAACTTTAAGTTTCCATCTGCGTTTCGTAATTGGCTAATTCAAAATAACGGATTAGGTTTTGAAAGTATTTCTATTTTTCCGGTTTTTGACGAACGTGATCCTCGAAAAACTTTTGATTCGATTGTCAGAAATTATAGTGAAAACTGGTTGGCTTGGCTGGAAAATTTTGAAGACGAAGAAATGAATTTTGAGCATCTGTTACCTTTTGCAGAATTTGGCACAGGTGATTATTATTGCTTTGATTACAGTAAAATTGATTCAAACAAAGAAATTCCGGTCGTTTATTGGTCGCACGAAACAGGAGAAACTAAATTTCGCGCTTCAAACTTTGAAGAATTTCTCGAAAAACTCAAACGCGGTGATTTTGAATTTGATTGACGAATAAAATTAATGTGCGGAATAGCAGGTTGGATAAATTTAGAAAATAATCGCGGCGCGAATCATAACGAAGCCGTCCTTCATGCGATGTGCGAGCGGATGAAGCATCGCGGACCGGATTCGGAAGGTTTGTGGCTTGACGAAAAGGTCGCGCTCGGGATGCGAAGGCTTTCGATCATTGATCTGCACACGGGCGAACAGCCTGTTTATTCGGAAGATCGGCAGATTGTCGTCGTGATGAACGGCGAGCTTTATAATTTCCGCGAAGTTCGCGCTAGTTTGGAAAAACGCGGGCATAAGTTTGAAACACAGACCGACACCGAGATTTTGCCGCATTTGTACGAAGAATACGGCGAAGCGATGCTCGAACATATTAACGGAATGTTTGCGTTTGCGCTGTGGGATAAACGTAAACAAAAACTGCTGATTGCCCGCGACAGATTCGGCGAAAAACCGCTCTATTACGGCGTTTTCGACAATCAATTGATTTTCGCGTCAGAACCGAAAGTCCTTTTGCAACATCCTTCGGTCAAAGCCGAAATCAATCTCGATTCGCTCCGGCAGTTTCTTTCTTTCGATTATATTCCCGCGCCGAATTCGATTTATAAGGGAATTTCAAAACTGCCGGCGGCGCATTTTCTGAGCGTCGAAAAAGGCGAAATAAAAATGCGCCGATATTGGAATCTGAGTTGGGAAAAAGACGGAAAAAATGGCGAAAAAACGCGCTTCAGCAACGGTGCAAATTCCGAAAAGGAAATCGCTGATACCAAAGCGAAACCTTTTGAAGAATCCGCTGAAGAATTGCGCGAATTACTTGCCGATGCGGTTAGAATGCGGCTTGTTTCGGATGTTCCGCTCGGAATTCTTTTATCGGGCGGCATTGATTCTTCAAGTGTTGCGGCGTTTGCCACGCAATTTTCGAGCGGAAAAGTCAAGACGTTTTCCATCGGTTTTGAAGAAGATTCTTTTGATGAATCGAAATATGCGCGGCAAGTCGCCAAGCATCTCAATACAGAACATTACGAAGAAAAACTAAGCGTCGAACGCGCGGCGGATTTGATTTCGGAAATCGGAACCTGGCTCGATGAACCTTTGTCTGACGGATCATTATTACCGACATTTCTGCTCTCGCGTTTTGTTCGCCAACACGTTACGGTTGCTTTGGGAGGCGACGGCGGCGACGAGATTTTTGCGGGTTATCCGATGTATTTCGCCCATAAGGTGGCGAATGTTTACGGCAAAATTCCGAGTGTTTTCAGAAATAATTTGATCGAACCGCTTGTTAAAAATCTGCCCGTTTCCAGCAAGAATCTGTCATTTGATTACAAGGCAAAACGCTTTGTCGCGGCTTCAAAATACGACACGGTTACGCGCCATCATTCGTGGTTCGGCTCGTTTTCGATTGACCAGCAGCAGAAACTTTTATCGAAAGACGTTTTATCTAAAACTTCAGACGATATTTACAAAGGCGCCAAGGAACTTCTTGAAATTTGCGATGCAGAAAACGAAATTGAAAAAATGCAGTTTCTTGACATCAATTTTTATATGGCGGAAGATATTTTAACGAAGGTTGACCGCGCTTCGATGGCGGTTTCTCTGGAAGTTCGCGCGCCTTTTCTCGATCCGCGCATCGCCGAATTTGCCGCTCAATTGCCGCTTCGCTATAAATTAAAAGGCAGCAAAGGCAAATATATTCTGAAAAAAGCGGTCGAGCCGCTTTTACCGAAAAACATTCTGCATCGCCCAAAAAAAGGTTTCGGAATTCCGATTGCCGCGTGGCTCAAGGGAAGGTTAAACCCTCTGATGCACGAACTTCTTGCACCTAAACGCTTGAAGGAACAAGGTTTATTCGACGAAAAATTCGTGCAGAAATTGATTTTGGAACACGAAACTAATATTGCAAGTCATCATAAACAACTCTGGACTCTGCTTGTTTTTCAGCTTTGGTTTGATAATTTTTTAGCCGATTAAACTGAAAATAGCTTAAGACAGCCTGTTAGAGCCGTATGTTGTTTGGTCATAAAGTTTTTACAAAAGCCAAGCGATCAAAAAAAGGAAAGTTTCGAGTTAGAGCCGTGCGTTGTTTGGTAATAAAGTTTTTACCCGCCCGCTAACGCAGGCGGTTCTGACCAGTTGATATGCGCGTTTTACATTTGGTGAAAATATCATAAAACTTTTGCTCACGTGCTTATGATTGTCTCTTTTCCCTGATTTCCAAATTAAAAACCGGCGTTTTATTTAAAACGCCGGTTTAGTTTCTCAAATTTTTTGTCAGAAATTATTCTTTTATCGTGAACTCCGATTCTTGAACGATTTCTTTCCTTTCTCCGACGTTATCGCGGACTTTGATTTGAATTTTATATTTGCCTGCCGCCATCTGCGAAGTCGGCAAAAGTCTGGCTAATGTCAGTCTTTGTCCCGAATCGCTCAAGCCCTGCCAATCTTCCGTTTGACGCAAAACCTCTTTGCCGTCTTTATAAAGAATATAATGTACATCAACCGCCGGTCTCAAAGTCGTTTGATCGGTTTTCGCATTATAAACTTGCATATAGATTCCGACATCCTGACCTTTTTGATAAACTTTTGACAAATTCGGTATAACTTTGGCGCCGCCGATTACAAAACTTGCTCCGATGTCTTTTTCGTTGGTTGAACGAAGGGTCGAAGCTAAAATCAGAGTTGATGTGTCTAACGAGTCATTGTTGTATTTCGGAACTGTAAATCCTTGCCGAACAATCCCTTTATTTCCTGAAACAACATCACGCACAACAACGTCAACTTTATACGTCATTCCCGGTGTCAACGGATATGCTTTTTGATAGATTGATTTGCGGTCGAGCGAATCGGCTAATTCCTGTGTCGTCGCACTTGTCGTTACCGAATCTTCAAAAATCCCCGAACGTCTTCCGGCAACCGATTCGATTCTGCCGAAGATATTCATTCTCGCCGTTGGAACTCCACCAACTTGATCGAAAACCAGATTTCTGTTTTCAGTCTGAATCGTAAATGTTGTAATTACGCTGTCATCCGATTGTCTGAAAAAATCTACCTGCAAATCAAAGCCCAAAGGATTTCTGTCAATTACCGGAGATTCCGTGATAAAACCTTGTAAATCGGAGAATCTGACTTGTGGCGGACGCTGAAGATTAGTGATTATCTCCAGACGGCGGAAAGGCTGATCCTGCTCTCTGCCATAATTACTGTTATTAGCATTTCTTCCGGAAATTCTGTCTGATCTGGATTCCAAACCGAGTTGCTCAGCGGTTGTTAAACCTGCGCCCGGAACCATCAGCATCGCGTCTTTTTCATTCGGACTGCGGGCAATACGATATTCTCCCGATCCGGTCGGATCAACGAATTCGATCTCAATTCCGTCGCCGACTCCTTCCAGATGTCTGTAAAACCAAATTTCAAACGGATATGTCGTGGTAGAACCGCCGCCTTCATACACCGGACGATTATAACTTCCGCCCGCCGGATATGATTCGATTCCGTCCGGTTTGCCCCAGGCTATATAAATGCGTCCGCGGTCTGTTTTCCAGCCCGGAATTCCCGATGCAAAATTTTCGTTGGCGTAGGCAATCCGTTCGTAATACTCTTCGCGGTATTCATTTTCTTCCGTATCGGGATTCGGATCACGTCTGCGCCAAAAATTTTCAATAAAGTTTTCGCGCTCTTCATCTGTCTTCAAAGCATTAAAAGCGCGTTTTTCTTCTCTGGTAATGATATAAGCCACATCATTATTAACCCATTTTTTATAAACTTCTTTGATTTCCGATTTGACGTTTCGCGGTCTCTCCTGAATATCCTGACTCGGATCACCCTGGGCAAAACCCGCCGTAACTCCTGCAACTAATACCGAACCTGTTAAAAGCAGATTACGAATGATTTTTTTCTTAGACATAATGATAAAAAAAACTCCTTATGTTTCGTTGGAGAATATTTTTTTCTCCCATTTTTTTAATTGTTTTAGATTTTTTAATACTTACTTGTTCAAGATGCTCTAAAACCTTTTATAGGTTGCTTTATTGTATATTATTTCTCGGTGTTTTTTAAAGAAATCGCCTCGTTTTTTTACCGAATATCAAATCTCATCTTTTTTTATTCTCTTTTTACCGAATAACCACGCGATAAAAATAGAAATAATATATAAAACCATCATCGGCAGTGCAAAGAGCATTAAATTCGGAATATCTCCCGTCGGTGAAACAAAGGCTGCAACTATTAATATGACAACGATTGCGACTCTCCAACTACTTATCAGAAATTCCGCTGAAACAATTCCGATTCTTGCCAAAACGTATGTTATTGCCGGCATCTGAAAAATTATTCCCATTGCCAACATAATCAGCGTAATTAAATCAAAATAATCGCTTGCGCGCAGCAGTAAGCGAAAATCTTCGCCGAGTCCCAATAAATACCGCACCGCTGGCGGAAATAAAATATAATAAGCAAACGCCGCGCCGATAACAAATGAAATAGTTGAAAGTCCGATAAACGGTGTGACATACGCACGTTCGTGTTTATATAGAGCGGGCGAAATAAAACCCCAAATCTGAAGTAATAAAAAAGGAATCGAAAGCGCAATCGCCGCATAGAGCGAAACCGTCACATAGAGAGTGAAAGCTTCGACCGCCGTCGTTACGATCATTTTTTCTTCAGCGGTTGTTTTGCTCCCAGCCGGTATTGCGAAATCTACCGGAAGTCTTATTCCCTTCGGGATTATCGAATTACTTACAATTATCTGTTCATCCGTGTAGAGTCCGAAATTCCCCTCCGAATCTTTTGCGACAACCGATTGAACGGAAGTTCCCGGCGATATTACGCTTATACCCAACTTTGTCGTTTGATCAAAAACATATTTTCCAGTTGCCCCTTCTTCTAAGGTGTCCAACGTCAAAACTTGCTCGTCCCCCGTTAGACCTTTTACCGGAACTTCTTGCCTTTCAGCTTCGGAAATTGCCTGTCGAATTGGAACTGAAAGAAAATCATAAATTTTATCTGAAACAAACCAGCACAAAACAAAAGCTATAACCAGAACAATGACACTATTTACGAGCCTTCGGCGAAATTCGTCCAAATGCGCCAGAAAAGACATCTGTCCGCCCAATTCTACGTCTTTATTTTCTTCCTTTTTTTCCATTTCCAAACTGCTGTGAGTTTTTCTCTTTATAACCAATCGCGTTTGTTAGCTATATCGTTGGGGGTTTCATTTACAAAAACCTCTTTTTTTTCGTCAGAATCTTCTATTTTTGCACCATTCTCTTTTGAAAATACTCTTTCAAAGTCATCTCCTTTAATTTCTTTGATTTCCGGCACAATTATCTCATTTTCAAGCGGAAAACTTTCTCTACCGATTGAATTTTCTTTTTTGTTTTCCAAAAGTTCTCTCTTTTCTGTTTCCTCTTTTTCTATATTCTCAAAGTTAACTTCTTTTTCCCAGGATTGTTTAAATTCATTTGTCGAACGCTTGAATTCAGCCATTATTTTTCCGAATTTATTCATCATCTCAGGCAATTTTCTCGGACCGAATATTATCAGCGCAACGAGTCCGATTAAAATTAATTCTGACGTTCCGATTGATTCGAAAATTAATAAATACATTTTTTTTGCTCTAACCTCTTGATAATAATGATTTTATTCAATAGTTAGTAATTTTTCCTTGAATTTTTCTACCCTGCCGATTATTTTTGCAAACTTAATTTTGCTTATATACTCTTCCGCTTTTTCTTCTTCAATGCTTATCAGTAATCCGCCCGCAGTTTGCGGATCAAATAATGCGCTTTGCATTTCTTTTGAAACTGAATTTTTAAATTTAATGTTTTCTCCAACATAAATACGATTATTCTTATCGCCTCTGCTTAACATTTTTTGTTCGATAAGTTCCAGAACATCCGGCAAAAGTTTTACCTTATTAGATTCTACTCTCAAAGTAACGTTGCTTGCTTTCGCCATTTCAAATGCGTGTCCGAGCAATCCGAATCCCGTTACATCCGTGCAGGCATTTGCGCCGATTTCTTGCATAACTTTTGACGCTTCCCGCGCTGAAGTTGTCATAGTTTTAAGAGATGCTTCTATTGCTTTTTTACTCGCTTTCTCGAATTTTATTCCAGTGCTTATTACGCCTGTTCCTATTGGTTTCGTTAAAATTAAAACATCTCCGGCTTTTGCGCCTGAATTTTTTACTACTTTATCGGGTTCGATAATTCCTGTGACCGAATAACCGAATTTTATCTCTTGATCGTCAACCGAATGACCGCCTAGAATAACGACATTTTCATTATTTAAAGCCATTTGACCGCCAAGAAGAATCTTGCCTAACACTTCCCAATCTCCTTTTTGCGGATAACAAACAATAGAAAGCGCAGTTAAAGGCGTTCCGCCCATCGCATATACATCATTTAAGGAATTTATTGCCGCAATCTGCCCGTAAATTTCCGGATCATCGGCGATAGGTGTAAAGAAATCAACCGTTTGTACTAAAGCCGTTGTTTTATTTAAGCGGAACACACCGGCATCATCAGATGTTTCGTATCCAACTATAACATCTGTCGAAAAATCTTGTGTTGGTAATTTGCTCAAAACTTGAGCAAGATCGCTTGGCGCAAGTTTTGCCACTCAACCGGCGCACGAAACCATTTCTGTTAGTCTTTTCTGTTTCATTATTTCTCTTTACTCTTTTGTTATCAATAACTTATAAAGCCTGTCTAAATCTGATTCACTATAATATTCTATTTCTATTTTCCCGCCCGTTCCTTTTCCGTCCGGAAAGATTTGAACTTGTGTTCCTAAATATCTTCTCATTTTCGTTTCCGCCATTTTTACATTTGCATCCGGTTTTAGCTTAACTGTATTATTTTCAACAATTTGTGCTTCTCCCTTCTTCGATCTTTTAACTGCTTTTTCGGTTTCCCTAACAGATAGCGACATTTCAATAATCTTTCGGGCTAAACTTCTTTGCAAATCAACATCTTCAGCCATCAATAAAGCACGCGCGTGTCCGGCGGATATTTTATTTTGTTCAACTAATATTTGTATGTCTGTTGGAAGTTTCAAAAGTCTGAGAAAAGTTGTTATCGTTGTACGGTTTTTCCCGACTCTTTCTGCAATCATTTCTTGTGTTAAACCGACTGAATCTATTAAATTTCTATACGCTCTGGCTTCTTCTATCGCATTTAGTTCCTGTCTTTGAATATTTTCGATTAGAGCAATCTCCAGCATTTTATCATTTGAAACATTTCTGACTATTGCTGGAATCTTTTGCAAACTTGCCTTTTGTGAGGCTCGCCAACGTCTTTCGCCGGCAACTAATTCATATTGAGATCCTTTTTTTCTGACGACAATCGGTTGAACAACTCCATTTGCTCTGATTGATTGTGCTAATTCTTCCAGAGACTGATCTTCAAAAATGGTTCGGGGTTGCTCTGAATTCGGTACAATTAAATCAATGTCTATATTAATCAACTCATCTTTATTTACATTATTCGATTCCTCGCCTAATAATGCGCTAAGACCTCTGCCCAATACTTTTCTACTCATGACTTAAAATCTCCTTTGCCAGTTGAATATAACTTTCTGCTCCCCGTGAGCGTATATCATATAAAATAATCGGTTTACCATAACTCGGAGCCTCCGCTAATCGAACATTTCGCGGGATAACTGTTTGCAAGACCTGCGTTCCATAGAAATCGCGCAAATCTTTAGCAACCGCACTCGATAAATTAGTTCTTTCATCATACATTGTTAAAAGTAATCCTTCGATAGTTAATTTCGGATTCAAACCTCTCCTTAGTCTGGCAAGAGTGTCAAACAATTCGGTTACACCCTCCAAAGCAAAATACTCGCATTGAATCGGAACTAACAAAGAATCTGCAGCTGTGAGACCATTTATTGTTAATAAACCTAAAGATGGCGGACAATCTATTATAATATAATCATAGTCATTT
The DNA here is from genome assembly GCA_041745765.1 of Pyrinomonadaceae bacterium. Taxonomy (GTDB): domain Bacteria; phylum Acidobacteriota; class Blastocatellia; order Pyrinomonadales; family Pyrinomonadaceae; genus JAHCHG01. Next base: position 12,954 of record JBGTIH010000107.1, on the reverse strand, counting down.
TTTATTTGTTTTAATATTTCCTTGAGTTTGTATTCGCGCCCTTGTGATTCAACTAATTCAACTTCTGCTCCAGCCAGGTTTTTATCGGCAGGCAAAACCCAAAAAAGAGGTAATTCTGTTGGTAAAATCACATTTTCTGTTTTTTCCCCCATTACTAATACATTATAAAGTGTTTTTCGATTTAGAAGACGCGGAATCCCGGAGCCTGAAGAAGCATTCCCTTGTGGGTCGGCATCAACAAGTAGAACTTTTTTTTCTTCAACGGCTAGTCCGGCAGCGAGATTTACGGCAGTAGTTGTTTTACCGACACCTCCTTTTTGATTGGCAACAGCTATTATTTTTCCCATTTAGTAACCTTTAATATGTTGATTTACTATAATCTAACATAGTTTTACCAACTTGACCACTAATAAAAAGTAGGACGTGCCACAATGTTAAACGTAAAAAATTCATGTGGCACGTCCTACTTTTTATTATTTTTAACTTATCTTAACATCCTGATTCTTTCGAGCTGTTAAATTAACCAAAACTGTTGATAAAGCGGCGGGGGTAAGACCGGGAATCTTGCGAACTTGTCCGAAAGTTTTCGGTTGCGCCCTTTCTAACCGTTCTTTCATTTCATTTGACAAACCACTGATTTCCCCAAACTGAAAATTTTGAGGTATTTTAAGGTTATCATTATGATTAACTCGTTCTGTGGCAATTTGATAGTTTTTGATATAACCGCTATAAAGTGAGTCCGCAAGTGCCGTTTCCAAATCAGCTATTTTAATTAAAGATTGTATATTTTCAGGCAAAAGATCAAACACTTTGTCTTGTTTAACACCTTGTCTTTGCGCAAACTGCATCAAATTAATGGTGTCGCCAAGATCACAACCTAATAATTCAGACATTACTGAGTATTGAATATCAGACCTTTTAAATCGAGTTTCAACTAAAGCGTTTTGAAGTAAAGCCAGTCTATCACGCTTTATATTAAATCTTTTCCAGTTTTCATCATTTAAAAGTCCGATTTCATTACCTTTAGGCGAAAGTCTTTGATCGGCATTATCGTGTCGAAGTGTTAAGCGGGCTTCAGCTCTCGAAGTAAAAATTCGATAAGGTTCGTCAACTCCGTGTTGAATTAGATCATCAACCAAAACACCAATATAAGCTTCATCTCGACGTAACTTAATGGCTTCACGACCTTGAACTAAAAATGCGGCGTTAATACCAGCCATCAGCCCCTGACAGGCAGCTTCTTCATATCCGGTCGTCCCATTTATTTGTCCGGCGAGAAAAAGCCCTTTAACTCTAGTGGTTTCCATTGAAGGTTTTAATTCACGCGGATCAACAAAATCGTACTCTATAGCATATCCGGGACGAATTATACGAACATTTTCAAAACCATCTATCATTCTCAGAAGATTCTGCTGTAAATCCGCCGGTAAGGATGTTGAAAATCCGTTTAAGTAAACCTCATTAGTATTATGACCTTCCGGTTCTAAAAATAACTGATGCCGGTCTTTATCAGCAAATTTAACAACCTTGTCTTCAATGGAAGGACAGTATCGAGGACCGATTCCTTTGATTTTACCGGAATAAAGGGGAGATTGATAAATATTTCTACGGATATGATTATGCAAATCATTTGTTGTATATCCGATATAACAATCTATTTGTGGTTGCAGAATTTCATCAGTTGCAAAAGAAAAAGCAACAGGTTTTTGATCGGGAGGTTGTTTTTCAAAAGCATCCCAATCAATTGTTCTGCCATCAAGCCTGGGAGGAGTTCCGGTTTTTAATCGTCCTACCGGAAAACCGAAAATTTTTAAATTCTCAGCCAACTCAATAGAAGCAGGTTCTCCGGCGCGTCCGGCTGAATAATTTTTTTGTCCAGTATGAATTTTTCCATTAAGAAAAGTGCCGGTAGCAATGACAACCGATTTTGCGCGAAACTTTCGGTTATCTTGCATTTCAACACCTATAACAGTATTATTTTCAACAATTAACCCAATAACTATACCTTGTCTAAGATGTAAATTTGTAGTTGCTTCAAGAACTCTACGCATTTCTGTTCGATAGAGCGCACGATCAGCTTGAGCACGTGGAGACTGGACTGCCGGACCTCTGGAACGATTCAATAATCTGAACTGAATTCCCGTTCGATCAATAACTTTTCCCATAATGCCGCCAAGCGCGTCTATTTCCCGAACGATGTGACCTTTGGCAATTCCACCGATGGCTGGATTACAAGACATTTGACCGATTAAATCTAAATTGAGCGTGACAAGAGCGGTTTCAGAACCGAGTCTTGCCGAAGCGGAAGCGGCTTCGCATCCGGCGTGACCTGCACCGATCACAATTACATCAAAAGCTTCATCGAAAAACATAACTTCCTTTTATAGTGATCTAAGAAAAAATTAGCGGGACAAGCCCGCTCTTAGACCAACAGATTATTGTATTTAATAAAAAGTGTTTTGCCAACACTAAAAATAAACTGGTAAATTAACTCTTTACACTGCAACATTTAAAGTTAACGCCATCTACTGTTTAATCCTCTCAAAGGATCTGAAACCGATTGAAATCTTCCGAGTTGTACGCGATCCGTATTTTTAAAAGAAATTAGCGGCATAATGCCTTCATCCAAAAGTTTTTGACAGATTGGCTCTGTCATCAGAATTTCAGCACACGGTTTAGTTTTTGTTTCTCCATCTTCTTGATAAATATGTGTCGGAAGCCCGGAAAGACTAAGTTGAAAACCTTGACTCATTTCCCAACCGGATTTTCTAAAAGATTGAGCAAGCAGTAAAGCACAGACAAAAGAAGGATTCGTCCATAAATAATTATCGTGTTCGGTTAATTCTTTGAACTCTTCAAAAGAAAAGGTTTCGGTTGAATCGGTATCTTTTCCGTAAGGTAATCTCCCCAGAAACCGAGGCATTGCCAAACCTAAATATTTTGATTCGGGCAATGAACGCAAAGTTTGCCAAAGCTTATTTTCATCAGAGTCCGAAGAAATTTTCCAATCGGAAGAACTTCCGGCAGAAGCAAAAGATGAAAAACCGAACATTTCCGGCAGAATATGAGAAATAAAAGGCGCATTCGCCGTTTCAGCTAATTTAGCAAGGCGAATCAATGCTGCAATATCATCCAAATTTACATTAAATGAAAAATTGCCGCAAACAACTGCCCAAGGCTCCCCACCGGGAGTTTCGATGGTTTCCTTAATCAACCAACGATAAATATCAGAATCAGCTAAACTGTTGACAGTTTTGAGGTTAGAAACTAATTCTTCCTTGCTGACATCAAGTAAATAAATCTTTAAATCAACATCTGTATCGGCTTTTCTAACTAAAAGATAAAGACCCCGCCAAGCAGATTCGAGTTGTTGAAACTTAGGATGATGCAAAATCGAACGCATCAAATCACCGGTTGCATCGTCAACAGTTTTGACCAATCTGGATTGCTCGTTTTCATCGGTCTGAATAATATGAGATTTAACAATTTTATTCAAAAATCTGTTAAGCTCAGGAGAATGTGTTGTTTGTGACGATTTAGCTGAAGTTGAACCTAAAGGCTGACTTAAAATATTGTCCAATAAATTACCGGATTCAAAAGCAATTTGTTGTTCAACATTTTCGTTTTGGATTTCTTCCGATGGTTCAGATGTTTGAAAATCTTCAAACCAAGCGCGAACTTCGTGTGCCGCTTCGTTAAAAGTATTTTCGTTAAGTAAGCGGCGGCGAATATCACGCAGATCGGAAAATTGAGGAATTTGCTGAAATATTCGGTCGGGATGAAAATCATCAAGTTCTTTAAATTCGAGCGACAAGGTTTTAGAACCGTCGAGTTCTAAGTCTAAGTCTAAACGAACATTGAACTTAGAAAAAACATTATCAAAGTTGTCGCGGTCAATAATTGTTGGTTTAGATTGAAAAATTTCAGGCAAAACCTGTTTTTCTCTACCGCTCCAATCACCAAGTAAAAGAATATGAAACGGCAGATTTTCAGGTAACTCCTGAGATTCAGTTTCAAGGGTAAATTTGGTTTCAAGATCAGTATCCGACGGGAACATTTTAGTTAAACCTCCGATAGATAAATTTATTTGAACAAATAATACTCTTAAAATAATTAAAATCAAAAAGTATGAAAGAAAATTTTTTAAAAAACACTGAAAAAAAAGGAAAACACCCCCGGCATCAAGCAGAAAACGCTGACATTAAAAAATAAATTCTATTGGTAAACTCTCCAAGAATTATTTTTGAGTTAAGAGAATTTAGATTTACGCATCGGTAAGATTCAGAAGCGATCAACAACTTTCCAGATATTCTCACACCAAAAAAGCAGATAATCGGTCGCAAAAAAACGTTCAAGATAAATTTTTTTAACAATAGAAGGCAGGATCAGCAAATTCTGTGACGGGGAAACTACTTACGCAATAGCTTACTTCGTCGAACGAGATATACTGAAAAAACGTGTATTTTTCGCGTTTTTCTAAAACTCTCTTGGGTTTTTGGCAATTTGCTAAATCAACGGATACTCACAAATTACTCTCAAAAACCTCTGCCATCAAATAACACGCCTGTTTAGCCCGAATTTTTAAGCGATAAACTTTTACCCGCAGATTTGATAAGATAAAGGCATAAAAATTGCCCTTTCAATTTTTGGAGTTTTATATGATTTCGACAAAAAAATAGAAGTTCGCGAGTTTATTTCAATTTGTATGAATCAATCGAAGTTGATTTCGGAAAGTTTGCGGAAATTTCGGGCGAATCGCTTCTGAAAGGTTTTATGCTGAATTTGAAAGAGATTTGGGAGTGAAAATGATGCAGATTACGATTGAACAAATAGAAAATAAAGTCAAACAGCTTTCACAGGAAGATTTACGAAAAGTGCGCGAATTGATTGATTCGCTTCTTGAAATGAAAGAAGAAAAACCGCAGATTACCGAAGAAGAATTTGAAAAACAATTAGCGGAAGAAGGGTTTATTACCGAATACAAACCGCCGATAACAGATTTTTCCAGCTATGAAAGTTACAAACCCGTAACCGTTACAGGTGAACCGATTTCCGAGATGATAATCAGGGAGCGACGCTAAATGTCCGTTTTCTTTTGTGATACGAGCGGTTTGGTCAAACGCTATGTTGCGGAAACAGGTTCGGCGTGGCTGACTTCGCAGATTGATCCGGCAAGCGGCAGTCGAGTTTATATTGCACAGATTACGGTTGTCGAAGTTGTTTCGGCGATCACACGCAAAGAACGCGGTAATCAACTTTCGGCGAATGGCGCGGCAACGGCTGTGCAGACGTTTGAAAATAACTGTTTATTCGAGTTCAGCATCGTTCCGCTTTCGACGAATTTGGTTAATGAAGCCGTAAGTTTGGCAAGAAAATACGCGTTGCGCGGTTACGATGCCGTCTAACTTGCCAGCGCATTACAAACTCAAGCCAAACGCACAAATGCAGGTTTATCATCATTGACTTTACTTTCCGCCGATACTGACTTGAACAATGCGGCAGTCAGCGAAGGTTTGACGGTTGATGATCCGAATAATCATTGAAATATAGGAGTAGTTTATGAATCGAGCAAAAATTTTCATCGCGTCTACTTTTCTTATAGCTTTTACCGTTTGCGTTTCGGCGCAAAATGAAAAATCTGAAATCTTTTGGAAAAATGTCGAAGCAAAATATGAAAACTTTACTGAAATAAATCCTGTTTTAGTTAATCAGTCAAACAAAGCAATTTTTCTTCCTAAAATTGTTCCGCTTTGGGACGCGCGTTTGCAAAGATACAATGATGAAGCTCAAAAATGGGAAGAAGGTAGAAGAAGCAGGACTTGTGCAACGGTTCCAAATCCTAATACACCGATAAGGATAAAGCCGGACAAGAAGTGGGAAACTGTTTTATATTGGCAAATTTCTACCGATAGTTATACCGACCCGAAAGTTTTTATAACGGAATATCAGGAATCACGTCCGCTGATCGGAAAATACAGGCTTTACATCGAATATGCTTTTGAACCTTGGACAAGTACAAAGATACCGAAACAAACTTTTATGGTCTTTGTTGAATTCGAGATTGTCGAGAAAAAATAATTATGCAATTTTCAATTGATACAAACTTAAATAAAATCGCCGCAAAGGTAGAAGCAAACGAACGTTTGACCTTTGATGAAGGCGTGGAATTATATAAAACCGACGATTTGAACGCGCTCGGTAAATTGGCGGATTTCGTACGTCGTAAAAAGCACGGAAAGACGACTTATTACAACGTCAACCGCCATTTTAATCATACGAATATCTGCGTCGCGGACTGCAAGTTTTGCGGTTTTTATCGTAGAGCAAGACAAGATGACGCTTACACGCATTCGATTGACGAAGGAATTGAGATCGCGCGAAATGCCGTCAATGAAGGCGCGACCGAACTGCATATTGTCGGCGGTTTGAATTCGAAACTGCCGTTTTCGTATTACACCGATCTGTTTTCGTCGCTTAAACGCGAATTTCCGCGTCTGCATCTGAAAGCATTGACGATGGTCGAATTAGACTTTTTTGCGCGGTTTTACAAAATGTCGGACGAAGAAGTGATCGAAAAATTAAAAGCGGCGGGAATGGACAGTTGCCCGGGCGGCGGCGCGGAGATTTTTGCCGAACCGACGCGTTCAAGAATCTGCGATCATAAATGCGACGGCGACCGCTGGTTGGAATTAGCCGGAAAAGTCCACAAAGCCGGATTAAAGACAAATGCGACAATGCTTTACGGGCATATCGAAACGACCGAAGACCGCGTTGACCATTTCGTTAAATTGCGCGAGCAGCAGGATAAAACCGGCGGTTTTCAATGTTTTATTCCGCTCGCCTTTTATCCGCCGGGAACTGCGCTTTCATCTCTGCCCGGACCGGATGCGATGCTCAATCTGAAAACCATCGCCGCTGCGCGCCTGATGCTCGATAATTTCGACCACATCAAAGCGTATTGGGTAATGCTCGGACTTACGATCACGCAAACCGCGCTTCATTTCGGCGCAAACGACGTTGACGGCACGATCACCGACGGCGGCGAACTGACGCACGCCTATTCGGTCGAAACAGGCGGCGAACGCAAAATGACGAAAGACGAATTAATTTCAATGATCGAAAACGCCGGGTTTGAAGCAGTTGAAAGAGATACGGTTTATAATCGCGTCGAAAGAGTTGCGGCTTAAATTTATGTTTATATCAAAAATCTTTCTAACCCTTTTTGTTTGTCTATTGGCGGTTTGCGGAAACACTATTTCACAGCCTGAAGATCAAGTTTTGGTAACGCAAACAAAGGAATCCATATTGAATCTAAAGATGGAGAGGAGTCACTGTTTTTGGGAATGTCCTGTTTATACTTTGACAATTCAACCGGACGGATTTTTTTTCTTTGAAGATGTAAAAATCAGAGAAAAAGGTGATTTGATTACAAAGAAAAGGATTGAAGGAAAACTAAGCAAAGAAAAAATAAACCAGTTAGTTAGCGAAATAAACAAAATTGACTTTTTCAATTTAAAGAATTCATACTCTGATGGCTTTAATTGTCCGGTGTTTTGGAAAGATAGCCCAGATGTAAATCTTTCGATTAGCCTTGATGGGAAAGAGAAAACGGTTTCTCATAGTCTTGGCTGTAAAGAAAAAGTAAATATTAATGAGGAAGGAAAAATTTACCCAGAAAAACTTTACAATTTAGAAAATAAAATTGATGAAATAGTTGAAACAAAGCGTTGGATTGGAGAAAGAAAATGAGCGCAATTCCAAAAACAAAATTAACAGTAAAAGATTATCTCGAATTTGAGCGTAAATCTGAAGAAAGACACGAATATTTCGACGGCGAAATCTTTGCGATGTCCGGCGCGAAGCGAAATCATAATAAAATAACAACAAATCTCAGAGGTTTGGTGTGGCAGCATTTGAAAGGCAGAAATTGTGAAAATTATTCAAATGATATGCGCGTATTCGTGCCGGAAACAGGACTTTATACTTATCCCGATCTGGTTGTCGTGTGCGGCGAACCGCAGTTTCAAGACGAAGTTTTCGATACGCTGCTTAATCCGGTTCTTTTGATCGAAGTTTTGTCAGAAACGACCGAATCTTATGATCGCGGCAAAAAATTTCAGCATTATCGAAGCATCGAGAGTTTGCAGGAATATATTCTGGTCGCGCAAAATGAAGCGCGAATCGAAAAATATGTCCGCCACGGCGACGGATTCTGGCTTTTGTCGGAAGCGGTCGGTGTCAATTCGGAAATCGAATTTTCTTCAATTGAATGCCGCATTGCTCTTGCGGAAGTTTATGACAAGATAGATTTTGAAGATTAGATGATAACTCAAAAAAGAGAGATTCAATCTGAAATCGAGAGAAATGGCTGGAAAGTCGTTGAAATTGATAGTTATCGAATGGTGGGAAAATGAAGTCTGGAAAATTGAATCTGTCTGGTCGCCAATCGGAAAACAGGCTATCATCGTTTTTCTTGTTGATGAGATGAATCACAAAGATAAATCCGATATTTGGGCAGTTTCCGCGTCAACTGAGCGTCCGATTTATGGAAAAAAAACCGAACTGCAGTATTTGCTCACGCTAAACAACAAATGGGAAAAACATTTGCCCGATTTCATTAAACATCTTTCAGAAATTCGAAACTTATAAATGTCAGAAAAAGCCCGTAAAAATCTGATCCGCATTCTGCAAAACGCGCACGCGGGCGAGCTTGCCGCGGCGTTTGCGTATCGCTGGCATTGGAAATCTCTGCGTGAATCCGACGAAAAAAAGCAGATCAAAATAATCGAAGAGGAAGAATGGGCGCATCGCGAAAATGTGCGCAAATGGCTGAATCAACTCGGCGCAGAGCCGCGACGATTGCGCGAAGCGGTTTTCTGGACAATCGGGCGTAGTCTCGGCGTTTTATGTTTTGTTTCCGGCTGGTTTTTCCCGATGTATTTTGCCGGAAGATTGGAAAGTCAAAACATTCTCGAATACGAAGAAGCGGCTGAATTTGCCAAGGAATTAGAAATGGAAGATTGCGAAAAAGAAATGATGGAAATGTCGCGGGTTGAAGCAGAACACGAAGAATTTTTCCGCAGAGTCGTTTCAAAGCATCGCCTTCTGCCGCTGACGAAAAAACTTTTTCGCTGGAGCTGATACTGAAATTATTTATCAAACATATTATTTTTGTTGTATTTACGCCAAAAAAACTTAAATAAGATAAAGAGAAAAATCATAAATAATCCGCCCGTAATATCCAGCAAAACATCATAGATCGAGCCGGTTCGCGTCGGGGTGAAACTCTGACCTGTTTCGTCAAGCGAAGCGACCGCCGCAACCAAAATTAACGCCGCCGCATATTGATATTTTCGCAAAAATTTAATTGAAGATGTGCAAAACGCCAGTAGTGCCCAGAAAGCAAGTGCGGCATATTGGACGAAATGCGCTGATTTTCGAATATAACCGTGATAAATTAACAAGATTTCCTCAGATGTGTCCGGAAAAAGAAATTCGAGCAGAGGACCAATAAAGCGCGACGTATTAGACATCGAAGCCGCCGTCGTCGAGGCAAAAAATATAATCCCGATCCATAAAATCAAAGGTGCGTATCGTATAATGCGTCCGCGCCAATTTGTTTTGTTTAAAGTTGCTTTCGTCATTGCATCGTCTAAATTAATTTTAATAACTGATTAGGTCTTTGGACTTTGGACTTTAGACTAATTTTAGTTAATCGCAAAACTTTTTATTTTTCAGATTTTCTTCAAAACCAACGCCGAATTTTTCGAGCCGAAACCGATGCAGTTGCAAAGCGCGTTTTTTACTGTTTTTTCTCTTGCAAAATTCGGTGTGTAATCCAAATCGCAGTTTTCGTCCGGGATATCGAGATTGATTGTCGGCGGAATAATATTTTCTTGCAAAGCGAGCAGCGTTGCGCCGATGCCGGCGGCACCGCTTGCGCCTTGAGGATGCCCTATTTGCGATTTTGTCGCCGAAGTTGATAGCTGATAAGCGTGCGAGTTAAAAGCGTTCTTAATCGCCCGCGTTTCGATTCTGTCATTGAACTGCGTCGAAGTTCCGTGCAGATTCACATAATCAATTTCTTCGGGCAAAATTCCGCCGTCTTCCAGGGCAAGCATCATCGCCCGCGCCGGTTCTGTGCCGTTTTCTTCCAGACGAACGCGGTGATAAGCATCGCACGTCGAACCGTAGCCGCTGATTTCCGCGTAAATTTTCGCGTTTCTTTTGTTTGCGTTTTCCAGAGTTTCCAGCACAAAAATCCACGCGCCTTCGCCGATCACGATACCCGAACGGTCTTTTGAAAACGGACGCGATGCGCGGTGCGGTTCATTGTTCCATTGTTTCGTCAAAACGGTCATCACGTTGAAACCTTCCAAAATTCCGCGCGCCAGGGGCGAATCAACTCCGCCCGTGAGCATCATTTCCTGTTTGCCGAGCGCGATGTGCTGAGCGGCGTAAGCGATTGCATCGGTTGAACTTGTGCAGCCCGTTGAAATAATATGCGAAAGTCCGTGAAGCGAGAAAATCATCGAAAGTTCCGAAGACAAACCGCCGTGCGTCGAAGACGGAATCGTATAAATGCTCGCTTTGTTTTCGTCGCCGGAAAACCAGTAAGCGTATTGTTTTTCGGTAAAAGACAAACCGCCGCCGCCCGTTCCCAAAACAACACCGAAATTTTGCCGCTCGCTTAAATCAAGACTTTCAGCATCAATTCCTGCGTCATCCATCGCTTCCCGCGCCGCTTTTAATGCCAGCGGAACGCATCTTGAAACGTGTTTTCTATCCTTCGGATTCAGTTCGGCTTCCCAATCGAAATCGGAAACTTCCGCCGCGATCTGCACCGCCGAACCCGTTACATCAAAACTCTCGATCTTGCGAACGCCGCTTTTCCCTTTTTTCAGCGATTCCCAAAAGTTTTCGCGCCCGATTCCAATCGGCGTAACACAACCGAAACCCGTAATTACAACTCTGCGCGGTTTGATAAAACTTTTGAACATATTGATTTATCTGAGAATAGCATTTTGCGGGATTTGAAAGCTAATGAGAAAAAGACATTGTTTTTTGAACATAAATAAAACGCCATTTAATACTGAATGGCGTTTCAATATCGGGGCGTTTTTGAGACGGGATTAAAAATCCTATTTTTTAGATCCTTTGCATTCAAAAGCGAACTTTTTGTGTTGTTCTTGTGTGGGAATAAAAACCGCATAGCTAACAAGACCAAGATGTGTAAAAACGCTTATATTGTTCTCTTCATTCTCATAAACTATGGTATCTATATCATTGTTAAGTTTTTGAACGAATTTCAAATCGTATTCAAACTCTTTGATAGGAATGTTCTTATTATATGAAACCACCAGTGAAATGACTCTGTCTTTTGGAACTTTGTAGCAGATTTTACTTTCGACTGACCTGTTTTCATTGAAGGATATGTCAATTCTATAATCTTTCAACCAATAAAAACTTCTCGGAAATTTACATTCATCGACTTGAAGAATTCGCTTCACGTCTTCGCAGGTCGATTCTAATGGAATGATACCTTTGAAACCCTGAGCGGATGTAAAATTGCAGAATCCGAAAAGAATCAAAGCCGAAATTAAATTTGCCGTAAACCATTTCAATATTTTGCCTCCAAGAAAATCAAATAATTTATCCGTTGCCCTGCATATAGATCAATTTTTAGTGATGCAGAGACATTTTTATCATAAAGATCACGCCTCTATCAATAAAAATGTGAAAAGGCGTTTTATAAATTCAAACGCCTTTTCACATTTTTATTGAAACTTTTTTTTATCAAATTCGCAGCGGCATCACGATATATTTGTAATCGTAATTAGTGTCGCCGGCGATGTTTAATTGCGTTTGAGCATTGCCGTCCTTGAATTCAAAAGCGATGCGGAGTTTGCCGCCCGATTCTTTGACTCTGACGGTTTCGCCGTCAACTTCTTTTTCAACGCCTTCGTTTTCCGCCGTGCTTGAACTGATGACGTTTAAGAATTCCTGTAAATACTGCGAATTAAAGCCGACTTCCGTTTCTTCGCCGTCGTATTCCGCCGCGACTTTTTCGTGCGCTTCGCCTTCTTCCGAGCTTTGTGCGCCGATTTCGATTTCGCCCGCGCGAATTATCATTTTGACCGAGCGTGTTCGCTCGTCTGCCATCAGAGCGACGCGGCGAATCGCGTTTTTCATTTCTTCCGCGTCAAAGGTTACAACCTTGTCGTTGTCTTTCGGAATGACCATTTCGTAATTCGGAAACGTGCCGGAAAGTTTGCGCGTAATCAAAAGCCGACCGTCAACCTCGAAATAAATGTGATTTTCGTCTTCGCCGAAGCTGATCTCACCCGAAGAATCGCGCGAGATTTTCGTCAGTTCCATCAGAGCTTTTTTCGGAATCAGCGAATCGATTTTTTCGCCCGAAGCGTCGCTCAATTTCTTTTCGATAAAAGCCAGGCGATGTCCGTCGGTCGTAACCATTCGCGCCGTACCGTTTTCGATCATAAATTTTGCACCCGAAAGCGTAAAACGCGATTGCTCGTTGGTAATCGCAAAACTCGTGTTGTGAATAAAATGGTTGAAAACTTCGGCTGAGATTTTCATCGGTGCGCTTTTAAAACTCGGAACTTCCGGAAATTGTTCGCGCGAAACACCGGCGAGGCGGAATTTCGATTTTCCGCAATTGAGTTTGACCCATTCGTTTTCTTCTTTTTTGAAATGAACGTCCGCGTCGTCCAAAAGTCGTACGATGTCAAAAAGTTTGCGAGCCTGAATGCACATCGCGCCTTCCTGTTTTATTTCGGCGGCGGCTTCGCAGCGAATCGTTACGTCCAAATCCGTTCCGACGATCCTGATCGTGTTTTCCCCGACCGATTCGATCAAAATATTCGATAAAACAGGAATCGTGCTTTTCTTTTCGACAATCCCTTGAACAAATCCGAGTTCTTCCTTTAATGC
>JBGTIH010000106.1:0-4928 GCA_041745765.1 Pyrinomonadaceae bacterium | reverse complement strand
TTGGTGCGTTTCCACAATCCCAACTTAATCCTTTTCCAGATCAAGTCTTTTTTTTATCAGTCTTTTAAGCGTATAGGAACTGATCGTCTTACCCGTTTCCGCCTTGATCCGCGACAGCTGCCGATGCGGAAAGCGCGGATTTTCCAACGCTATTTCAACCGCTCTGGCTTGTTCTTCCAAAGTTAAAATCGGCGGACGACCATCTTTTTCAACATCGCTTAAACCTTGCAACCCGAATTCATTCCACCGCTCGATCCACCGGCTAACCGTGTTTCGATGAATCCCACAAATCTCCGCAATCTCATCGATCGGATACTTTTGAAAAGAAAGCAAAATAGCGTGCGCCCGATTTCGGACTCGATAATTCTCGCTTTTCTGATGATTTTCAACCAGTTTGTTATAATCTTCTTCAGACAATATTTTGACAAATTTATTTGGCACATTCATATTGTTATTATATTACAATATTTCTGCGTGACTGCTTATCACAGGTTATCATGAATCTCGTCATTAATGCGCGTGATGCGATGCCGCGCGGCGGCAAACTTAGTATCGAAACCTCAAATGTTTATCTGGATGAACAATTCGCGAAGAGTCACCTGCCTATAATTATTGGGTCTTATATATTATTACAGGTAAGCGACACCGGCGTTGGAATGGATGAACACATCATCGAGCAAATTTTTGAGCCGTTTTATACGACCAAGGAAGCCGGAAAAGGCACCGGCTTAGGGCTGGCAACAGTTTATGGGATTGTCACACAATCGGGGGGCTACATTTTTGTGGAAAGCCAGGTCGGTCAGGGCACCAGCTTTAATATTTATCTGCCCTGTATCGATTCGAAGATTATTTCCGGGGAAAAACAAATTGAATCAAACTTTATTTCTATCGGACGGGGAACCGTGTTGATCGTTGAAGATGAGGAATTAGTGCGCCAACTGGCAAGCCAAATGCTGACAGAATGCGGCTACCGGGTTATTGAGGCATCCAACGGGATCGAAGCACTGGCGATAATTGAAAATCGAGAATATGAAATTGACCTGGTGGTAACGGATATTGTCATGCCGCAGATGGGCGGTCGCGAATTGGCAGAGAAATTAACTGAAATTTGTCCGCAGTTGCCGGTGCTGTTTACCTCGGGTTACACCGATGATGAAATTATCCGCTCCGGTGTCATCAAAGAGGAAATAAATTTCATCCAGAAACCGTTCACCTTCGAGACGTTTACTCGAAAGGTTGGAGAAAAACTTAGTGATCGAAAGTCAGGTTAATCGTTATAATATCCTCCAAACAAATTTCTGTGTCCGATTATCAATAATCCCAACCTCCAAGAATTAATTTTAGGAATTTTATAGGGTGTCAAATAATCTATGTAAATGAGTCTGTGCCGAATCCGTTCATCGGCACTCTTCCTTCGAATAATATAGCAAATTGATTTATCGCTCCGCTCCAATCGGGTATCGGCATTGTCCATTTTTTGGCAATATTTCGTAACGCCAGAAATAAGATTTTCTGCACCGCTTCATCATTCGGAAAAAGAGCGCGGTTTTTGATGATTTTCCGTAAGCTGGAATTCAGCGATTCAATCGCATTCGTCGCACTCTACGGCTCGGCGGATTTCCGGCGTAAATTGGAACATCGGCACGACACGCGCCCAGTTCGACTGCCACGATCGCGCCACGACCGGATACCGAGTTTCCCATTTTTCGACAAATTCAAGCAAATGATTTTCGGCTTCTTCCAAAGTGGCAGCCCTGTAAATCAGTTTCAGATCGGCGGCGACTTCTTTGCGTTCCTTGTAAGAAATATAACTCAGAGAATGCCTCAACAACTGCACCAGACAAAGCTGAGCCTGCGTTCTCGGATAAACTGATTCAATTGCTTCGGGGAAGCCTTTCAAACCGTCCACGCAGGCAATGAAAACATCCTCAACGCCTCTGTTTTTCAGCTCGGCAACAATTCCCAGCCAAAACTTTGCTCCTTCTGTTTCCGCAATCCAGATGCCCAAAACCTCTTTCAATCCCTGCAAATTAACACCGATCACCAGATAAACCGACTTGTTGATAACCCGTGAGTTTTCCTCCACCTTGATGACGAGCGCATCCAGATAAAGGATCGGATAAACCGCATCTAAAGGACGCGTTTGCCACGCCCGAACTTCATCCAAAACCGCATCCGTCGCCGCCGACACTAAGCCGGGCGAGACTTCCACGCCGTAGATTTCTTCCAGATGTCCCTGAATCTCACGAGTCGTCATTCCTCGGGCATATAAAGAAATGATCTTCTCGTCAAAGCCGTCAAAACGCGTCTGATTCTTCTTGACAAGCTGCGGCTCGAATGTGCCGTTCCTGTCGCGCGGAACATCAATCGAGGTTTGTCCGCGTTTGCCTTTGATCGTTTTCGGTGATGAGCCGTTTCTCGAATTGCCAGTGTTTTTGCCGGCAGAAGAGTGTTTTTCATAACCGAGATGATGTGTTATCTCACCGTGCAAAGCCCGCTCGACCAGAGCTTTAGTTAGTTGCTGTAAAAGTCCGTCATCACCGAGCAAGTCTTCCGGTTTTTCGTATTCCTTTAATAATTCGTCAAGTAATTCCTGTCAAATTGGCATCTAAGCACACGACAGTAAAAAGGAGTTTGTTAGAATCAGTTGTGTGAAAAAAGAAAACAAACAAACTCCTGATAACGCTTTTGTGGAAGCGTTGAAAGAAAATATACAAGGAACGAGACACGCTATCAAGTTGATTGCCTAATTCGTTTCGGCTTTATTGAAAACCAGAACTTCCAATTTGGTGAAAATTGCCAATGCTTTTGACTCAGACGTTGAAGGCGATTCAGTCTATCGGCAGATTCAGAGATTTTTGAAAAATGAGAATGCGGTTTCGATTGATTATCTTAAGTTGTTGAACTTAAACGGTAAACTGAAGATTTTGATTGATCGCACGGAGTGGAAATTCGGTTCTACGTGGATTAACATTTTGACTTTGAGCGTGGCTTACAAAAACGTAGCGATACCTGTTTTGTGGGAAGTGATGAATCACAAAGGCAATGCGACGGCGGCTGAACACGTAGCGATTATCAAGAAATTTGTCGAAGAGTTTGGATGCGAGAGGATTCTGCGAGTGTATGCTGATCGTGAATTCGGCTCGTATGAATTATTCGCTTACTTGATTGAAAACAAGATAGATTTTCATATCAGAATGAAGACCTCGCACAAATCAGGTGAGCGAAGCTTCTTGCAGATATGGCGCAATGCCGATGAAAAAGTAAAATTGCGCGGGAAAGTCAAAATCAAGGTATTCGGATTGGAAGTTTATGTCAGTTGCCTGAAATATAAGAAAAACGGCAAAACGGAATATCTGATTGTGGCAAGTTTGGAGGCAAATAAGTATGCTTTGGAAGAATACAAAGTAAGATGGCAGATCGAAACGATGTTCGGATGTTTGAAATCTCGCGGATTCAACTTTGAAGAAACGCATTTAACGATGCCGGAGAAGATCAGCAAATTGTTGATGTTGTTAGGATTAGGATTATGTTTGGCAATATTGATGGGAGAATTCACGCGTGGAAATCACAAAACAAGTAAAAATGAAATTGAAGAAAAACCAAAGATATGCGAAAAGTTTATTCCGAATTGGATTAGATACTTTGCAGAATCTTTTGTTCAACTATCATAAACCAAAGAAATACAAAGAGTTGGAAAGATTTATCTTTCTACTGTCGTGTGCTTAGAATTGGCATAATCGTTCCTCCATTAATATAAAATGTTGATTAACACCATTTACACAGATTTTTTTACACCCTCCCAATGGTATTAAGTTAAACGATAATCCGCTTAGAATAGCGGTAATACCTAACCTTCCGGGTATGGGTAGGCTTTTCTCGCGCCTGTTTTCGACCTTTTCTTTGCCGTGTCGGGTTTGTCCAAAACAAGTGTTTCAACTCTTCCAAGGTTTCTTCGGCTGACTTGTTTTCCTCTGCTAACAAGAACGCCACTCTCGAAACCAGTGCCACATAGCTGATCGCGTGATTGACTTGCGGCATCGTCTTATTTTCTCGCTCCTGCGCCGCCTCCTGCATCTTCGTTTCAACATCTTTGGTCAACACACTTTCCAGATTCGCCAGAAATATCACCCCATAAAAATCTTGTTTGATACTGCTTTCGGTTTGTCCGCTGAAACGCTCCAGATCAAAGATGTTCTTGATCCGGTCAAAATAGGTTTCATTATTCCACCGAATTCCATACACTTTGAAAAACTCTCGACGCGGGTATTTCTTCTGATCGCACAACGTTGTTAGCAGCACTTCTTCCTCGCCTGTCTTAAGTCGAAACTTTATCAACCGAACCAAAACTTCCGGCGGCAAGCCGTATTCTTTGACAAACTTTTTCGTCCTCGCGCATTGCGATACTTTTAGTAAAACTATTCGCTCGCGATCTTTGCTCGCCCAAAAATCCTCGACCGCTGAAAAGCTTGAATGCGGACACCGGATCACCACTTCAACCCCGTCATTCTTGGCTTTCGCGATGATGCTGTAATCGGCAAAGTTACGATCCAGGACTAATACATCTCCTTTTTCCAGCGATCTCCAAACCTCGAATAACAAACTCTTTTCCGAACTATGCGCCTTGCCAATCGCACTTTGCAAACCTAAATCGTTCAACAAATCATACGCGACGACGGCGGTTGCCTGAACACATCCGCCCGTCTCGCCGCTTGTTTGATTCGTTTGAACTCCAAAGATTTTGCGTAAATCAGCCGTGTCCGGCAAATTCAGTTTGGTTCCGTCTCCTCCGATGAGCCGATGCCCGCGCCACAACCGCACTTCCTCATCCGCCCCATACAGCCGATAGAAATCTTTACTTAATGTTTCGGTTAAATGCTCGAAGACTTCCGGCTTTACTTTCTGCTTCGCCTGACAATAAGCAGAAT
>JBGTIH010000105.1:0-16444 GCA_041745765.1 Pyrinomonadaceae bacterium | reverse complement strand
CCTGAGAGTCGTTCCAAGTAGTCTTCTATGCCAAAAGCCTCTATAAAGTCCCGCCAATTCATCTGGCGGCGACGTTTCGGACTCTCTTCGGGCGGTGAATTGCCGGAGAATTCGTTAATATCGAAATTTTCGCCGTCAGATATGCGCTTTGTATCTAGCATAGTGACATTAACAGCGAAATCGGTTTCGTTTAACGGATCGGTTGAATCAGTATCATTATCAGATGCAGCATTTGAAAGGGATTGATTCTCTTTTCTATTTTCACGAAAACAGCCGAAAAGCTCGAACATCCTTGGAAATCTTTTAATCGAAGCGATCTCGATCAGGTCTTTTGAAGGGATTTTTTCCCACGAGTCATTTTTGGTGATGTATTTACAGACTTCCAGAACCGCGCCCTGGAGTTTTTGTCTGCCGGAAACTCTCTGGACGTTGACCATCGCCAAGCCGTCGCTCGTTTTCACATCAAAAACTAAGCCGGATTCTTTGAAAGCGATCTCTAAGCATTCCGTCCATTCCCGCCGAAGCCGCTCGAAGGCAAGAAAGCGCGTTACGCACAAAAGATGAATGTGATAATGATAACCGTTTTCCGTTACTGTAAACTCTTCATTTTTCGAGCCGCCGCGGATCCTGTTTTTGAAATAATCTCTTTTTCGCAGTAATGACCACGCCCGGTCAATAATCGTGCGGGATTGCAAAACGGATTTGCCGGGATTCGGCATCGTCAGCGTGATAAATTGATAGTTTTCTCCACAGAAAAGTTTTTGATTCTCAAGAGCGGAGCGCAATTGATTTCTTGATCGGCGCGAGAGCTTTGCCACGCACGACGGACACAAACGCGAGCCGCAGCCCCAAAAATTACCGTTTGCTTCGTATAATTCACCCGTTTCGACATTATGCAGGTCATCCCCTATCCAATGATTCTGACGAAGCGCACAGGCACTCAGACGCTGATATAAGCCGAGGAGAACTTCATCGTCAGGATTGTTGTTCTTAATCGCAATGCGGAGAGCAAGCGCAGAGAGATGTCCGAACGACACACGGCTTTCTGCTACGCTTTCACGCTGTTGTTTTTCTTGCTTTCTATTATTGGTTTGGGAAATCATTTAGCTTATTTTTTCAAATTTGAAAAAGTAAGCTAATCTAAAGGCTTGACAAGGCGGGCTTGTTATTACTATATTTACCTCAACAGCTTACTTTTTCAGGTGACTGTTACCTATATATCCGGCGCAAAATGGATTTAAGGTTCTAAAAAACGTCAGCAATTGGAAGTTGCTGACGTTTTGTTTTGCTTTCAAAGAGCAATTTAAATTAACTTTTTCTTAACTTTTACGCAAGTTCTTGTGTAGGAAACTCTAAAACAAACTAAATATTGCGGTTATCGAACTGACTCTAAAATTACTCATAAAGACTCAAATAGAGTATTCCGTCATAGTCAATCAAACCAAGTGAGAACTGGTCGAGAAACCCGCGTCTGCCTAAAACATTACGATTAAATGCGGAATCTTCGGCAAAGAAAGCAAAAATATCTAACTCATAATCTAAAACGGAAAGAGTAACTTCGTGTCCATAAGCCGTAAATAATGCGGTTGCCGTGCTGATCTGAATCTTTTCTCCTTCTTCGATTACAAAACCCAAGTCTTCACCGAAACGCCGCGAAAAAATACAGTCGGTCGCGCCCGTATCCAGTTTTGCGTCAATCTCAACAAAAATTTCGGAAAGTTTGAGTTTAATTGAAACCGTGATTCCCGGCTTTCCCGCATCGTAAAGCAAGCGGGTCGGAAACGAAAGATCATACTTCATTACCAACTCCCGATTTCACCAACATAATCAAGCGGATAAATATACATCACGAAAGCATTTTTTACCCCTTTATCCTTTGCCTGTCGAATAGCTTCAGGACGTGTTTTACCGACACCAATAAGTTTTGCACCATCCAAGGCAACATATTGCCCGGCATATTTTATCCGGTTGGCTTTCATCCATTGCTTGTGCAATTGTCTGAGTTCAGCTTTATTTTCGCTTGCTAAACCCAAATCCTTTTCCCCATCAGGCTTTATTTTTTGCAAATAATTTACAAAGTTTTCTATTTCCTGCGAAGATAACGCTCGCGCTTTTTGCTTCAAATCCTCTAAAATTTCAACTGACATAATTTCTACCTTAAATGCAAGTCATACTTTTACCAAAATCTTTTATTCAGGTTCACCGAGTTTTTCAGTCAAAGACTCGATAATAACAGAAGAAATGGTTTTGCCTTGTAATTTTGCTTTACCCACCCAATAGTTACGCTGCCAAACCGGAATCTTAATGCCGAGATTAACTTGTTTCTCATCTTCCAGATTTCCAGATTTCACAGTTTCCAGATTTATGGTTTCCTGTTTGTTTTTCTCTTTGAAAACACTGGCATATTTCGACATATCTATTTTACCCCCAATAAAGTTATAATTTCTTTTCCGACAAATTCGTAATCCGACCAAGCCGAAGCCGAGAGAGTATTTTTTATTTCGGAAACAACTACTCCCTGCAAAGCCGATTTCTGGAAATTTGCTGAGCGACGAATAAATGAATCAAAAACGGGAATATCATTCTCAATCAATTCTTGTTTCATAATTTCACCTTCTCTACTTGGCTTCGGCGGAACAATCGTCAGCAACGCCCGGAAGTTTGCACCGGAGTCCAAATTCCGCGTAGTTTCAAGCATCGCCTCAAGCCCCAAAATGTCAGGAGCAAGCGGAAGAATAAGCAAATCACAGCCATTACTTAATTCCTTCAAATCTTCCGAGTTCGGTCGCGCCGGCGTATCAATCACAACAAATTTACTTCCGACGATAAAACGCGCCGATTCTTTTTCATTGACGACCTTAAACGGCAGAGAGCCGCGCAAAGCCCATTTAACAGAAGTCCTATTCGGATCACCGTCAATCAACAGAGTTTTACCAATAGCAGAGAAAAACGCAGCCAGATGAATCGCCGTCGTAGATTTCCCGACACCACCTTTGTAGCCGGTAACAGTTATTATTTTCACATTAATTATTTTCCAGACTTCCAGATTTCCAGAAACACGGAAAGAGAATATCAGATCAGATTAGAAAAGCCAAAACAAAAGCAAGGGAAAATTGAGGATATAGAAAAATAGAAGGTTGGATAAAAAACGGAAACACTAACACCGCCCCACCAGAAACTGAAACAACGTGCTTTACAATAGATTTACCCATCGCGCCTTCACGCAAAAATCAAATACAAATGTGCGATCAAAAAAATATCAATGAAAGAAAAAATTCTTACAGCCTCTGAAAATCAGTTAAAATGATTTTCAGAGGCTGTAAGAATTTTTCGTGTAAATTCAATTTTTCAAATTTTATCTTATCTGATCAAACTCTTCATTTACAGATACCTAGCCGAAAACAGGATTAGCAAATACAACAGAAAAACACAAAACCTCTGACAACCTCTTCAAAATACTTAAAATTTTCTAATATTCCTAAATTTTGATAATAAATACATTTAAAGCAAAAGTTCGATACCCTCTTTGCCATCAGGTTTCTCTCCATCATTTTTCTTGTCTGTCCTCAATATCCATCCGCCTCTTTTGGCTTTTGTGATTTCATTAAGAAGTTCTTTTAAAGTTAAATCAGAAAACTCTAAATCCATTGGAAGAGGACGATTAATATACAAAACATCATCTCGTAAAGAATGCGTATAAAGGTTATTTTCATCTAAAAATGCCTTAAACTCAGGAACATAAAATAATATCGTCGTTTGAGCTAAACCAACTCTTGAACCTTTTGGAACAATAAATCCTCGAATTCTTAAATTCAATAGTTTCTCGAATCTCGGATCCCGACCTTTAATTGGGAAAATATTTACAACATCGTTGTTAATTTCCCAATCATAATTTTGCATTTGTCTAACGATCTCATCCATTACATCTTCCAATCTCGCGTCCTTGAAATTGAGCGTAATTAGATGATCTTCAATATCTTTATACTCTGCTAACGGTTTGTTTATATTATATTTCCATCGTTCTTCATCCGGCGGCACATTAGATTGGAAACGATAGTCATTATGGTCTTTGTCCAATTTAGATTCCTCAAACCCAATCGGCACGTCATAATAATACAATAGCCTGATGAAAACAGAAGATAATTGTTTCTTTTCCATCTGAAGGGTTATCCGTTTGTTCTTTAGTTCAACCTTTTTGTCCTGTCCGCGAATACTTAATAGCCCCGTTACCATGAATATTGCAATACTAAAAGTAATTAAAGCTTTTTTCTTATTCATTGTTTTTTCTCCAATATCAAAATAAAGTTCACCAATATCTCAAAACCGCTCTTTACAATTTTAGAGATAAGTCAATTACTCTAAGGGCGAGTCCAAGAACCGAAAGCGGTTTTTCGGCTGGTTTCAACTATGTTTGGAGTATAGGTATCCAATGCTCCTCCAATACCTTGTACTCTAGTAACACTTAATTCAAACGAAGATTCAGCAACCTTTATACCCCTAGGGCTATATATAGTGACTGTACCAGTACTAGGAAAGGTCTGAATATTTCCGGTGAGAACCTGAAGTTTGGAACTATACCTCGTATTGTCTGTTTTTTCAGTAACAAGAAATGTCCCAATACTGCCGCCCTTACCAAGTGGTTGTCTTCCCGTTACCTTATCCTTATCCTCTTTAGGAGCTTGTGAGTTATAGGTGATCTCATAACTATAACCTTCTAACGATGCCCCGCTAGTTTGCAAAAAAGCTGAAACGAAAAATCCCACTCGATATAGAACATCATCAATTTTTGCAAGATCTTCAGGACGCATTACAGTCGCGAGTCTCTCTTTATCAACTTTTACTTCCTCCACATCCGGACCAGGAGATACAGAACCAGCACTATAATTTATGTTGGCTTCCCCTAAAATTGGTATTTCAAGCTCACCCCAAGTTATCCACCCCACAACGACAGGAATTGGCGGGGGTTGCGCTTCTTCAGATTGCTGTTGTTCAAGTTCATATCCTTCTACACCAGTTGAAAATCTTGAAAAACCCCCACTATCAAAAGCGCCGCCGCCTCCGCCTATTATATCCGTACACCATTGCCCACACGCTCCTGAACCCAGCGGCAATAATCCGAGCGGATCGGTAAATTTATACGGTGAATTCAAGACATAACTATACCTGTTAAATGTCTGCGGGTCTCTGATACTGGCTGATGCCGTCAACGGATCAACCGATGTATATCTGCCGTGCGCGGCATTGTAATATCTTGCCTGAGCAAACTCCAACCCCGATTCTTCATCGTTTTCATAGCCCGTGTAGCCTTGTCTGATCTCATCCGGTTTGCCGTAACCTTGGGCAATTGTCCGTCCTCCGATATTGCCCAATGTTTCCGTTACTTCATCGCCGAATGCCAGATAATCGTGCCTACTGATTACCGTGCCGATGCCGTCGGTCGCTATTCGCGGTGAACCCAGATGATCTGCTGTCAAATAACTCGCTTTCGGCGCAGTCGAGATTTGTGTCGAATACTCAGCCACCAATTGCCCACTGGCATTATACACGAAGATCGTTTCTACTCCGTCAGCTTTTTTCTTAACTCTTTTGCCGTCTCCGTCGTAACTGTATGTGGCATCGGCATTTAGGCTTTGATTCGCGCCTCTGAAAAATTCCTTGATGTGATTTTCCGCATCGAAGACAAATCTTTGATTCTCCGCATCCAAAGTAAGATTTCCGTTTGCGTCATAATCGTAATCAATTGTCCCGCCATCCTGATTTTCCGTCAGGCGGTTATCCGATGTTTGGATGGTCGGATTGGTAATTTTGTTCGATTGTGAAAAGGTCGTCGTATTACTCGAATCAAATGTTCTATTGCCATAGCGATCATAATTGAACGTCTGTTTCCACGTCGGATTTGAGTTTCCCGTAACCTTTTCTTCAGCCGATTTCAAACGATTGAGATCATCATACGTATAGTCCTGAGTAATCTCGTTCGGCAGTCCGGCATAATTGATCTTCTGTTGACGGAGCGAACTGTTATTTTCCGTGGTTGTCCCGTAACTATAATCAATTTTCAAAAGATTTTTATCGCTGCTCGAATGTCCCAAAGCGATCTGCGTAATTTGCTGACGCGTATTATAAACCGCAGATTCCCACGTTCCGTTGCCGAGCCGCATTTTCTCAATTGACCCGGCAGAGTTGCGCGTGATCTGATCGAGATACAGTTTGTAATCATTAACCCCGCTCTTTTTGCTTTCGAGTTTTTCAAATTCGCCGTCGCCGTTAAGAGTCGTTTTGACCTTTCTGCCCGACGGATACGTTTCTTCAATTAATGCGCCCGACAGATTATAAGTGTAGCCCGTGTTATAAACCGTCCCGTCGGTGATCTGGCTGTGAGTCAGAAGTCTGCCCAAATTATCGAAACTCGTATAATTCGTTTTTGAAACCGAAGATTTTATTCCGGTTGTTTTTCCCAAAACGCTGCCCGTGGCTATGAGCGGGACATCTTGTCCGCTTCCGTTTAATCCGACGTATTTTCCGTCATAATAAAAATCCACATCCGGTGTTGAGTCATTATAATCCCTCTTTATTATTCGATTGAAATTATCATATGTCGCCGTAACGGTTATATTTTTAGCATCAGTCGTCGTTAAAATATTTCCATTATCATCATAAGTGTAAGCCACCGACCACTGATTGTATCCAGTTACGGAATCAGCCGTCGTCATTGCCAGATTCGGATTTGTATCCTGTTCAGGTTGTTTTGCCCGGAGAAGTCTTCCGAGCGAATCATATGAAAAATATCTCGATTGCTCGCCCTGAATCGTTTTTCTTAAATTCCCCAGAGTATCGAAAACATAATCCGTATTTAATGCTTGTCCGGTCGGATCTTCAATGACCCGCACCATTCTGCCCAAACCGTCCGTAATCCCTTTGCGTTTCTTACCCGCCTGATCGGTGATCTGCTTGGTAATTCCGACTACATCCGACACCGAAACACCGTAATCCGTTTTCACCTTCGCTCCATCCGGCAGGATAACCTCAATTACGCGGCTCGCATCATCGTAAACATTCGTTGTCCAGTATTTTGTTTCATTTGCACGATACGAATTACTGACGCGCAGAACTCTGCCATCGGAGTCGAATTCCTTTTCAACAAAGATATTACCGTCCGAATGAACCTGTTCGGATTTATAGGCTCTGCCGAGACCATCAAAATACGTGATGCTTTCCGCCCAATTATTGGCATCAATTTGTGAACGGTTTTTTACCCAATAATTATTCGGCTGATCGTGATAGATCGTTTCCGCTTCACTTCCGACCTGATTAACGCCGTAATACGTCTTAGTATTGAGCGGTCGCAAAGTGTCTTCGTCATATTCAATTACGGTTTTAAGCCCGTTGGCATCGGTGGTAGTTAATGGAAGTC
Source organism: Pyrinomonadaceae bacterium (assembly GCA_041745765.1). Classification (GTDB taxonomy): domain Bacteria; phylum Acidobacteriota; class Blastocatellia; order Pyrinomonadales; family Pyrinomonadaceae; genus JAHCHG01. Next base: position 9,033 of record JBGTIH010000105.1, on the reverse strand, counting down.
CGGTCGTGTAATTAAAGGTCGCGCTCGATACAAATGCAGTGGTTGATCCGTTTAATCCGCCGGGATTGGGAACTGCCGAAGTAACCTGCACCGGAAAGGCATTATGTGTCGAATCAAAAGTTGTAGTCGTCGAATTACCTTTCGCGTCTATTGATTCATACTGATTGCCGTAAGTATCGAATTTAGCGCGGGTTTGAATATAAGCAGCCGAATTTGTCGAAACACCTTTGGTACTGTCCCAAACCCTTGAAGTCGTCGGGTTTCCCCGAACATAATCGGTTGGCGAATAACCGCTCTCGTCATATTTCATCTCGCTTCTGGACACGATTGTCCCTGCTCCGTCCTTTACAACCGAAGCCGTTACCAGTCCGATCATATTTCGATCTTTATAATTCTGACGATTGGTAACCGAGGTGTCGTTTATTAAATATATCGCTTCCGTTGTCCGCAGAAGATTCGTGGGTGTCGGTGTCGGCACCGGCAAAGGATTTCCGTCCGGGTTTTCTCCGGGTTCGGGCAGCGGATCGTTTAGCGAACTGCCCGAACCGGCTTCAAAAGCATATTCCAAAGTTTTCTTTCTCAAGAGCGGTTTGTCTATTGTTGACACATCTTCATATTCATATTTGACGGTTGATTTAACATGATCGCCGTTTCCGTCCGGATCGTAAATATAACTCTCACTATGTGTTACTCGCGGATGCCAATCCGCGCTTCCGTTTCCGATCGGATACGAAGTCTTAGTCCAGTGCGTCATATTTCTGGAGACCAATTTCCGCACATTGCCCGTTCCCAATGCATCAAAAACTCTCGTTTCGTATGCTCTGCCGATCAGAATATCGCTAAAGCCGTAATCGCCGGTAGTACAGTTTTGGCATGGATCTCCCCGATGTAAAAATGTTTCGGTTAATATATCAGCCGGGCTTACAATCGAAATTTTGTATCCCTGCGGAGCGACATAAGCGGTGGAATATGTCCATTCGTAGGGAGCGGAGCTTGCCGATTTATACAGCTTACGGTTTTGAACCCCGCGATTGGTTTGCGAACTGACATCCATCCAGTCCTGAACTGCCGGCGTGAGCGGTAAAACTTCCTGATATGTAAAGGTTTCTTCACCGCCGGTCGGATATTTGATCTTATTGATCTGTCCGAATACATCGTATGAAAATTCATAGCTCTGTCCGGTCGGAAGTTCGATCTTTGTTAAAACTACCGGATTGAACAATTGAATCGAATTCATCACCCGATTTTCATACATAAGATTTGTATGAAATAAAGTGTCGGCTGCCGGTCGCTGAGTATGAACTACCCCGAATGTTCCGGAATCATAAACATCACCCGGGTATTTCAGCTGATCTGACGGATTCGTCAGACCGTCTTCGAGTTTCTTCCAGTGAAATTTATATTCTCCGGTCATTCCCGGCAGCTGATATGGAATGATTTCCGGCGCGGTCGGTGCGGACGTTCCGAAAGGTGCCGATAAGGATCTATTTAAAGTATCCGTCCAAACTTTTGTCGTCAGATTATAACTCGTAAAGTTTCCGTTGCGGTCAATGAACTTTTCAGCTTTTCTTTGAGAAACAGTGCTCGGGGACGAAAGATTTTCAAATTCGTAGAAAGAGCCGTCCGGCATCATCAGCTTGTAAGTATTGGTTGAAGAATTTTCATAATAGATGATGTTCGAACCGTCTGCCGCGTAATAATATCCGTTTCGATTGCCGGTTCCCTGCGTATCACCTGACGCATCCATCCGAAGTTCGTGAGTTTCTCCGCTCGGCATGGTCAGAGTTATTCTCCTGATTGGCGGTCCAGCCTGTTGCGTCTCTACCCATTCACAAGTCCTTTCGAGAAATGGAAAGCCTTCTTGACTATAAAAGTCTGTCCATCCGGTGTATTCGATAGTCGGCGTTTCGAGGCTGGTCGTCCAACCCGATGCCGATTTTTCGCTGTATCTTGGATGACTAACCGTAAAACAGGGACTCCCTCCGACACTTATCGATGTTTGTTCGAGACTCTCCATTCGCCAGACTTTTGAAGAATAACTAAGAGAAATAGGGACGTTGATTCCGCGCCCCGGATAACTGCCGAGAGGTATATCAATCTCCATCGCCAGAGTCGAAGGATTTACCCGTCCGCCACCCTTTAATGCCCGGTCAGCAGTATTGCCGTCTTCCTGGGAAAAAACTTCGAAACTGCTTATAACCAAAATTAAAATCAAGCTAATTGAAAATCTCAGGGCGATTCGTCTGAAACCCTTTATCGTGTTTTTCCGTTTTATTTCTTTGTTTGATTCTTTGGTTATTAATTCACTTTTCATTTCGATTTTCCTCAACGAGCCTAATGCGGGTTTGCTCTTTATCATTTTCTCTTGTTCCTTAAGAAATTATTGCTGCACCGGATGAATTTTATTGTTACTTTTCCGTTTTCACTTCTGATCCGGAATTTCTCACTTTTTCGTTATCTTCGGTAATAAGCCGGAACGGGAATATCTCCCGATTGTCCGAATTGCACGATTGTAGTTGCCGGATTTCCCGAACTGTTGAGGATATACCACGTCCCGTCGGAATTTCTCCAAACCGCTATATCTGCCTTGCCGTCGCCATCATAATCATTCGGAACTTCCGTGTCGGTCGAGAGTCCCCAACTGTAGGTCAGAGTCTGACTGTCGGAACTCTTTAAGACATACCAGCTATTGCCCCGCCTGACCGAGTAATCCGCCCGCCCGTCGCCGTCGTAATCGGCAACTGCCGGAACATCTCCGGAGAGTCCGTAAGCTTGGGATTGCACCGAAGCATCCGAACTTCGATAGACATAAAACGTCGGTGTTCCGCTGCTGCGCCAAAAGGCAAGATCGGATTTGCCGTCGCCGTCATAATCGCCGATTGCCGGTTTATCTCCCGATTGTCCGAATTGGGCGGAATCAACCTGAGATGTCGCCCGATTCCAGATATACCAAACACCGGTCGAAGGTCTAAACACAGCGGTATCCGTTCTGCCGTCGCCGTCATAATCCGCCGGAACGGGAATGTCACCGCTCGCACCGAAGTAATAATACTCGCCTGCTCCGTCGCTGCTTCGCATCATATACCAGGTCGAATTCGATGCCCGGAAAACGCAGAAATCGGTTTTGCCGTCGCCGTCGTAATCGCCGGGAGCGGCAATGTCTCCGGACGCTCCCCAGGATTGTGAAACCTGCTGCGAACCCGTGCCGCCAAGAACCCACCACACTCCGGTAGAAGGTCGCCAGACCGCCAGATCAGCCGGCGGCACGGCGGAAGCATTAGCATCCTCGACACTCAGTAATTTTTGTCCAGCGTACAAGTATTCGCGGCTTAACTGCGGTGTCGGAGTAGGAGAAGGCATTAGAAGAAAAGGGTTTATCCGGTTGAGTAAGGATTTATTGTCCGCTGTCAATTGTCCGTTTCGGATTTGCCTTTTTGCATCGTCTTCGAGATATTTCAGTCCCGCGCCAAATACTCCGAGTGAGAGAAACACAATTATCCCGACTGCCGCCCAATGCTGTTTCAGATATGAAAGCTTCAGTTTCCCGACAAATCCCGAAATCTCATTCTTCCGGGAAATAATCGTTCCAGTTGATTGTTCACCAATTTCGGAATGTTCAACATTTGTTGATAACCCGGCTTCAGTCGGAGCGATTGTTTTGATCCCGTTTCTTCTTTTCTTTTTCGACATATCTTTTCCTACTTTCACTACCAGATCCTTTTTATTTTTCCTTTCACCTGAGAATGAGCAAAACTCCAACTCCATCCCTAGAATCTTGCTCATTCTCAAAAAAGGCACACAAAAACCGATTAAACACACCTTACCCCGAAGAATTCCATGTGAAATTCTCATCCTTTTTTGCAGTTTTACCTGCGGGTATTTCAACCCCTTTTTGTGTTTAGTCGGTTGCTTTTAGTTCTAGAAAACTTTTCCTTTTTGGTTGAATAAACGCTAAACGATTTGATTTATGTTGTCAAGATTTTTTCAACATCCGTTAAAACTGTCGTAAAACCTATCTATTGTTCGGTCACGGAAAACCACGCAAAAAACGCGCGGACGCTCTGCCGCTTTTTCCTATATCGCGCCGAATCTTCTTCATTCGTTCCTCTTCTGATTCCAGCGGCGCGATGCAAATCCGTAGATAAGGCTTTCCGCTTTCTCCTATTGAAATTCTTCGTTCCAGTTCAGATTTCCAAAAACAGCGAAGACACTACTCAAATTATTAGATTATTTAAAATTCATATCGCTTTTTTTTATTGTGGAACAATAGTTTAGTAACCTTGTTTTAAATTCAAATAAGGTTACACAAGCAATTTCCAGACGGCTTGAATTTAAACAGAACACCCGGTACTAAAGCACATCCGCTTTGTATCTCCTTCCAACCAAAATGTTTTCTTTTCACCTTTTTTAAATCTGAAAATCGCTCAAGATACTGAAATTACACTTATAAATGCAGATCCTATTCACAGCGATTTGCACAAAAAAACTAAATCTCAAATATTCCTCAGACTTCACGCAGCTCGCAAAAGAAGCTGCTAAACCATATGAAAAATTTTATTAACAAACTCATCCCAGATCTGGCACAGGAAATCGTCTTTTCCTTAATTTTCACTGCAATCGGACATTCAACCGTTTTGCTCCTAATTGTATTAGCCCTTTTGATCGGAATTCAGATATGGCAAACCCATATTCAGAATAAGAAAAAAAGAGAATAGGCAGCAATTCAGCAAAATTCTAAAAGGACAAAAAACGCTTGAGAATAATCAAGCGCGGGGTATAACTCTCTCTATAAACCGCGCTAATTTTTCCATAGTATTGATGCGCGTCAAGACGTTTCAGTTAATCGAATTTTTGCCGCTTATTCTTGCATTATATTGAGTTGTTTTTAACAAATTTTATTGACAAACAACATCGTTAAACAATATAATATATGAATATCAAAGAATAGCCAGAACCGCAAAACGCTATCGCTTTTTTGCATTCCGGCTCTGCGAGGCTAAAACCAAATCTATGAGGAGTGATAAAAATAAGCAAAATTATGAATGAAATAATAAGCGAAAATTCAGCTTCGGATCTGCTGAAGAATAGAAAATTTTACGGAGTAATTAAAGCTCCCGACGGGCAGAGATTCCGTTTCGACATCTCCGCCATTTTCAAAAAATTGGTTGAAGAAAACAGCGAAAAAGTTTTTTCAGGAATGGAAGATAATTTCAGCTTCGGAAAAGAATTATATGAGAAAGCGCAACAGGAAGGAAACCCGTATCCCGTAACGGAGCAATTTCTGGACTGTCATAAAGATTCAACCGAATCAGGAAAATCAAGTGCAGTTTTTTACTTATCTCACGAAGTCTGCCGCGAGGCACTAGATTTGCTGGAGGTCATAATCTATTCCGAAGATAGTAAAGAAGAATGGCAAGAGGCACATAGTTCACTTATTAAATTCGGCAAAGAAAATGATGAGATAAGAAAAAAAGAGCAACAAATCAACAGAGAATGTGCCGAATACTGGAGAGGATACGATGATGCCAAGGCGGAGATGAGGAAAAAGCTTGAGGAAAACCAAAAAGAAGATTCTCAAAAAGGTTTCTGGAATAATTTCGTGAAATGGATTTTAAGACAGCTAAATCTCGATAGATGAAAAAAGAAAGCAGAAAAATTTACGACAAATCAGCACTCGTCAGATGTACGGAGCGGGAATTGCTACAGATGCACGAGAAGGCAAAAAAGACGAATTTAAGCCTGTCGCGCTTTCTCGTCAAATCGGCTTTGTCGGACGGCAAACTGCCGAATGCAGAAGAGCGCGAAGAAATCAGGCAATTACGATTCGAGCTACGCAAAATCGGTGTAAATCTCAATCAGATAGCCCATCAGATAAATGCCAGCCGACGCGGTTCAAGCGAAATGCCGCCGGACGGCAAAATTGATGAAATACAGGAATTGATAGAAAAAGCATTAAGAAAATTACTGAAAAAACTATGAGCGTTCTGAAATTCAAAGCCGGACGCAGAGGCACGGGCGGAAAAAATGCCGGCTACATTACACGAGAATCAGCTTGCGATTCGATCAGCTTTCATAATCTGAATGAACTCGAAGCCGAGAGCCACCACGAAAGGCGCGTCAATGCTTTGTCATACGCTCATAACCGAGAAGATGAGGAGATGCACCGAAGCGCGCGAGGCAGAACGCATTACAGAGTAATTTTAAGTTGGGATCGGGAAGAAGAAACCGACAAAGCAAAGGAAATGACGCACGAATTTTTAGACAAAAATTTCGACAAGTCTCGCGCCGTCGTTGCCGTTCATCAGGACACGGAACACACCCACGCACATATCTGGATTGATGCCAGGAACACCGACGAACGTAAACTGCATTCACCGAAAAACCACATTAACGAAATATGCCGCAGCTGGCAGAGTCAGTATGACCGCGAATATCAAACCGACTATGCCAAACAATTTGCCGAAAAGCGTGAAGAAACGCGCCAGTATAAAGAGGCAATGCACAACGGCGAAGAAGCGGTAAAACCGGAACGCCCGCGGATGACCAGCGAGCAGTTCCGGGAAAAAGACCTGAAGGACGCGGGAGTAAAAAGTTATGGGATTGACAAAGAAGGATTTGGAGGAAATCAACGATCTTTTGAGATCAGAGATTCAAACTCTAAAGAAGCAGAACAAACAATTGATCGAAGCCGCCGACAGATTGAACAGGGAGAACGAGCAGTTAGCCAACTCGACCATAAAGCAAGCGGAGCAATTCGAGAAACTCAGGAATTACATCACTCAGTTGAGAAATACGGTCGAGGAATTAGCGAAAAAATAACGGAAAAAAACAGAGGTTTGGAAAGATGAAAAAAATAATTATTTTGCTCACAATTTTAATTTTTACGGGAATTTCTTCTTCAGCGCAAAGTCTTCCAGCCAGTCCGAAATTGCAGGAACTGGACGCGAAAATAAGACAAGCGGATGCCAGGTATAAAACCACCAAAAGCAAGAAACAAAAAGCTAAGATCGCCAGAGAAATAAACACGCTCCTGGAGCAAAGAAAACAGGAAGTGGCACATATCCAGACGAGCAGCACCAACAGCTGGAGAAACCGTCAGCAGAACCAAGCCGCCGCAGTAGATAAAATCGCTGAAACAGCCGGACGGTACATTTATATCGGCGCGGTCGGAATTATCATAATCAGCGGTTTAGTCTTTCTTGTCTGGCTGATTTTCAAAGGATCCAGAGTTCCTTTTTCGGACGCGCACGGCACAGCCCGTTTCGCCGGTTTTAAAGAACTCAAAGCAGCTAATATATTGAGAAAAACCTTTGAAACAAATGCAGGCGATTTTATCATCGGCAAATGCAAGAAAGGCTATTTGATTTTACCGGCAGAACGCACAAGCAGACACGAATTAATTGTCGGCGTGAACGGTTCGGGCAAAACAAAGTCAATTATTTGTCCGAACATCACGAAAAGCACCGGAGAAAGTTTATTTATATCGGATGTAAAAAGGCAAAAAGGAACGACCAACGGCGAGTTATGGGAATTAACCAGCGGATACAAAAAAAGAGCCTATTACTTTTCGCCGCTCGAACCGCGAAAAAATATGCTGAAATTCAACTGGATACCGGCATTACGCGGAGATGTCGTAACGGCAAAGTTATTTGCCGAAGCAGTCGTATTTTCAAGCGAAGCGGTAAAAAACTCCGGCGAAAATCTATTTTGGTACGAAACGGCACGGGATTTACTAGCCGCGACGTGGCTTCACGCCGCCGAAACCGATCACCCGACCCCGCTTAACGCCTATCAAATTTTGATGTCGGAAGAATCCGAATTAAAAAAACTGCTCGAAAACTCTCCGGTAATGGAAGCAAAACTTTTAGCCCGAACCTATCTGGACGCGCCGGAAAGAACGAGCGGCTCGATGCTGACGACCGCCAGAAATTCATTCGGCTTTATGCAGTCGCGCGAAATTCAGCATTTTACCAATACAGCGAAAGCAACAGACTTTTCAGCCTTACGCAGACAAGAAACAGCGATCTATTACCAAGCCAGAAGCGAAAAGAAAACTCTTTTGCAGCCGCTCAACTGTCTGATTTTGACTTACATATTCAGACAGTTGAAAGAAGCCGACGGATTGATGGTTAAATTCATTCTCGACGAATTCGCAAATTTCGGGAAAATTCCCGATTTTCACACGGAAATTACTCTGCTCAGAGATAAGAATTTACCGATCATTGCCGCCGTTCAAACTTTGAGAAGCCAGATCGAAAGCAACTACGGAAAAAATCCGACGGATACAATCTTGAGTAACTTTAACAATAAATTTTGTTTTGCCGGACTGGACGGAAATTCAGCGGAAGAAATATCACGCTCTTTAGGCGAATTTACATATGTTCAGGAAAAAACATCAAAAACCCGCCGAGGAACTTTCGACCGAGCCACCACCACTAAAGCAATCCACGAACACGGCAGAAGACTAATGACCGCAGACGAAATAACCCGAATGGAACATGATGAAATTTTAGCCTTTCATGTAAGCGAGATACATCCGTTCAAAATGCAAAGAATTCCGTATGAAAGTGAAAAGAGAAAAGCACAAATGATTAAAGAAAAAGAAACCAAACAGATCAAAACGCCGACGATCCCAACACCTCCAATAATTCCGGCACAAAATGAAATAAAAATTCCGCCAATGCCTGAATTTAAGTGAAAGAAAAACAAATTTTTGAGTTATGTTTAAATGCCGTCTGATAATAATAAAAGCAACTATCAAAATATTAAAGGACTTATTCAGTAGAAAAAAAACAAAATTAAAAAGTTTGTCCCTCAAGCGTGCGGAAGCTCGCATACGGATATTTTTGTTTTAGAGCGAGCTTCCGCCATTCCCACGCACGTTCCAGTTCGCCTGAGAGTCGTTCCAAGTAGTCTTCTATGCCAAAAGCCTCTATAAAGTCCCGCCAATTCATCTGGCGGCGACGTTTCGGACTCTCTTCGGGCGGTGAATTGCCGGAGAATTCGTTAATATCGAAATTTTCGCCGTCAGAT
>JBGTIH010000104.1:0-9974 GCA_041745765.1 Pyrinomonadaceae bacterium | reverse complement strand
GCCTTTTTCGTTAAAGCGATTTCTTCTTCGCCGAGAGGTTCGCCGTGGGCGGAATGCGAATCCTGCTTGTTCGGCGAGCCGTAACCGATGTGGCTGTCAACGATGATCAGGGTCGGACGATCATTGGTATTTTGAAATGTTCTAAAGGCGCGTTCCAGCATTTCCAGATCATTTGCGTCGCCGACGCGAACGATGTTCCAGCCGTAACCGATAAATCTCGTTGCCGTGTCATCGCTGAAAGCCAGAGACGTACTGCCTTCGATAGTGATCCGGTTGTTGTCATAGATCCAACACAGATTCGAGAGTTTGAGATGCCCGGCAAGACTTGCCGCTTCGTGCGAAATGCCTTCCATCAAACAACCGTCGCCGCAGAGAGCGTAAATGTTGTAGTCGAAAATCTGAAAATCATCTGTGTTGTAATTCGCTGCCAACCAGCGTTCCGCAATCGCCATGCCGACGCTTGTTGCCACACCTTGTCCAAGTGGTCCGGTCGTCGTTTCTACGCCAGAAGTCCAGCGATATTCGGGATGTCCGGGACATTTTGAATCGAGTTGGCGAAATTTTTTAATATCGTCGAGTGAAACGCTCAAAGCTCCGACTTGCTCATAATCTTCATTAACGGCTTTGACTTGCGCAAGATGCAGAATCGAGTAAAGCATCATCGAAGCGTGTCCGGCGGATAATACAAACCGATCACGGTTTTCCCAAATCGGGTTTTCGGGATTGAATCGCAAAACCCTCTGCCACAAACAATATACGACGGGCGCAAGCGCCATCGGCGTTCCCGGATGACCGGAATTTGCCACTTGCACCGCGTCCATCGAAAGCGTCCGAATTGTATTGACGGAAAGCCCGTCCAGTTTATTTTGCATTTTTTAATTAAAGTAGAATCCGTTGGTATCTCTTCAAAAGAATTATTTTTCTTCACGGGTTTCTAAACTCTGTAATGGTGCGAGAGAGGTATTCTATTCCCTGAAACAGGCTTTTTTCTTAAATATGAATTCGCCTTCCTTTCAACTCCTCTCTGAAAGGTTTGCCCGTCAAAGAGAAAGTTCAGACCGAAAGCGCCGGCGAAGGACTTTGTGAATTGCCGTCAGCTAATCATTTTTAATAAAAAGCCGTATAAAAAAACTTATTTATAACCAGTGGTAAACCCAACATTGCTGTCACCAGCCGTAAAGTAGCGGGTTGATTGAATTAAAGTGCAGCCAGATGAGCATCCTTTACCAGATTGGCTGTAACCTGCTCCGCTTTGGCAAACAATTTAATGGATGTTGTCAAGATTTTTTCAACAGCCATTAAAACTCTCTTAAACCACTATTGTTTTGTCAAGGAAAACCGCGTCTGATAATATAGTTCTAATAACAGGCATTTCGGCAAAAGCTGGTGAAATCGCGAAAAAGAGAAAAACGGTGGAAGAGCAAAAGGCTGTTGAAAATGGGAAAGAGTAAAAGAGGCGAAAAAGAAAAATACTGTTGGTGAGAAAAAAGCGGTCAAAAACGCATTAGGGAAAAAGGCTGTTGATGATGCGGATAGGGGCATCTCGATAAAGCGATAAATAGAGATATTAATTGAGCTTAGAGAAAAACAGCCGGAAAGCCTAAGACGGGTTAAAAGAGGCGGACGCGACCAACAGTATTTTTCCAAAGCGCGAAAATGAGAAAAAAACGGGCAGCATATTTCCAAAGCATCGGTCGAGTAAAAGGGTAAAAACCACAGGAAACGTCCGTCAGAGGAACCGCAGCCCACGCTTAAAACAACAGTATTTCTCATCAACCCCATATATCTTTTACCATTCCTGAATAGTTGAAATCATACTAAAGACATTATTAGTCCCAAAAAAAAATGAATAAAAAAAGTAATACAAATGTAGCTAGTTGAATTCTGGAAATGTTACTTTTCTTCCAGCCTGAAGTAAAATTAAGAAAGAGCCACTTTATGGTTTAAAGAATGGTAAAAGTGCCATTTTATGCTTTAACCACACTATATATCTATCTCGTAAGTTATTGAAAACAAGTAGGGTGAGTGTTTAAATAAAGTGCCAATTTATCCCTTACTTTATAAAAAACGATAGAGCCGTTCGTCAAGAAAGGTCTTCAAATCATCAACACTTCCCAGGTTTTCATGGCATATCACTTCTCCCCCGGACTCAATTATAAGCTGCGGCGAACTTTCAACCGCCAGGATCTTAACCCGGTAATCCTTGTCATTGACGTAACCGATAAATTCCAGTTGCGCCGAATCGGAGTCCGCCAGATTCAACCGGTTCATTTTCATAATACGGATCAGATCGGAACGCTCGTCAGCAGTTATCATATGCGGCAAATTTTAACACAAACTATTCTCAACTGCCTCAGACCTCAATCCGCATTCACTCACAAAGATTTAAAAAGCTTGTTTTATCATGGAACGTTATTATAAAATTATTATTCATGACAAATTGAGCCTTTGAATAACTTTAACAAAGTAAAAACATTATGAAACTAATTAACCACAAACCGAGCCCTGGGGCTCACATAAAGGAGGATGCGCAATGAAACAACAGCTGGTCACCAGCCATTAGAATTTGTGCACATTCTCCCGAAGGTCAGGAAACTTCAATCCGATCGACAATTCCGAGATAGCAAAAAACTCTTTTTTGCCGAAGGCATTCGAAACTTCGTTGAAGCCGTCGATCATCACTTCCCTGTCCACACAATCATTTACAGCGAAAAACTTCTGATCTCGCCCGTCGCCCGCAAAATGGTGCGCCGGTTAAAAAGAGATGGAACTCCTTTCGCGAGAGTGAGCCCCGAAGAATTTCGAAAGATCTCGATCACCGAACGAGCATCAGGCATTGCCGCCATTTTCCGGCAGCCGATTTTGAAACTCGGTGAGGTAACACCCGGAGATTCTATTTGTTTTACCGCCATCAGCGACATTCGTTCTTTAGATAATTTCGGAACTCTCATCCGAACATCCGCAGCAATCGGTGCCGGCGGTTTTATTTTAATCGGTAACAAGATCGACCCTTTCGACCCGGGTGTCATTCGCGCAACCATGGGCGCTCTTTTCAAACAAAGGATTATCAGAACAACTTTCAAAGAGCTGCAATCATGGATCACAATCAATAAATTACGGGTCGTCGGTGCATCGCCGCACGGAACTATCGACTATGATAAAGCCGGGTTTCAACCCCGGACACTCTTGATGCTGGGCAATGAGCGATCAGGTTTGACCGAAACCGAAAAGGCTTTATGCCGGCAACTGGTTCGAATACCGATGGTTTCCGGCATGGATTCGCTCAATGTCGCCGTCGCCGGCAGTTTGCTCCTTTATGAGATTTTCAGAGCGCATCGCGGTGAAACACAATTATCTTCTAATTTATGATAAGGTTGTTGGTTATTATCGGACGCGAGCTGCCTTTAGCAAATTAACTGTTCAGGTAAACGGCTGGATTTAATCGCTTTAAAAGTTCAAGAGTGTCATTAAAGATGTGTGAAGCAAAGGGATTACTCTTTACATCGCAGCCTTATTTTAGCGACGGAAAGATCATAGATGTTCGTCCATATCGCATTAAAACGGGCTAAGTCCTTTTCTGAAAGCGGAAATTGTTTTCCATGCTTCACATTTTTAGTAATATTTCCGGTTTTTAAATAAATTTCCCTAAATCCTTCTTCATTACCATTACCACCGCTCGGCGCAGACCCGCTCTTAATCAAATCGAACTCGGATCGAACAAATGATTGATAGATCCCTTTTTGATCCCCGTCGCCGAGCGTCACTTTTTCGACCTCTTGACACTGACTGCGCTCAACTATCATTTGATTGCCTGAAATTGTAATAGACCGGAAGAAGGCTCTCGGTTCTCCATCCGGATACAAAACGGTGCTTTGAAATCTAATATCCAGATCACCCGACAGATCTTTCGGCAACTGCGATCGGCAGGCTAAAGAAAACAAAATAAAAAGCAATATTATAGAATATAATACTGATCTGTTCATATAATTTCAGAACTCAGGAATTTCCGATTCAAAATTAATCGTCGCCTGAGAAAATTCAACCCCTCCAATCAATAAAGCGTAAAATTCTCTTCAAACAAGACAAAAAAATTATGTTTATTTTTTTCAGTCTAGGCAGATTTTTCTAAGAAGCTGTTTTAAAATGACTTCTTGGAAAACTACCTGAATAATTACCAAATTAACACTGGTAGTTTTGAGTAATTGAATTTTAACTGAGGGTATTTGAACTTAAATCCAAATTGGATAATTCTGATTAATCCTTCAAAACAAATAACTTTATAGAAAGAAATAAATATGGAGTTGATGAAATAAGATTACCAAACGAATTTAAAGTGAATGTCAATAAAAATCTAGTTCTGACTTAAGGTTTGACCTGTTGAATTTCATAGTTTCAGATCAAAATATCTAGTTTTGACTTAACCTTTTAGTGGAGTTTTTATGTTCTGCTACCTCGAAACAAATCTAAATCTCTATAAATTAACTTTAACTGAAACAACTTATTCCTAGAATATAAATAGGTTACAGATTATCTAGTTTTGACTTAAGGTTTTTATCCAAAATATCTAGTTCTGACTTAAGGTTTTATCTAGTTCTGACTTAACCCGGCTTTTTTTGGCTAAAAAAATGCTTTTTTCTTCGGTTTTTGACTGCTATTTAGATAAATTTTCTAGTTTTGACTTAATCTTTTCAGCCAATTATCTAGTTCTGACTTAAGCCAAGGACAAAAAACTCTAGTTTTGACCTAATGTTTTGAAATTTCAATTCTAGTTCTGACCTAACCTTTGGGAAAATCATAGAGTTTTGACTTAATGTTTCAAACCGCCAAACTACTGAAAATAATAATGTTAGTTAATGTCTACCAATTCCTAACCCTCTATCCCTTCTTATTTTAACCCTTTTAAAAATTTTATCCCTTGCCGCGACAGGCAAAAGTTCAATCTTCGGTTTTTTTCTTCGGAAGATAGCGATTTTTATCCTGACGAAATGATTTGCCGCGAGCCTCCGGCGTAAATTTCCTCATATTCACATCTTTGTTGGAATTTATCGCATCATCAATAAAGGACTGGTGGTGTTTAATTAGGAAAATACAATCAAGTTTCTTGTTTTTTCGCTTTTGATCGAAGACTTCTTTCACTTCATAAGACAAAACGACCTTTGCTTCAATCAATTCTTCGAGAGCTTTTTTAACTTCAATGACCTGCAAGCCCAGATTACTTAATTTCTTTAACCCGAAATCCCGATATATTGTATTTGTCGAAATGTGATAAACCTCATTTTTCGCGGCTTGCGAGAAATTATGCGACATTCTTTTATGCAAAAGTCTGGCAATTGTCGTTTTATAACTCATCAACTGCTGATAGTTGACTAATCGAAAAGCGTTCTTTTGAATACTTTCCGTAACGAGCGGAGAAAATTTGACGAATGTTACGCTTTCTTCATCGCGACCTTTGAAACCGTAGGCTTCAATCGGGTGAAAGGCAACGGTTATATCTTCGTCTTCACGAGTAACTTCAATCGAAACCGAGAATAAAGTAATAATTGCTTCCTCAATTTGACGATAATCGTAAGAATGACCGTGTTCTTCCAACTCTTTTTGCAGAGCATACCGCGAAAAAACAACCGAAAGCTGTCCGTTCAGATAAACCGCTTTTGCATTGCGACCATCCGCCGCCATTTTACGCAGAGCATCTTCAACCATTTCCTCACGCTTTCCCGGAAATGTATCGCGCTCAACTCCATTGGCATCCTTAATACGCGCCGGAGTCATTCTCAAACGATAACCATTCTTGCGGCAGACAAAATCCCGCTCGATCGTTTCCAAAAACTTTCCCGAAATCCGATCCGGTTTTCCAAAAACAAACTTAGGCAAAAAATCATACAATTCGATAGTATGAGAATAATCATCCCGATCATCTTCAAGCAATGTGAACAAACTGAGTTGAGGATTCTCCGTTTCCACGAAATCCGCAAACCTTTTCGTCTTTTTATTCGATTTCGATAACGACTTACTCACAAATCAACTTCCTCCAAAAAATTAAAACCACTCAAACTAATCTTATTCAAAAAACTTATAGCTAAAAATCCAACCTCGTATTTCTGAACAGCTAATACTAAAAACAATCATTGATTTTTCAGCAAATGTAAAGCGAAAACGGTAATTCCAAAATCACAAAACCCCAACTTGAAGGCAAAAATCCGTTTTCGTGCACTTTTATCGAAGACCTGTGTAAATTCTAACTCCGTCCTCGGATTGTCCTTGGAGCTTACCAACACGAGGAAACCAATGATGCTGATCCGAACTCTTGACTTGATCAAATGCAACAAGTTTTCTTTACTACAGGGGTGTTGGGTTATGCTGATCAAATCATCGGATCGGGAGCGATGGTACTCATAGAATCAGGCAGTCCCGGAGAACTAGGGCAACTTGCTCCAGGCATCCCGAACTGACAAAATCTACCTATCGGTCAGCACTTTACTGCAGCGCAGAAAATCGGACACTTATTTGGTCTGTTACACAACGATTTTCAGTTGCCCGGGAATAATGCCTGGTTAATGACGCAAACGACATTACAGGACACATGCAATTTTTAATGATTACCAAATCGACAAAGTTCGCGATATTTCGCACCCATAGGAGCAAAAGAAATGTACAAAAGAAAAAAATCAAACTTATTCTGGTTATTGGCATTTGTCATCTCATTAGGTTGGTTTGCCGACAATTACGCTCAGAACAAAACGGGGCAGGAGAAATTGTTGAAATTAACCGTTGCCTCATCACAAGGCTCTTATGTCATGGGTGAGTTGGTCGAATTGACAGCATCAGTCAAAAATATTGGAAAGAATAAGGCGGTTATAAACAAATTGCTGACGATTGAATCGGGAAATTTACAGATTTTTATCGCTGGAGATGATCGCGAATTCGGGAGCTATTTAGGTCCGGGATGGGGAATTGATGAAAGGATGATTCAATATACTTTGAATCCGGGAGAATCAATAAGTGATTCCGATAAAATCTTGTGGAACTTTGCACCTGCCGTTACACATTTGAATGCAAGAGCGGCAAAGCAAGCTCAGAAGGGACGTGTGCCGACCTCCTATGCCTTTGATAAGCCGGGTTTATATAGGATAAAACTTCGAGATGATAAAACATTTGAATCGAATGAGATCATAGTTGTGATAGAAGAGCCAACGGGAGACGATCTCCAAATTTGGCAGGCAATCAAAGATCGTCCTGATTTGGGCTTTTTTATCCAAAAGGGTTCACCGCAATCCTACGATCCCGCAGAAATGACCAGAGTAAAAAAAGGCATTGAGAGTCTTCTGGAACAACATCCAAACGGCAAAATTTCTAACGCTTTGAGAGAGAGCCTAGTTTCATTTTCGAAGAAACCTCCACTCCGTTGATCTTAGAGGGTTCTAAAATGATTGTTCAATTGATGAAAAGGTCAAAAAAGACTTTGCCATGTCGACGATCCGAAGTTTTCTAGTAGTCAATCTCGTTTCAGTTACTTAAAATTCTTTTCGGTATCGTAGATTTTGAGCCGCTATGCTCGCTTTTATTGTCCGCAAACAATCTGATCTATGGTGCTGTGGGCGGAAATGATTACCTGCACAGATGGATAATTTCAGGGTCTGGCTCACTTTGGGTGACGCTGATTTTGGCTAAATAAGTTAAATCCCGAGATTTATACAATTAAAATTAGATATTTCGATCAAGAATTATAAATCCATAGCTGACAAAAACAGCTTACGAATCGAACACTGCCAGTTAAAGCCAGCCGGAACCCTGAAATCCGTCAGATACGGGTGCGATCAGTCTTTGCCCGGCGCAACTTATATGCGGACAAAGCCCCTCTCGTTTCAAATCATTATTTCAGAGGAACCAGGACGTATGAAAACAATTTTTCTTCACCTTCAAAAGCCAAAAGACTCTGCGAAAGGTGTTTACCGAATTTCCAGATTACGCGCAATTCGCTTTGTTTGACGTTTTGAAGTGCCAAAAATTCCATCAGGTATTTAGTATTAAAAGCAATTTTCCAATCCTCTGGTATTTCGCTTGATTCGTTTTCCGGATAGTTTAATTTTTGAAATGTGCAGCTTATTTCCTCCGCCGAGCTTCCGGTCTCCATAGATTCGGATTTGAGCGTCAGTTTGTCGTGGATAAAAACAAACTCGATTCGACGATGCGAATCATCCGCCATCACGCCGACACGGGTTAGAGCGTCCTTTAATTCACCTCCCTTCATTTCGGCGAAATATTCGAACGTCTGCGGAATGACCATTTCCCAATTCGGAAAATTCCCTGTTATTTCCCGCACGGTCATTAATTTGCTGCCGATCTCGAATTCAAGCCCGCTCCCATTTTTGATCTTAAGCTCAGCGTTTTTATTCAATCTGAGTTCACCAGCTAACAGGTTTTTCAGTTCACGGGCGGCTTTGACCGGAATCAGGCAATTGAGGTTTTGACCCGTTTGCGAAACGGCAGTCTGAAAAAGGCAAAGCCGATGCCCGTCGGTGCTGACCATTTTGAAACCCGAATTATCGAGAACCAGCAAAATTCCGTTGATCGTAAATCGCTTATTATCCTCAGTAACGCCAAAAATCGTCCGCCGCAAGCCTTCGTAAAAAACCGTCGCGGGAATCTTCATGCTTTCGGCATTGACACGCGGAATTTCCGGGAAAGTATCGCTGTCCGTGCCGCTCAATTTGCTACGAAAGCGACCGGCGCGGAATTCGACTCTTTCGCCTTTTGAATCGAGTTTTAAATGCACCGGCTCATTGGGCAAGTTTCCCGTAATCTCGCCCAATTTTCTGCCTGAAAGACAGATCGAACCTGCCTGCAAAATATCAACTTCCTGCTCTATGATGAGCGAAATATCCAAATCCGTCGCGGTCATCACGAACACGCCGTTTTGATTGGCTTCAATTTTGATTTTTCCCAAAGCCGGAATCGTTTCTTTCCTGGCAAAAATGCCCTGCAAAGCGCCGACCTGTTCTTTAAGTTGTCTGGCGTGAATGATTGCTTCCATAATTTTTGTTTTGTTGTTTATGAGCCAGCTTCTTCTCAGATGAAACCCATTTCAATTGCGATACTTTTGAATCCGTGCGGACAAACGCCGTCCGGCTCGACCGGACAACCCTCGGAGCATTTCGCCTCAGACCAGCCCTCATCAAGACAGATTGCCAAAAAATCGATAAATTCGGCTTCCGACTTTTTTCGTTTTTCTTCCGTTTCTTCCGCTTTCACGAATGTTTCCTTACCGCTCATTTTTTTGTTTTGTAATCGGATAAAAAATCAATCTTTGATTGCTTGAGCCGCGATATTCGCCGGCATCTGACGCAAGTTCCCGCTTAAACGAGCCGTCAATCAGTAAATCCGTCCTGGTTAAAATTCGTTCAATACTTTTGCAATCACGCGCCAGTAAATTTTCGACTGTATATCCGCTGTAGATTATCAAGTGATAGCCTTTTGCTTTGAGTTTTTCGACTAAAATTTCCAAGCCTTCGATCTGGTCAAATGGCTCGCCGCCCAAAATCGTGACACCATCGTGTTCGCCGCTTCTTTTTTTTACTTCACTGACAATTTTATCAATCGAAACAAGTTTTCCATCTTCCCTTTCGTGCGTTTCCGGCACATAACAGCCTGCGCATCGAATCGAACAACCTGCTACCTGAATCACACTCCGTCGTCCGGGACCGTCAACTGTCGAGTGATGATAAATTCGGTAAAGATAAATTGATTTGTTCGGCGGATGAGCTTCAAGCGGCTGAGAACCGGTTTCGACTAAAGTCTTTTCAAACTTCGGTTTCGGACGTGCACAATTAACACTGCTTCCCTGCCCCAAATCTTTGCTGATTTCTTTGGCAATTTTCGAGTCCGTTTGCGATGATTCAACAGTGACGCGTCCCGTATCGGGTTCGAGGATAAATACAATTTCGCGCGTCATTTGCCTTTTATTTGCTGACGAATTT
>JBGTIH010000103.1:0-31074 GCA_041745765.1 Pyrinomonadaceae bacterium | reverse complement strand
AAAAATTTCGCATTCGCTTCGTCCAGAGCGTCTGCCAGAATTTGGGCTTTTTTATTGTTCTGAGTTTGTGCAAGGTGCTCGAAACTTGCCTGCAACGCCAGAAATTCTCCGAGCGAATCCCAGCGCAAATAGCCTTCCTGCAAAAATTGTTCGATGTGTTTCGGTGCGCTTCCGCCCGCGCCGGTTTCAAACAAACCGCCGCCGTTCATCAGCGGAACGATGGAAAGCATTTTGGCGGAAGTTCCGAGTTCAAGAATCGGGAACATATCGGTCAGATAATCTCTCAAAACATTTCCTGAAACCGAAATCGTGTCTTTGCCTTCTCTGGCGCGTTTCAAAGTTTCGAGCATTGCGTCCTGCACATCCATAATCCGGATGTCGAGACCCGTTAAATCGTAATTTTTTAAGTATTTTTCAACTTTTTTGATGATCTGCGCGTCGTGCGCTCTCGTTTTATCGAGCCAGAAAATTGCCGGTGTGTCGGAAAGTTTTGCGCGATTGACCGCCAATTTTACCCAATCCTGAATCGGAGCGTCTTTGGTTTGGCACATTCTGAAAATATCGCCGTTTTGGACTTTTTGTTCGAGCAGAACATTGCCGCTTTCGTCTTCCACTTTCACCGTTCCGGCTTCCGAAATTTGGAAAGTCTTATCGTGCGAGCCATATTCTTCGGCTTTTTGCGCCATCAAACCGACATTCGGAACGGAACCGAAATTTGTCGGGTCAATCGCTCCGTTTTGCTTCATATCCTGAATGATCGCATCGTAAAAGCGTGCGTAAGTTCGGTCGGGAATAATGCAAATGGCATCTTCTTCTTTGCCGTCTTTATTCCACATTTTTCCGCCGCCGCGCACGAGTGCCGCCATTGAAGCATCAACGATCACGTCGGAAGACACGTGGAAATTGGTAATTCCGTTGTCGGAGTTGACCATCGCGATTCTCGCGCTCGTTTCGATTGTCTTTTCGATGTCTGCCTTGATTTCGGTTTCTTGAGGATGACCGGAAATTTTTTCGAAAAGCGTTGCCAATCCGTAATTCGGATTGATGTCTAATTCTTTAAAAGTGTCTTTATATTTTTCAAAAACGCCTTTGAAATATGTTTCGACAATCGCCCCGAAAATGATCGGGTCGGAAACTTTCATCATCGTCGCTTTAAGGTGTGCGGAAAGAAGTACGTCTTTTTCTTTGGCTTCGTTAATCGCATCTTCGACAAAAGATTTCAACGCGGAAAGATTCATGACCGAAGAATCAATAACTTCGCCGGCTTTGAGCGGCGCAAAATTTTTCAAAACTTGTTCAGAATTATCACTTCTATAAAAAACGATTCTGAATTTCCCTTCCGTTTCCATTGTCGTAGAAGTTTCCGTTCCGTAGAAATCTCCCGAATTCATATTGGCGACAGAAGTTTTAGAATCCGCCTTCCAAACTCCCATTCGATGCGGATTTGCTTTGGCGTAATTTTTGACGGCTTTCGCGGCGCGTCTGTCGCTGTTTCCTTCTCTCAAAACGGGATTTACCGCGCTTCCCAAAACGCGCGCATACTTCTTGTTGACGGCTTCTTCTTCTTCCGTTTTAGGTTCTGTCGCGTAATTCGGCACCGCGAAACCTTGTTTTTGAAGCTCGGCAATCGCTTCTTCGAGCTGCGGAACAGAAGCTGAAATGTTCGGCAGCTTGATAATGTTGGCTTCGGGTTTCGTCGCCAATTCGCCCAATTCGGAGAGCGCATCGGGAATTTTCTGGTCTTCGCTCAAGTATTCGGGAAAATTGGCTAAAATTCGCCCGGCGAGCGATATATCCGGAACTTCGATTTCAATATCTGCAGATTTTGTAAAAGCCTTTAAGATCGGCAAAAAAGAATGCGTCGCCAGCATCGGCGCTTCATCGGTTAAAGTGTAGTAGATTTTTGACATTTTGTTGCTTGTTTTTATTTAAGATTATTATATTCGTTAGAACTTTTTTTCGATCACCAAATAACAGTTTGCGGTTAAAACACAATATCTGTTAAGGATAATCGGCAATTAACGCTATTCTAGTCAACTTTGATTCAAAACGTAAATTACCAAAGTTAAAAATATTCCCGTTTTATTATTCAATTCCCAAATAAATCAGGTATTACACAATCGAACCATCAGATTTTCGACATTGCAAAAGACTTATTCAGCGTAAATTTGAAAATCGAATTGGAAAGATGAAAGGTGAAGTTTCGGGTTCGTCCTTTCTGATTTGTTTAAAGTATTCAACAAAGTATTCAACAAATTCCATTAACTTGTGAAATTTTCAGATGTGGCTTTCCACGTATGTTTTTTTCTAAATGTAAATAACAATGAAATGTAAAATTTCGCCTTTGTTTTTAGATTGATGAAAATCAGGAGTGTTTATGAAAGTATTTGTATTAATTTTTCTGACCTTACTTACAGCTTGTTCTGTTCAACAAGCCAAGGTTGCTTCACCGACTCCAACGCCGATTCCTTTAATTCCGGTTATGGAAGATCAAATTCCGAAACCTCCTATTGAAGAAGAGGAAATTCAATTACCTGAAACTGATCGAAATAAAGACGCAGTTGCGAAAAAACTAGAAGACTATTTTGATCGCCGTGAGATAAAACCTTCGCTGATAATAGAGAACGATTACGACGGCGCACGTAAAGAAAGAGTGGAAGAGATTAAAGTTTCAAATCATAAAATTACATGGTTTCACTCACTCGAAGCATCCGAACTTAAAATTGATGATGATTTGATTACGTTGGAGGATAAATCATCGCTCAACAATCCTAACGGAAGCGACAAAATTAACGGCAAAATCGTAAATAATTGGGATAAAATCAAGCTTTTCAATGTTAAAGGCAGGAAGTTGATCGGGATTGAAATAAGACATGATTTCTGTACCGGTTTAATGTGCAGCGTTACTTTTTTTCTGGTTTATGATCTAAAAACAAAATCTTCAAACTTTTTTGGAGATTTCAGGATAGACAAAGAAGTCAGATTATATGATTTCGGGAAAAATAGAACGATAGATTTTTTAAGTACAACAAATGATTTCACATATACTCCCGGATTTGAAATAACTCATATCTACAATTTTTACACTTTAGACAAAAAAGGTGTTTTTAGATTACAAAAAGACAATCGCCGGAAACCATTTTTTATAAAGAGAGTTTTTAGTTCAGATAATGATGAAGAATTTGAAAATAAATTTGAGCAAAGTTGGATAGAAAAAATAAAATAATTGGACGAAGTTTTCTACTTAAATCTTTCTCCCGCGCAAACGCAGCCAGTTTTCGATTTCGGCGACGTTCCAAAGGTCTGCTTCGACCGCTAGAACCAGTTCGACAATTTCAGGAACGCTTGTTTCCAAACGCCAGCCGTTTTTTTTCAGGAAAAGATTGGTTAAAAATGTTGCGGTGCGTTTGTTGCCGCCTTCCCACGGGTGATTTTTGATTAAGCCGTAAAGCAAAGTTGCGGCTTGGCGGACGATGTCGGCGTTTTCGTAAATTGCGGCGTGTTTTGGGCGGGCGAGTGCGGATTCGATCAAGTTCCGGTCGAAAACTCCGAAGCGGGTTTCGCCGATTTTCCGCATATAGAGAACGTGAAATTTGACGGCTTCGGAAACGGTGAGATATACGAAATTTTCAATCGCCAACCTTTTTCAACTCCTCGTTAAGATCGGGAAAATCATTGATAAATTCTTCGACTTCGCATTCGTCATTGTCGGAATATTCGACGATTTCCGATTCCAGTTTGCCGTTTCGCAGAGTCAAACTGACAAAACATTTTTCGGGAAATCCGTTTGCGAGCGCAAATTCCTTCGGGACTTCGACGACACAGCTATCAAAGTTTTTTGATGTTTTTTCCTCTAAAGTCTTTAACATAGACAAAACCTCAGTCCAAATTTTAACATTTTTCGTATTATTATAAAATCCAAGAAAAATGAATCAAACCCGCTTCTTCGTATTTGATGTAAACGGTTTCTCAATCGCCAATGCGTTTTATCTCCTCGACATATTCGCTTTCTTCTTCGACAAGCCGAAACTTCATCCATTTTTTTGTGAATTATGTCAGTTCGGTGACAGAAAAGTTAAAACCTACATGCTAAAAAAGAGATTCCGGTTTTTCAGTTTTTTTTGCAAAAATGCGAATATTATAGAAAACGGTAAAGGGGAGAATATGGAAATCGGTTACACGGACTACGCGAAAAAGATTTACGAAAACTTCGTTGCTAAAGACGTAACAACCAATGCGTCGCAGGTGGCGTTTTATTTTATTTTTGCTCTGTTTCCGCTGCTGCTAGTTGTGCTGAATATCATCGGGCTTTTTCTGGGCGCGGCGGAAGGCATCAAAGAAGAATTGTTCATCGCCCTTCAGCAGATCGCGCCGCCGTCGGCGATGACGTTGATCGAGGATACAATCAACGAAATAACAACCGAAGGCGGCGGCGGCAAACTTACTTTCGGCGTGCTGCTCGCTTTGTGGTCGGCATCCGCCGGTGTGGATAATATTCGCATTGCGCTCAATGACGTTTATGATTTGAAGGAAACGCGTCCGTGGTGGAAATATAAACTGGTTTCCCTGCTGCTAACGCTCGGCATCGCGCTGCTCGTTTTTTTCGCGCTCGGCATCGTTTTTTACGGCGGACAGTTTCTCAATCTTTTGGTTTTTCCGTTCGGTCTGGAGATTACTTCGTATTTTATTTTGACGGCGTTTTCTATCCTTATCGTCGGCATTGCGCTCGTTTTGTCATTCGCGCTGCTTTACAATTTCGCGCCGGATCACGATCCGTGGGCTTGGCATTGGATCACGCCCGGTGCGATCACGGCGATTATTTTATGGATCATTTTATCGCTCGGATTTCGTCTTTATCTGGAGTTTTTCGATTCGTATTCGAAAACTTACGGTTCGGTCGGCGCGATTATCGTCCTTCTGCTGTGGCTTTATCTGACCGCGTTGGTGATTTTAATCGGCGGCATCGTCAATTCCGTATTTGAAAAAAAAGCGAAGGGCGAAGACGTAATAATTCAAGAGGAAGAAAACGATAAGGAATAGATAAGAAATAAACGTAATTGAATAGGATTTTAAAGTTCGTAGAAGGATGAATAATAAATGTTTTAGAGATTTTTTGACGTTATCCGTTTTTCATTATCCATTGGTGCTTATTTTAATCCAACCGACCTTTTTCCGCCATTCGTCGGCTTGTTTTGTGCGCTCTTTTCTATCCGCCGGAGGCTTTTGATTTTCGGCAATAATTTGTTTTCTGATGATTTCAGTTTGCTGCTCAAGCGAATTTAAGCCGATGGTTTTTCTCCGAAAATTTACTTTTTCAAGATCGTCAAACGGTTGCGGATTCATCTCTCCATTTTCGTCCCAATCGAACTGCGTTCCGTAAAGATGCGCCCGTCCTTCAAAAACCGCGATCCTATCGGTTAAATATGCCAGATGTTTCGCATCAGCTTGATTTTCAGCAACGGCTTTTTCCAATAGAACCGCACATTTCTTCATAAATTCAGGCTGTCCGATAGAATGCTGAATCACCAGCCAAGCCGCATCGCTTGCTTCTTTGCCAACCTTTTCAATGGTCGGATAACCGATTTTATTAATGATGTTATTCAGATTTTCCGCGTGCCTGTTATGCAACGCTTCCATTTCCTTGTTGTAACCTTCGGATAACTGCCCATTTTGGATAAGTTTATCCCTCAACTCCAAATCGGCATTTTGCAACTCAATAATTTCTTTCGCAATTTTTGAATAATCCATCTGGTTTTTTGAAATTGTGCAAGCCATCAGCAGAAAAGCTAAAAATGTCGTCAGAAGTTTCATCGAAAAAATAATGATGCTCGCCTCCATCTTCAGGTAAATTTCCTTGTTAATCTCTCCTTCGCCAACGACAAATTCCTTCGCCTTTTCCGCCATTCCGACTGCAAACCACACACCGCCCGAAAAAATTTCTGTTATGTAAAACATTCGAGAAATATATTATTAACTGATGTTACGCAAAATTCGATTTAAACAGAAATTTGATACTATTTTTCAGATGAACAAATTACTTGATTTATATACCGATTATTTGCAAGTTACATTTGGACAAGCCAGCGCGACCGGGTTATCGAATTTGCTTGATTCGGCAGTCAGCCACGATAAGTTCACGCGCTTGCTTTCAAGTAACGAGTTTTCTTCGAGTGATTTATGGAAGTCGGCTAAATCACTGGTTCGCCGCTATCAATCGGACGATGCCTGTCTGATTTTCGATAATGTGATCGTTCACAAACCACATACCGATGAAAGTGAACTGGTTACCTGGCATTTTGATCATACGACGAATCGCATCGTCAAAGGTATCAATCTGCACTTTATGCCGTAGCGGTCAAGGCGGCTTTCAACGAACTATTAGTATTAAAATCAGCAGAAGCAAAAACTAACTCTGCGTAACATCAGTTATTAAATTGGATAAAGTCGAGCTTAGTAAAAGTTAAGCCTCAAACGGAACTTCGGAGTTTTGGAGAAAATGGAGTTCGGTACGCGAAACTCTTTCTAGTAGTTCGGGTTCGTCAAACATACTCAAAAGTCCTTTGACGGTTGAGTAGCGCGGTTCGTCGGCAATTGTTACCGGAAGGCTGACAAAATTTCGCAAATACTGATCAAGACCTTGCAAAAGTACGCCGCCGCCGGTCATTATGATGCCGCGATCATAAATATCCGCCGAAACTTCCGGGCGGAGTTCGGTTAAAGTGTCGCTGACAATCTGAGCAATGCGGCGGACAATACCTTCGACCACCGGATAAACTTCGCCGATGGTGATTTCGACCGCATTCGGGCTTCCGGTTTGCATATCGCGTCCGCGCACGATTGTCGTTTTATCAATTTCTTCGGGCAAATAGGTCGTGGCAAATTGAGTTTTCAGATTTTCCGTTGTTTCCGCTCCGACCTGAAGCCCGCGATGACGGCGCAGATGCGTTGCCAGAGCCAGATTTATCTCGTTGCTGCCGATGCGTTCCGAACGCGAATGAACCATTGTTCCTTTGGCGATAAAAGCGATATTGGTCGTTCCCGCGCCGATGTCAATAATCGCCGAAGCTCTTTTGTCATCAGGAGATACGCCCGCGCCGAAAGCGGCGGCTAAGCCTTCTTCCATCATATAAACCTTGCCGATATGCGCTTCGTCCGCAGCGTTCAGCAAAGCTCTCTGTTCGACGTGAGTGACATCGGAAATCATACTCATTACCGCTTGCAGAGCGACTTGCGAACCGCCGGTTTTTGATTTCCTGACAAAATGCGCCAACATTTTTTTGGTGCGTTCAAAATCAGCAATTACGCCATTGCTCAGCGGAGACATAACGGTAATATCGCGTCCTTCACGTCCGAGCAGATCGAAAGCCTCCTGTCCGTAAGCGACGATTTCATCGGTTAATTCATTGATCGCAACGAGTGAAGGTTCATCAAAAACGATGCCGCGCCCCTGAACTGCGATAATCGTGTTTGCCGTTCCCATATCAATTGCCATTGAATCGGTTACGTATTTTTTGAGTGATTTTAAACCCATAAAACTTTAATTTATAACAAAGCCAGACTTATATTTTGGAGCGGGAGAGATAAATCCTGGACAAAATTCTGATTATTTTTACCCCGACTTAATTTATTTCTTACTTGTAAGACTTATGTTGGATTTTGCTAAACACTTGATATAACAAGTCTTGCAATCCGTGCAACTATCACAAAAGCAAATTGCAAACTGCAAATTGCAAATTAATTCCATTTTACCTCAAAAAGCGATATTGGTTCTAGCCTATTTTTTACATTCAGCGGTTCGCGTGCAATAAAAGTAAAAATCTCGCCGCCCAATTTTGCCGTTGCTTCGCTGGCAAGAATTTGTCCGCTTCCGGCATTTGCTTCGAGCCGCGCCGCAATATTTACCGTGTCGCCAATCGCCGTATATTCGGAACGCTGTTCCGAACCGATATAACCGATTGTTGCTTCGCCCGTATGAAGCCCGATGCCGACATTGACGGGCTTGAAACCTTCGACGGCAAGTTCCTGATTCAAAACCTGAACACGTTTTTGCATCGTAACCGCAGTTTTCAAAGCATTTTTCGCGTCTTCCGGGGTTGCCGTCGGTGCGCCGAAAATTGCCATCAAACCATCGCCGATATATTTATCGAGCGTTCCGCCGTGAGCGAAAATTATCTCGGACATTGCCGAAAAATAACGATTCAGAAGCCCGACGACTTTTTCCGGGTTTTCCTTTTCTGCAAAAGTCGTAAATCCGCGAATATCGGCGAAAAGAACCGTTATCGTTTGATTAACGCCGCCCAATCTAAACGAATCGGGATTTTCAAGCAGCTGTTTGACAACATATTCGGGCATAAAACGGCTGTAATTTGCCCGCGCCACTTCTTCCCGCGCCAGACGTTTATGTGCCTTGATCGTTTCAACCGTAACGGCGGTTTGCGCTGCAACCGCGCTGATTAATTCCAGATCGTCTTGGGAAAAGGTCGAAAAAGGATCGAGCCGGTCGGCGTAAACTACGCCGTGAACATTTGATTCGGTTATCAAAGGAGCGCAGATCGTTGACCGAACGCCTTGTGTAACGATTGATTCCGCTCCGTGAAATTGTTTATCGGTCGTGGCATCCTGCGACAGAAGCGCGACCTTGTCGCGCATTACCTTCTGCGTAATCGTCCGGCTGATCGCCAGTTTATCGGACACATCTTCCAATTTAGCGGTGCGTCCCTTGACGGCAATCGGATACAGACTGTAGTCCAAAATCTTGCCGTCCAAAGTTTCATCGGCGAGCAGTGCAACAACTCTGTCTGCCGGAGTTCCGCGAAAAATCAAATCAGTCGCCTTCAAGAATATTTCTTTCAAGTCAAAAACCGTGCCAAGTGTTTTGCTCATCTCATAGAGCATCTCCAAAATTTGAGCTTTTCGGCGCAATTCCTTAACTTCGGCAGGTGTCGCAAATTCAGTTTCACCCGAAAGACTTGCCGCGCTTTTCCCGATAATTTCGTTGAGCGAAATTTGCATTTGCGTATGTCCGAGCGGCTGATCGTCATATCTTACTCCGCTCGGAATTTCTGTTGCGCCGGTTGAAAAATCGTGTGTTTTACTGTAAACATCGGATTGATTGACCGAAGGCTGGCTGACGGGTTGTATCGTGCTTACTTCGGCAAATTTCAGACGGCTTTCACCAATGGCAATCTCATCGCCCGCCAGCAGAGTTTTTTCGATTTCCGGTGTGCCATTAACAAAAACTCGATTAACACTGCGGTTTAATACGCCGTTTTCGTAGAAACCGTCAATTATCTTAAATATTCCGTTTTCCGCCTGAATATGGGCGTGCCGCCGCGAAACGCGCCGATCATTTAAGATGATGTCGTTTTCCCTTGCTCTGCCGATGCTGTAAGTGTTGCCGGGAATCAAACTGACTTCCCAATCTCTGCCACTTGCGTCTTTTATTTTTAGAATTGCGTTCACGTTCTGACAATTGTAAATGGTAAATTATAAATTGTGAATTTTCCGTTTAAACTTAGTGTTAAAAGGAATAAATATCAACCTAATTTCTGATTTTATATAACTATGATTTATTTTGACAACAACGCGACAACGCAAGTTGCTCCCGAAGTTTTCGCGGCAATGCAGCCTTTTTTAACCGAGTTTTACGGAAATCCTTCATCCGCCTACAATTTCGGACGCAGTTTGCGTGCGGTAATTGAAGATTCGCGCGAAAAAGTCGCCGAATTGCTCGGCGCAGCAAAGACGAGTGAAATAATTTTTACGTCCGGCGGAACGGAAAGCGATAATTGGGCAATTCTCGGCGCACTCGAAGCAAATTCCGACAAAAAACATATTATTACAACCCGCGTCGAACACGAAGCCGTTCGTAAACTCTGCGAAAAAGTGGAGAAAAAAGGTTTTGAAATAACCTGGCTCGAAGTTGACGAAAACGGTTTTCTAAATTTAGATCAACTAAAAAGTTCTCTGCGCGAAGACACGGCAATTGTTTCGATTATGCTGGCAAATAACGAAACCGGAATTTTATTTCCGGTCGAAAAATATGCCGAAATTGTCAAAGAAAATTCCGATGCGCTGTTTCACTCTGACGGCGTAAATGCGGTCGGGAAAATCCCCGTAAATCTTAAAAATACGGTGATTGATTTGTTTTCAATTTCCGGTCATAAATTTCACGCTCCGAAAGGTATCGGCGCACTGTATATTAAAGAAAACATTAAGCTTCCCCCTAATTCTATCGGCGGCGGACAAGAATCCGGAAGACGCGCCGGAACTGAAGCCGCTCATCAAATCGCCGCACTCGGCGCGGCGGCAGAATTTGTCAAGGATTTTTCCGCGATGGATAAAGTTTTCGATTTAAGAAACAAACTCGAAAACGAAATTTTGAATAAAATTCCAAATTCCCGGATAAACGGAACTTCCGACCGCACAAAACGTCTGCCGAATACTTCGAGCATTTCCTTTCCGAATATCAACGGCGAAACGATTCTCGCCAAATTAAACGATTTAGAAATCTGCGTTGCGACCGGTTCGGCTTGCAACGCCGAAACTCATACAGCATCGCCCGTTCTGCAGGCTCTAAATGTTCCATACAAAGACGCAATGGGCGCGATCCGCTTTTCTTTGGGAAGATTCAACACGGAAGCTGAAGTTGATTTTGTGCTGGAAAATTTGCCGAAAATCATTGGTGAACTGGAAGAAATTTCTTTGGAATAAATGAACAAAATATTCAAAGATTTTTGCCCCCGAATCTGCACGAATTATTTTAAAACTTTCTTTTATTCGTGTTGATTTGTGTTCATTCGTGGGAAGAAACTAAAATCCGTTCAATCTGCGTTTATTTGAGTTTCAATCTCTTTTCGATCTTCAAACTTCTTTAATCCCAACAATTGCAAAACCGCCAGAAATATAAAACGCGGATTCAAAATCAAATATCTGCGCCAAAGACGTTTCGGTTCCTGCGTCAGACGATACAGCCATTCAAGTCCGAGATTGCCCATCCATTCGGGCGATTCGCGCACATTTCCCGCGTAAAAATCGAACGACGCGCCGACACCGAGCATTATTGCCGAAAATTTATCTCTGTGCGCCGCCATCCAATTTTCCTGTTTTGGACAGCCCAAACCCATAAACAAAATCTGCGTTTGAGAAATTTTTATTTTTTCAACAATTTCCGCGTCTTCTTCGTCGGTTAAAGGGCGAAACGGCGGCGAATGAGCATACGAAATCTCTAATCGCGGAAAATCTTTTTTCGCACGTCTCAAAATTCCTTCAATAACTTCCTGCCGACCGCCGTAAAAGCCGACCTTTAAATTATTTTTTTCCGCATATTCACATAGCGCAATCATTAAATCATTGGCGCGAACACGTTTTGCCGCGCGTTTTCCCTGTAATTTCTGCATCCAGACGAGCGGCATTCCGTCCGTTACGATCAAATCAGCAACGTTCACTTTTCGGGCGAACTCCGCATTATCAAAAGATTCCATAACCATATGGACGGTCGAAAAACACACATATCCGCCTTTTTTTTGTGCGACCAATTCGGAAATTTTATCAATGATCGCGGCGAGGCTCACCACGTCGGGAAAAAGACTAACGACGCGCACGCGGTTTTCTTTGATTATTTTGAGATTTTTCATTCCTAAAGACAAAGTTTGATTGTAATGCCCCAGAAAATAAGTTACAGACAGAGTTTGTTGCTAAAAGAGCGGGGGCAGAGCCGCCTTTTCAAACCTGTTATTATGTTTAACTTGTCTTTATTAACTTTATCTTGCAATGAAGACCGAGTTTTTACAAATCAAGTTAAAAAAGATTTCAGGTCAGGAAGGGCGGCTCTGCCCCCGCTTTTCGTTGAAATACGCAAAAGAAATTGTGAAATAGTAGAAACACCAAAAGCCGATGACCCGATCAATTATATTGATTTAATTTTCTTCAGGCAGAGGCTTAGTATTTCCGCGTTCAAGTTTGCCGAAACGTCCCGAAGGCAGCCATTGCGGCATTTTTTCCATTTCGGAAATTCGCCAGCCCAAAATTCCCATCACGTCGGCAACGGTTTTCGCGCCTTCCCAAACCCAATTTTCCTGAATAGTATCACCCGGTTGATGATAATTTTCCTTTTCCCATTCCTTCATACGCGCTATCGTCGCTTGAATATCGCCTTCCGGCGCGCCCATCAGCATCAGCGCGGGAACGCCGCGTTCGACAAATGAATAATGATCCGAGCGGTAGAAAATTTTTTGATCCGGCACCGGATCGGGAACGACCTTGATCCCGAAAGAATTTGAAACATCTGCGAGCATTGCGCCTAAAGTAGAATGCTCCGCGCCGTAGCCGACCATTGTTTTAACGGGCGCATAAACTTCCGTTCCGACACCGTCGAGATTCAAATTCGCGGCGATTTTTTTAATATCCCAGGTCGGTTTTTGCGCCCAGTATTTTGAACCGTAAAGCCCGTATTCTTCGCCCGTTACCGCCAGAAAAATCATCGAACGTTTCGGTTTCATCGTCGAATACGCACCGGCGACCGCCAGCATTTCCGCAGTTCCGAGCGCATTGTCCGCCGCGCCGTAATAGATTTTTCCGTTTTCTATTCCGTAAGCGTCATAATGCGCCGTAAAAAGAACGGCTTCTTCTTTTAATTTCGGGTCTGAACCTTCGATATAACCGACGACATTGTTTGAAAAACCCTTAACGGATTTATATTTGGCAGCCAATTTCGCTTTTTGGTTAAGTTTAAAAGGTTTGAAATCGTTGCTTTCCGCTTGTTCCAAAGCGTCCTTTAAGGTTACGCCGGATTTGGCAAAAAGTTTTTCCGCCGCATTTGCACCGACATAAACAAACGGCGGAACAAATGCCGGATAGCCTTTTTCATTCGGCATCGAAATTTGACGGCGGCTGAAATAATCGAGTAATTCATCAGGTGAATTATCTTCGCGTCCGTGTCCGATGGTAACAATCGCCGCCGCGCCTTTTTGAATTGCCATTTGTTTGAAAATAAGCGAAGCATTTTGTTTATCCCAAGCCTCTTTCGGAATATTCATCGGCGGACCATCGAGCATTACGACGATTTTGTCTTTGACATCAATGCCTTTCAAATCATTACGTTTGATGGACTCGGCAACGATTCCGTAAGCGATAAATATCAAATCGCCGCTGACCTCTTTATTGCCGCTGTTCATCGGCAAAAAAGCGAAGTCCGTTCCGTGTTTGAGCTTTTCATCGCCGAGCTGAAAAATAGTTTCCGGCGTGGCGACGGTTTCTTTGAATTCGATTTTTTGCAGATAAGAACCTTTATCGCCGAGCGGTTTTAAGCCGAGTTGTTTAAAGTGGTCGGCAATCCAATTTGCCGCTTTATCGCCGCCGGGCTGCATTGTTCCGCGTCCTTCCATTTCTTTTGAAGAAAGCGCGACGGTTGCTTCTTTGATTGCCGCAACCGTAATTTTATCAACAATTTGCTTTTCGATTTCAGAAAGCGAAGCCGGCGCAGGCGCAGCCGTTTGGGCGAACATTTGCCCGAAAAGCATCAAACCGATAAGCAGAGCGGTCAGAGATTTTCTCCACTCTGCCGCAGGTTTCTTGTAATTCATAGATTAAAATTTATTTCCTTTAAAGTTTTTGGGTTTCGTAATTGAAATAGATTCACTCAAACTGCGGATAGTTGTC
The DNA here is from genome assembly GCA_041745765.1 of Pyrinomonadaceae bacterium. Lineage (GTDB taxonomy): Bacteria > Acidobacteriota > Blastocatellia > Pyrinomonadales > Pyrinomonadaceae > JAHCHG01. The sequence goes on along the minus strand of JBGTIH010000103.1, from coordinate 17,415 downwards.
AAACAAAAAAGTCTTTCCGTTAAACGAAAAGACTTTTTTATTTTTAAATTATAACGCCTGACTTGAGTTAGAAAATCACCTCCGGCGGATATTCGGGACTCGGCTCGGGCGGTGCTTTAATCGGTTCCGGTTCGGGCATCGGATCGGTTACGGGATACGGAGTCGGTTCGTCCGGCGGTGTCGGAACATTCGGCTCATTCGGCTCGTTTGGTTTATTCGGTTCTTTGACCGGTTCCTCTTGTAAATTATATTTATTGTTCATTTGTTTCTCCTCATTTGAAATTAAGGGGATTTTTTAACTAAACCTTTTTTTAACGCGCGTCTGACGGCAAGATGCCATCAGGACAGCCGACAAGATGCCGACGTTTCCTAATCAGCTGCAAAAAAAAATTCCTCTTTTTCAGATTGCAAAATAAGAAGATAAATTCTCATTATTTCGCTTCCGATTTTGTGTTAATTGCCAACAACTTTAGTATCCTTTTTTTTCTCCGGCACAGTCCAGAAATAGATGGTTGAACCTTCGACCGTCATAGTTTCGTCGGGTTCCCAATCGCCCATATCAAAAGCGTGCGAAACGATGCGTGTACCGGGTTTCAGATCGAGCAATTGCGGACGCAGTTTAAGATTAATTGCGGGCAGTAAATAAAGCGTAATTACAGTTGCGTTACTGAAATCTTGTTTAAATAGATCGCCTTCGATAAATTTCACTTTGCCCGTAACTTTGGCAGCTTTGGCATTAGCATTGGCTTCCTTGATGCGTTCGGGATCAATGTCAATCCCTGTGCCTTTTGCTCCGTATTCCTTGGCGGCGGTAATTACGATGCGTCCATCGCCGCAACCGAGATCATAAACGATGTCGTTTTTCGTAACCTTTGCCATTTTCAGCATCGCGTCAACAACCTTTTGGTTTGTCGGAACATACGGTACATCGAGTTTAGGCGGTGTATAGATTTGATCCTGCGCCGCGACAAAGATTGACGCGCACAGCATTATTGAAATTATTACAATTAAATTTTTAAGTTTTCTCATAAATTTTACCTCACTTTGAATAAGAAAATTTGCGGACGCAAAATCCGCGCCCGCATTAAATTACCGGCGGTTATTTCTTTTCGGGGACTCGCCAAAAATAAATGTAATGCGTCGTGCCGTTAACTTCCATAGTTTTCGATTGTTCCGGTTTCCAGTCGCCCATATCGTAATTATGTGAAACAACACGTGTTCCGGGTTTCATGTCGAGAATTTTAGGACGAAGTTTCATATTGACTTCCGGCAGTAAATAAAGCGCAACCACGGTAGCTTCACTAAAATCCTGTTCAAAAATATCGCCTTCGATAAATTTTACTTTATCGGTAACTTTAGCTTTTTCGGCGTTGGCATTAGCTTCTTTAACGCGTTCGGGATTTAAGTCAATTCCGACTCCGCGTGTGCCGAAACGCTCGGCGGCGGTAATCGGGATGCGTCCGTCGCCCGAACCGAGATCATAAAGAACATCCGTGCCTTTAACCTCTGCCATTTTCAGCATTTCATCAACGATTGATTGGTGCGTCGGAACATACGGCACATCGAGTTCACGCGGTACGACCTCATCCACCATCGCGGCATCTGCCGGTGTCTTTGTGGCATTTGCCACAGAATTTACATTTGTATTAACCGCATTAGTGTTGTTTGCGGTCATCGTATTCGTATTTCCGCTATCGCAAGCGAAACTAAAAACTGCAATAAAAATCAGCCAAATTTTATATGGTTGAAACTTCTTCATCCTTATCTCTCCTAGTTTTATTTGCCTGCGTTAAACTTTCGATAAACGGCAGAGCGGCAAGCAGTAACGCTCCGACGAGTAAAACCCCAACACCGACAAATGCACCGAAACCTCTCTCATTGACAATCTTGTAGAGCGGTGCTGTATCTCCGGTTGCGATGGCAAACAGCAATTTATCAAATCCGGTATAAGCCAGACTCGAATAAAGAAGATACGTACACGCCAGACAAAAAAGTATCGGTGTCAGCGGATACAATGGTACGCGGAAAGGACGCTTCACATCAGGTTCTTTCCGTCTTAAAATAAACAGTGAAATGCCGACCAGCAAAAAGAAAAACCAGAAGATCGGCGCGGTATAATCAACAATCGTGCTGATGCCTTCGCGCGTCCACATTCCGAGACCGACCAACGCGAGAGCGATCACGCCCTGCACGATAAAAGCATTGATCGGCGCATCGGCGCGGTCATTCCATTTGCCGAGCGGCGAGAAAATTTTAAAATCTCTGCCGAGCGCGTAGTTTGTTCTGGCTCCGGTAAAAATCGTCGCATTTGCCGAAGTAAGCGCGGCAATCGCCACCATCAGCCCGATCAGCCACGCCGCACTCTCGCCGAATGTCAGACGCATGACATCACCCGCAACCGCCTTACTTCCGGCGATTCCTTCCAAACCGAGAACATTTAAATATGCCAGATTAATTAAAATATAAAGAATTGTGATTATGACGATTCCCAGAATCAGAGCCTTAGCGATCTGTTTGCTTCCGTGTTTCATTTCCGAAGAAATATACGCGGCTTCATTCCAGCCGCCGAAGGTCAAAAGCACGAAAACCATCGCCATTCCAATCGCGGCGGTCGGAGCGGCGGCATTAGTGGTCGCGGCGGCGGCGGTTTCGGCTTGCGCCGGAGCAAAGAAAAATCCGGCGACAATAATAAGTAAAATTCCCAAAAATTGCAGTCCGGTTAAAATTTTCTGAGTGCCTGAGCCGAATTTTATTCCGATTATATTAATAATTGTCAGCACAGAAATAATCAGCGCGGCATAGATCATCGGTGAATACGCGCCCAGACTGTAAAGCTGTGTGGCGTAATCACCGAAAATAAAGGCAAGAATCGCTATTGCTCCGGTTTGTATCACGCTCATTCGCGCCCACGCGAAAAGAAAAGCAAGTTTATTACCGAAGGCTTTTTTCAGAAAAGTATAATCGCCGCCCGCACTCGGAAATGTGCTGGCAAGCTCGGCATAACACAACGCGCCGATCAACGAAACCACCCCGCCGAGAACCCAAACGGATAAAAACATCGTGCTGCTGCTCGTGCTTCCGGCAACAAGCGACGGAAAACTGAAAATTCCCGCGCCGACCACAATGCCGACAATCAAAGCAATCGCGTCAATCATTCCCAAAGCCGGTTGGGGATTTCCTTCCGTCTGATTATCTGAGGTTTTCAAAGACCTTATATTCTCGTTCGGGGGTTTTGTTGATGAAACCGTATCCTTCATTTAATAGTTCCTTATTATTTAAAATTCAATCATCTTTTTCGCCAACATCGGTATTAAAATTAGTGCTTTGTGGCTAACTTGAATACTACAAATGAGTTTTACTCTATGTAAACTCTTCTTATTCGGAAAACTTCTCTACTTTATTTCGCAATTATAAACAACTCTGCATTATAAATCACACTTTGATTTGTTTTTATCCGAATTTACGCTCCTACGCCCGACACTTTTCGGCTGTGCATTAAAATCCTTCAAAAAATTTATTTCGTAATGATTAAAGCAAGACGGATGCCAAAAAAGTATTATCGGAAAGTAAAAGAATAAAATATCCGAAGAACTAAAAAGTCAAAATAATGACCGGTTCGTCATAGATTTTATTTTCGATAATCAAATAATCAAATTTTTCCGCCTGTTTCAAGTTTTGATGCAAAAAAAAGAGGAATGTAAATAAAAATTTTACATTCCTCTTTTTTTTTATACTGAAATTATGATGTTACGCACCGTTGGTGCTTACTTTTTCAAAGACAAATTGATTACAGCCAAGCCCGACATAGCCGCAGTTTAGCTTTGTCAAACAATAACCTTTTGCTTTATACAATTCAAAAATCTCGTCCGGTGTAGCAACTTCGTATGGATAACCGCCGACCCAATCAACCATATCGTGCCAGCGATTCATTCCGCGATTTCCTTTATATTTTGTCCACGATTCGATGTATTGGCGGGGCTTGAGCGAAAGAATCGAAGTTAAAATTTTTTTAGATTCTTCGGGTAAAAAAACCAGAACCGTAAAAACCGGCTGAAGAATTTTCGGCAGTTTATTGTAAGTTTTCTTGATCCATTTCCAACGCGCCGCCTGACTTCCCGTATCGTTATAAATGGCGATAAAAAGTTTTCCGTGATCGGCGACGGCAATTTCCGTATTTTCCAGAACTTCCCACATTTTCCCGGTGTGATGCAAAACTCCCCACGAATAAACGATGTCGAATTTACCGAGCGAGGCGACGTATTCGCGGTCTAACGCCGAACCTTGTTCAACCTTCCAATTTGCATCTTCGGGAAAATAACGGCGGCGCAATTCGCTCGTGCAGGCAAATGAACTTGAATCGAAATCAAAAGAATGAACCCGTGCGCCGAGCCGCCGCGCGGCAAGACTGAAAAGTCCGCTTCCCGAACCGATGTCGAGAAAGGTTTTCCCTTGTAAATCTTCGACTTCGAGCATTTCTCTGAGCGAATTTTCGGCTTGCAAAATTCTTTCGTCATTGAGAAGTTGGAGAAAATTACTCCAATTTCTGCCAAACTCAAATCTTTCGCCGTCCAAAACTTCTTGTTGATGTTGTTGTGCTATTTCCTGCATTTCCGGTTGCGGCATTAAAAAACTTTGCCTTCCTGTGCGATAAAAGTTAAACCGAGTTAATAATATATCCAATAGCCTAAAGTTTTCACATATTCTTCAGCAACAAATTTCCAGTCTTTTGGCGAGAGCCGCCACGCCGAAAGCGTTGGAGTTTGCTGTCCGGTCAGTGCGGGCGAAATACCGATTTCGGTTTGCAGATTTTGTCCGGCAAAAACTTTCTCAAAAATCCGGAGCGCACGCCGCGTGTGATAAGCGGAAGTTACGATGACAAAAGATTTTAGATTATCTTTACGGGTTTTTTCAAGCAAAACTTCGACTTCGGAAAATGTTCCCGAAACTTGCGGTTGGAGAATTTCGATTGTGTCCGCCGGAACGCCTTGCGCGATCAATTCTTTTTTCGCCAGTTCAACAAATGGCGGATTTCTTTTTTCAATTTGTGACCAACCGGCTTTTCCGCCGTCGTCAGTTAAAAAAACCTTCGGCGCAACACCTTGTTTATAAAGCAGTGCGGCTTTCTGAGTCCGCTCGATATAGACAGATGAACCGCCGAGAACTAAAATCGCATCGGCTTTAAGTAAAGGTTTTTCAACAATTAAACTTTTTGCCAAAAACGGCGCAGCAAAAACCCAGACCAAAAATGATATAAGGATTACGATTAAAACTTTGAAAATCCGAGTTCGCTTTTTCACTTTTTTAGCTGCTGTAAATAGTTCGTGCAAAAAGATTATAAATTGCTTCCAACCAATACCATTTCAAATTCCGGTTCCGGTTTCCACCTTCCAAATTTAAGACGCGTTCGGCTTTTTTATCTGAGAATCAAAAAAACCGCCAACGCGAGCAATATTAAAACGCCTAAAGCGATCAAAGTATAATTGGGCGGCGTAGAAGCGGAATCGGATTTTTGAATCTCGACATTCGTCGTGCCGGAAGCGGTTTCAAACGTACTGTTGATCTTATAATTGCTTACCGATTTATCGAGAAGATCGGCGTTTTTGATGAGATTGTGCATTTCTTCCTGCGCGGCGACCGTTTTATATTCGGCTTTGCGTTTCTCGACCGCCATTCGCACGATTTCATCAGCAGCCTTTTGAGTAACCTGCTGTGCCTGCTTTTCGTCCAGATTTTGCAGCGCATTATCAACAATGTCGTCCGGCGTTAAAGGAAAAAGCGTCTGCTTTTTCGGAACAAGTTCTTTTTTTTCGTCTTGCATTTTCGATTTTCTCCGAAAGAAATTTTATCCACAGATAAACACAGATTTTAATTGATTTTTTGTAGCTGAATAGGTCTTTGGTCTTTGGCTTTTGGTCTTTGATTTTTGCTCTGATGTTCTGAGTGTCGTTTCAAAATAAGGTGCTTTTATTGAAAAGACTTTTTCAAAGACCCAAGACCAAAAGCCAAAGACCTATTCAGTTACGATTTTTTTATAACAATACCTTCTCCAAAAGATGTTTAAAAATGTGAGATGAAATAGAGTGAAACGATTTTTTTAGTAGATTTAATTTTTTGCACGAATATTTCAACTGAAAACAATCTCGTTTCAATGGATATTTTATCACTTTTTGTTTGCGCGTGAAACCTTTGGTTTAACTGTTCAAGTTCGGCATCTGGTGATTATCAGTCAATCTGAGCAAGTGAGCAAAAGTAATGAAAGATTTTCGATTTATGTTTGGAGCGCGCGCCTTTAGGCGGCAACCGCCAGAGAAGCACGGCGGAAAAAGCCGCGTAGACGCGCGCGCTCCAAAACTTTTTAAACTACCTGATTATTTATGCCACCTGCTTAACATTCAAAGGCGGCATTTTATTTTATTTTTCTGTCGAAGTATTTTTCGTGTTAAAATTATTTCGGAGTTTTAGTTTATGGAAATCAGCGTAAAATTAATTGCCTGAAAGTTTGTATCAAAATGTTTCCCGACTCGCGCGTGCAAATAAGAAAAGCGTTGCGGAATTTGTCAAAAATGCGGTTCGCAAAGCTGTTGATGAAGAAACAGAAAGTTTGGAAAGGACTTTGATTAATTGTTCGGATGAAGAAGTTTTAGCGGTGGCTAATATGAAAATGTCCGAAGCCGAAAATGCGCGGATGAGTCAATTGCTTGAAAAACAACGTGAAGACGTAATTACACCGCTTGAGAAAAACGAGTTAGACGCTTTATTTAGAGTTTACCAAGTCGGAAATTTGCGAAAATCTCAAGGAATTTATGAAGCCGTTCAGCGCGGTTTAATTAAAACTCCCGACGATTTAAAATGAGCAAACTTCCGAAAAAATTAGACAAAGAAATCCGCAACGAAGCCAAAAATCGTTGCGGTTATTGCTTGGACAAACAAAAATACATTCTGGCTTGGCTAGAGATAGAGCATATTTTCCACGCGCTAAAGGCGGAACATCAACAAAAGAAAATTTATGGCTGGCATGTCCTTTTTGTAACACCTTTAAAAGCAAACGCACGGCGTTGAGTCCGAAGACTAAAAGAAAAATTCCAATTTTCAATCCCAGAAAACAAAAATGGAAAATACATTTTGAATTCGATTCGGATAAAGCAACAATTATGGGTAAAACAATATGTGGACGTGCAACGGTTAATGCTCTTAAAGTCAATAATCAGTTAGCTTTAGAAACAAGAACATATCGGGTCGGCGTTGGCTGGTATCCGCCCGAAGATTGAGAATTTATGAAAATCGGTATTTTAATTTCAGGACGCGGTTCGAATATGTCGGCAATCGCGGAAGCGGTGCAGAGCGGTTTTATACCCGATTCTGAAGTCGTGGTTGTAATCAGCGACAAAAAAAGCGCACAGGGCTTGGAAAAAGCCCGGACGCACGGAATTGAAACGGTTTGCATCTCTCGAAATAAGCGTTCGCGTGAAGAACACGATGCGGAAATAATCGGCGAATTAAAAAAGCGCGGCGTTGAACTCGTTTGTCTGGCGGGTTATATGCGGCTTTTATCAAAGGGTTTTATCAAAGCTTTTCCGAATCGAATCACGAATATTCACCCGAGTCTTCTTCCAGCGTTTCCCGGTTTGGACGCGCAGAAACAGGCGATTGAATACGGCGTAAAGGTTTCGGGCTGCACGGTTCATTTTGTTGACGAACATCTCGATCACGGCGCGATCATCGCGCAAAAGACGGTTGAAGTAAAAGACGAGGATACGGCGGAAACTCTTTCAGTGCGGATTTTAAAATATGAACACGCGCTTTATATCGAATCGGTGAAGAAAATCGTGGAAGGAAATTACGAGATCGTCGGACGCAAAATCATCGAAAAAGCAATTTTATAACATTCTGCGTAACTTCTCGAATTTTTAATTTTGTATCCCGATCTCTCATCGCAACCGTAAATACCAGAAAGAAAATGAAGACAAACATAAATCCATAAACCACGAACCACGCTAATAAATCTAATAATCCTGTAAATAATCCCATTTGAGATTAAACGCAGCAACTTTTGATTTGTGGCGATAATTTACGCCTATTTTTCCAATTTCGCTTTGACAAGGCTTGAAAATATACATAAAATCTAAAGTTTCACTTTTGAGTGAGGAGATGAGTAATTATGCCAAAGAGAACATTTCAACCAAACAATCGCCGCCGTGCCAAAAAACACGGCTTCAGATCGAGAATGAAAACAGCATCGGGACGCAACGTAATCAAACGCCGCAGGGCGAAAGGACGCAAGAGATTAACGCCGTTCCACTATTAAATTTCGGGCTGCCGAAGGAAAATCGTTTGCGTAAACCGCGCGAGTTTCAAAAGGTTTATGCAAAAGGAAAGCGAATCGAAGGGCGTTTTATGACGGTTTTTATTATGCCGTCGGAAACGTCTTTTCAGCGTTTGGGCATTACGGCTTCTAAAAAAGCGGTCGGAAAAGCAGTTCAAAGAAATCGTGCAAAACGTCTGCTTCGCGAAGCCTTTCGTTTGAGCAAAGCGGAGTTAAACGAATTACAAGTAAATTTTGATTGGGTTTTAAATGCCCGCCGCAATTTACTTAAAGTCAAACTCGATAAACCTTTAGAAGAATTTCGGCAAATCGTTGCGCGGGTTAGAGAATCAGAACTAGGCAAAGGCGAAGAAAGCGTCGTAAGGGAAGCAAAATGAAGTTTTTAATTTTAGATTTTTTGCGCTTTTACAAATCGTGGATTTCGCCTTTTTTACCGCCTTCGTGCCGTTTTACGCCGAGTTGTTCGACCTACGCGATGGAAGCGGTCGAAAAATACGGCGCGACTCGCGGCTCCTGGATGGGATTTACACGCATACTGCGCTGTCAGCCTTTTTGCAAAGGCGGACACGATCCCGTTAAATAATTTTAGTATTTACAGATAGTTATAATTGTAAATCACAAACAAAAAAAATGGCTGACAGATCAGATAGAGAAACACAAGTTCGGTTTTTGCTCGCCGCGATCCTTTCGATGGTGGTTTTATTCGGTTGGGGATATTTGTTTCCTCCACCGAAACCCGATCCGAACGCGGCAAATACCAATACCGAACAGGTAAATTCAAATACGGCAGCGACCGTCGCTACTGAAACAGCGCAGCCGCAAACCGCTCCGCCGGTACCTGAAACCCCGGACGAAATTCCGAATAAAGAAATCACGATTAAAACGCCGCTGTATCAAGTAAAACTCGATTCAAAAGGCGCGGTGGCGACGAGCTGGGTTTTGCTGAAAAATGTTTCGCTCAATGATACAAACGGAACACTTTTGTTTGCCGAAGGTTCGTCCGAAGAAAATAAAAAACCGCTCGAACTCATTCCGCCGGAAGCATTAAAACGAGAGCCTCGTGAAGTTCCGTTTCGGCTTTCGACAGGTGATCAAAATCTCGATAATTTTCTGAATCAAAGAAATTATCAAGTTTCTGCAATTCAAGAAAACATAGAGCTTAACGGCGATCAAAGTCAGCAGGTTGATTTTATTCTGCGAGATGAAGCCGGCGGTTTGGAAATTACCAAAAGTTTTATTTTCCGTGCCGACAGTTATTTATCCGACATCCAGATTAAATTAACCCGAAACGGGCAAACCGTTCCAAACACAAAACTTTTAATCGGTTCGAGCATCGGCGATCAAGGCGTAAATTTTTATAATTTTTATCAGGTCGAACCCGAAGGTATGGCAACGATCAACGGCGATAATGAAAGATTTTATTCAGCATCAATAGTTGACGGAAAAGAACAAGGGCTGACGGCTGTTCCCGGAAATGTTGACTGGGCAGGTGTCGGCGATACATATTTTGCGATGGCGGCGATTCCTGCTCAACCGATTCAAGGTTTGGAATTTCACGCTTCAAAATACGAAGTTGAGATAAATCCGGTTTACAACAGCATTTTCGGTTGGATTACGCGAAGCCCTTATACAAAACAGACCAGACATTTATTATCGGCGTTTGTTCCGGTTACAGCCGACGGTTCGACCACGAAGATTTATACCGGAACAAAGGATTATTTTGTTCTGAGCCAATATAACGGAGTTTTGTCGGAAACCGTCGGCAGACCGATAGATATTGAAGATTTTATCAATTACGGCTGGTTTAGCTTTATAGCAAAACCGCTTTCTCGTCCGATTACTTACTCCCTTAATTTTCTTTATAACTTTACACATAATTACGGCGGCGCAATCATCATTTTTACGTTTTTGTTTTATTCTTTGCTGTTTCCGCTTCGTTGGTTTTCCTCTAAATCCTTCAAAAAGAGTGCGGCTAACGCTCCTAAAATGAAGGAGTTGCAGGATAAAATGAAGGCAATGCAGAAGAAAGGCATTCCCAACGACGATCCGAAAATGCGCGAATTGCAGATGCAGCAATTGAAGATGACAAAAGACGCGCTTCCGATTGGTGGCTGTCTGCCGATGATCTTGCAGTTTCCGTTTTTAATTGCGGTTTATATTACGGTCAGTGTTTCACTCGGTTTTCGTCAGGCTTCATTTTTATGGTTGCCCGATCTTTCCGCCGGAGACCCGTATCATTTGCTCGAATTCGGTTTTGCTCTTTCGATGGTTTTAGCGATGAAATTTTCGCCGACCCCCGCGCCCACTACGCCCGAACAGCAGATGCAACAAAAGATGATGATTTATCTGATGCCTGTAATGATGCTCTTCTTTATGTGGAGTGCGCCCGCCGGTCTGCTTTTGTATTGGTTTGCCGGAAATATTATCAGTTTTGTTCAGCAATTAATTATCAATCATTTTGTTAAAGCCCCCGAACCGCCCGCAGAAGAAGAACCTGCGCCGGTCGTGGCAAAGAAAAAGAAACCGAAACTTTCGACCTCGTAAAATTTTATGAATGAAGTTTGCCAAAATGCCAAAGATTTTTTAACTGAAATTTTAACTGAAATGAAATTAGACGTTAAAATTTCCGACGAATGGACTGATGAAGGCTGCGTCTTGAATTTTGAAGGCGAAGATTCTTCATATTTAATGAGCGAAAATGGAGAGTTGCTCGATGCTTTTGAAACGCTTTTGTTTCAGATTTACGGCAGACAACTCGACCGCGAGCATCGCTTTATTTGCGACGCTGACAGTTTCCGCCGGACGCGCAAAGCCGAACTTCAGGCAATGGCGCGGTTTGCCGCTCAAAATGTCCGCAAAAACGGTTTGCCGTTCACTTTCGGTGTTCTTAATTCGACCGAACGGCGCGTCATTCATCTGTCTTTGCAAACGGAAGAAGATTTATTAACCGAATCAGTCGGCGCAGGCAAAGATCGGCGGTTGCAAGTTCGCTTAAAATAAATTCAAATCTGAAATCTGAAATCTGAAACTATGAGTACAATCGTCGCACCGGCAACACCTCTCGGACGAAGCGGGATCGGTGTAATTCGCTTAAGCGGCGCAGATTCTCTGGCGATTGTCAGAAAACTTACAAAAGACGAAAACTTCTCACCGAAACCGCGTTTTGCCTATCTCAAAAAAATCTTTGACCTCGAAACAAAAGAAGTTTTAGACGAAACTCTGATTACCTATTTCAAATCTCCGCAATCATTTACGGGCGAAGACGTAATTGAAATTTCGTGCCACGGTTCGCCGGTCATTTTGCGCCAAATCATAGATTTTTGCTTAAAACTCGATGCGCGAATGGCAGACGCCGGAGAATTTTCGCTTCGCGCATTGGCAAACGGGCAAATGAATCTTTCGCAAGCCGAAGCCATCCGCGATTTGATTGATGCACAATCGGTTGCCTCGGCACGGCAGTCCATTCGCCAACTTCGCGGCGAACTTTCCAACGAACTTCAGCCGCTTAAAGATGAATTGCTCAATGTTATCGTCGTTTTAGAATCAACGCTGGAATTTGTCGAAGACGATTTGCCCGATTTTGAATCTGAAAAAATCAATAAGAAATTAACTGAAATCGCCGAAAATCTCGATAAAATGGCTTTGACATTTCAAGCCGGAAAACTGCTTCGGGAAGGAATAAAAGTCGCGCTCGTCGGTCGCCCGAATGTCGGGAAGTCGAGCCTTTTCAATGCTTTACTCGGACAAGACCGTGCAATTGTAACCGATATTGCTGGAACCACCCGCGACCAGCTTCACGAAAAACTCGTTATCGAAAATATTCCCGTTTCGCTGATTGATACCGCCGGTTTGCGCGAAACTTCTGACACGGTTGAAATTATCGGTGTCGAGCGTTCAAAACGCACTATGGCTGATGCCGATTTGGTCATTGTTTTGCTTGATGGCTCGGAAAGTTTGACAGTTGAAGATCAAGAAATTTTAAAAATGACAAATGATTTCAATCAAATCATCGTAATTAACAAAATTGATTTGAGCATCAATAACGAAATAAAATCCCAAATCTCAAGTCTAAAATCCCAAATTATCAAGGTTTCTGCCAAAACCGGCGCCGGTTTAGACAAGCTGCAAAAAGCAATTATCGAACCGTTTCATCCACCTGAAGCCGAAAACTCCGGCTTTCTCATTTCCGATGCCCGGCATTATGATTTACTCCTGCGTTCAAAAAGCGAAATTGAAAGTTCGATAAACTTGCTCGAACAAAAAATGAGCGAAGAAATAGTTTTAATCGGCTTGCATAACGCCATTCGTTATCTCGGACAAATTACAGGCGAAACTACGACTGAAGATGTGTTGACACGAATTTTCTCAACTTTTTGTATCGGAAAGTAAGAAGCAACAAGTAACAATAATAAAAAAATAAAATATCCAATAAAAGCCTATATATATGGGCTTTTTCTGTTTTAGGTATTTATTGATGTTTCGTTTTAGTTTGTGTTTTTATGTATCTTTCTGTATTCTGTTTGTGTTTTCTGCGTCATGATCAAGTTTCAAAAAATGTTTTGGACAAATTATGACACATATAGACACATTGCAAATCAATCGTGTGAAAAGGCAAAAATGAGCTCGAACATTTCAATACAGCGCATCTGCGAATTTTGCGGAAACGAGTTTACGGCTCGGACGACCGTTACGAAATATTGCCAGCATCGCTGCGCTTCGATGGCTTATAAAGCCCGGACAAGAAATTCAAAAATCAAAAAGAGCAATTTCGAAACCGTGAAAAGCGTTTCGATCCCGATCGCTGCTGTTCAGGCGAAAGACTTTTTAAAAGTCGAAGAGGTCTGTGGCTTACTCGGCATCAGCCGCTCAACCGTCAGCCGGGCGATCAAGGAGAATCGTTTGAACGCGGTTCGTTTCGGAAGGCGGATCGTCATTAAACGAACCGATATCGACAGTTTGTTTTCATAAAAAGTTATGATCAAAGTTTTTCTGCGCGAGAAGAAACTCAAACACGGCAAAATAAGTCTATATCTGGACTTTTACCCGCCGATCACGCACCCGGAAACGAATAAGCAGACTCGGCGCGAGCATTTGCGGCTTCATATTTTTGAAAAGCCGAAAAACGAAATAGAAAGAGACCATAATAAACAGACAAAAATGCTGGGCGAGAATATTCGGGCGCAGCGGCAGCTCGAATTTCAAGCCGGCAGCTATGGTTTCGTGACAGTTCGGAACAAACAGAAAAGCTTTCTCAATTATTTTGAGAAAATGACCGAAGGTAAAAAAAAGCTTTCGCAAAGCAGTTATGAAAACTGGAATTCGGTTTATAAATACCTCGAAAAATTCACCGGCGGAGAGTGTAAATTCGCCGATCTGACGCCGCAGTTTTGCGAAAAGTTCAAAGAATATCTGCTTGAAAACGGCAAGCTGTCGCGCAACACGGCTTCGAATTACTTCGATAAATTCAAGGTCGCCGTTCGAGGCGCGTTTGACGATAAAATGATTTCGGCGAATCCGGCTTACCGGATCAAATCGATCAAGCTTCAGGATACGCAGCGCGAATTTTTAACGCTCGAAGAACTGCAAAATTTAGCAAAAACGCCTTTTGAATATGAAGATCTGCGGCGGGCGGCATTATTTTCCGCGCTGACCGGCTTGCGGTATTCGGATGTTGAAAAGCTTGTCTGGAGCGAAATTCAGCACAGTGAAGAACAGGGATATTATATTCGGTTCAAACAGAAAAAAACTAAGGGTGCGGAGACTCTGCCGATCAGCGATGAAGCTTTTTCATTACTCGGCGAAAATGCTAAAGATACCGCAAAAGTTTTTCCGAAACTGGAATACTGGCAATGTGCTTTTTTGCCGGGCTGGACCAAAAGCGCGGGCATCAGCCGGAAGATCACTTTTCATTCTTTCCGGCACACTTTCGCGACTTTGCAGATCACTCTCGGAACGGATATTTATACGGTTTCGAAACTGCTCGGGCACAAGAATCTGCAAACGACGCAAATTTACGCCAAGATTATCGACGAAAAGAAACGCGAAGCCGTTAATCGGATCAAATTGAAGTGATGACCTCCACCAAAAAGTGTCGCCAGCGTGAACAGTTCAGGTGTCGCCAGCGTGAACAGTTACGAAGAAACGATAAGAAAAAATATCTCTAAGTTATTGATTTTATTAGATGTCTAGTTTTGGCATATAAATTGTATAAACAAAAATCACCAAATATAAATTTGAGGTGATTTTGATGGATATAACAGTTACGAACTTAACGATCGATGATATTTCCAAGGCGATCAGGAATGAATTACGAAATTATTTTGAGGAGCAGGAGGAAAAAGAGCGCGAAGACGAGATCGGCGGCATTGAACTGGCGATTGAAGTATCCGGACTTGCGAAACCGACGATTTACGGTTTGGTTTCCAGAAGAGAAATTCCGCATTCAAAACGCGGCAAAAAGCTGTATTTTTCGCGCAGAGAGCTAAAAGAATGGCTTACTACGGGTAAGCGCAAAACACAGGACGAAATTGCGGATGAAGCCGTAAATTTCGATGTAAAAAGGAAAGAAGCGATTCACCCGACCAAGAGTAGAAATCGCTTCAACAATACGAAAAGACAGTCATAAACCGTCTTTCAATACCAGTTTGTCTATGAATAATAACATAAAAATTATTGAAAATGAAAAATCCGCAGCCAAAACACGGCTTGAAATCGCTACCGAGTATCATTTGAAAGGCTGGCAGCCGATTCCGATACCGTTTCGTTCAAAAAATCCGAATTATGCGGGGTGGTCTGTTCAGCATACCAAAGGTGGTCTTTCAACATACCACCCCGAAAATAATCTCTCCAAACGCTTTCATAACGGCAACGGTAAACCACAGAATATAGGGGTTTTACTGGGCGCAGCGTCCAAAGATCTAGTGGACGTGGATTTGGACAATTTTTGGTCTGTTCAACTTGCCGCCCACTTTTTGCCCGAAACGAACGCCGTTTTCGGACGCAAAAGTAAGCGTCGAAGTCACTACCTTTATTATTGCCCGGAAGCCAAAACGGAAAAGTTTCAATATACGGAAATGATCGTCGAAATTCGTGCAGCGGGAACGCAGACGGTTTTTCCCGGCTCGGTTCACGAAAGCGGAGAGCCTGTTACCTGGGATGCAAACGGCGAGCCGGCGCAAATTTCCTTTGAAGAACTGCGCGGCGCAGTCGGCAAGTTGGCTGCCGCTTCATTGCTTGCGGAGTTTTGGGTTGATACGAAACGGCATGATCTAAGTTTGTGCGTCAGCGGTGCTTTGCTCACCAACGGCTTTTCTTTTGAAGACGCTTATCTGTTCATCACAGCGATCTGCGAGGTAGCGAAGGACAAGGAAAAATCCGACAGACTTAAAGCCGTCGAAACCACATACGAGCGGATTCAGAATGAACAGAATGTCATAGGTTTTCCGAGATTGACCGAACTGACCAATGCGAAGACCGTTGCACTGCTTCGCCGGTGGCTGAATCTTTCCCGTGAAAAAGATTCGGAAATCGAGACAATTCAGACAAGCGACGGGCTTGAAAACTACCGACTGACCGAACAGGGTTTGCTTTACATTTTCTACGAGAAAACGCGGGGCGGCAAAGTAAAAGAAGTCGAAACGTTTATCTGTTCGCCTTTGAAGGTCGTTGCCACCGGCAAAGACGCGGACGACGGCGAGCGGACGCAGATCGTCGAATTTACCGATGACGACGGGCGCACCAAGCAAATCAATGTGCCGCTGCGCCAGCTTGTTACCGAACCGCAGAGGATTTTAGGCGAACTGGTCGCGAGCGGTTTGATAATCAATTCCCGCGAAAAGCTCAGACTGGTTGATTATTTGATCTATTCAAAACCTGAAAAACGTCTGACGCTCGTTTATAAAACCGGCTGGCAGGGCAAATCTTTTGTTCTGCCCGACAAAATTATCAGTAGTTCGGACGCGGAAAACGCCGGTTATCTTCTCCACGGCACGCATTCAAAAATAAAAAAGCTCAAAGCTCAGGGAACGGCTGAAGAGTGGCGCGAAAATGTTGCCCGATATTGTGTCGGCAACTCGCGTCTGATCTTTGCGGTAAGCTGCGCCTTTGCGTCAATTCTTTTGCCTCTGTCAGGGCAACTCGGCGGCGGTTTTCATTTTCGCGGTGAATCCAGCACGGGAAAAAGTTCCGCGTTGAAAGTCGCCGGAAGCGTTCTGGGCTGCAATGGCGAAAACGGTTTTAACGAAACCTGGCGCGGAACGCAGAACGGCATCGAAGCCGTCGCCGCTTTTCACAATCATCTTTTATTACCTTTGGACGAGATTAAGGAAATAAAACGCGTCGAGGATGTCGGAAAGCTCATTTATATGCTGTCCAACGGCTTTGCCACATCGCGTATGACAAAAGACATCACGGCGCGAAAACGTGACGAATGGCTTTTGCTTTTTCTCTCCAGCGGTGAACTTTCGTTTCAGGATTTAACCCGCGAAACTAAAGAGCAGACTTTCGGCGGTCAGGAAGCCCGGTTTATAGATATTTCCGCCGTTCCCGAAAACGCGCACGGAATTTTTGAAAATCTTCACGGATTTAATAACGGTGCGGAATTTTCTTCTTATTTGAACCGGGTGAGCGTCAGCTTTTACGGCGCGGCGATTCGTGAATTTATTCAATATACGGTTGATAATTACGACAAAGTAAAAGAAACAATCGAAGAAGCCGGAATCAATTTTTTTCAACATTACGTTGACCCGAAAGCGAGCGGCGAGGTTTTTAGAGTCGCCGAGAAATTCGCATTAGTCGGAACCGGAGGATTTTTGGCGACGAGAATCGGTTTGACCGATTGGCAGACCGGCGAAGTGAAAAGCGTTACGATCAGACTTTTCAATGAATGGTTGGACAGGCGCGGTGGGATCGGAGCGTTCGACGTTTCGGAAGGCTGCCGGAAAATCATCGCTGCCATAGACAAACGCGCACATTCCGACTTTCACGATTTAGATGATGAATTGAAACCGAAACCGCAAAACAGAATCGGTTATAAAAGGCGCGGAGAGTCGGGCGGCACGGAATTTGTTTTTACTTCCGAGCAGTTTGCGGAT
>JBGTIH010000102.1:0-33896 GCA_041745765.1 Pyrinomonadaceae bacterium | reverse complement strand
ACCAGTTTATTTTACTGAATTCATAGCGTTTACAAAGATTTCTTGGCTTTAATACTGGAGTAACAAGAAACGAGCGTTTTCTGTTACTCAGTAAAAGCCATTCCTTACAGTATATTTTTACTTAAATCTTCGTAATACCCTAATTGGGAGGATATCTTCGAGAAAACTAACCGCAATCATTTCGATCTTTCTGTGGGCACGATGCTGACCATTTACCTACCGTATGAGGAATGCCAGATTTTGGATAATAGGGAAGAAAATCCGGGAATCATTAAGAAATTTCGCGATATTATTGAAGAAACCAGAAAATTTATAGATCGCATTTAACTTCGCGTTGACATTAAAATCATTCCCGAGAAGCGTAAAATCCTTATTTATTAAAGTTTTTGCTTCCAATTTGATCTATAAATGATTATATTTTTTTCTGTCCATTTTCGCTTTTCCCACATAGGTTTTGTTTTTTCACTATCGCTGAATTTCACGTCATCGCTGAACATTTTAAAAACCTTTTCTGTTATATAGGAATTATAATTGCCATTCCGTAATGAACAGAGTTTTGCAGCATAGTTAGCTGCTTGTCCGACCCACACCAAATCGTTCGAGCCGCGTACCCCCGTTCTTGCTACAAATAATTCGCACCTATCAATTCCCACGGACTGCTTTACTGAGTAATCGGATTCTGGATATTGATTTTTGATTGCAGGGTTAATTATTTCGTTGACAGCATAATTAATTCTTAAGGCAGTTTCACCAGCTGCACTATTTTTCCTGTCTCCAATATAAACAGCCATAACTCGATCACCGTCAAATGCCGTGATCATACCACCACGATTCTTTATTATTTTGGAAGCACAATGAAGATAAGTCTTATATATTTCTGCTGCAAATTCGGGCTTTTTCCTATCTACAAGGTCTGTTGAGTCTGCTAAATCCGCATATAATACTACCCCCTCAAGCAAAACTGCGTCATTACTAAGTTTAAGATCGTTAGTTTCAGGAATTTTCGTTCCATTTCTTTTTTGCCATTGTTCAGAAAAAATATTTTTGACTTCTATTTTGAGATCATCGGTCAATGCCATAGTTTTATCATTACTTTACGCCAAGAATTCCAATCTTCTTCTTCATTTCTGTACAAATTGTTCCTGCAGCGCTAGTCAAACTTTTCCCTGATTTCAATGAATATGTTATTGGAGTGATGCCAAAAAGATCGCTAGGAATTTTTATCTTCGAATCTTTGTCATAAATAATGAAATTCCTATTTCTATCTAATTTTCCCATAAATAATCCTAGCTCAAATATTGTATTATCTCTGGGAGCAAAATATTGCTTACCTCGGCTTCTGACAACATCATCAATATGAAAAATGAATGCGCCAAAATCGGCTCTACTCGCCATTTTCTGTAAGTCGTCAATAGTATATTCAGATGGACTAAAAATTCCGTCGTCCCAAATTTCAACATCTATATCTGCATGTTTCAATTTTAGTTGAATTTCTTCAGCAAGGGGTAAACTTTCTACTGAGCAACCGATGAATAAAACAGGATTATTATTGGATTCTTCAATAAATTTTGATCTTTCGCGTAATCTTTCCGACTGAACAATATAAAGTTCTTTATATAGAGCTGGGAATTCCTCAATAGTTTCAAGAAAGTCAGACTCAGTTACTTTCAATACCACTATATCTTCTATTACGGTCAAAGTGGCTGATCGGCGTTTTGTTCCATCGACGGCTGCCATTTCGCCGACAACGTCGTTGGATTTTCTTGTGCCGAATTTATTACCTTTTACTGATAATTGCGCTTCTCCTGAGAGAATAAAATAAACATCATTATCAGTTTCTCCTTCTTTTATTAAAACTTTCCCTTTTTCGTAAGCTTCAAGTTTACCCACTTCAGCCAGCTTTTCTGCCGCCTTTGCATCTTGATTAACTAGACGACTTTTACGCAAACTTTCGAGAAGCAACCTTCTTCCCTTATCACCTTCAAATCTTTTTAACATAAATATTTTATTTGATTTTTGATCCTATTAATTTTATAAACGAAAATTCTTAATAATTTTTGCTAACTTAATTTTTAAACGAATTTTTAATAAATTCAACTTTCTGCTTGTGACAGAGACTGTAGTTGCGATTACTTCCACATGGGCATTTAGCTTTATTTGAAATAGAGGGGTCACTTGATAATACTGGCAGAAACGCTTCGACCATTTTACTGTCGCCACCTAAAATCTCTCCGAAATATTCAATGAATCCCTTTTCGCCGTGCCCTCGCTCCCCCCACACCCAGTACCCACACGAATCATATATTAGCTGTCTTTCATAAAAAATCACTAATTGGTCAACAAAATTAAGCAGAGTATTTTCGTCTTTTTTGTTCCATTGAGTTTCAACCGGCAGCCATAAACAGCATGCTCCGTGTGGATGAAAATGGCGGTCAGCTATATGTACAAAGTTGTTTCCATCATCCATTGCGATTGGTTCGCTTTTAGGATAATCATCTGGGAAAAGAATCTTAACCTTGATAGGCGTTGGTATTCCGCTATTTTCTTCACGAAGAACAACCTCTCCTTGCAAAACAGCTTTGAAGGTTTGAAAATTCAAAGCGTATTTTAAGCTCGGATATTTACTATCAAGAAGACGGCGGTCATGAGCGAGACGCGCATCGCCCGCATCCAGCTCATACCACTTTTCGCCTTTTTTATTCGCTGGCGTATGACCGAGCAGGGATAACCATTCGCGCATCTTCAGATTCCTTATGAGAAATTTCTATTCCAGATTTTTTGGAACTATTAATGAATGCTGGCGCGCCCGCAACAGCATGTACGGCTTTTGCGGCTCGCTCGACTTTATCGGCGGTCAAGTTTTCCGCAACATAGCATTTCAATATGTTGTCGTAACTGAAGTGCTTGCTCAACCGTTCGGGCAATGCGTCGTAAATCCGTTTCGAAATACCGATTTGCCCGCCGCTGCATTTTTCTTCGAGTTTTGCCGCCGATTCAACACCCTTTCCGAGACATATCCGGTCGCGGTGCGCGTGTGTACCGAGTTTAGTGACAAGCGTTTTGTCTAAATCCACGCCAACCGCAAGTTTGAGATGCTTGGCTTCCGGCAGAACTTCCTTAATGGTTTTTTCCATTGAGGATTGCAACCCAATAGCGGCATCAACAGCTTCAGTGGCAATATCGGCTTCGACATCTTTTGGTAAATGATAAAGTCCCTGCACGCGGTCGCCTTGAAACTGAACCCGAATTCCCTCAAAATCTTTTTTGATGACTGTTGCCATTTCTTTGCGAATAACGTGAAGGACTTTTAGAGCCTCTTTTTTCTTTTCATCAGTGTCAGCTTCGTCAATATAAGCCGTAAATCCGGTAACGTCGCCGTAAATAGAAGCCGCAAGGACACGCTTGTTATTGGTGATTCCGAGCAGGTCAAGGTCAATCAGAGTGTTCGCCGAACTGTATTCGATGTCTTTGAGCGGGTAGTTTGTCTTGTCGTCTTTGATTCGTTTCTCGCTTGCTTCGCGGTCCCAAAGAATGCCGTATTCCTCATGCAATTCATCGAGCGTTGCTTGGCTAATTTTCTGAATCTGATAAACATCATCGGTGATTTGGTCACAGTATTCTTGCAGTTTTTCCGGCAGTGCATCAAATAGTTCTTTCGTGACGCGAAGCTGTCCAGCCTTATTGATAATTTTAGCAGCGTAGTTTGCCGCCGCGCCGAGAAACAAAAGTTCACGGTCGTCACGGCTGCCATTACGGGTTCCGGTTACATCGCCGACATCCGCCCCACCTGCTACTTCAAAATCGTCGTGGAAAGGAAACGCCGGATTGAAAACATTGCAAACAAAGTCCTTCAGAACTAATTGCAAGAAGAACGCCTTAATAGCCAGCTTTTCAGTTTTGTCAATCGGTCGGTAAAAAAGGGCGTGCAGCTTTGCCCCTTGGAAGTGAACGCGCAGACCATCGAATTTGTCATCGTGTTCGACGATACGGGCGACTTCGCGCTGATAAATGTGAACGGCTTGAATGAATCGCTTATATTCTTTTTCATTCGTAACTTTTTCGGTCGCCATTTTTGCGAAATTGCTAATGTGAACGTAAACGTGCGCCCCGTGAATGTCCCGACAACAAGTTTCTGTTAAAAGTTTGTTGAGGTCGGCTTCGCGTTTTAATTTTTCAATTTGTATTTCGCCCAAATTGTCGGCGTGTTTCTTTACTCTTTCTTTGCTTTTATCGTAATTCCAACTCATTTGCTTTCTCCTATTTTTGCCAGTGTTTTACTTTTGAAGATAGGGAACTCTTTTCCGTCATTTTGAGAATCCCGTTTGATGTATGATCAAGCGAAAATAAAAATTCGCTACCTGACTACAAGCATTCGTTGTGCCAAATTGAAAACTTAGCGATTAATGGTCACTAAACTACTATAGATAAAGAGATTATTTTAATTATATGGATTTGATTTTTTGGTTTTTAAATTGTATAAAAGTATAAATTTAGATAAGAGTTTATAATTTTTTATATGCCCTTGAAAAAAGTAGTTATTGGTTGGCTTGGAAGCGAAAAGGATAAATACACAGGCGATAAGCGATGGAAAAAGTGGCGACCAACGGTTTCGCTTTTTCAGCATCCCGAATTGTTGTTCGACCGTTGCGAACTACTTTATCAATCACAAATTAAAGATTTAATGGAAAATGTCACGGCGGATATTAAAGAAGTTTCGCCGAATACAGTTGTCAATCCGTGCCTAGTTGATTTTGAAGATCCGTGGAATTTCCCCGAAGTTTACAGAATTTTATATGATTTTGTAACCAAATATGATTTCGACTGTGAAGGTGAAGAATATTTTTTGCATTTAACGACCGGCACGCACGTTTCACAAATCTGTATGTTTTTGCTTGCGGAATCAAAGATTTTCCCAGGCAAATTGATTCAGACATCGCCGATCACTCAATCTACAAAGGAGAAATCAGGAATTTACGAAATAGTTGACCTCGGACACAGCGAATTTGATCGTATGCGTTCGCGCGTTCATTTTGAAGAGCAGAGCCAGAAAAATATTTCTTACCTGAAAGACAGCATAGACACTCAAAATGATGATTTCAATAATTTAATCGAATTTATGGAGCGCGTTGCAGTTCAATCCACCGAGCCGATTTTGCTGCTCGGTCCGACCGGCGCGGGAAAAACCAAACTTGCCCGCCGCATTTACAACTTAAAAGCTTCGAGCAAAAAAGTTTCCGGCAAATTCATTAAGGTCAACTGTGCGACAATCAAAGGTGATGGTGCAATGTCGGCTCTATTCGGACATTTAAGAGGATCATTCACCGGCGCAATTAATAAGCGGTCAGGGCTTTTGCTTTCGGCAAATAAAGGGGTATTGTTTCTTGATGAAATTGCCGAACTCGGACAGGGAGAACAGGCAATGTTGCTTCACGCGCTCGAAGAAAAAGAGTTTTTGCCATACGGTGCTGATGAGCATAAAAAAAGCGATTTTCAACTTATCGCCGGCACAAATGCTAATCTCTATGAGCTTGTAGAACAAAAACTTTTCCGCGAAGATTTATTGGCGCGGCTCGAACATTGGAAATTCGTATTACCCGGACTTAAACACCGCCGCGAAGACATCGAACCCAATATTGATTTCGAGTTACTACAATTAACGAAACGCCGAAAACAAGCCGTTTCGTTTACGCCTAAAGCGAGAAGTAAATTTATTGAATTTGCCATTTCTTCCGCCGCTGTTTGGAAAAGGAATTTCCGTGATTTGAGTAGGGCAATTGACCGAATGGCAACGCTCTCATCCACCGGACGAATCACCGTCGAAATTGTCGAAAGAGAAATATTAGAACTTCATCAAAGTTGGATTGAACCATCCCCTCTTCAACGGAAAAAATTTGTTGAAAAATTATTAACCGAAGAACAATTAAACGCGATTGATGATTTTAAGTTGATTCAGCTTGAAGCGGTTCTCGCCGTCTGCTGCAAATGTCGCACGATTGCCGATGCTGCCAGAATTTTATTTCCGAAATCATTAGCCTTGAAAAAATCAAAAAACGATTCGGATCGGCTGTCAAAATACCTACTTAAATATAAAATCGAATGGTCTCAAATTAAAAGTTTGAACGACTGACTTTTTACGTTAGTAGGTAAATTTAACTTCAGCCGTTTTGCAGCAATGTTTTTTTATTTTGCTTCTTGATACTTTTGATTTTACCTTTAAGCGTGTCGAAATCGTCTATTTCTCTTTTTAGTAAGTCACAATCGGCAGGTTGCGCGTGGAAAGCGTCGCTGTGCAGATGCCCGGTTACATAGCGCGAAACCAAATCGTATTTTTGTCTTACTTCATCGAGTATCTCCGACTGAGCAACTACATCTTTTAGCCGATCAATGCTGACGCGCTCTTCAAAGCGAAGGACGACTTGCCCGAAAATCTCGTAAATCACAAGTGCCTCGTAAGATGTTCTCAAACAGCCGAAGCCTTGCTGCAAAAAGTATTCGGTTTCGACTGGATTGTTTGCATCTTTTGCCTGTTGCAAAAACGCAGAAGCCTGTTTTGTGTCGCGCATTTCGCGCTCGGCAATAGGACTGTTATCAAGATAAACAAAACCGGGTTTGTCCGCCCCTTCTTTTTTGATCCAGTGTGAAGTGATTTCAGCTTGATAATTTTCACAGTATTTTTTCTGTAGTGAAAGGAAATGCAAATCGTGCGTGAAGACTATTACCTGTCGCTTTTTAGCTTCGGCGGCGAGACAAGTTGCAACCGTTTCCTTCCATTCCCAGTCGAGCGAAGTAACCGGATCGTCAAGCACAATGCCTCGGCTGGTTTCGTCCATAGCGATTTCGGTGAGAAAATCGGCGAGCGCGACCGCTCTTTTTTCGCCTTCGCTCAAAATCTTTTCGAGTTTATGCGAAGCCTCAACTGCGTCCGGAGTTTCGAGTATGATCTGCTTCAATGTTTCGCCTTTTTGCGGCTTGGTTTTGATTTTCACTTGGAGCGGGCAGTTTAGCCGTCGGAGTAACGATTCAAATTCCTGAACGTATTTTTCCGTTACTAGCTCTTTGAATAATTCGTTATATTTATTGGTGATGTGGCGGGTATTGCCAATTGCCTTCTGCATTTTAACGGCTTGTTGCGCTTCTTTTACATACTGCTCAATTGCTGTCCAGTTGTCCCGTAAAATCGAACGATGTCGCAGAATTTTCAATTCTTCGCTCAACTCAAAAATCTTTTCTTGGGGGTTAGTTTGCTCAAGATCGAAGAGTCGATGTTTCAATTCGCCGATAACGTTTTCGATTTCGGAGTTTGCGGAGGCTGGCATCAAGGCAATGATTTCCGCTTCAGATTTGTTCGAGGAATCAAGTAAATTACGTTTTCGTAGCTCTGCAAAATTCAGGAAGCCTTGCACTTTTCCGAAAAGTTTAGGATGATTTTTCTCCAAATAACGATGCGAAACGTTTTGTTCGTTAAAGCAATCAAGACTCATAGCCGAAAATTCTTTCTGCAAACCCAAAAATTCTTCTTGCGTTTCTTCAAGCCGCGCCTGCGATTCATCTTCGAGAAATGTCCAGAACGAGTGCAAAAGATTAATTGCTTCATTCGATAAATTTTGACGGCAGAGCAAGCATTTATCATTTTCGTTAGGATACTCTTTGCCCTCGCCTTCTAGAACCGAAAGTTTTTTCGCACTTTCAATAAAATTCAGCCATGTCTGACTGCCAACCTGAGAAAAATCAGCAGATTTGAATTGTCCGACGCTGACATTCTCGGCGGCTTTCTGCTGCTCGTTTAACCTTTCCTCCAGCGATTTAAAGTTCTCAAAAACTTCCTGACTTATTTTTTGTTCAATAACCGAAAGCTGCTTAATAAGTGTTTCAAGGTCTTTGATAGTTTGGTTGGTTTCCTTGATTTTTTCGTCAATTTCATTAGCTTTAAGACGAGCAATTTCTGAGTCGAGTTCCTGCATTCTGGTTTCATCTTCGGGCGATAAAACACTTCGTTGATGCAAGGTTTTTAGGTCAGTTTTATCATTGAGATTGGCAATCTGCGTTTTTATCTCAGAACCGCCAAAAAACAGTTCATTAAAATTGTGCGGTTTCAAAAGCGCGTTCGCTCGATCAGTCAAACGGCTTGAACATTCGTCGTGAACTTGACTCAGGCGCGTCAAAAAACTCAAGCCAGCGGGTGAAAAACTGATTTTATTTGATTTGGTCAGATGCGTAACGACGCTTGTGCTGTCGAAAACATAAAATGAGGTTAGGTCTGTGCAGGCTTCACCGATTTTGTAGTTGATTGTCTTTAATTCATCACCGATTTTTAAGTGAATTGTTGCCGCCTGTATTTGATTCGGTTCTAATGGCTTAAAAGCGTTCGGGATAACTTCACGGTCTCCGCGCGTGAATCCGGCACAGCCGATAACACGCGCGTAACCGGATTTGCCTGATCCGTTAGCTCCGAATATCGCTGTCATTTCATCACCGAATGTGAGTGTTTGATTAAGTGCGAGCGCGTTGACGTTTTGCAAATTAGAAACCGAGATTAGCTTGACAGGACGATTTTCTTCTGGGATCTCCCACATTTCGTTTTGCAAAACCTTCAACTGTGGGCGCGGCTCGTCGCTTTTTTCAAGCAAGTTTTTGTCTTCCAGTAGGAATTGAATTAATTGCTCGTATTCGGCATCTACAAAATCCTTACCCGCTAAAATTTGTTCGAGAGCCACTTGCTCCCAAAACGGAAGACTGTCTGCCCACTCCCGCAGCGTTGTTAAAACAGTTGTCATATTCGTTAATAGTTAAATCATTAAAAAGTTGTTGGTATGAGCATCATTAAATGAAAGCCATCCATTTATGAAGAATACATTATTTAAGAGCTGATTGAGCACAAGTTCCTGAACAACTCTTTTTGCAGATCAAACAAGGAATATATCGCGTATATTCTTCAATTTGCCGCCGGGTAAGCTCCTGATCAATTCCCCTCGAATCAACCAGCGACGGGTGAACCTGAGCCAAGAAATCCCCCGGGTAATACCGGTGTTCAGGTTTATGATGTTCATTATCGAGCATCAAATTTGAAGTCACATTTAAGTTTGAACCATTTTCCATAAATACTATAAAGTCCTTAAGCCAAAACAAAGATTATGTAATTCGATATGGGAATTTATATCTTGTGTTGCGCCCTTACCTGTAACTTGCAGGACCAGATCTTCGTCGAGCAAAAAACTAACAGTTACTTTCTCCGGGAAATGCGGTTTTAATTTTGACATAACGGGAATGGGTAGAACTGCTAGGGTTTTTTCGCCCTCATTACTGTCTTTGTTTTTTCGTTCTTTAATAATTAATCTGGCCTGTCCGTCCCGATTATCGGTACAAAACATATTTATCTGCTTTGGGACCGACGCGGCTTTGGCAATTGTTCCTGCTGAAAACACTTCATAATAACTGTCGTCGGAAAGCTGAATTCCAATAGATCGGGCAAGTGCCGGCTGCAACTCGAGAGCATCTATGATGGAGGCTCCCTCAGCGATTATTGTATCGGGATTGGAAACTTCTTCCAGTCTGTACCCAAACCGCTCTTCCATTTCCTCACGGATTATAGGAATGTTTGATGTGCCGCCAATGAGTAAAGCCAAGTCAATTTCGGTCGAATTTATTCCGGCGTGTTCAAGCGCCGTGTCGACCTGTTTCATTGCTTCTTTCACATCCGCTTTTATTTCTCTTTCAAACTCTTCTCGTGAAACTGTTTCTTTCACAGAGAAATTCTGGGATTGGGTTTGGAAGGCATTTGTTACGATGACAATGGTTTCGTCGTTACTCGATAATTCAATTTTTGAGTCTTCGCAAAGCTTCAGGTATCGATCTTTGACGTTCGGAGACATTTCACAATCAAGAGGGGATAAGCGGTTTTGATTTAGAAAACGATTCGTCGTCAAATTTAGTAGTTTATTGTCGAAACTGTCGCCGGCTCTGCCGGGAAGTCCTGAAGTTGAAAGCTCCGTAAGAATACCGTCTTTGACCGTTGCCACTGTAATATCAAGCGTCCCGCCGCCCCAATCAAATACAAGGATCTTCCGCCCTTCCAATTTATCAATGCGATCTTTCGAATCAGAACCGTAACAAAATCCGGCAAGGGCGGCAAAAGGCTCATGAATAAAATTCTTTATATAAAAACCTGCTTCATCGGCAGCTTTACGAAGCTCCCGTCGTGATTTTCCATCGAAGTTTATAGGAATTGTGACAACTCCTTCACTTATATCCTGGGAATGACTTTTTTCCGCATCAATCTTCAAAAATTTAAAGATTTCACCCGCAATCTGGACTGCGGTTTTGGGCTGACCGAAAATATGAAAAACTTTCTCCTTTCCAAGCTGACCTTTTATCGAAGAAACAAAATAATTTCCCGCTACCTCTGAAAAACCATTAATGTTATCTTTTGCATCACGCCCTACAATTGGTGGATCATTCAATCGAAGCCAAACAACTGAGGGATGTGGCAATCCATCACCTTTTTTTGTTAATGCAAGCGTTCTGTTTATTTCGGGATTTGTGATGTTGATGCTCCCAATGGCAGCCACTGAATTAGTTGTGCCGAAATCTATTCCGCATCCTGATTTAAATTCTCTATTTTCCATTTAAATCGCTTTCTCCAAGAATTTTTTCTATTCGCTGTAGTAATAAAAGTGCAATTTCCGTATCGGGAGGCTGATTTTCTAAACTGAGCCTGATCTCTGTAATTTGATTTTGTATTCTCCGTTTTGTGTCACCAGCCTGCTTGGTTAATTTTTGTTTGGATAATTCCTGCCAGTGATTGTCCAAATTCTTATTTTCAGCTTTCCACTCCTCTAAAGCGCGAGTTTTACTACTAAGTTGTTCATTCAGCAGATGTTTTTCGTGTGTGGCTTCGTGTAGCTGTTTCTTTAGGGATAATTCATTGCTTTCCAGTTGTTGGATCTTTGTCTGAAAACTTTTATTTTTTCTCCATAGTTCGCTCTCACTATCGCGTGCGTCTTGCGCAATCTCTTTAAAGGGAGCAGAAGAGACAAGAATATTTTCTACTAAAACACTAGGATTTTTTGCAACAAGAGCTTTATTGATGGAGTTTAAATAAGAATTTTTAGAAATCCTGAATTTTTTGCCGCCGTTGTCGAAATATTCAGTCAATAAATAATTGATTGCCTCAAAGATAAATTCGTCCTTCAAATTGTTGGATAAACAGATAAACATACTTCTTAATTGCTTATCCATAAATTTTGAAGAAGACATTTTTTCAGAAGTTATCTGCTCAGCTTGATTTTCAACGGGCTTGATAGAAACGGCTCGGAAGACATTTTTTATCCAATAAAATATTTCATCACGGGAAGGATTCGCACCATTTGTCGGAATCGGATAATTGTATTCCTTGATGAAATCAAATCTTATTCTGTTGGTAAATTGCCTGCCAAAAGGTCGAAGTTTTCCGTTTTTTTCCTCATTAATTAATTTTATGGCTAATAAGTCGATAAACTTCCAGGGTTTGAGTAAATCGAAAACTAAATCAATCTGCTCTTTGTTAAAATCTCCGGAAAAGCCCTTCTTTAAAATCTGAAATACTTGAGGAATTGCTTTGTTTTCCTTAAGTTCCATTTTCGATTTCAGAAGCTCGAAAAAACTATCAAATGTGATTTGCTGACTCTTCGGTTTTTCGGCTTGTGTTAATGTGTTTTCGTCTGACATTCTATAAATAATTTCGATTCCTCTCCAAATATCGGGTGGTAATGTAAATAGTCAGATGAATAAGCCTCCATGGCTTTATTAATTTGACCTGAGTATTTATAATACCTGGCTTTCAATAAATACAGCTTAATTTCATTATTCCTTTCTTTTGATAGATGATCTCTCTGAAGCGCGTCCAGTAAAATCGGTAACTCGTCTTCTGGATCATTATAGAAACAATATAGAGTATCAAGGAAAAGCTGTGAAAACCTATCTATGAAAATACCTAAATCTGACGGCTCGGCTCTTATGAAAGATGATCCATTCGGATTCATCGCTTTATTGAAAAAGGCATCAGCTGGAGCAAATGGAGAACTATGCAGACATCCCTCGAAAAATGCAAAGCAATTCATTTTAAAACCTAAGATCCTGGACGCGGTCTGAGCCAGAATCGTGTTAAAAGGAAGAAGTAATCCGAAGGCATCTTCAAAGTGCTGTTTAGCTTCCTTGTACTTATTGTTCTTTTCTAAAAAGGAACCTAATGCGTATTCATAAAAACCGCTAAAATAGCGCTTTTCCAATACATTTACGTCAGGAAATTCTTTAAATTTTGATTTCCATTTGCCAAGAACGAGAGAATTCGTTGCTGCTTCTAATTCATTTTGTAAGTTAAGTATGAGACCGTCTATATCATTTCTACGAAATTCCGGTATAGATTTGCAATAAATAAGAAATTTTTTTCCGGCGCTTGATTTAGGTTTTATTTCAATAATTATTTCGCCCTCAAAATTAGAAGGTACATATGATAATACATCTAGATTTCTGTTTATTCTCAATGATTGAGCATCAATCCCACACTTAATATTGACTTCTACTTCATCATATCCAAGTAAACCGACTTCCATCGATTTAATGCCTTTTTCCGCCCAACCAATTTCACGGACGATGGTTCCGTTCAAACGAATATAACAATGCTCTGTTCTATGTGAATTCTGGTAATGATTATTCAAATCTGAAATCGGGAAAGCCCTGAAACAGAAAGGACACTTTTCAACCTGAATATATTCTACGGCTCCAGAAAAGTCACGGTGCTGAATCAGATCTGAGGCAAAGCGCTGTCCCGCTAACTCTGCATTATCTTCGAATGTATCGCTAATTATTCCCATTAACTTTAAAATTTAATTGAGATCAAAATTATTGATTTTTTGTAAAAATTACTAATTTGGAAAAGTGAAGCATCATTGTTTTATGAGAACTTATGACGCTTCACTTAACCGTCATAAGTTCTATTCTCGCGGAAAAATCGTTAAATGTGAAACGTTTTCTTCACTCATATTACAAGAACCTTGAATTTTGTCAGTCTCAAAACGCAGTTCGGTTCCTTTACCGATTGCCGAAAACTCCTCCTGCTTGGCGTTTGAAATCTGTTTCAGAATTTCCTCTGCATCAACTTTTGGAAACTTTGCCCCTTCATCAACCGCATCCAAGTAATAACCGCGCAGAAGTTTTTTCATCTGTTTTCGGCAAAGCTCGGCGGAACCGAAGACGTCTCCGCCAGCGAATCCGCCATTGATAAAAGCCAGAAAGCCAATTTGTTTTTCCTGATACTTTATTTCTTCGAACAAATCTTTTTCCGCTTCCGGCGTTGCAAGAGCGAACTGAATATCGCTCATCGCTTCGGTGTCGCTATCAACCGCGAGGCGATCGGCTTTTGATTTTATATCGGACCAAATTTCCGATTGATCTGATCGATGAACACGAAATTGGCGTAAATTCTTAGTGACAGAGCTGTGACTCTTTTTCCTAAGACTTGAATAAAGCACATTTTCACCCGCAGAAAATTTTCTCGAAGTGTAGTGCCAACGTCCTTGTTCCACGCACGAGACCGGCACCACGATCTTAGCACCGGCGGGAACGATGATCGTTGCGTTAACGATTCGATTTTGCTTTGCCCCGCGAAGCTCCTCGCCTTCGAGGATGATGATATCCCAATTACCACTGTTCTTGACCAGAAGCTCCGGCACGCTGCCGTCTTCGGATTTTTCCGTGATCTCGATGACATCCTTGTCTAAAGCCTCTTCTAATGTTAAAAAAGGGAGAGCGAAATCCGTTTCGACCAAAATGGGTTTTATAACGAGTCCATTAAAGGTAAGTGCCTCGCCAATTTTCAGGCAACCGATAAAATTTTCAAGTACATTCATAAAATTTCAACTCCTTTTCTTTTGATTGCCACAATATAAAATTCCTTGCCTCAGCGGTTTAAGTGAACTATATTGAGCAATTGTCCCTTTTAACCGCGATACTATTTAAATGGTGAGGTGTGAGGTTAACCGACCCTTTTTGTGAAGAGAAAAAAACTTTTCAAACAGTCAGCGCCATATCTTTTGATTTCTCAGCCGGATAAGAAAAATTCATCTTTCTCCAGACGTTGCGCGTCACTTTCACGTCTCGCATGCAGTAGCGATAGATCTCCTCGAATCTCCCTTCACAAAATGCCTCGTAAAGATTCTCGCCCGTAATGCCGCCTGACTTAGGGCATTCCAGCCCGAGCGCGAACGCCAGCTTTTTCAGTGAGGTGGAATTTCCCCATTTCCAGCAGTCCCAGACTCTCATCGTGTCGAACACGGGTGCGTTGCGGTATTTACCGAAATAAAAGTCAACAGACGGGCGCACGCCGCGAATAATCGAGCGCTGTACAATAAATGGGAGATCAAAATCCAGGATGTTATGCCCGATGATCAGATCGCGGGAGGTGTCAAAACCCTTGAAAAAATTCCAGAATTCGGCGAGGATTATCCGCTCGTCCGGCTCGAAATCCTGCGTTTCTTCGCACCATCCGAAGCAGCCGTGGGCGGTTATCGCGCCCCATTCATTTTGCTCGGAGTAGCCGATGCAGAGAACTCTGCCTAAATTAGCGTCGCAGGCGGTTTTGCGGAATTCTTCTTCCGTTTCCCAGAAAAGCTTCGTTTCAAACGGCTCTTCGGTCGGCAGAGTTTCGATATCTATGGTGATGATTCTTTTAGGCATAATTTTTTTTATTGAGTATCTTCTTTTTTTATTAAAATGTGTTTAGAGATTTATTACCGGAAAATGCAGTCCCTGATTGGTGTTTTTAAGTTCGATGACAACAAAATCGGTCAGAATAATATCCCGGCGGACACAAACACGGTCAGGCATTTTCCGGACTAGGAAGCCGAGGGCTTTGGCTTTGACCGAATATGCGATCTGCTTTTGATGCCCTTTTTTTATTTTGGCGATGCGGTTTGCCCGGCGCGCCTTTTTCATTAAACGCTCTGAATTTCCCTTTTCCGCTCCGGCTAGAATCTCTCTGAATGTTAATCTGCGGTTTGCCATATTTTTCTCTCTTTCTCCTTTTTTTATTTCCCGGTGTTTTCTCTCGTTCTATAAATTAAATGACCCCGGTCGAGCAGAATCGGAAATAAAAAAGCCGAAAAGTTTATAAAAACTTTTCGGCTTGCTGCTTGATTGAAATCTTATGGGGTTTCTTGCTTCTAAAACATATTAATTACCAATTATTCGGTTATTTCTAATAGCAGCCATTTTACGTATTTGTATAATTCTTATTTTTCCCAGGATAGATCGTTTTTACCAAAATGACCGTAGTTGGTGGTTCGGCGATAAATGGGTTTCAGCAAATCCAGCTTTTCGACAATCGCCGCCGGTCGAAAATCAAACTGGCGAACAAATTCCGCAGCGGCGTTATCGTCTCCGGTACCGAAAGTATCAACTTTAACCGATACCGGTTGAGCAATGCCTATTGCGTAGGCTACCTGAATTTCGGCTTTGAGCGCTAATCCTTGTTTGACTATTTGACGCGCAACGTAGCGGCAGAAATAAGCACCGCTGCGGTCAACTTTTGAAGGATCCTTACCCGAAAAAGCCCCGCCCCCATGCCTTCCCGCGCCACCATAAGTATCTACAATTATTTTTCGCCCCGTGACACCGCAGTCGGCGCTCGGTCCGCCGAGCACAAAACTTCCGGTAGGATTTACTTGAAAGCGGATATGGTCATTAAACCACCTTCCGAGAACTCTCGGCGCGAGTTGCTCAACAATATATGCATAAATATCATTATGACCAATCTCAGACGAATGCTGCGTTGAGACCAGGATATCGGACACCAATACCGGACGGTTATCTTCATAAACTACTGAAACCTGAGTTTTCGCGTCAGGTTTGAGCCATTTGACTTCTCCTGATTTCCGGTCGGCACTTATTGCCGCCGCCAGCTTATGTGCCAGCAAAATCGTAAGCGGCATCAGCTCCGGCGTTTCATCCGCTGCGAAACCGAACATGATTCCCTGGTCGCCGGCACCCTGCTGCATGTCCAGACCTTCGCCTTCATTAACTCCCCGAGAAATTTCTGCGGATTGTTTCGTAATTGCTTGAATAATGCTGATACCATCTGCGTTAAACGGTTCGTTTTTATCCGTATATCCTATTTCGCGAATCGCTTCACGCACGATTTTTTCATGATCAACATCAGCTGTAGATGTAATTTCCCCGGCGATCACGACGGTGTTTTCCTTACATAAAACTTCGCACGCGACGCGGCAATGAGAATCCTGTTCAAGATAAGCATCCAAGATTGAATCGGCAATATAATCGCAAACCTTATCGGGATGCCCTTCCGAAACCGATTCTGAAGTAAAAGTGTATTTCATAATTTCTCCTTTTTAATTTTTATAATCTGCTGATTTTTAGTTAACTGTTCTGGCACCAGACAAGTGCGGGAGCGTTTTCGATGTCTCCCCAAACAATGGCGTGTTGTTCGAACTCCGCACCCAAACTGACTGCCGAGGACCAATTAATATCCGTAATAAAAAAACTCGGTTCGCCTTGCCATTTCTTCTCCCGGTCCTGCCCGCAGCCATTTAGAAAGTGATAATTCTCCGCTGCAAGACGCTTCTCCAATCTCGATTGCCGAATGCTGTTTTCCTGATCAGAGAGTAATCTTGAGAACGGGTTACAAGCTGTTATAAAAGCCCATGTTCGACTTTGATAAACTTTTAACAACTCATAGAGTGCCGGATTGTATTCTCCAATTCGAATGATAATAGGGCGATCCGGAAGTTGAACTATATAATCCGTATTCTGGAAAACTTCCTCTAGTTTGCTTTTTTCTGTTTGGTTCATAAATTAACTCCTATCTACCTGAAATTTTCCGACTTTCTCTTTTTACATTATTTTTATTTTCAAATTTTTTTTTTTACAATTTAGGCGTTTTTCTTGATTTTAGTTTTCATCGAAATGCTGCTGAAGTAAACGAAAAAAGAAAAAAGCCGGTTGTTTCAACATCAGAAACAACCGGCTCTAAAAAAATTCTAACTGCCAGTGAGACCTTGGTTTCAGCTTTATAGCCGCACATCCGAGATTTTAATCTTCGAAAGCACCGTGGTGTCTCATAACCCGGTTGCCGTTGTCCTTTGGACAACTTCCTGATGTTGATTCAAAATATAACCGACAATTCGGTTTGTGTAAAGTGCAGCTGACAAAAATATCTTTTTGATTTATTTAGACGCTGATTTTCAATAATTTGAGCAGTTTTTTGTTATCAATTTCATCCTTTATCAATGTGGGAAAAACAGCGGATATTCTTCTTAATACTTTTAATGCCTCCGATTTTGACCCGGGCTCGGCTTCATAATACTCTTTGGCTGCAGCTACCGCCGCATATTTGAAAAATTCATTCAAATGATCACCTACGCCCAATTTAACGATATTTCTTGCCGCTTGGCGGCAGATGCTTGTATGTTTGATTATTTCATTAAAAACATTAAAAACATTGAACGGCGGCACTGATATCTTAATAAAATTTGATAAAGCCATTTCCGGGAATTTACTATTTAAAAGCAAATCAAGCATTTCCGGATTTGAAGACCAGATATCCGAATGATTTTTTAAAGCTTGTTTAGCAGTATTTACCGATTCGGCTGCTGTTTCTTCGGCAAATTTAAGTAGGATCGAAAATATTTTATAATCAAAAGATTTTATTTGTTCTCTTGAGCCGATCATAGCTAATGCTTGGGTAGCGTTTTTTATAATCGCTTTATTCCCATTTTCAATTGCTGTAATTAAAGCTTTGACAGAGTGGTTATTTCCTATAGCAGTAATTGCACGTACGGCTTCGAGCTGAACCGTCAGATCTTTGTCATTAGACAGGCACGCACTGATCTGAGAAGGCGCACGGTCCGAGTCAATTAAGGTTAACACTTTAATGGCTGAACATCTTGTCAGTGGATTTTCATTAACAAATTCTTCAATTATGTATTGCTCTGTAGCAGGTCCGAGATAAACAAGTCCGTAAATTCCAAAATCCCTTTCAATTTTGTTCGAACTTCCGAGAAATCCAATCAAAAATTCTATTCCAAATTTTCCATTTTTTTCGAGCAGTTTATAAATAAGCTGCCGAACATGATCAGATCTTGTTTTGGATATCTGGCGCAGGTTCGGAATCAAGAGATCAGAGTTAACAGGAATCAAAGCATGATATGCGTAATTCCGAACTGAAATATCCTTATCATTAAATCGCAAAACAATGTCTTGAATAGAAAGCTCGACATCTATTTCTGCTAAGGTTTTAACAGCCACCCTACGAATATAACTTTTTTGATATTGCAGAAGATTTCTTAGCGGCGTAATCGCCTTCTTCGACCTGATTTTTCCCAAAGCGTCGGCAGAAATCCGAAAAATATGTTCATCACAATCCATTAACAATCTTAAAAATAAATTTTCAACTTCTTTTTCATCAGCATACCGTTCCAAAAATTTTGCGAGATCTGATTTTATATCGGGGACTTTAGTAGATTCAAGAACTTTAATTAGTTGAGGGATTGCTCTTTCTTTTCCAATTTTTGTAGTGAGGTCGTGCAGCCATTGTTCAAAATTTTGATAAAAATAAAAAACCTGGTGAAGTTCATCAAGTTTTTCGTCCGGTTCAACTCCAGTCAAGCGCAAAGATGCCAGGACAAAATCATTTTTGCGGCTACGGGCAGCACTGGTAAAATTTGCCAAAAAATCACTGAGCTTTCGCTCATCATAAATATTCGGTAATGGATATTCAGTAACTTTCCTTTCCCTCGTACTTTTTTCTATTTTTTTCAGATATATATAGTCATTTTCGTTTCCAGCCTTGATTTGCTTATCGCCGGAATAATATTCTTTGAAAAGATCATATTTTTTTATATTAATATCTTCTGGATATGTAATATAGAGACCAAGCTCCTCTCTTATTTGGCGCATCATTGCACCGGCAATTATCTCTTTTTGAGAAGTGTCGATTACTTCAGCAACTGCTACTATTCGTTTGAAGGGTAAAATAGTCCCTTTATATAAAATTGCCGAGAATCTTTTATCTTCTGTCTCGGCAAAATAAAAAGAAAGTTTTCCAAAATGAAAAGGAGAGTCAGAGTATTCTCCAGAAATTAAGAGCTTCCATGTAGTCCATTTGCTCTTCTTTATCACATTGAAGGCTTGTTCATCTTTACTTTCAGCAGTAAATATTCGCATAACAGACATAATGTTTTTTTTCCTATTAACATTTAAGAATTAATTCAAAATTTTCAAAACCTAAACATACTATTTTATAATTCTTATTTTTAGAAATTGTCATATAAAAACCTAGTATTTCTAAGTAAAAAGTGTTCGTGATAAAAATAAACTCTGCCGAAAAATCATTCAAAAAATCATTCTCCGCTTGGGCAGATAAAAAAATGCGGACAGTGCGGGCAGTTATTCTTATCCGGGGCAGGTTCGAATACTCTTTTATTGATACCCTCGATCGCTTTTTCGTATTTCTCCAACCGCAGTTTTATGACTTTGGCGGTAACCGGAACTTCGCGCACGGTATCGTCGCTCAAATAGATCTTTTGCAGCAGCGGCGAGGCTTCCGGAAAGTTATGTTGAACGGCTGCGGTCATCAACACGTCTTTGTCGTCGGGATCGATCTTTTTCGGCGATTTGCCGGTTTTATACTGCCGCACGACGGCTGTTATTGCAGAACCCGTTTCAATGATCTCAACCGCGTCGGGATTAACTTTCACAATTCCGTTTGAAAGACTTATTTCGTAAGCCGAGCGCGTGATTTCGTTCGGAGAGAAGGATGCATCCATTTTCCGGCACATCCGGCGAATAATTTCTTCGGCGCGCCTTTTATAGATCGGCGCATAAGGGTGAGAGTCAACTTCAGCCGCCTGCCAGAATTCATCAAGCCGGGCTAGGGCGGACTCTGCCGTCAGTTCGAGGTTTTCCAGCTGTTTGATCGACTGCATCGAGCGAATCGTATCATAAACGCAGCCGTGAAATTTCAGATAGATCGACTCATCTCCGCCCACAGATTTTAAGCCCAAAACTCTCGTATAAAAATAATCGCGACCGCAGCGCATATACCGGTCGAGATCCGCCGAATAAAATACACGGGACGGATAATTTTGAGTTTCGCCCGTGTTCCCTTCTTCAATTTCCAACGGCTCCGTTAGCTCTGCGGCGGGCAAAACCTTGGTTAAAGCCTTCAAAAATTTCGATTCCCCGCTGTTTGTTTTGCCGTATTTCAAAGCGCGGGACAGATGCAGGTGATCGCGCGCCCGCGACATCGCCACGAAAAACAAACATTCCTCTTCAGACTCGTGAAAATCATCTTCTCCCGTGATCATTCCGTCCGGATTCGGACAGGTCTGGGGCTGCGCTTTTGAAGGGATCTTTCCCGCCCCGAGGAAGGGCGTAAAGACTACGGGAAATTCCAGCCCCTTTGCCGAATGAACCGTCAACAGCCTGACGGCATCGAGATTTTCGGCTTCGACCGGGATCTGCGCGTAATTTTTGTCTTCATTAAAATGGGCAAGTTTTTTGACGTATTCGAGAAGTTGGGAAATAGGCGTGCTTTCTCTGCCGGCAAAGCGTTCTTCGGTGGTTTGAGTAAGGCGCAGAAATTGATAGATCGCCAACCTTTTTGATTGATTGTTGACATCATTAGACGCGAAAAACGCTTTCAGAAATGAGCTTTCGCTAAATACATAATTGACCAGAAAACCCCAGGCTGAAATGTCCGGCGCAGTCGATGTTAAATGAGATAAAAGTTTCTCAGCACCCGTCTTGGTTTCATCCGACAATTGATCAAAAAATTCTGAATCGCTTAAAATCTGTGCGCATGTCTGCCCGTTTTCTTTTTGCGCGGCAATGATCTTTCGGGCATCAGCAAGCGGAATGCGGTATTCGGGAAACAAGGCAACGCGAATCAGGGAATGACTGCCGGAGGTTACTTTTAGGTCAAGTAACGAGAGCAGATCGCGAACCTCATCGCGTTCAAAGAGTTCGCCAAGATAAAAGATCGGGATTTCCTTATCGCTCAGGATTTTAGCGAATTTATTAAGCTGCGCGTGCGTCCGGCAGATAACGGCGCAGTCTTTATATTTTAAGCCCCGTTCGTGATATTGGGCGATATGACCAGCAATAGTGGCAGCTTCCGACTCCAGTGAATCGGAAATCTCAAACCTGACAGCAGATGCGCCCGGCGCTGTTGTTGCCGCTGCTGCTTCACCGCGAACCGCTTCCCAGGAATTGAAAACTTCTTCTTTTGAGGTTTTCATGATCCGGGCAAATTCCGAGAAAAGCGAAACTATTCCTGTTCGCGAACGATAATTGGCTTCGAGCGAAATTGTTTCCGCCTCGGGAAAATCGACTCCGAAGAGCTCGATATTGGCTGGGGACGCGCCGCGCCAACGATAGATCGACTGCCGCAGATCCCCCACCGTCCAAAGACCGCGCCCGGCACCGGCAACTTCTTTGAGAAGCACGCCGCAGGCGCGGTTGACGTCCTGAAATTCATCGACGAGGATCGCGTCGTATTTAGCGCGAACCTCCGCTTTGACCTCTTCATTTTCCTGCAGAAGCCGCACCGCCCGGTAAACAAGATCGCCGAAATCAAGCAGTTTTTCCCGCGTCAGATATTTTTGATAAAACTCGTAGGCGTGAGCCGTTTCAAGGACTTTTTCCGCTCTTATGATCAAATCTTCATTGTCCGGGGCGGATTTCGCCTGCTCCAGCATCTTTTCGCCCAACAGGCGGTATTCTTCCCAAGAGCAGAGCTCATCTTTCGCCCGCGAAATCGCGCCCAGCACCGCCGACAGATTCCGGGTCGGTTCATGCAGATCCTGGTAGTGTTCAAGCTCCAGGAAATTCAGATTTTTTTCGAGATAAAGAAGCGCGTCGATTTTATCGAGAAGAGGAGCGCGCGGATCAAGTTCGGCTTCTACCCAGTAGGTCCGCAATATATCGAGCCCGTAGGCGTGGAAGGTCATCACCTGCATTTGCGATGCGGCTTCCGGGCTGACCTTTGCGATCCGCTCGCTCATCTCTTCCGCCGCTTTATTGGAAAAGGTCAGCGCTAAGATCCGTTTCGGCTCGATTCCCTGTTTGAGCAAATGCGCGATTCTCTCGGTCAATGTCTGAGTTTTGCCGGTTCCCGGTCCGGCGTAAACAAGCGTCGGACATTTTTCCGTATTGGCGGCTCGTTTTTGATGGGCGTTTAATTCAACCTTTTCTTTATTACTAATAGTTTCTTTATTAGTAATATGTTTATCGGTTTCCTCTTCTGAAACGGGGACGAGAAGCGCCCGGGCGAGCTGCCCGGCAACGGTCTCCGCCGGCATTTCAACCATTCCGGCAATTTGGGTTGCGTTAAAACCTTGATCAAGAAAAAGGCTGCGCAAAACCCCGCACGGGAGCAGCAGTTCCAGGGCAAAAAGATTAGCTTCGCGTTCCCGCCGGTCCCCGGCTCCGTAACCGAGTATTTTCTCGACACCCGAACCCGATTCCCCGTCGCCGGCAAATTCCTGGATTTCATCCTGCGAGCAATGAACACTTTTATAATGCAGACGGTGATGACCGATCTCGTGCGCGATGCAAAAAGCCTTATACCAATCCTTCAGATGATTGTTAAAATGGATACAGTCTTCATCTAAAACGGCTAAAGCGCCCGATAAATTACCTGATTCGGGATGTTCCGGAATAAGATCAAGTTCCAGGTATTCGGCGGCGAATGTCAGTAGTTCCTGCGCCGGAAGCAGCTCATTTTCGTTGAGGTTTGATGCGCGGCAGATTTCGCTGCGAAGAGCGCCCGCCGCATCGCGGATTTTTTGCCAGTGACTCATAAGGATTTTTTTGAACGGTTGATCCTACTCCCGAAAAAAAACTTCGAGCATTAAGGATCTGAGAAAGTGACTATTGATACTTAATATCAAGTGATATCAAGTAATTTTCTTTTTTCTTCGGGGGACAACATCTGGTCTTCGTAGACCGCTTCATCGAAACTCTTCGGCGCTGAATTTTCAGGGCGCGATTCGGTTTTGAAACTGGTGCTTGAGGCAAACTCCGGCGGCTGATCGAGATAGGCGGTGATCAGGTCTTCGCCCGTTCCCAGGACTTCGGAGATTTTCGCGACTATTTTTTTCGGAATTGAAGCGAAAACGAGCCGGCGTTTTTCGAGATACATGACCAGCGAGGTGCTCAGTCCGAGCGCGGCTGCGAATTTCGAACGATTCAAGCCCTTCGCCTTTGCCGCTTCAACCAGGCTTCCCAGAGAAAGCGGGGCGGTTTCTTCGGCGGCATTCAGTGCATTTAAAACCATTCGCAAACTCTTTAACCCTGATTCTTGAAACCTAATTTCTTCTTCATTCGACAGTTCTTCTTCCGGCGCGTAAGTAACAACGGCTCGGGCGGCGGCAAAATCCGAAAGATAAAGGGCATACTGCGGATACTTGTTGATTAATGATCGCAGTATTTCCAAATCGTTGCCCGAAGGGGTCGCCACTGCGTATTCTTCTAAAACTTCTTCTAAATTTAATTCGCTCATTTTCTTACCTCCGCCTGATACTCGGCGAGAATCACCCGTGCTTCCTTCAGCCAATTTCTGATCGTTCGGGAGCTGACACCGAGTTTTTTGCTGATCGTCGGTTCCTGTTCATCCTTGCTTTCGATCTGCCAGCCGTCGAGCAGCAGTTCGGCGACAGTCATGATATGGGAGGGCAGTAGTTTTAATCCTTCTTTGAGCATCATCGTATAATCGGTGAGCGCGTCTTTCGATTTAAGTGTATTTTCGATTTGGCTCCCGTTTTCTTCCGGATCGCTTCCCTCGCGTTCCGTATAAAACAACTCTTTCTCGCGCTCGATTGAAACGAGTTCGCCACGCCAGGCGACTTTTGCCGCCGTGATGACAAAGTCTCCGAAATTGACCTCGGCGTAATCGGCTGAATCGGAACTTTTATCAAAAACCTTTTTTATAACTGCCAGCTCGATCTTTTGACCGAAATCTTCAAAATCCGTGTGAGTCTTAAATCTTTTGTAAAACTTCTTAAGCAGCCCCCAGATGCGGCGATTGAGTTCTCTGTATAAATCTATGCGGAAATTTTCACTCCCTTGAGAATTTCGCAGGAAATAAACAATCGTTTCATCGAACAGGTAATCATCTGCATTACGTTCCCTGATCTTTAAAAACTGGAGAATTTTATCTGAATCCATTGACAGGACTTTGCCGATTTGCAGCTCCGCCTCGGGACGGCGCGCGTAAAGCTCACCCGTTTCCTTTTTTCGTTTGGTTAATTTTTTTATCCCGGCTGAATTTGTCTCGCTCGCGGTCATTCAAATTCTCCTATTTAATAAATAGATTGAAAGTAATAATATCGGAAAACAATTTTTTTATTACCTGAAGAAACTTAGTTACAACTCATTCGGTTTCAATGAACATTTTCGATCCAACCAATCATTAATGATGAATAACCGGCAGTATTATTATTTGATTTACTTTTTTGGTTAATTTCTCTTTCCAATATTGGTTCAATATGCTGTTGTAATAAAATTTTTCTTTGTTTTACAGTTAATTGAGATTCAGCCGGAACAGCTTGAAGTATTTTATCAGTCAATGACTCTAAAACCAGAGATCGTTGTCCGTCATTATCAACAGCAATTGGTAACAAAATAGATTTTACGGCATTTTGCTGTCCGTGAAACTGAATTTGCCACCATGTAATAACTCCCGATGGAAAATTTTCAAGTTTTACAGCAGTAGCTAAATTTTCGACAGATGCAGACTGCCACTTATTTATATTATATTGAATTAGCGGATGGTCTATTCCGATCAAATCTACATTTTCATTCTGACGAGCCATATCACGGTTTGTTGTAAATTCTTTTACCAAATTTCCTGCTAAATCCGTTAATTCATATAAATTGTCATTCTTTTTTGTTACCTTTTGTTTAATTTCTTCTGTTGACTTGATCAGAAAACTGACAAGCCGCTGCATTGTCGCTGAATTATCGGCAAACGGTTTATAGTCTTCCAAACTAAAACCTTCCAAATCTTGAAATAATTCAAAAACAACTTTACGAGCTTCTGAGGCATTTTCTAAAGCTGCCTCAACCTCGAGTGTTGTTCTTTTTAATTCCGGATCATTCAAGGCTTCCTGATAAAGACGGTCGTAACTTAAACGTTCAGTTAATTGTCCTAGGATTTGCGTTCTTAAATCTTCGGCAACATTACCGTGCTCATCGACTTTTCCAACCGCTTTTGCAATTTGAAGAAGTTTGTCATTTAAGAGCAAATAAATCCTGCCTTCGATAGTGTCAGACAGAACCAGATTATAAACCTGAGCTGTAAAGTTTTGTCCATAGCGGTGAATTCTTCCAATTCTTTGCTCAACATCCATCGGATTCCAAGGCAAATCAAAATTAAAAAGAATTCTGGAAAACTGTAAATTAATTCCCTCTCGTCCAGCGGCAGTGCAAATTAAAACTTTGACATCATCTCTTTGCTTGAATCTTCGTTCCGCTGCGAGTTTGGCACCGTGGTCGCCGCCTCGAAGAACCACAACTCCCTGATCGGGAAATCTTTGTGCGATTTCTTTTGCGATTAAATCAACTGTTCCCAGATATGTGGCAAAAATGACAACTTTTTCCTGTGAATTCTGCTTCCATAAGATATCAAGTGCAAATAGGAGCTTTTCTGCTTTCGTTTCTTTTTCAATCGGAAAACTCTCAAGTAATTCTTTGATACGAAGTCGTTCCTCAGGTAATGCCAAAGTAACAGCCGTCAAAGTAATATCTTCAGCTTGCGCGCTGATTGTTTCGCTCATACTATCGCTATTGGACAGCAAAGCTAACTCATCTTCATCTAATTTTTTTACCAGCTTTAGTTTTAAGTTAGCCAAAATACGCTCGACTTCACTTCTTCCAATTGCATCGTCTGAAATATTAAACTCCTGTTTAATTAATACCTTTGCTTCCAGCGTCAGAGCTAATTTCCCTTCAATATCCAAATCTTTATCACGAAGTAGAGATTCGTGTATCGTCAGAGAAAGAAGTCTTCGTTGTAACGTTCGACGAACAGCAGCAAAACTCGAAGCCGCAATTTTCTGAAAAATTGCCATGACGAAACCTAGAGCGCGCCCCTGTTGCCCCTGTCTTTTTGCTAAAGCAAAACCGTCTTCAAGGTATTCCCGCAATTTTGTATAAAATTCCCGCTCGGAATCACCCATCGTAAAAGATTCAGTGTGAACCCAGCGTCGTGCGAAAAGCGGATTTCCGTCAGGTCGGCACGCGTCAGCTTTGGTACGCCGATATACTACGCTGTTTAACCTATGGCGGTTATCAACCATATCCTGCGGATTTTTGAATAAGGTCGGATTCAGCAACCGGATCAACATATAAAAAGCGAAGTGGTCTCCCTGATGCGGGGTAGCGGTAAGCAGCAGAAGATCGCGTGTATGTTCCCGCAATGCTTCGGCTAATTTAAAATTTTCCGTTTTGCGTACCTTGCTTCCGTTCAAATGCGCCGTTAAATGATGAGCTTCATCAAAAACTATTAAATCCCAGGGCTGAGCGTCTAAAAGGCGGCGAACCCGGGATGGACGTTTGAGGGTATCGATGCTGGCGATTAACCGGTCATGTTTTGCAAATGCATTTGATTTTCTGTCTGTGACATCGCCTTCGCTGCCGAAAACTTCAAAATCGAGATTGAATACTTCATTTAGTTCTCGGTGCCAATTGTTAACCAGACCGGCGGGAACAATCATCAGCGCTCTTTGTAATTCACCGCGGCTGGCTAATTCCCGCAATATTAAAGCTGTTTCAATCGTTTTTCCCAGTCCTACTTCATCTGCAATTAGAAATCTGCGCGGAGAAGCGGTTGCAATTCGATGAGTAATTACTACCTGATGCGGAAGCAAATCAATTTTGGCGGATGTCATCGCCGTCGCATCTTCAAGCAACGGCAAGGCATATGATTCATAAACCAAGCTTAGTTTACGTAATCTTTCCGCACTGCCCTTCACATTTTGCAGTATCAGATCATTACGTGAGAGCGAAAAACGCAAGCTCTCCAATGGAACCTGCCGTTCGCCAACGGCGAAAAATGCGCGTACGAATCCATCGCGCGGAGATTCGATGACAACTCCGTCGCCGAAATCAACGTGCTTGATCCGTTGACCGATATTTAGGTCTGATACAGTTTCCATTAAGAAATT
Organism: Pyrinomonadaceae bacterium; assembly: GCA_041745765.1. Classification (GTDB taxonomy): domain Bacteria; phylum Acidobacteriota; class Blastocatellia; order Pyrinomonadales; family Pyrinomonadaceae; genus JAHCHG01. The sequence goes on along the minus strand of JBGTIH010000102.1, from coordinate 6,681 downwards.
CGACGAATATATAAACCCATCCAGTCGTTTCCATCATAATCTGAACTATTTTCTTTTACGATTCGCTGTAATTCGCTCTGCGCTCCGCCAAAAAGTAATTGTCCGATGGGTAAACGCTGATCAGCATTTGGCGCAGCACAGAGCCAAAAATATTCATCTCCGGTTGAGCTTGTCAAAATTCTCTGCCTCCCGCCTGGAAGCCAAAAAATTAAGCCTGCGCGATCCTGATAACTATCTTGAAAATTAAAAATCGCATTTGCTGCATCGGCATAAAGCCACGATTGAGCATCTGCCGGATTCAGTGTATCTAAACAACCTTCCAACCCAACAACAACTAAAGACTTTCCATTTGAAGCGGAAAATTTATACTCGCCGCTTTTCTGCATTTTCAAAAACTGCCGAAATGAAACAATATCCGAAGGCTGGGCAGCTTTTTCCAAACCCGAAATGTCCCATAACAGAGAAACGCCTTGTTGTGTCCAACCGTCGGTTTTAATCGTATTCATTTTATTCTTCAGCAAACAGGCTTAATTGTTTTACTTCTTCGGGATTTTGTTTTTCCCATGTTTTATAAATGCTGTCAGCAACCATCGCTGCGTGACGGATGTTTTCGCTAATACCGTGTTGAATGTGCCATCTGAGCAAAGCATTGAGCGACGGATGTGGCTTGAAATTTTCGTTTCTTAAAGTGTCGGCGGCATTGATTCCGCTATCTTTGAAACACGCGCCGATTAAAACCATCACCTGATCATAGTCGCTGGTCAACTTCTTCTTATGTTTGCCGTACCAATCTTTGGCTATTTCCACCGGCGAAACGAGATGAACAACCTTTTTTATTTCTTTTACCCATCCACGCTCTTCAAAATCACTCGGCGCAAGCCCGGTTCCGCGTAAAAATTTCTGGATTTCCGCGCGATCCAGCTTATTTTTGTGAAAATATAACCGCAGTAATTGTCGGGTTATCGGTTCGGCTAAAGGTGGCGGTGCGTCCTGAGTTTCATTCTGTTCTTCATCAAGCAATTGATTAATAGCAGCCAAGGCTTCTTTAACCGACATGGTTTCTTCTTCGCTTTTATAAACTTTGCCGTAATGTTTAGAGAAGTATTCTAAAGCCTTTCCGCGCCGGATCACCTGTAAATCAGCGTTTGTCAAACCTGCCTGCAAATGATTCTCAAGCATTCCCTGAATCTGGCGGACATCTTCCAAAACCATTCGACGCATACGCGCCCAGCTGACGCGCTGCGTTTCTTCCAACTTCTTACGGCAAACATGTATAATATCGTATTCAATCAACCTTGAACCGAATTGTCCTTCCCCTTTAGTTTCATCAGAACGTATGGGATAGGTTGCTTCCAGGTAAAATCCGGCATCGAACAGACTCTCTAACACTGCAACCCAGGGCGCATCCTCACTGTGATGAAAGGTAAATGCGAGCAAACCGCCGGGTTTTAAAACGCGAAGTGCTTCCTTCCAACATTCCGTCAAAAGACGCTTGTAATACCCATCTGCGTCTTCCGGTTGTCGGGCGCGGTTTGATACGGCTTCCAGTGTTTTGGGAGTATATTCGCCGGTAAAAATGTTCGGATATTTGTCTTTTAATGCAAGCCTTAGCCAAACATAAAAGAAATCTGACAACTCTGAGTAGTGTAATAAACCACCGAACGGAGGATCTGTAATAACAAGATCAATAGTTTCTTTGCCAACTTTTTCTAAATCAGTTGAAGAACCGCAATTTAATGTTGCGATGTCCATAACCGTATCTTTACAAAAAGCCTTTTCACTTTTTCCGGTCAATCCATCTGAAAATCCATGGTCTACAGCGAGCAAAGAATTGCTAATTATTTCCCAAGGGTTTTGTTTCCATTCTAAGGTTTCAGTCAGACCGCTTATACAAGATTTCCAGTTTCCACGTCCTAAATCAGGGAAAACACAATTTTCGACCATAGTAGATTTCGGGTGAAAATTATTATTACTTAATGCCGGTGCTAGACAGTCACGACTTATGTCCCAAATTGTCAAAAGTGTTTGATTACGCAAATATTGTTGAAATGCTCCAAGAATAAACTCCCGTGTTTCCCAGTCAAATTTCTCATTTTCAACAATAGATTTTAGGAGTTGAGTATGAATAAGAAGCTGGCGTGCATTGAACATTTTATACCAATGAGTGAATCCGTGATTTGGAATACCACCATTCAGCATATGAGTCATAAAACCATAAGGAAGTTCGCTTTTTGGATAAAATTCTTTAAGATCGCTGCCCTGCCGATTTTCCCACTCATAAAGTGGTGCATTAAGAATAGAAACCTCTTTAGCAGGTGAGAAAAATCTTCCTCCATATGATTTACCATCTTCATAACAGTTTGGACAATATCCTTGAATTGCATATGCAGCATTAGGACCTGTCTTGCCTGAATATTTGATTGATTTTAGAACGTCTTGAACCTGCCCGCAGGTTGGGGCTTGGCAAGCGAAATTAGACCGCTTAGGAACAGTTCCTTCTGATGAAGAAAAAGTAACGCCGGTTTCGGGACAGGTTACCATTTCGGGCAATTCGCCGCGCACTTCAAGCAGCCGCAAAGTTTTTGCGCGTTCATCATTCCACGCGGCAGTGGATTCTGCCGAATCGGTCGCGCTTCCGCCGAATTCATTTCCGTTTGAATCATATTTCGGCGCGCCTTTGAGCCAGTCGGGATGAACTAAAAGGGATAATTCCACCTTTTTGTTTTTCGTTTTGATTTTATGCAGAGATTCACCGTCAATACGCGGATGCTGTTCATGATGTCCGCAGTGTGGGCAGATTACGCCATATTTCTCATTCAAAATAGCGTAGTTCTTTTCGGCAGGCGCAACGTAAAGCGGCTCTGAAGGCGCCATGCGGGCTTCATCCGCTTCGACATCGAATTCATTGTGACAATTCGAACATTTATAATCGTGCCAAGCCTTAACGGTTATAGTTTTAATCGCCATAACCGGGCTCGTCATAATCGGTGTGCGGTGTCCGCAGCCGGTCACATTACACGGACCGTGTTTCGCCCAGAAGACATAAATAATCTCAGGTCCTTCGTATGAATAATCGACGCGTTCTTCCGGTGATAAAGCGAGCGCGTCAAAATCTTTGTCCATTGTTTCGCCGGTTGAAACCCGCGTCCATTTTCCCTTATGTCCACGCGGACAATCGCAGGCATAAAACGGTATTATCTGTGGTTTAACTTCGGCTTCAATATCTGCGAGTAAGGCGCGCACTTCATCGGGATCAACCTGCGCCATTTCGTTTTTAACGACAAACCAAGCCACCGGGTTCAAATCAGAACCGAACATCTGCATTCCAAGCCTTGAACCTTCAACGATAGTTGTGCCGCCGCCCATAAAAATATCGGCAACCTTTAAATCTTTAAATGGATTTTTGCGCTGATGATTGGCGTAATAAACTTCCCAGACTTTCTTTGCGGCTGATGCTTCATCTTCCGGCGCACGCATCGCCGCCGCGAGCAAAAGTGCACGAAAAACGCTCGAACGCCGCCGCGCCCACCATTTCGACATTTGATAAATTGGTTTTCCCGCATTCCCTTCAATTTGGGCAATCTGGTTAATCGGCAGTAGCGGGAAATCTATTTCAAGACAAGTTTTCGGACGATGAGGATCTGAAAAATCAACTGTATTAACGTCAACCGCTCTGCCTGCGCCAACCGCTTTAGCAACTGCTTCTGCGAGTAATTCTTTTTTATTCTTTCCCTTGCCTAATGCCATATTCGTATTTTGTGAAAATAATTTTGATTTAATTTAAATCTATCGTGAAATTTCGATGAACGGAACGGCGACTTCTAAAACCGACAATCCGCCATGCGCGAGTGTCGGATAACCGCCCTGGACCGACCATTTTCTGCGCCCAAGTACAAACCTGTTGCGCCCATGTCTAGTTTGCAGTTCCAAATCAAGCGGCGGAACGTATCGGCTCTGGTAACTGTTTGCGCCGCCATTTGCCCACCTGCCCGCACTGTAGGTTTCCTTCAATAGCTTCTTTTGTGCCGGATCATTCGTATTTGGAAAATGTCCCGTTGCGGCATAACCGTGATCAGCCGTAATAACGAGTTTTCTCCCGTTTGTTAAAGCTTCAATCAATTTCCAGAAATCGTCGGATGTCAGATTATCCATAACTTCCGCCGTTAATGACTGCAAGCTTTGTCCGGAACTTGCGTAATCGTGCAGGCGGTGATCCGGGAAATGATGCCATAAAACAAAATGTGTTTTTGCACCAATAAGCGGTATGCAGTCAAGCCAATTCCAATCCAGACTTTCGGTTTGCGCTCCGGTTAAATGATGAGCGTTTCCCGCGCCATTATTTTGTAAAGAAGAACGCTGTGAAAATCCGAGAGCACGCGCAAATTGCGTCGTGTCGGCAGGCAGTTCAGCCGCAGTAACCCGATGCTGCACTTTATAACCGTGTTCCTTAGCACCTTCGATAATCCAGGGTGATTCTCTCAAACTTAATGCGTCGAGAATCAAAACCGCTTTACCGTCGTGCGGAGAATCCTGCCACCAATTTTTCAAAGCCTCCGCTGTGTGTTCAACGCTATTGTCAAAGTCCTGCCACAAATCCCAACCCGAGGTAGCTAAAAACAAATCGAGATCGGCTAACTTTCCGTCGCGGCGAACGACTTCAGACGCGGCATTAATTTTCTCAAGCGAAGGACAGCAAACTTCCTGCGCATACGAGAAAACATTTCGCCACGCTTCATCAGGCTTATCGTTTGTCAGTTGTTGCAATAAATTTAACGAAAGAGTCATAATTAATCCTCTTTTTGGCAGTTCAATTCATAAGTCAGCCCATCAGGCAAATCACGCAATAATTTTTGTAACTGTGCCCCATTTAAGGAATCAACCTTAATTATAAGATTGCGAATTTTACTGCCGCCATGTATTCCCCAACTTTCTGTTTTGCCGAGCAGATTTAACGATGATGTTGGGGGAGAATAAAGTGTTTCCCCTTGTTCCGTAGGATTAAAAAGTGATACAGGGGTTGGTTCATATCCTATATTTCCGCTTTGGTTTCCCGGATTAAAAACGTTACCCGGATTTTGTCCCGTCGGTGCAGTTTGACCATCGGGAGGAGTAAACTGAAAAGCGTTTTGTCCTCCAAACTGCTCTGCTCCCGTACTGGGTTCAGTATAATTTTGTGTCTGCGGAACCGCTTGGAGAGGCAGTAGGATTGTCTCATCTAAGGTGCGTCCTGTTCCCAGGCGTCCACGCATTCTTTGCCAAGCTGATATTTCCGTTTCACCTGAATTAACCTGGAGATATTCTCTACCGCCAAGGCTGATAGCTATTTTGCCTTGTGCGCACAAACGCAATATCTTCTCTGATATTGCCGTTTCGCCTAGCCATGCAATGCTTTCCTGCCCGTTGGGACGCGGTTCTCGCAGTTCATTGAGCAATTTACTGACCGAGGAATTATTACTTGCAGCTTCAGCCACATATTCATTGAAGTCTTCAGGTATAAATAAATTTTCACGAACGACTTTGTCCGCCGCTTCTAGAATTTTTGCGCCTTGCTCATTGATTGTTTCGACGCTGAATTCGCAACTTGCCGGTTCCTGAAAATTCCACAAACGCAAAATAGCTAACCTATTGAATCGATGACCGATTTTTGCTCGCAGTTCACCCTGGTATTTTGTTTCCAGTTTTCCATACTCATTTCCGGGCGCTTTCCATTCTTTCGCCTTTAATGTCATGCGTGAAAGATGAAGCAATTCTTTATCAAAATAAATATTTACAGTTCCTGCACGCGGAAGCAAAAAACGCACGGTATTGCGACGTTTTTGCAAATGTTCTTTTGTCCATTTGCCCAAAACTTCATTAAGGTTTTGAACATTTTCAGGAACGACAACTACCGGGAGTCTCTCGTCCCACTTATCCGGATGATCCCTTTCTTCTAAATTCTTCCAGGGTTCGCTTTGCCAATTAAGGGACAAAATAGTAACCCGGTAGTTTTGCGCAACCGAATCCCCTCCGCCCAAAACATAGCGAACTTCCTGGGCAAGATAATTTTTGTCGGAACCATCTTCAAATAAACGATCATTACGGGCTGTCGCTATTAATTTGGCTTGAGGATTTTCTTCCTCCCTGAAAATTAAACGACTTCCGCTTTGATGAATATTAAAGCTGTTCTCTACAATTTGCTGTAACTCATATGCAAAACTATTGTCGTCAATAGTTTTATCTTTTGTGATATCAACTTGCAATTCATGTGGTTCAGCACCGGCAAGATTCTCGATTGCAATCGAACGCAGCCAAAGCGACCCAATTATCTCCTGAAGATGTGGAATGTGATTGTTTACCTCCGGAACAGCTTCCTGAACGGCAGTTAAATTCCGCTGCGCCTTTTCGCGCAATGCGGCATGGCTCGGGTTTGCAACTGAACTTAGAAGTGATGCAATTGCGTTTTTATCGTCGTCTAACCTAAAATCTGCGGCTGTTAAAATAGGAGTATCATCGCCATAATTCTTAAATAAATCCGCTAAAATGCGAATCAAATCGCGAGTTTCTTGGGCATTTGTAGCGACTAAAACTTGATCTTCAAGGAGCTGCAACAAATGCGGTGCGAATGGATATGATTCGACAAATTCTTGATGTTTTCGTTCTTGTTCAACCGGAAGAATATTATTTAGCCGTACATATTCATCT
>JBGTIH010000101.1:0-4583 GCA_041745765.1 Pyrinomonadaceae bacterium | reverse complement strand
GGCTCAAGCCGTTAGAAAGGACGTTAAAACGCCCTTTTATGCCGAAGCAACCCCGCGCGCCATAAATGACGCGGCTAATTGCCGCCTCTGCGGCGGAAAGCCTGTTAAAACAGGCTGAAAAACCAAAGGTGAATTCACTTTTCTACTCTTGATTCACATCAATTTTATATAGATTTAACCATCAAAAAGCCGTCTTCGCCGTTATTATAATATTTCTTCAGCCTTTGAATAGTTAAATATCCCAAACTGCGGTAGAGATTTTGCGCGGCGATATTTCCGGCGCGAACTTCGAGCGTAAGCATACTGATTTTGCGGTTTTGCATAGCATTTTCAGTATGCCGAAGCAGTTTGACCGCTAAACCGCGTCGCCGGTGTTCAGGTGCGATGCCGATTGTCGTAATATGTCCCGTGCCGTTTTCATTGCACATTATAAAAATAAAACCGACCATATTTCCGTCAGGTATAATGATGCGGTAACTCAAAGTATTCGGCTCGGACAGCAGATATGAAAAGGTATATTTTGTGTAATTTTCTCCAGCTTTAAAGCAGCGCAGATTTAACTTTAATACTTCTTTGGTCTGTTTTTCAGTCAGAGGTCGAATAGAATATTCCGTCATCGGTGCAGGAATAATTACTTCCGGCTCGCTAAATCCGGGCGGAATAAAAAATTCACGAATTCTTTGAAAAACTGCCATATTCTTCTTGAGTCTGGGAAGTCTTGGGAAGTCAGGAAGTCTAGAAAGCAAAAGATTCTAACTTCCCAGACTTCCCAGGCTTTCCGACTTCCCAGGCTTCCCAGACTTTCAGGGCTTTCCGACTTCCTAGACTATCAACATACAATCGCCGTAGCTGTAAAAACGGTAACGGGCTTCGACGGCGCGGCGATAAGTTTTCATTATAAAGTTATAACCGCCAAAGGTGGAAACCAAAACGAGCAAAGAAGATTGTGGAAGATGAAAATTTGTTAAAAGTCCGCCGATTACCCGGAATTTATATTCGGGCGTAATCGTCAAATTCGCTGAAAATTCGCCCGCTTTGATCTTTCCTGTTTCTTGAGCCGCAGATTCCAAAGCGCGCGTCGTTGTTGTTCCGATGGCGATGATTCTTCTGTTTTCGGCTTTTACTTTGTTCAAAATTTCGGCGGTTTCATCCGAAATCTCGCATCTTTCGGGCATAACTTTGTGTTCGGACAAATCCTCGACGCGAACGGGTTCAAAAGTTCCATAACCAACGTGAAGCGTGATTTCCGCGATAGAAACTCCGCGATTTTTGATTTCTTCCAAAATCTGCGGCGTAAAATGAAGTCCGGCAGTCGGCGCGGCGATTGCTCCGCGCGATTTGGCGAAAACGGTTTGATAACGCTCGCGGTCTTTGTCCAAACTACCGTCTTCGCGCTTGATATACGGCGGCAGAGGAGTTTGCCCGATTTCGTCTAAAATCGAATTAAAATCGCCGTTTGTCTCGAATTTTACAAAAACTCTGCCCTCCGAATTTTTTTCCAAAACTTCCGCCGAGAGATTTTCATTAAAAATGATTTTCTTTCCCATTTTAAGCCGCCGCGCCGGACGTGCTAGAGTTTCCCAAGTTTGATTTTCGATTTCTTTAACAAGAAAAAGCTCAATCTTTGCGCCGGTTTCGCTTGTGCCGAAAATTCTTGCCGGGAAAACCTTCGTGTTGTTTAAAACAATCAAATCGTCTTTACGCAAAAACGCGGGAAAATCGTAAAAATGTTTGTCTTCCAAACATTTTTTAGCGCGATCTGCCACGAGCATTCTTGAATCGGCGCGTTTTTCCAGAGGATTTTGAGCGATTAAATTTTCGGGCAGATTGTAATCGAAATCTGAGATTTTCATAAAAATTAGACGCAGATAAACGCGGATTTTACGGATATTCGCGGATTATAATTTATTGAATCATTTTATAAAAATCCACGCAAATCTGTCTTATCCGCGTTTATCTCACGTCTAATTAAATTCATTGCTGCTGAATTGGTTCTTTTTCGCCTTTGATCGGCTCAAACGGCAGAAAATTCATCTCAAACCACGCGCTTGCGACGGCGAAAAATTCGCGCACCGCCCAATTGTTTTCGTGCAGATATTTCCGCCGATCTGCTGTAAGTCCAATGCTGTCAACACCCAAATTATTACATAAATAGAGCGCACGCGCCTGATGAAATTCCTGCGTTACGAGAATCGCTTTTTCGATTTCAAAAATTTCTTTGGCGCGAAAACAAGTGTCATAAGTTCTGCGTCCGGCAAAATCGAGAACAATATCTTCCGCCGGAACGCCTAATTTTATTGCAGTTTCTTTCATCGCCGTCGGTTCGTCATAACTTTCCGTCGGATTATCGCCGCTCATTAAAATTTTCCTGACTCGTCCGGCGCGGTGGAGTTCGACGGCAGTTACCACACGATCATAAAGCGCATCGGAAAGCCTGTTGTCTTCCCACACCCGCGCACCGAAAACAATGGCAATGCGCCGGGGTTGTTCAATGTTTATGTCCCTCATCGAAGTTCCCATTTTATTCGCAAAACTTGTGTGAACATAGTTATTCAGGATTCCGAGCGTAAGTATACAGATCAAAAAAAGGACAAGAGATGTTAATAAAATTCGTAGAAACCATTTCATAATTCGATTTTGGTCTTTGGTTTTTTACTTGACCAAAGTTTTCGTTCAATTTTCACTTATTCTGATATTTCTCCGCGCTAATTCCGCGACGAATTTTTCGGAATCAATTGCCAGTTCCTGCGGAGTTGCGCCGCGCATCGCGACATCGCCGCGTGCCGACATTTGTGCGATGATCGAAGCAGGAAAGGCGGTCATTCGCATCATCGCACTCAAACCCGTTTCTTCGTCGTATTTATCAACGATGTCAAACCGCAGATTTTTCGTTTCGCCGTTCATTTTGCCGACAAATTCCAATCTAACCAAAACGTAATCAGGTTCGTCCGTCGGCAGGTTTTTTTGGAGAAGTTCGCCGAAAACCTTGCGCGGTTTGATTTTAATGAAATCTGCGACAATTTCTTCGCTCGAACAAAGTCCGAGATCAATCATCGTCCGAAATTTCTCGCAATGTCCGGCATAACGAATCGTTTTGTAATCCAAATCTTTGATTTTGCCTAAAAATGTGTCGGGCAAAGTCGAAGTTCCGCCCGAAGTTTGAAACGCTTCGAGCGCGGGAAACCCTTCAAACGAAAGAGTTTCGAGTTCGGTCATTGATTCGACTTCCGTGATTTTTCCTTGACGAATAACACGCGCCGTTTCGATGTATTCGTTAATTAAACCTTCGACGCTAAATACGAGTTGATAATCGAGCGGCGGCTTCGGATTTTGCGGCAAACCGCCGACGCGAATGTGAATTTTTTCTATTTCGTCAAACCGGCGCGCGCCGTGCATTGCCAAGATAGAAACCATTCCGGGCGCGAGTCCGCAATCGGGAATGATATTTATTCCGGCATTTTTTGCCTGTTCGTCCAAAGCGAGTTGTTCGTCAACGACATAATTATTTCCGCCGAGATCGCAAAAATTCGTTTCTGTTTCAATCGCGGCTTTTGATAAACGGGCGTTATGCCAGTAGTTTACGCACGAAATCGCCGAATCGTGTCCGCGCATCAATTCGGCAACCGCTTCATAATTTGAAGCGTCAATTTCCGTTACTGTTATTTTATTCGTACCGATTTTTCGGGCGACTTCCTGCGCCGTGTTCAGATGAAAATCGGCAACCGTTACCGCTTCGACCTCCGGCGAATTATGCACCAGATCATAAACCGCGCCGTGTCCCATTCGTCCCGCACCTAAAACAAGAATTTTCATAAGTTTTGTTAATGCATATTTTATCACTTTTTACATTTTTTGAAATCTCCGGCTTAACTGTTTATATTCAGCAATTAATGACTATCAATGTTTATTGGTGAAAAAGTTTAGAGGTGAAAATATGAAAATGTTTTTAATACTTTCGATCTTTGATTTTTCTAAAAAATAAAGAGCTTTTACCGGAAAATATAATTTTTATCAGACAGAAATAAACTTTTTCACTTTTTTTGAACATCGGACTTAATCAAATACGAATTTCCCAAAATTTGCGCTTGGCGAACTCATTTGAGAAGATAGCTGAGGACTGACAGACAATTAAAAAACAATAGCGCATTAAAGATGTTCTAAGAATCGGTCTTTTCGCACTAAATTTTGGAATTTAAACAATTCAAAATCTAAAATCTAAAATCCAAAATATGAGAGATATTCCGGTCGGCAACGGCTCGCTTTTAGTAACATTTGACGATAAATATCAGATTCGCGACGTTTATTTTCCGCACGTCGGGCAGGAGAATCATTCCGAAGGTTTTCCGTTTCGTTTCGGCGTGTGGGCGGACGGCGAATTTTCGTGGATTTTTGAAGACGGATGGCGGCGCGATTTTCGTTATGTTTCCGAAACTCTTGTGACAAAAGTTACTTTGATAAATGAAGAGTTAGGTTTGGAAATCGTCTGCAGCGATACGGTGGCGAGCCACGAGAATATTTTTCTGCGGCGGATTCACGTCAGCAATCTGTGGGATAAAAAGCGCGAAATAAGGCTTTTTCTGCAT
>JBGTIH010000100.1:0-20088 GCA_041745765.1 Pyrinomonadaceae bacterium | reverse complement strand
AACGCTCTGGGAAGCGGAAAATTATGATGAATCTACGTTTAGCCCGACGCTTTCCGAGGTGAAGATCAAGAAATCTTTTGACGGCGAGATGAAGGGCGAAAGCGTCGGGAAACTTTTGATGTGTACGTCGCGCGAAGATTCAGCGGGTTATACGATTATGGACAGATTTTTTGTCGAGATCGAAGGACGCAAAGGCTCTTTTGTGGCGATTCACGGCGGAATGACCGATGAAATGACGGCTTCGGGAAAGATCGTGCCGGGTTCGGGAACGGGTGAGCTCGAAGGAATTCACGGAACTCTGGAATTTAAATCGGATGAAAGCGGCAAAATCATAATTCTCGATTATTTATTAGAAGATTAGGGCAAACGCATTAAAATTGTAAAACTTTGAGCAAGTAGTTTTCATCCCAACCGGCTTTCTTGCGTTTTCCCTCGATTCCTCTTTTGCAACTCTTTTCTTGTTTCAACAAATTGATTCCAATATGTCGAAGCGTGGTTAAATTTTCTGCCGACCTTGCTTCTCGAACCCGGTTAGCATCTTCTCGAAATCCTATATCCAAGCACCAATGAAGTTGGTTTTCAATCCCCCAATGTCCTCGCACACATCTTAAAAGAAGTTCCGCATCGACTGCCAAACTACTGATAAAATATCGCCTTTCGACTGAAGTCTTCCCGCCAATCACTTCACGCTCAGCTTCCACCATCACGATTGTTTTCAAATTCTGCCAATCTTCTCTGCCCTCTAACCAATCTATATCCTCTGTTACCCAACATCGTCTTTGCTCGATTCGCCCATGGTCTTTTTCCAATTCACTCTCATAATAATCATATTTTATTCCGGCAAAACCCCGACGCTCCGCCCAATCGAGATAATCTTTGATGTCCTGATGTAAATTCCCTTGATTGCCTTTGACTGCAATGACATAATCTGCTCCTTTGCCTGATATTTCCCGAACTATTTCCTTCTGACACCCAATCGCGTCTATTGTTACAATGCAGCCTTCTAGCATCAATATCTTCAACAGTTCGGGAATTGCCGTAATCTCATTCGATTTTTCTTCGCATCTGACTTGTCCTAACACTACCGACTGCTCACTTGCCCACGCACTCACTATATTTAAGGCTTTCTTGCCCTTGATCGGCTCACCACTCCCACATAAGTTTTTCCCGTCAAGATTGACTAATGTTCCTTTCCCTAACTTGACTGAATCACTTACCCATTCGGCAAATAAATTCTTTAACTCGATGTTGTCCAATAAGATAAAGACTCGCCGAAAGGTATCGTGCGAAGGAATCCCGTTTTCTAACTCTAAAAAAGAACTAAACCACTCCTGTTTGGCAACTCCGAATTCAGCTATATCTTCCCAATTATCTGCCCCGCAAATGGTTGCACAAACTCCAATAATCAAAATGTCTTTGAGCGAATGTAATTTCTTTCGCTCTATTCGCGGGTCTTTGATTCCTTCAACTCTTTCAAATAATGTTTTTGCTTTTAACTGTTTCAACTGTTTGCTCTCCTCAATTTTAAGAATAAGCTAAATTTTGACACAGTTTTATTTTTCTGACATTTTTAATGCGTTTGCCCTTATTAGAAGATTGACAATCAGCAACAAAGTTTGGCAATTTTGTAAAATTATAAGAAGCTGTGTTCAAACTCTTGAGTTCCGTTAGGAACGATATATTTATAGATGGTAGAAAGCAAATTTCAGCCGAGTTCCGTAGGAACGGCATAAAAATTTACCGTTCCTACGGAACTCGATTCGTATAATTGACGCATTTTCTATAAATATCACGCTCCTACGGAGCTAATTGGTGAGTTTGAACACATTTTCTAAACATTATTAATTTCACATTTATCAAAAACAATATTATAACCGGATGTTTCCGACAGAGCTTGAGCCTGTCGCACAGTCTGTTTTTCCGGCTCAATTTTTTACTCTTTCCAGTACTGCACTTAAATCTAATTCACTGATATTTTCAACTTTCGCACAGATTTCCATCAAAATTTTATCCTGCGCGTTGCCTTTATCTTTGGCGACTGCGTAAGGCAAATCTTCGCGGAATGTAACCATTGAATATTTTGAAAAATAATCGGGAAATGTTTGCTCTAAAAGAGTTTCGAGTTCGCGTTTTTTCTGGAAAACCGGATCGGCGACCGCGTCGCGCATTTCGTAGAAATTTTCTTCCGCCATATCAGCAATCGCGTCGGCGTTCGGTTTTCTGAGGTTTGTAAATTCATCAAAAACCGTTTCCCAATCCGCGCCGCTCTTTTCGATAAGCTCGTTCAAAATGCGGCAATCTTCAAATGAAGCGTTCATTCCCTGCCCGTAAAACGGCACGACGGCGTGCGCCGAATCGCCGAGTAATAACGCTTTTCCGCCCGCATTCCACGGAAAACATTTGATCGTTCCGAGATTTCCGGTCGGATTGGCGAAAAAATCTTCCGTCAAATTCGGCATCAGCGGAATTGCATCGGCAAAATTGGTTTCAAAGAATTTTAGTAAAGAGTTTTCGTCAGTCAATTGCTCAAAACTATTCTCGCCTTTGTGCGCCAGAAAAAGCGTGCAGGTAAAACTGCCGTCAAAATTCGGCAGCGCGATCATCATAAACGAACGCCGCGCCCAGATGTGCAGAGCGTTTTTCTCCATTCGGAACAGGTCAGAACCATCTGCGTTAGCGGATGGAAGAAGATTGATATTTCGAGCGACATTAAGATTTCTGGACTCCAAAGTTAAACCATCCACTAACGCAGATGGTTCTGACTTTGGCGGAATATGCAATTCTTTATAACCATGTTCGAGCCATTTTTGGGAAAAATCAAAACGCTGAACACCGCCGTTCATCATTTCGTTGCGAATTACCGAACCCGCGCCGTCGGTCGCAATGACGGTTTCAATTTTGATGGCATTCCCTTTTTCAAATAAAACTTCGCCTGAATTTGCGTCAAAATCAATACATCTGTGATTAAAATAAATTTTCACTTCCCGATATTTTTCGGCTTCGTTCATCAGAGCGATATTCAATCCCGAACGCGAAACTGAGTTGATATATTCGCCCTGTCTGCCCGAATACGGCAGCAATTTCGTCGTGCCGTCGAGCGCGTGAATCATTCGCCCGTGCATCGGAATCGCTTCGCGAAGCATATATTCGTCCATCCCGACCTCTCTCAGCGCGGCAATTCCGCGATCCGAAAGCGCGAGATTGATCGAACGTCCGGCGGACATTTCACTTTCGCGCATATCGCCGCGCGCTTCGTAAATTTCCGTTTCAATTCCGCGTTTCGCCAGATAAATCGAAAGAAGCGAACCCGCAAGCCCCGCGCCGATGATGATTACTTTTTGTTTTGCCATAATTTTTTAAGCCGTTATTTTATTAAACTAAACATTTACCAAATCCGCAAAATTAAAACTGCCCGAAAAACGCCGCAAAAATTTTCAAAACCCGCCGCGGAATAATTTATTCCATTTAGAGAATAATTTATTGCAGAAAACGAGTATCGCTATTAAATTAAACAAATGAAAATTTTATCGGTAAATGTCGGTCTTCCCCGAATTGTCGAATATAACGGCGAACCGGGCGTAACGGCGATCTTTAAAGATCCGGTCGCGGGAAAAGTGCGCGTCGGCGAATTTAATCTGGAAGGCGACCGCCAAGCCGATCTGACGGTTCACGGCGGTTATTCAAAAGCCGTCTATGTTTATCCGTCGGAGCATTACGAATTCTGGCAAAGAGAATTTCCGGAAATGGATTTGCCGTTCGCAATTTTCGGCGAAAACCTGACGAGCGAAGGCTTGATTGAACGAGAAGTTTTCATCGGCGACCGGTTCCGCATCGGAACGGCGGAATTTATCGTCACCGAACCGCGTTATCCGTGTTTCAAACTCGGAATCCGTTTCGGACGCAGCGATATTATCAAAAAATTCGCCCAAAGCGGGCGCAGCGGTTTTTATCTCGCCGTCAAAAAAACCGGCGAACTCGAAACCGGCAATGAAATCGAATTTCTCACACGCGAGCAAAGCGAAATTTCTATTTTTGATGTTGTAAAGAAAAAATTGAAACTGAAATGATTTTTCTGCAAATAAATGGAAAAGTAATTTTCTGCAGTTACACAAAACTCCAGATTCCTTTTTCCAATTCGTCAAGCGAAAAATCAACCGCTTCGGGTTTCAGACGCATTGCATAACGGCGCAGATTCGAGGTTTCGTAGAGCATCGTCAGCATCATCAAACGCCGCCGCATCTGCTCATTCAATTCACTTTCCGCGTAGCCGTAAGCCTTGAAAAATTCGCGCTGCAAATTGCCCTGTCCCTGAATTATCAAGACGCAGACGGCGAGAAAATCGTATTCGAAATAGCCGCGACGTGAATCGGCAAAATCGAAAAGCCCCATAATTTCCAAACTTTTATCCGTTTTTATAATGCCTAAATTCCCGAAATGTACGTCCGAATGCATAAAAACGGTTTGCTCGTCGGTCGGCACGAGTTTTAAGTTTTCTTCGATAAACGCGGGCAAAGCGTCTAAAACTTTCCGGTTTACGCCGTGTGCGATCTGTCTTTCGATAAATGTTTCAGCGCGGTCTTTGACAAATTCCGCCCAATTATTTTCAACCGAATCCGGCGCTGGAAGTGCGTGAATCTGTTTTAATCCGGCGGCGAGTTTTGAAATAAATTCGATCTGCGTTTTTTCGGGAATTTTCAGCCAATCGGCACGCGTCATCAAATCGCCTTTGACTCGCGTCATTAAAACGTATGGAAAATTTTCAAACGCGCCTTGATAAAGGATTTCGGGGATCTTAAAGTCGGTTTTTCCGCCGACGATTTCCAAACCTTTCAGCTCGCGTTCAAAACATTTTCTAAAGGGATGATAAATCTTTAAAACAAGCGCATCATCAAGAAAGAAAACAACGTGTTCACTTCCGCCCGCGCGTTTTATTTCATTAAAAGAAACGCGATGAGATCGGCAAATTTTCTTTGCCGCATCAAGCCAAATTTCGCTTTGGTGATATTCGTCAAAGTCTTCTTCAGTTTTTATTAAAGAAATTTCGTTCATGAATTTTTTGCAAAACAATCCTTCAAAATCTCGACGAATTTCCAGCAATCCGTAAACGAATTATAAAGCGGAACGGGCGCGACTCTGATGACATCAGGTTCACGCCAATCGGCGATCACGCCGCGTTTCGTGATTTCGTTAAACAAATTTTTATCCGAGTTTTTGACGCGAATCGAAAGCTGGCAGCCGCGATCTTTTGAAATTTTCGGCGTGATGATTTCGATTCGCTCATCGCGGATTTCATTCAAAAGAAATTCCAAATAATTGGTGAGTTTTACCGATTTTTCCCGCAAATTTTTCATTCCGGCTTCTTCAAAAATCTCGAGCGAAGCCCGCAAACCCGCCATCTGAAAAATCGGCGGATTCGACAATTGCCAGCCTTCCGCGCCTTTGATCGGCAGGAATTCATCGCCCATCAAAAAGCGCGTTTCCTTATCGTGTCCCCACCAGCCGGCAAAACGCGGCAGATCGAAATTTTCCGCGTGCCTCGCGTTCACAAAAACCCCGGCAATTCCGCCCGGACCGGAATTCAGATATTTATACGAACACCACGCCGCAAAATCCACGTTCCAATCGTGCAGTTTGAGTTCGAGATTCCCGACTGCGTGCGCCAGATCAAAGCCGACGACCGCGCCGATTTCGTGTCCGATTTCGGTAATCCGCTTCATATCAAAGGCTTGCCCGGTGTAATAATTCACGCCGCCGAGCAAAACGAGCGCAATTTCATCGCCGTTTTCGCGCAAAGTTTTTTCAATGTCTTCGGTTCGCAGACAATTTTCGCCCGCGCGCGGCGCGAGTTCGATAAGCCGGTCAGAACCGCCTGCGGTAGCGGGCGGTTGAAGATTCATATTTGAAAAATCTGAGCTCAAACTTAAACCATCCGCTACCGCAGATGGTTCTGACCTTTGATGAAAATCGATCTGCGATTTCACCGCGTATTGATCCGACGGAAACGCGTTTTTTTCGATTACGATCTTGTTGCGCTTTCCGTTCGGGCGATAAAACGAAACCATCAAAAGATGCAGATTGACCGTCAAAGAATTCATCACGACCGTTTCGATCGGCTTTGCGCCGACAACTCTCGCCATCGGTTCGGTCAAAAATTCGTGATACGGCATCCACGCGCTTTTCGCGTGAAAATGTCCTTCAACGCCGAAGGTTTCCCAATCCTTTAATTCTTGTTCGATGTATTCGCGCGCCGTTTTCGGCTGAAGTCCGAGCGAATTTCCCGTAAAATACAAAACATCTTCGCCCGACGATTGTTTCGGAATATAAAACTTATCGCGGAAATGTTTCAGCGAATCCGCTTCGTCCATTTGTTGGGCGAAAGATTCGTTTGATTGGAAATTAATAGTCGTAAAATTATTTTCCGTCATATAATTCGTAATATTCTTGTCCAGAATAAGAATCCCAAGGAATAAAATTACGGTTACAAATATTTAACAGAAAATACTCGACTCTTCTATAAACTACAAACAAAGAGTTTTCGTCATTTTGCCAATCTTCGGCTTCATCATGCGACCAATATAAAATTGCGGAATCTTTATCACGAAAAAATATCTCATCTCCATTCGGACAATAACCGATTTCAATAATTCCATTTTTTAAGTGTAAATTTTCCTTTTCGGATTTGAGTATATTTTCAGAGGAATAAATCGTCGGACCTACCTCAATATTCTCGGAGAACCAACGATGCTGAAAAAGTCTTTTTGATTCTAAATTTAAATCCAAACTTTCAAATTCTTGAAACAATTCTTGATTGATGTTTTCACACTTAAATTTTCTGACTTCTTCAATTGTTGAAATTACTGCATATAAAAGATTATCGTGCATACTTTTTTGTGTATTTCGCGGTTTGAATTTTTCTTAAATTCCGACTTCTGCCTTAGCTTCCGCGAATTTTTCGACCGCAAACTGCAGATCTTCCATTGAATGCGCCGCCGAAACCTGCGTTCTGATCCGTGCTTTGCCTTTCGGGACGACGGGAAATGAAAAGGGAATGACGTAAACGCCTTTTTTCAAAAGCGATTCTGCCATTTTGACTGCCGGATGCGCGTCGCCGAACATGACGGGAACGATCGGATGTTCGCCGGGAAGAATTTCGAGTCCGATCTTTGATAATTCTTCGCGGAAAAAGCGCGTGTTTTCGGCTAATTTATCGCGCAATTCGGTCGAAGAAATTAACATATCAATCGCTGCAATTGACGCGCCGACGATCGAAGGCGCGACCGAATTTGAAAACAAGTAAGGACGCGAACGCTGGCGCAGCAGTTCGACGATTTCTTTGCGCGCCGAAGTATAACCGCCCGACGCGCCGCCCAGGGCTTTGCCGAGCGTTCCGGTGATAATGTCTATGCGATCCATCACGCCGCAGTGTTCGTGCGTTCCGCGCCCCGTTTTCCCGACAAAACCGACCGCGTGCGAATCGTCAACCATGACGAGCGCGTCGTATTTTTCCGCCAGATCGCAGATTTCGTCGAGTTTGGCGATAAAGCCGTCCATCGAAAAAACGCCGTCGGTCGCGATCAGACGGTTTCGCGCTGAACTTGCGGACTTTAATTTTTCTTCAAGATCAAACATATCGCCGTTTTTATAGCGAAACCGCTGCGCTTTGCACAAACGAACGCCGTCAATAATGCTTGCGTGATTAAGTTCGTCGGAAATAACCGCGTCTTCTTCCGACAGAATCGTTTCAAAAAGCCCGCCGTTCGCGTCGAAACAAGACGTGTAAAGAATCGTGTCTTCCATTCCTAAAAACTCGCTGATTTTTTGTTCCAATTCTTTATGAATCGTCTGCGTCCCGCAAATAAACCGCACGCTCGACAGCCCGTAACCCCAATCATCAAGAGCCTTATGCGCCGCCTCGACGATTCGCCTGTCATCCGACAAGCCCAAATAATTATTCGCGCACATATTCAAAACTTCGCCATTTGCGACCTTGATATGCGCTTCCTGCGGGCTTTCGATCACACGCTCGTTTTTATAAAGCCCCGCTTCCCTGATTTCGTTGATTGTATTTTCTAATTGATTTTGAATTTTGCCGTACATATTTTAATTATTGTTTTCTCGAAGGTATTTTTCAAAAAATGACGAAACCTTTTGCTCGTATTCTTCCTTTACAAGCGGATAAAAATCTACGTGTTTCGCGTTTGGAACTATCCATAGTTCTTTTGGTTCATTTGCCGCCGAAAAAAGCGCGTTCGATTCTTCGATAGTTGTATGTTCATCTTTTTCGCCGACGATGAAAAGTTTGGGAATATTTATTGAGCCGACATTATCAATCGGACGCAAATCTTTTACATCAATTCCTAATCTCGGTTTCATTTGCCAAGTCAGCAAAGGCGTAAAAATTGATGACCAATTTCCCAAGCGTGATGTGATTCGATTTATAACCGCCTGTTCGATTGTCGGATAAACCATTTCTAAAACCACTGCATTGATTTGCAAGTTTGGATTTGCCAAAAGAAATGCTGCGCCGCCCATCGAAACTCCGATAACGCCAATTTTTTCTTTCGGCAAAAGCAAATGCGTATAATTAACTGCGGCTTGAGCGTCTCGGCTTTCCAGATAACCGAATGTAATATTTTCGCCGATACTTTCTCCGTGCGCTTGGAAATCAAACAGCAAAACAGAGAAACCTTTGCGACTCAAAAAACGCGCTCGATCAAGCATTGCCAGCCGATTTGCCCGAACGCCGTGCATCAAAATTATCGCGCCTGCGTTTTCCTTTCCTTGCAAAAACCAACCGTGAATCGTTGCGCCTGACGAACTTTGAAACTGAACAGTTTGTGCAAAAATATCTGAAGGCGATTCACCGATTTGCTGATTTACAGGAGAACTTAGCAAACATCCGACAATCCAAACAATTGCGAAGGAAACGACGAGCAGAATTGCAATTGAAAATAAAATTTTTCGTTTCGGTTTCAAAGTCATCTATGTATTGTTTGACCAACGCGCCTCATTCAAATCAAACTATCAAAACATTAAGACGCAAAAATTCCTTTTACCGCCGAAAGTTTTTGTGCTTTGCGCCACGAAGATAATTGACCGCAATGATGTCCTTCGTGGAAGACGAGTATTTGTAGATGATGCCCGATTGTCGGCTGCGTTCGTGCCAATGTTTCGTCCGGTGTCGGTTGGTCGAGGCTTTTCATGTTCCGAACCGCGTCGAGTCTGAGAACGCCTGTTTCGGTTAATTTTTCGACGAGAAAATGTTTCGAGTCGTAATCTGCGAGCCAGGAAACCGGGTTTGAAGCGGGTCCGTATTTACTCAATAAATCGACAAAATCCGTCGAAAGTTCCCGGACTTTCAGCATTGATAAAAGATAAATATCGCCTAAAAGCAAATGTCCGAGAATCCAAGCCGGATGATTTTCGCCCGCCCACGTTTGCAGACACATCTGTTCTGCTTGCACATCTTCGACCATGCTCAATGTCTGTTTTCGGGCATTTTCAAGTGACCAAATCAATAAATCTCCCATTATTTTTAAGAAATATCCGTCCAATCCAAAATCACTTTCCCCGAATTGCCTTCGCGCATTACTTCAAAGCCTTTTTCAAAATCTTTGCTGAAATTTACGTTCCGGCGATTCGCACTTTTGTTTCGGTTACAGTAACGAATTGTTCGGGCAGTTTTTCGGCGTAATTTTCGAGTAGTTTTTCTAAAACCTGAATTTTGTTTGCCGCTCGTTCATCATCGAGGCGCATAAAAATAATGCCGTGATGTGTGCGCCGTTCACGAAAAATCATTTCGCCGAAATCTTTGTCGTTGGTTATCAGAATCCAATTTTCGACAAAAGCCTTGGTTAAAACTTCGTCGTCGGTCATTCCACGCGCTTCGTCGAAAACGGAAAAGACTTCGTAATCTGCATCACGAAGCCATTTAGCGACTTTCGAGCCGGCGCATTCGTCAACCAGAAAACGCATTTTACGCGGTCTCCAAAATCAGCGGCATGAATTCCGTTTTGCTCATTGATTCTTTCGCAAAAAGCAAACAGGCTTGAATGTCTTCGGGCGTTAAACCGTCGTATTCTTCCAAAATTTCTTCGCTGGTTGCGCCGTGAGCCAGAAGATTTAAGATAAACTCAACCGTCAGCCGCGTTCCGCGAATTACGGGTTTGCCGACCATAACTTTCGGATTCAACGCAATTCTTTCAAGTAAAATTTGGTCATTCATAATTTGATTTTTACATAATTGAAGCAATTTGTGGAAATAACATTAAATCTCGCTCCAATCCAAAATCACCTTGCCGCTATTTCCTTCGCGCATTACTTCAAAGCCTTTTTCAAAATCTTTATAAGAATAGCGGTGTGTGATGACGGGTTCGATGTTCACGCCGCTTTCTAAAAGAACTGACATTTGATACCACGTTTCGTACATTTCGCGCCCGTAGATGCCTTTGATGTCGAGCATATTGAAGACGACGGTTTTCCAGTTGATGCCGAATTCTTCGGTCGGAATTCCCAAAAGCGCGATGCGTCCGCCGTGCGCCATATTCGCCACCATATCGCGGAAAGCCGAAGCTACGCCCGACATTTCAAAGCCGACGTCGAAGCCTTCAATCATTCCGAGTTCCTTTTGCGTTTCGGCAATGGAAGTTTCCTTAGTGTTGATCGCTCTGGTTACCGCGCCCATTTTTTCGGCGAGTTCGAGGCGTTTCGGGTTGATGTCGGTAATGACGACGTGCCGCGCTCCGGCGTGTTTGGCGACCGCCGAAGCCATAATTCCGATCGGTCCCGCGCCGGTAATCAAAACGTCTTCGCCGAAAACTTCAAAGGCGAGCGCGGTGTGAACCGCGTTGCCGAACGGATCGAAAATCGCCGCGACATCGAGGTTTATGTCTTTGTCGTGTTTCCAGATGTTCGTCATCGGAACGCTGATATATTCGGCAAAACCGCCGTCGGTCTGAACGCCGATGCCGAGCGTGTTCGCGCATTTATAACGCCGTCCGGCGAGACAATTACGGCAGCGACCGCAAACCAGATGACCTTCGACCGAAACAATATCGCCGACGTAAAAATCGTTGACATTATCGCCGATCCCGACAATTTCGCCGACAATTTCGTGTCCTAAAACAGTCGGAATTTTAATTGTCGCCTGCGCCCACGCGTCCCAATTCCAGATGTGAACGTCAGTTCCGCAAATTCCGGTTTTCAATACGCGGATCAAAACATCGTTTATCCCAGGTGTCGGTTCGGGAACGTCTTCCAGCCAAAGTCCTTCTTCGGCTTTGCTTTTTACAATCGCTTTCATTTGTTTTCGATAAAAAATCTATAATAACAAACGAATTATCGCTTGCAACCGCCGGACGACGCAAATTCCTTGTTTCATTAACCGGACGGCTTTTGCAGTTTTTGACTTGCTAACTTTTTTTCGCTTGCTAAAATTGCGTTTTAGACTTTTTTATACAGATTTTTATTTGACTTTATTTATGTCGGAAGAAAGAAAACAAATCGAGATTATTCAAACGGCGTTCCAAAAGGATTTTGAACGCTTTGCGCCTTTGCGAACGGAAATTAACGATTTGAGTTTGGCTGATGCGGAAAATTTAAGCCGCGAATTAGCCGATCTGAAAACCAGACACACGGGCAAAAAGTCGGAAATCGCCGGCGCGAAAAAGCTGATTGGACGAGTCGCGCCCGAAGAACGCGGCGCGTTCGGTCAGTTTGTGCAGACGGTTGAAAAAGAGATTGTTTCGGCAATCGAAGAAACCGAAAACAATCTGAAAAACTTTATCGTCGAAGCAAAAACCGAGCGCGAACGTCTGGACGTAACTTTGCCCGGTCGCCGCCCGCGCGTCGGGCATCTGCATATTCTGACGCTTTTGCGCCAGCAGATTGAAGACATTTTTGTTTCGATGGGCTACGCGATTGAAGACGACCGCGAGATAGAAACAGATTATTACAATTTCGACGCGCTCAACATTCCTGAAGGACATCCGGCGCGCGAATCACAGGACACTTTTTACACGACCGGCGGCTTCGCGCTTCGCTCGCAGACTTCGACCGTGCAGATTCGCGCGATGGAACGGCGCGGCGTGCCGATTCGAATCATCGCCCCCGGAAGGGTTTTCCGCCGCGACACGCCGGATATGACGCACACGCCGATGTTTCACCAAATAGAAGGCTTGTGCGTGGACAAAGGCATCACGATGGCGCATCTGAAAGGAACGGTTGCCGAATGGCTGCGCCGACTGTTCGGCGAAAAAACTGTCACGCGCCTGCGCCCGTCTTACTTCCCTTTCACCGAACCGAGCGCGGAATTCGATTTTTCCTGCTTCAAATGCGGCGGAACCGGCACGTTTGAAAACGAACGATGCCGCCCGTGCAAAGGTTCGGGCTGGATCGAACTCGGCGGCTCGGGAATGGTTCATCCGAACGTTTTACGCGCCTGCAATGTTGATCCGCAAATTTATTCGGGCTTCGCTTTCGGCTTCGGCTTGGAAAGAATGTGCGCTCTGATGTATGAACTTGACGACATTCGCTTGATGTTCGAGAACGATGTGAGGTTTTTGGAGCAATTCCGGTAATAATTATGCCGAAAAGAGATTTATTTCACGAAGCAGTTAAAAACGGGCTTATCAAAGAAGGCTGGACGATAACGGACGATTCGCTGACATTCAGGATTGACGGCATCAATATTTCGATTGATTTGGGCGCGGAAAAAGTTATCGGTGCAGAAAAAGACGGCAAAAAAATCGCCGTTGAAGTAAAAAGTTTTATCAGCCCCTCGCCTTTGACCGATTTTCATACTGCCTTGGGACAATTTCTTACCTATCGTCTGTTTTTGGAAGAAGAAGAACCCGACCGCCAGATTTACTTAGCCGTTCCCGAAGACACTTATAATTTTTTCTTTCAAAAGGATATAATTCAAAAGTCAGTCAAAATTAACGAACTGAAAATCATAGTTTATGATTCATTGAGCGAGGAGATTGATTTATGGATAAACTAGAAAAATATCGCCGGATTATCAAACAAGTCTTGACCGAATACGCGAGTCATAAATTCGTTAATCAGGACAAAGCGGAAGAATTTGAGCGTCAGACGATTTTTGACGAAACAGGCGACCACTATCAGGTTTTGAACGTCGGTTGGGAAAAATACGAACGCACCTTCGCTTCGCCGATTCACATTGACATCAAAAACGGCAAACTTTGGATTCAGCAAAATTTAACCGACTACGATTTTATCGGTGAGTTCATCGAAAAAGGAATTCCGAAAAAAGATATTGTTTTAGCATTTCACGCGCCGTATAAACGCAAATATACAGGCTTTGCCGTCGCTTGATATATTCGCTCGATAACGTTTATTTGATGTTCGAGAACGATGTGAGATTTTTGGAACAGTTTAAATAGCATGGATAAAGATAAAAACTAATACTGATTTTGAAAAATTGTTGAGTTTAGAAAAAGCAATTGTTTTTATTTTTCTTGAATGGTCAGGTTCAGCGCATTTATCAAAACGAATTGTTACCAAATGGAAAAAACAAACAAAATTGACAATACCTTTGTTTGAAATTAACCCCGAAGATTCTGAGGAGTTTTCTATCTGGACTTACGAAAATAATATTCATGGTCACGGATATGGCTCAATTATTTGGTTAAATAAAGGAAGGATTTTAGATTTTGAAAAGGATGCTTGAAAATTTGGAATTTCGGAAATAGAAAGAAAAACCTCTGAAACATTTAGAAATTAATTGAAAATGGGTTGGGCAACTTCTTACATTGCAAAATTGAAAAACGGAGAAACAGTCCAATTTCGCCCGCGCGGACATTCGATGAAAGGCAAAATCGAATCGGGGCAACTTTGCACAGTCGAACCAATTTCGGATTTTGAGAGTTTACAAAAAGGCGACGTTGTTTTGTGCAAAGTCAATGGAAACGAATATCTGCATTTGATAAAAGCGATTTAGGGAAAACGATTTCAAATCGGTAATAATCGCGGACGCATAAACGGTTGGGTCGGAACAAATGCGATTTTTGGAAAATGTATAAAAATTGAAGATTAAAGTTTTTTTGAAAAATTAATTTATCGGAGGATATTATGAGTTCAATTACCAAAGGTTTGTTGTTTATTGTGCTTGGTGTGTTATCGCTTTTATGGTTCGGTTACGAAGCTCTCGGCTATTTATCGCGCGGCAATGCGCCGTCGGAAGATAATGCGGTCATTTCATTGACGCTCACCGGATTAAAGCTGATTATGGCAATTTCGTTCTTCGTTTCCGGCATAAGTTCTCTGAGAAAAAAGGATTAATTTTAAGTTTTTTTTTATTTATGAATATCAGTTATAAATGGCTAAAAGATTTGGTCGAATTTGATCTGTCGCCGAGCGATTTGGCGATGAAATTGACTGGTGCGGGGCTTGCGGTCGAAGGCATCGAAGAAATCAAAGGCGATCACATTTTCGATATTGACCTGACTTCGAATCGCGGCGATTGTCTTTCGCATCTCGGAATTGCGCGGGAAATCGGGGCGATAGTTCAGAGTTCAAAGTTCAAAGTTCAAAGTGCGGAATTAGATTTTGAAAATTCAAATTCCGGTTCTAATCTCGTAACAATTGAAGATGCTGATTTGTGTCATCGTTTTACGGCGCGGATAATTCGCAATGTCAAAATCGCGCCTTCGCCCGAATGGTTGAAAAATCGTCTGGAGGCGATGGGCGAGCGTTCGATCAATAATATCGCCGATATTACCAATTATGTAATGCTCGAACTCGGCAATCCGATGCACAGTTTCGATTTGAACAAACTCAACGAAAACCGCATTGTCGTTCGCCGTGCGCGAGCCGGTGAAACAATTACAACGCTCGATGAAGTGACGCGCAAACTCGATGAAAATATGCTGGCGATCTGCGACGCGGAAAAACCCGTGGCGGTCGGCGGCGTGATGGGCGGATTCGATTCTGCGATCACGGAAGAAACGACCGATGTTTTGCTCGAAGTTGCGTATTTCGACCGTGATTCGATCCGGCAAACGTCGCGCAATCTGAAACTTTCGACCGAAGCGAGTCATCGTTTCGAGCGCGGCGTTGACATCGAAAATCTTGTTCGCGCTTCAAACCGCGCTACCGAACTTATCTGCGAACTCGCGGGCGGCGAAGCCGGAGAGTTTGCCGATATTTATCCGACAACATTCGAGCCGAACAAAATCGAATCGAATGATCTTCAAAACTCGGTCAAAAGATTAACAGGTCTTGAAGTTGAATCAGTTGAAATTGCAAGAATTTTAAATGCTCTTGGAATTAAAGAAAAAAACTCAGAACTCGGCACTCAAAACTCAAAACTCTTCGTTTCCCCGTCGTGGCGGCACGATATTGCGATTGAAGAAGATTTGGTCGAGGAAGTAGCACGAGTTCACGGCTATGACAAAATCGCCGAAGAACTTCCTCCGGCGTTCGGCGCGGGCGAATATCAGCCGAATGAGATGCGGAAATTTCATCTGCGTCAAACGCTCGCCAATATCGGTTTTGACGAGGCGATCTCATACAGTTTTATTGACACGAAAGCCGATGAAAAATTCGATTTGATCCCGGAATTTGCTCACGAAAATTTGGACGAAAAATATGTTTCACTACGCGATTCGATCATCGAAGGCGCGGTGCGAATGCGTCCGACTTTGCTTTCCGGTCTGCTCGATGCAGTTCGCACGAATCTCAATCACAGTCAGCGAAACATACGGCTTTTCGAGATCGGAAAAGTTTTTGCCGCGTCGAATAAAGAAAACGATCTGCCGGTCGAACGCGAACTTTTCGCGCTCGTTTTAACCGGCAACGAAACTTTCCAAAACAAAGCGATGGCGATTCGTGAATTCGATTTTTACGACGCGAAAGGCGCACTCGAAAGCGCGGCTGAAGCGGTAAATATTTCGGCGTTGGAGTTTTCGCCGACCGATGCGAAACATCTCCGAAAAGGTCAAGCCGCGTCCGTTTTATATAAAAATAAACCAATCGGAACAATCGGACGGCTTTCGGATGAAATCGCTCAATCATACAAATTCAAACAGCCGGTTTTTGTTGCCGAAATTGATCTGCAAAGCGTTTTAGAAAAAGGCGAACAGGAAGTTTTTTATCGCCCGCTTCCGACTTTGCCTTCGGTTCAAAGAGACGTTTCTTTGATCGTCAAACGCGATAAGAATTTTGGTGAAATTAAAAAATTTATCGAAGAACAAAATTTTGAACTATTGAGAAAAATCGAATTTGTTGACGTTTACGAAGGCAAAGGAATGGCAGATGACGAACGCTCGTTGACGATCAGATTTGAATATCGAAGCGACGAACGAACGCTTTTGGAAGAAGAAGTTGATTCGGTTCACAATCAAATTTTGACTTCCGTTCAGGATAAATTCGACGCAAAACAAAGAGCCTAATAAATGCTGGGAGCGCAGACATCCCTGCCTGCATGAATGCGATAGCGTTCAAAAGAGTTTATGAAAATTCTAACTTGATTTTTATTAAACTTTTTACGACGCTTCGCGCCGTTGCAGGCAGGGATGCCTGCGCTCCCAGGGGAAATCTTTTTTTGATATTTCTATTTATTGAATATCAGCCCCGTTGACCTCGCCGCTCGGCGGTTGAAGCGGATTTGTGTTAACCGTGCTGTTTGTATTAGCGTTATTGGACGACATATTGGGCAATTCCTTTTCAAATTCTTTGATCGAAAATTGTCCGTTGATAATCGCAAGCCCCATCGCAATTTCGGTTGCTAAAATTTTGGCGTTTTCCTTATCCGCCATTGCCAGCCGGTTTTTTGCTTCGGTGAAATTCTTTTTTGCTTCGGGATAATTTTTAAGCAAAAGATTTGCACGTCCTAACAAATAAAAATCTTCGGGCGAATCGGCTGAGGTTTGATAGGCTTTAATAACGCTTTCAGGATTGTCATCAACTCCTTGGACTAGGCTGTAAAATGAATTTGAAGGAATGTTTTCAGCAACAGGTTCATTAACGAAGGGCGGAACTTCGACTGCATTTTGTTTTGCATAAAAATAATATCCAGCCGCTCCGATCACCGCGCCTAAAAGCAAAAGTGCCAAACCGCCGATCAATTTGCCGAAAATTCCGCTTTCAGATTTTTCATCTTCAAAAGAAATTACGGTTTGATTATTCTTATTTTCATCAGATGTTTCGTATGAATACCCTTCGGGAGCAGAGATATATTCGCTCGAAGTTTCTATTTTTGGCTGGGCGGCGGGAATTTCTGCTTGATTTTCTGTTGGCGATTTTTGTGTTTCAAAATTTTCACCGGCAAAATTTTGAGGTTTATTTTCAAACGAGCTTGAATCGGAAAATCCGGCAGTCGCCGCTAACGGTTGGCGGGCGGTCGCTACGGTTTCTTGCTCGAAATCCGCCGGAGCGGTTTGAACATCCGCGCTTTGTTCCAAAACCCTGACGATCACGGCGGTCAGATTGTCTTCCGCGCCGCGTTCATAGCAGATTTCCTTCATCCGTTGGCAAATGTCCTTTGGTTCGGTTGCCGAAAATAAAAGCGCGTTTATTTCGTCATCGGTAATGTGCCGCGTAATGCCGTCCGAACAGATCAGAAAGGTCGTGTTCGGGTCAATCATAATCGTTTTCAGATCAACTTCGACGGTCGGTTCTGCGCCGAGAGCGCGGCTGATGATATTCCGGCTCGGATGATTAGCGGCTTGTTCGGGTGTCATTCGTCCGGCGCGGACTTCTTCTTCGACGACCGAATGATCCTGCGTTTCGCGGTAAAGAGTTCCGTTGCCGTCAATACGATAAAGGCGCGAATCTCCGACGTGACCGATGGTGGCGATGTTGCCGTTGAGGTGAAGCGCGACGATTGTTGTCGCCATTGTCGAAAGCTGCGGCAGTTCGTTGGACATTTGAAAAATGGCTTCGTTGGCACGCTCGATTGCCACTTTCATCGTGTCTTCGGCATCGCCCGGACGTGCCAGATTGATAAAGGCTTCACCGACGATCTCCATCGCCATCTGCGACGCGACATCTCCGGCTTGCGCTCCGCCGACACCGTCGGCAACCGCGAAAATTCCGGTTTTGTTGATCTCCAAAAACGAATCTTCGTTTTCGGGACGTTTTTCGCTTAATCCGCGATCGCTTATCGAAGCCGATACAATCTGAAAATTATTCTGCATTTTTTTTTCTCCAGCCTTTCAGGTAATAAATAATTTAACTTTCGACATTAGACAACTGACTTTGTTGTCTGTCAACTGCGTTGCGGTGAGAAAATGCCATCAGCATTCCGAGCATTACGAAACTCGTTATCAAACTGAAACCGCCGTGAGAGACAAACGGCAGTGTAATTCCCGTCATCGGCAGTGCGCGCGTGATGCCGCCCATATTCACGAGTGCCTGAAAACCGATAAACGCGGCGAGTCCGACCGAACAAAGTTTGCTGAACATATCGCGCGAATCGAGTGCCGTTCTGATGCCCGCGCTGACGAAAACAATCAGCGCGAAAGTTATCAGCAAACCGCCGAAAAGTCCGAGTTCTTCACCGATGGCGGCATAGATATAATCGGAATCCGCAACCGGAATCAGTTCGACAAAACCGAGTCCGAGACCGCGCCCGGTCATCCCGCCGGAATGAACACCGAATGTCGCCTGCGCCGGTTGGAAAGCGAGAATGTCGAACCATGCATCAACATTTATTGATCTTTGCAGATTCGGGTCTGCTTCGAGCATCTGCGGAATCTCGGGATTTTTCTCGACGAGTTTTTTGTAATAATCCTGATAATCAGATTTCCACCAATCTGTTTCCGGTGTCGGGGGATTAAAACCGTCGAGCCAGAGATGAAATCTCTGCTGAATGCGGTTCGGCAAAATCGTTTTGACGGGTTTGGCAAGGGTCGGCAGAAGCGGAATATTTTCCTGCGTTTTGGTCGGCAATGCGCCGACGACTAAAATGCTGACGAGCAAAACGACGCTTCCGATCAGAACGAATCTCTGCGGAAAACGGCGCACGGCGACCAGATAAAGCGTTACATAAACCGCGCTGAAAACCATCATCTGCCCGAAATCCTTCAAAACGAAAAACGGGAAAAACGGCAAAACCGCCATAAATACGAGCGGCACGACATCCTTTGCACGCGGAACGCCCCAGTAAGTCCGCGCCAGATTTTTATACAAAACCGCCAGAATTGCCGCAAAACCGATGAGAAACGGAATTTTCGCCGGTTCCCAAGGTGTCATATTGGCGATTGATTTTCCCGCGCTCGATGTGATCGCCGCGAGCATCAGCGGAATGAGTGTCAGCAAAACGATCAAAAAACCGTTTTTCTTTAAAATATTTAAAACATCATCGCGCCTCAGCAAAATTATCACAGCGATCAATCCGATAATTCCTAAGATCGGATTGACAGTTTTCCCCGAAAACAAAACGTCCGACATATCTTCTTCCGCCGGACGCGGAGTTTCCGCCGAGAGATCAACCGGCGACGGCGGCGTGGCGGGCAAGCCCATCATCTGCTTTTTCTCCGCCGAATAATTTTCCTGAATATAATGAAGTTGTAAAGTTTTTATTTTCTGCTGTCGGGCTTCGGCTTTGTTTTTACGCGATGTGTATTCGGGATCACTGAACAGACGATACTGAGCCGTCAAACCGATTGAGAAAAGCAAAACGGCGGTCGTATATAAAACCCAGCTTCCTTTATATTTCAGAATTTTTGAAAGCAAAATCGGCAGAAGTGCGAGAAATGTGAGCAGTAAAATATTTCGTCCGCCCGTCAGCCAGGACGTTTCATAACCGCGAATCAATGCGCCGTAATAGATGGAATAATGCCCGATTGCCGTCAATCCGACAATTAATAAAAGTATAAAAAAATGAGTTGAAGCGCGGTTTTGCATTTTTTAATTTTGAAAATTATAAATATCGGCAACTTGACTGGAGCGCAAGCGGCTCGCTTGCTTGGATTGCGATAGCACTCTAAAAATCGTAATTGAATTTCAAGTTGAGTTTAATCAAACTTCGTTAGCGTGTTTCACACGCTTGCAAGCGAGCCGCTTGCGCTCCAGTCGGTTGTCGAATTTTCGTCATCCTTTATATTACCTCTTTCTCTTTTTCGG
>JBGTIH010000099.1:0-18747 GCA_041745765.1 Pyrinomonadaceae bacterium | reverse complement strand
ATACGACGAAGCTATGAAAAAAGGGTGGACGGATGATGATATACAAAAACCCGGGAAACATAAATTTCGCCGAACGACAAGAGTTGCAAAACCTTCGGAATCAAAAGTAAAAATTACGATGTGGCTTGACGGCGATATTTTGATGCACTTTCAAAAACGCGCTTCGGACGCAAACGCCGCGCCGTATCAAACGCAGATAAACGCCGAACTGCGGAAAATAATGGAAAAAGATTTGTCGGATGAAACGGTGGAAATCAAGAAAAGCATCGAAGAACTAACCTCAAACAAAGATTTCATCCGTGCTGTCGCTGAACAATTGAAAGAATTGGAAACGGTCTAAAAAAAATGTTTTTTAGACCAAACTTTTCCCGGCGCATTTTGTTGAAGTGTTTGAGTTTGGATAGTGAAAATTAAATACTATGAATAATGAAAACTACGAAGAGGATTGGGCAATTTATTTCAGTACGATCGGTGAAAATCAACTCGGTTCGATTTTAGTTGATCTTGGTTTTAATAATACCGCTCCGATCGAATCAAAATCTAATCTCATTTCAATCACAACTTTTATGAATAATCCGAATAAAGACGGATTATCTTCTGCTGAAGAGAGTTCCCTTCTCAATGAAATTGAAGATTATTTCATTGATTTGATTGTTTCAAAATACAATGTGGTATATCCCGGACGTTTGAAATATGGCAGTAAAATTCTCAGTTACTTTTATTGTCAAACTACAAATGATTTTGAAAATATATACACAGAGATAAAAACTCAATATCCCAATTACCGTTTTGAATACAATATTAAAGAAGAAAAAGACTGGCGTGCATATTTTGAAGTTCTTTATCCTTCTGAATTTGAAATGCAGGTTATCCAAAATGGGCGAGTAATTGAAAATTTGGAAAGTCATGGCGATAAATTAGAAATGGAAAGACAAGTTGACCATTGGATTTACTTTAAATCCGAATCTGATAGAGAAAATTTCCTTAAATCAATTGAAGGAAATAGTTTTGAGATTGTGAACAAGGACAAGACCAGTTTTGGTGAATCACCTTTTTCTCTTCAACTGTCGAGAATTGATAAAGTAGATTACGAAAGTGTTAATGAATATGTGATGTATTTATGCCAGAAAGCGCAAGAATTTAACGGCGATTATGACGGTTGGGAGACTTTTATTGTCAAAGATTAACGGATGAAAAATGTAGATTCAAAATCGCACGTGCGCGGCGAATCGGTTTATTTGGACGACGTTCCACTTTTGCAAGGGACGCTTTTTGCGTGCGTTTTTGATTCAAGCGTGGCGCACGGGAAATTGAAAAATGTTGACGTATCGGAAACTGAAAAAGCGGCGGGCGTGGTGAAGATTATCACGGCAAAGGACTTGATCGGCGAAAACCAGATTGGCGGAATTTTGCCTGACGAACCGCTGCTTGCCGACACGGAAGTTCATTTTTGCGGAATGCCGATCGCGATTGTTTTGGCGGAAACGGAAGCGCAGGCGCACGCGGCGGCGAAATTGATAACAGCGGAAATCGAGCCGCTCGAAATTATTACTGACGCTCGCGAAGCGCACGCCAGAGATGAACTGATCGCGCCGCCGAAAACTTTTTTATTGGGCGATGCGGAAAAGGCTTTTGCGGAATGCGAACATATTTTTGAAGGTCGTGCCGATGTTAATGGGCAAGAGCATCTTTATATTGAAACGCAGGGCGCTTATTGCATACCGACCGAAGCTGCGGGATTGAAAATTTATTCTTCAACGCAAGGTCCGACCGCCGTTCAACGCACAGTTTCGCGCGTAACGGGTTTGCCGATGAATTTAATCGAAGTTGACGTTACGCGACTCGGCGGCGGTTTCGGCGGCAAGGAAGATCAGGCAAACGCCTGGGCGGCAATTTGCGCGGTCGGTTCGCAACTGACAAAACGCCCTGTGAAATATGCGCTTCACCGAATGGAAGATATGCGTATGACGGGCAAACGTCATCCGTATTCGGCGGATTACAGGATCGGTCTGGATAAAGATTTGCGAATTGTTGCTTATTCTGCAACATTTTATCAAAATGCGGGCGCGGCTTGCGATCTGTCGCTTCCGGTTTTGGAACGCACGCTTTTTCACTGCACCAATTCGTATTTTATCCCGAATGTTTCAGCAACCGCCTTTTCGTGCAAAACCAATTTGCCGCCGAACACGGCGTTTCGCGGCTTCGGCGGACCGCAGGGAATGTTTGTCATCGAATCGGCAATCGCCCACGCGGCGGAAAAAATAGGTGTTGCGGCTTCGGAAATTCAGCGCAAAAATCTGATCGAAACAGGCGACGAATTTCCATACGGGCAGATCGCCGAATCGGAAGCCATAACAAGTTGGACGCAAGCAGACGCGAAATACGATTTTGCCAAATTAAAAAGCGACGCTGACGAATTTAATTCCAAAAACAAATTCATCAAAAAAGGCGTGGCGATGATGCCGGTCTGTTTCGGCATAAGTTTTACCAAAACGCCGATGAATCAGGCGCGTTCGCTAGTACACGTTTACACGGACGGAAGCGTCGCCGTTTCGACCGGCGCGGTCGAAATGGGACAAGGCGTAAATACGAAAATGGCGCAGGTTGCCGCACGAGTTTTTTCTCTGCCGGTTGAAAGAATAAAAGTGCACACGACCAACACTCTGCGCATTGCCAACACAAGCCCGACCGCCGCTTCCGCCGCCGCTGATTTAAATGGACGCGCCACGCAAATTGCCTGCGAAACGATTCTCGACAGATTAAAGGAAGTCGCCGGAGAATTATTAAAAGACGGCGCGTTCAGAGTTCAAACTTCAGTTTGCTCCGCCGGCGAAGCTCGGCGGGAAAACGCTGAAGCGAGGACTCTCGACACGAAAGATGAAATTTCTTTTGAAAACGGGTTTGTCTTTTATAATGGCGAACCGACAACTTTGGATTGGCTTATTCTGGTCAACGAAGCCTTTATGCGGCGCGTAAATTTAAGCGAACACGCGCATTACGCCACACCCGGAATCAGTTTTGATTGGTCAATTGCTAAAGGAAAACCTTTTTCCTATCACGTCTACGGAACGGCGATTGTCGGAGTTACGGTTGATTGTCTGCGCGGAATTTATGAAATTGATTACGTTAAATGTTGCCACGATTTCGGTAGTTCGATGAACACTTCGGTTGATTTTGGTCAGATCGAAGGTGGCATCGTCCAGGGCTTGGGCTGGATGACGATGGAAGAAATTTTCTACGATGAAAGCGGAAAACTGCGCTCGAACGCCCTTTCGACTTATAAAATTCCCGATATTTATTCCGTCCCGAAAGAGATCGAAATTCTGCCGCTTGAAACAAAACGTGAAAATCTCGCAATTTTCAATTCAAAGGCAGTCGGCGAACCGCCGCTAATGTACGGCATTGCCGCCTATTTTGCGATTTGTGAAGCGGTTAAAGCGTTTAATGCGGAAAATTTACCAAAATTTGACGCACCCTTTACGCCGGAGAAGGTGTTGATGAATTTGTATAATGAAGAAGTTAAAAAAATGAAAACCAAAAAATAAAGGTAAAACAAATTATTTTCCGATTGAAAGAAAGTTTATCATCGGTTAGGATTAGAAAAACAGTTCATAAATGGAGAGTAAAATGACTAAATTAAAACATTATTCGGCTTATCTGGTGATTTTTATTGCTTTGGCAATTTTGAGTGCTTGTTCGCAAAACGCAGAGGAAAAAGTTCTTTTGCAGATTGAAAATGAGAGCGGCAAAAGTTTTGAATTCAAACAGAAAGATTTTTCCGAACTTGCGCGGGTGCAGATAAACGCGCTCGATAAAGAAGGCAATTCTTCAAGCTACGAAGGCGTTCAACTATTTGAAGTCTTGCGCGGCGCGGACGTTAAATTCGGCGATCAGCTGCGCGGTAAAAATATGACCAATTATCTGGTTGTCGAAGGCGCGGACGGCTATCGCGTTTCCTTCGCGCTGGCTGAAATTGATCCTGATTTTTCTGGCAAAACCGTACTTTTAGCTGATACCAAAAACGGCAAACCGCTCTCTGCCGAAGCCGGCGAACTGCGTCTCGTTGTCCCGGACGAAACCAAACGCCAAGCGCGTTGGGTGCGGCAAGTTGTTAAATTAAAAATTCAAAATGCCGAATAATTTTGAGTTTGGTGCTTTCGGGGGAAATCTAAATGGAACGAAAATGAAAGTTTTTAAGTGGAGCGTCATCTTCATTCTTTCAATAGTGATTCTGATTGGCGGACTTCTCGCGGTTATTTATTTTTCTTCAGTTACGACGGTTCAAACCAAACTTAACCCGACAGGTTCGCATAAAGCTAAGCTTGTCCGTCATCAAGGACTTGATGTAAATTTCAAAGTTGTCGTGAACGGCGAAACAATTTACTATTCACCGGACTTTGCGCCCGTTGAGTTTGACTTCCGGGAACAGATTTCGTGGGACAAAACTGGAAATATCGTTGTTCTCGAAGTTGCTGGAAAAAGACTTTTCGCTTATGACGCAGAACAGAAGCGGCAACTTTCAGACAGCGAGTTGCTTGTTGTTGAATACGTACCGTTTTTCGAGTATCGCTACGAAAGCAAGTTGCCCGAAGAAACGAAGCGTTGAAAATAATAACGCCGCACCAAACAATTTAATGAACATGAGGGCGAAACAGCGACTGTGTTTGGAACGTATCCGTTAAACATTTAACGTGCTTGGTGGCGGTTTCGCCCCACGTCATCTCAGCCGTTATAAACAAAGTTTGACAGTTTTTTTCCTCTTGGCGTTTTCAAAACAGTTGATGAAACGAGAGTTGGAAATCTGGCAATTTGCCGCCGAAAAGTTAAAGCAAAACGAACTTGTAATGCTGATCGTTGTGGCGGAAAGTTCAGGCAGTTCGCCCGGAAGGCAAGGCTTTAAGATGATCGTCAGCGCGGACGAAATGCGCGGAAGTATCGGCGGCGGCGTGATGGAAGTTACGCTTGTTGAACAGGCGAAGAACCAACTCAAATCCAAAATCCAAAATCTAAAATCCAAAATCGTCGAGCAGGTTCACCGGAAAAATTCTCAAAATTCGAGCGGAATGATTTGTTCGGGCAAGCAGACGGTGATTTTCTTCCAACTCACACCCGATCATTATAAATTTATTAGGAAAATTCCTGTTTATTTAACAAAACCTCGCGGCAGATATTTACGCATTACTCAGAGCGATCTGTGCTTTACGGCAAAAAAGAAAACCTATTTTTCATACAAGTTTGAAAAAACAGACGAAAACAAATTTGTTTATGAAGAAAAACTCGGCTGTAAAAACAACCTTTTCATCATCGGCGGCGGGCATTGTGCGCTTGCCTTGTCGGAAATTATGGCGAAGATGGATTTTCACATCTCGCTTTTTGACGACCGCGCGGATTTAAACACTCTGGCAAAAAACGATTTCGTTCACGAAAAACGAATCATCGAATCTTACGCGCAAGTCAGCGAATTAATTGAGAGCGGAGATAATGTTTATGTTGTCGTGATGACGCTTGGCTATAAATTCGATGAAATTGTCATTCGTCAATTATTCGATAAAAATTTCAAATATTTCGGCGTTTTGGGAAGCAGAGCGAAGATGAAAATTTTGCTCCAATCATTAGAAAAAGAAGGTTTAAGTAAAGAAAAACTCTTACGTATAAAAACTCCGATCGGCTTAAAAATTGGCAGCCGCACGCCGGAAGAAATCGCCGTTTCAATCGCGGCGGAAATTATTTCGATAAAAAACAAATAATACTTGCGACACATTTTTCTCTTTTTTGTCAGTTAAAGATGTAAAGCGGCTTTTTTTGCCGAAATTTTATCAACGGACAGGAGAGAAATTTTTATGAAATCATTCGCGAGCATTATTTCTAAACATTTTTGGTCTATCATCGCTTTCGGTCTTATTTTATCGGTCGGTTTGGGGTGCAATATAAAATCGGACGCTGATTGGGAAAAAGAATTAGGCGGACGCAAATTGACGATGGCGCAAACTTCGGGCGGCATCAGCGACAAGGTCGAAATCTGGTTTTGTCCGAACGGCGAATATGCGAAACGCACGTATTTCGGCGGATTTTCGAGCGGCGGCGCGGGAACTCTCTCAATGGCTGACGAAAGTACGGAAGGCGGCAGATTTCAGGTGCGTTCTTCGACTTTGATCCTGCAATCGCAGGACGGAAACGTCAGCGAATACAGCATTTCGCAAAGTTTTGAAGGCGATGTTGTTGAGTTAAACGGCAAAAGTTACCTCGTTTCGTCGCATAACGAATGCCGGTAAATTGGCTTGAGTCTATAAATTTTCAATTCAATTTCCGGGCTGATTTATCGAGCGTTTTGCTGCCGATCAATATACATAAGACCGCTCAAAGCGCAGGAAATCGGGCAGACGAGTAGTGCGTAACACATTATTTGCGGATCGGCGGTTGC
Organism: Pyrinomonadaceae bacterium; assembly: GCA_041745765.1. Classification (GTDB taxonomy): domain Bacteria; phylum Acidobacteriota; class Blastocatellia; order Pyrinomonadales; family Pyrinomonadaceae; genus JAHCHG01. Next base: position 12,326 of record JBGTIH010000099.1, on the reverse strand, counting down.
GCCGGGAATGTCGTTTAATTTTCCGATTAAATTCGCTGGGCAAAAATTTCGGTTTGATTATTCATAAATTATTTAACCGCTAAAAACGCTAAAGACGCGAAAATTAAAATCTGAGTTTTTTAAATTTCAAACCGAACTATTCACTATTCGCTTTCAACAATTAACTGTTTTTCAGAAAATAATTGTTTAAACAGCGAACAGCGAACAGCCGAAAGCGAATAGTTTATTTTCCAAGACTTTTCGTGTTTTTAGTGTATTTCGCGGTTTTAACTCAAGAGCATAATTTTGCCTTCGCCTGTTACGACTGTTTCACCGTGTTGATTCGTGCAGAGGGTTTCGGTCGTAATAATCGGTTTATCTTCGCGGATATTAACAACGGTCGCCGTTGCCGTAACCGTATCGTCAATGAAAACAGGCGCGACGAATTTCATTGTCTGCGAAAGATAAACGATTTTTTTCTCTTTGAATTCGTTGCCCAAAACGGCTGAAATCAGCGCACCGGTAATCATTCCGTGCGCGATCCTTTTGCCGAAGCGCGTGTTTTTCGCAAACTCTTCGTCCAGATGAATCGGGTTGAAATCGCCCGAAAGCTCGGCAAAAGCGCGAACAACCGCGTCCGTTATTTGTTTTGCGGTGGAGAATTTATCTCCAATTTTTAATTCCATAATTTTATAAATTAACAGGGATAACAGGATAAACAAGGATAAGAAATGATTTTTTTATGATGTTATCCCTATTCATCCTGCAATCCCTGTTAATTATTTTCCTAAAAATTCCAATACAGCTTTATTAAAATCCGTAGCTTTTTCAAATTGCGGAACGTGTTCGCAGTTGTCAAAAATTTGCAATTCACAGTCAGAAATACCTTTGTTAAAAGTGTAAGCATCGGCAACCGGAATCAAACCGTCTTATTTTTCTCAAATTATCATCGTCATTTTTTTGATTTCACTTACGGAACAAGTATTTTTTTTCTAACGCAGAAAAAAATTTCGTGCGTTCAAATCAGAGAATAAACAAATTTCCGAATTATCGCCATAAAAAACAAATTAAGATTAGAAAATTTTCAAAAAATAAACCAATATGAATTTGAAATTTAGTTTAGATTAAACCAAAAATAGAAAAATTATTTTCTTTCGATTAGGAGAATTTTAGTGTGATACTGATCAAAATCTATCAAAATTTATTTTATAGAGTTTATTCTTTTCATGTTTGGATGAATAAAGGAAAGCACGGACCGATGGACTCAGCATATTTGTTGGTTGGTGTTTTTTTTATGTTTAATTTCTTGACTTTCTTATTAGTCCTTGAAACATTAACCGAACTCAAAATATTTAAATTTTTTATTGAATATAAATTAACATTTGCTATCTCTTTTTTAGTAATGGTTGAAATTTTGGGATATTTCTTTGTGAGAAGAAATAAAGCATATCTGAAAATAATCAAAGAGTTCAAAAAGGAATCCGTTGCTGAGAGAAAGAAATATTCAACTCTTGCGATCATCTATTTTGTCGCAACATTTTTATTTGTCATTTTATCTACAATGGTCTGGGGGTTGACAAATAAAACATAGAAATCGCATCGAATTTCGTAGATGCGTTTATCTTGCATCCTTTAAATTGAGGGCAGAAATTCAAACACTTTGATTGTTCATTCCTGTTGTCGCTAAAGCTTATAAATGTATTTCTATCGCAAGATTCAATCATTGATGAAAAATTGCCTTTATTTTGCTTGCTCGAAGAAGCGGGAAAAATAAGTTAAAGTAAAAAAATGAAAATCGGAGAAAATGCGCCGGATTTTATGTTGAAAGACGGCGCGGGAAATGACTGGACTTTGTCCGAACAGCGCGGGAAAACGGTGGTTTTATTGTTTTATCCGGCGGATAATTCGCCGGTCTGCACGACGCAGCTGTGTTCGGTGCGCGATAATTGGGCGGATTATGCGGCGACCGGCGCGGAAGTCGTCGGGATTTCGACCGATTCCGCCGCATCGCATAAAAGTTTTGCGGAAAAATACGAATTGCCTCTAAAACTTCTGGCGGATGATAAAAGTGAGGTCGTCAAGAAATACGGCGTAAGTTCGTGGATTCCCGGAAAATCCGCGCGAGCCGTCGTCATCATTGATAAAGACGGCGTAATTCGGCATCATAAAACTGAAACGATCAGTATTTTTCGCCCGAAAGACGATGATGTTTTGGCGGCGATCAAAAAGGCGCAGGAAGTTTGAAACAACGGATTAACACCGATTTGCACTGATTTTTTTATTTTCAAATGATTTTCAAGCATTAATAAAAAACTTCTGACAATCCGTGTAAATCCGCGTAAATCCGTTGTTTCAAAAAAAATGTCTGAAACTGATTTTATAAAATAGACGAACATCAAGAGGAGAAATAAAAATGGCTTTATTTGGAAGTGATAAATTTAAATGCGCCCGCTGCGGGTTGAAAAACGAACCGATCGGTTACGCGCCGATTCCGACCGAATTGGGGCAAAAGATCGGTGCGGAATGCTGCAAGAATTGCTGGGCGGAATGGCTCGAAAAGCAGAAACAACTGATCAATCATTTCGGTCTGGACGTTTCAAACCCCGACACGCACGATTATCTTTTCGAGCAGATGCAGCTTTTCTTTTACGACGACGGCTCGGAAGTTGCCAAAATTGACGAATCGAAAGAGGGAACAATCGAGTGGTAAATCGGCATTGTTTTAAGTAGAGCGGACAAATTTAGCCGGAAGAAGTGTTTAACAACGGATTGACGCGGATTTTCACAGATTTCATTTATTTTTATTTATTTCTTTGAAAGAAAATCCGCGCTAAAGCTAGCGTTAAACCGTTGTTAGAAAACGCGTCCGAATACTTGAATTATGAAGAGTTTACAGATGAAATTGATTTTAGGTTTAATATTTATTTTAAGCGCCACATCGCCGCTTTTTTCTTTTCAAATGAACACACAACAGCCGCAGCCGAAGGTTCGCGCACCCGAATTGACGGGCGGCAAAGGCTGGCTCAATACTGACAAACCGATCACGCTCGCCGGACTCAAGGGCAAAATGGTTTTGCTCGATTTCTGGACTTACGGCTGCATCAACTGCATTCATATTATTCCCGATCTGCACAAATTAGAAGCGAGATACGAAAAAAATCTGGTCGTCATCGGCGTTCATTCGGCAAAGTTTGAAAACGAAAAAGACACGGATAACATCCGCAACATCATTCTGCGCTACGGCATTACTCATCCGGTCATTAATGATGCCGATTTCAAAATTTGGGAAGCCTTTGCGATAAAAGCATGGCCTGGTTTAGTTTTAATCGATCCGAACGGTTATGTCATCGGAACCTGGTTTGGCGAAGGGCAGTTTAACGAGATTGAAAAGCTTCTTGTCGAAACAGTCGAAGATTTTCGCAAAAAGGGAAGCTTAAATGAAGAACCGCTCGAATTTGCGCTGGAACGCGCCAAAGTCGGCAGGTTGCCGCTTGCTTTTCCGGGAAAGGTTCTGGCGGACGGAAAATCTCAAAAACTTTTTATTGCCGATTCTAATCACAATCGAATTGTCGTTACGGATTTTAATGGCAAACTTCTAGAAACCATCGGCGGCGGCAAGGCGAAATTAAAGGACGGCTTATTTGCGGAAGCCGGGTTTAACAAACCGCAGGGAATGGCTTTAAATGGTGATTTTCTATACGTTGCCGACACAGAAAATCACTCGATCCGGCGCGTGAATTTAAAAACGAAATCGGTCGAAACAATTGCCGGAAAGGGGAATCTTTACGGTTTTGACGGCGCGGGCGGCGATGCTTTGAAGGTTTCGCTGCGTTCGCCGTGGGATTTGTCGCTGGTCGGCAAGGATTTGTTTATCGCCATGGCGGGTTCGCACCAGATTTGGCGGCTTGATCTGGAGAAAAAATTTATTGAACCGTATGCCGGAACGAGAGCCGAAGCTAGAATTGACGGCGGCTTAAAAGATTCGGCTTTTTCGCAGCCTTCGGGCATTACGTCCGACGGCAAAAATCTTTTCGTTGCCGACAGCGAAGCCAATATTATCCGCGAGATCAACTTTGAAAACGAGACGGTCGAGACGCTTGTCGGGGGAGATTTGTTCGATTTCGGTGATATTGACGGCGAAGGCGACGATGTTCGTCTGCAGCATCCGCTAGGGGTTGAACTTTATGACGGAAAGGTTTTGATCGCCGACACATACAATCACAAAATCAAACTTTTAAATCTTGTGGACAGAACCGTTAAAACATTTCTCGGAACCGGAAAATCAGGACAAAGCGACGGCAAAAATGCGACGTTTTACGAGCCCGGCGGAATTTCGGCGGCGGGCGGGAAACTTTTTGTTGCCGATACAAATAATCACGCGATTCGGGTTGTTGATTTAAAGACAAAGCAAACCTCGACATTGAAAATCGAAGGCTTAAAACCGCCGGTAGAAATGGAAGAAGTCGCTGGAACTTCGCTGCCGAATTCAAAAACTATCAAACTTGAAACGCAGGAAATCACGGCAAATACGGAAAATCTGCTAGTTTTTAACATTAAATTACCTGAAGGTTTTCACTTGAATCCGAATGCGCCGCAGCGATACGAAATCTCGCTTGAAGGCGCGGAAAGCATAAAAATCGAAAATCCGAAGCAGAAATTTAAGGATTTGCCGCTCGTCGTGCCGTTTCAAACCATAAAAACCGGCACCGAAAATATTAAAGCGAGCCTGACGATTTATTATTGCCGCGAAGATAATACAGGCGTTTGTTTGATAAAAACTCTTTCTTGGGACGTGCCTGTCAAAATTGTCAGCGGCAAAAGTTCGGTAAATAAAATCGAGCTTTCCGCCAAAGTAGAATAAGGCGTGAGCGAGAGGCAAGATGCCGTTCGCTCACGGCTAAAACCTCTTATCTTTAAAATCCTGCCGTTTGTTTGCGGAAAACCGCCGTTTGCTGAGATAAAATTGGTACTTTCAAACAAAATTCGTTAGTATCTGAAATAAGAATCTGATCAAATATGCCATATAATTAGTAATAATTATTTGAAATATCAGATTTTTCTTTAATTTGAAATTTGAAATTTGAAATCAGCTTAAATGTATTCGCTCAATACGGCATCACTTATCAATCTTCTGGGTTTCGCGGTCGGCATCGCGCTTTACGCACTTCTTTTCGTGATGGTTTTGCGGCACAAACGCAAAGATTCAAAGATTGATCTGCTTCTGCTATTGACCGCCGTGCTTGGCGTTTTGTGGAATACGGGCGAATTTTTTACTTCCGTTTGGGAAGATTTTGCCACAAATCCGTTTCCGCCGATTTTAGTGGCGATTTCATTTTCCGCACTCGGATTTCTGCCGTCGGTTGTCGTCAATTCGGCGGAGACGGACAAAAAAGATTCGCGCATTTTAACGATTGCGGCTTACGGTTTGAGCAGTTTTGCCGCTTTGCTTCACTTTTGGTCGGCTCTGTTTTACCAAATCGCGCCTTCAAATCGCGCCTTGCAGATTTTAACTTTCGGTTCGATTGCGCTGATTATCGGGTTGCTGATCTTTAATTTTAAGCAAAAGCTCGAAAACAAGACGATTTGGATCGCCGCGCTTCTGATTTTTGCGGTTTCGGCTCTGCATCTGAGTACAAAAACTGTAGAAAGTGCTTGGTATATCGAAATTCTCGCGCATCAATCATCTTTGCCCCTTGTTTTGGCGATTCTTTTTCAGGATTATCGTTTTGCCTTTGCCGATCTTTTTCTCAAACGCGCTTTATCATTAGTTTTACTGGCTTTAACCGCGTTTTCGCTTTATTTTTTCGTTGCCCGACCGCTTGAGTCTCTGCATACGACGCATCAGGAAAATGATCCGTTGGAAATCGGGATTTTATTAATGTTATGGATGGCAACCGCGCTTTTTTATCCGCTTTTGCATAAATTTTCGGTTTGGCTGGTTGATAAAATTTTGCTCAAACGCGTCAGTTACGAAAATTTGCAGGGCGAAATCGCGCAGAAAATTGAAAAATACGAAACGATCGAACTGGTTTTGGACAATATTCGCGGAAAATTAGCCAACGCGCTGACGGCGCAAAAATCAGCCTGGAATGAAGTCTACGAGAGCAGCAGCGAACTGAATCTGCCGAATGTCAATTACACACGGCAAGCGGCGGAGATTTTTATTCCGACGAATGAATCGCCGTTTTATAAAATTTCGCTCAAAAATTTTACCGGCGGACGGCGGCTTCTGTCCGATGAAATTTCGATGCTCGAAGCGGTTTCGCTGCTGACGGCGCGGAAAATTGACGCTCTGCGCGTAACGCACGAAAGGTGCGAACAGGAAATCCGCGAACAGGAATTTGCCAAACTCGCGACCGAAGCGCAACTGACCGCTTTGCGCTCGCAGATCAATCCGCATTTTCTGTTTAATGCGCTGACGACTATCGGCTATCTGATTCAAACCGCGCCGGACAAAGCCTTTGACACGCTGATGCGTTTGACTCAATTACTGCGCCGCGTACTGAAAACCGCCGATGAATTCTGCACGCTCGGTGAAGAAATAAACTTAATTGAAAATTATCTGGATATCGAACGCGCCCGTTTTGAAGAGCGGCTGGAGGTCGAAATAAACGTGCCGGAAGATTTGAGAAATCAAAAAATCCCGTCGTTGATTTTACAGCCGCTCATTGAAAATTCGATCAAACACGCTGTTTCGGTCAATAAAAACGGCGGAAAAGTGAGAATTTCGGCTGAACTTGAAAATACGGGAATGGAAAATTTTCTGGTTTTGCAGGTTTTCGACACCGGTGCGGGCAATAAAGCGCGGGATTTTACGAGTTCAAACGGCATCGGTCTGGAAAATATCCGGGAACGCCTGAATTCTTATTACGGCAAAAAAGCGCGTCTGGAAATATTCACCGATACAAAAAAAGGAACTACCGCCGAAATCAGATTTCCCGTAAAAATGCCGGCGCAAAATATTTACTGAAGTGAAAAAGTTTAAAAGTTTAAAGGTGAAAAAGTTTTTTGTCTTTCTCGATTATGAATTTTAGTGAACAACCGACGAATTTGATGAGCAAATAAACTTAACTTTTTCACCTTTAAACTTTTAAACTTTGAGAATATATGAACAAAATAAGCATTGTAATTGCCGATGATGAGCGTCCGGCGCGGAATTTTTTGAAGGCGATTTTGCAGGACTTTGAAGACGCGAAACTCGTCGGCGAAGCGGAAAACGGCGCGGAAGCGATTGATTTAATAAAGGAACTAAAACCCGATCTGGCGTTGCTCGATTTGCAGATGCCGGAAGTTTCCGGTTTGGAAGTCGTCAAATTTTTGCGAAAAAATCAGATGCCGCTCGTTGCGTTCGTGACGGCTTACGACGAATATGCGATTCAGGCGTTTGAAGTCAACGCGGTTGATTATCTTTTGAAACCGATCGAACGGGCGCGTCTGCGCGAAACTTTAAATCGTGTTCACGAAAGATTGGAGCAGGGCGATTTACACGAAATCGAAAATCAGAGAGTAAAAAAAGCCGTCGAAGTTTATGAAGAAACGACGCGCAGCGAATTTCTGGAAAGAATTCCGGTCAAAAAGCGCGAAGACATTCTGCTCGTTCCGGTCGGCGATGTCGCGTCAATTGTCGCCGACGGTGAACTTTTACACATAACGACGCGGCAAAACGAAAAATTCGTCATAAATTTTCGCTTGAAGGATTTGGAAGCAAGGCTCGAACCGGAAAAATTTATCAGACTTTCACGCGGTGCGCTGGCAAATATCGAAATGATCGAACGAATCAATCCGATGCCCGGCGGCACATATCTTGTCAACTTAAAAAACGGTCAGGAAATCGCCTCAAGCCGTCTGCAATCACGCATCTTGCGCGAAAGGCTTCTGAAACTTTAAATCATAGGATTATCTAATCTTCTGCTGTTAAATTCTCTGCGTTCTCTGCGACTCTGCGTGAAATAACTATTTTCTCACGCAGAGTCGCAGAGAACGCAGAGAAACAGTGTGTGTATAAAAGTTAGAAAATTTAGAAAACAATATAATTATCTTTCCAAACGATAATTTTTCAATCTTCCGAACGATAAAAAGAGCAAACCTGCCGATGCGATCAACAGGAATAAAATACCGAAACCGACGCGGCTGAAAACCGTACCGATTGATTCTTCTTTATATTGAAAACGCGGAACGCGGTCGAAATCTTCGGGCGCGAGCGATTCCATCCGGTAAATGCGCGGCAGAAAAAATTCCGTCCAAGCCGCGTCAAATTCTTTGACCTGAAGACGAAAATCGCGGTAACGGTTCAAACCCGTTCCGGCAATGTCGTTCGAGGCTTCCTGAACGATGATCGAGGGCGAAAGATATTGTGCGAATCGGACGAGATTCTGCTGCGCGGCAAGCTGCGCGGCGAATTTTTCTTCGACTTCTTCAACGCGTTTTTTCTGTTCGCGCTGAATATGGACGAACGCCAGACCGAAATCTTCAAACGCTTTTTCGCCGTCTTTCGGCATTAATTCGGGATGATCCTGAAAATGTTCGGCGAGCAGACGTTTGCCGTCGCGCCGCATATCGAGATTGACATTGCGAATCGCCGAAATCGTTTCCGAACGCGGCGGAACGGGATAAACTGCTGAAATTACAACATTTAAAAGCGAAGGCAGAATCAAAACCAAAACCAGCCAAGCCGCCGACGCGATGACGGCGTTGGCGGCGGAAGAATTTCCGGACGAATTTATAAAAGCGGCAAGCGCGAACCAGAAAAACGTGTAAGCGAAAATTAAAAGAATCCAGAGCAGAGTCCGCGCTGCAAAATCAGCCGAAAAGTCGGAAACGCTCAGGAAAACGCCGATCAGCGAAACGATTGAAACAAGCGTGAAAAGCAAAACGAACTGCGCCGCGATTTTTGCCGATAAAAGATTTTTCAATTTTACGGGCTGCGATAAAATAAGCTGCAAAATGCCTTGTTCGCGCTCGCCCGAAAGCAGATTAAACGAAAGCGCGAGAACGAAAAGCGGCAGCAGATAGATGATGACAAAAGACAAATCGAAACGCCCCGACAAAAACGAGAGCGGATTTTCGAAGCCTTTTTTGTCGGCTTTCGTCCGCTGAAGCGTCGAAACCGTGATGCCGGCTTCGGAATCCAGAACATCGGATTGTCCGAGCGAAAAAACGGCGGTCGGCGCAAACGGCAAAACAGCCGTGTAAAGACTCATTCCGATTGTGTAAGGATCGGACGGATCGGGCTGATAATTGCCCGGCTCGTTCGAACCCTTATCGCCGCGCGCCGTTTTTTCGCGCTTTTCGGCGAAATCTTTTTCCTGTTTTTCGATCAAATTCTGACTTTGTTCGGCGCGTTCATTGATCCGGCTCGCGCCGTTGTAAATGCCGTAACCGAGCAAAATCGCAAAAACAAACGCCAGAATCAGAAAACTTTTTTCCGCAAATAAATTGCGCCATTCATTTTTTATAATTCGTAAAAACATATAAATGTCAGAACCATCTGCCTTAGCGGATGGTTTAAGTCGAAAATAAAGACTTTTACAAGCGAAAGTTTAACCGCCCGCTAACGCAGATGGTTCTGACCTTTAGAGAGCCTTCATCCGGTTTGCGGCGAAAACCGCCGCGCCTAATGAGCCGAAACACCAGAGGAAAAGAAGCGCGAAATTCAAGATTTGCCGCGGCAAAAACCAATTCGTGTCGGGCGCAGCGTAATTGAATTCGGGCGATTTTTCCCACGTTTCGCGATTGACGAAATATTTATAACCGTCTTTGGTTGCCGAATTTTCGGCGAAATTTAAATTTAAGAAACGATTAAAATCGCGCCGGTATTCTTCGACCGCGTTTGTAAAATGTTCGTGATGCGCCAGATCGTTTCCGGCAAATCCCATCGAAACCGCGCGCGCCGGCATCATCGGCGAAAAAATTCCGGCAAGTTTATGAAAATTCTCCTGCGCGTAATATTTCTCCCAGAGTTCGGCATAATGTTTATCGAAAACCTTCGCGGCAAATTCTTCGCTCGCATTGAGCGCGATTCCGTTAAAATTTACCGGCAGATCTTCGACCTTTTCGACCTTGTATTGCTTAAGAAGTTCCTCTTGAAGCTGCTTCGTGCGTTTATTTGCCGGATCGTGTCCGTCAACGCCTTCCTTCATATTTTTGTCAACATTCGCCCAAAATTCCGCCGCAGTCGGCGTTTGAACGAATTTTTCGGATAAATCGCTGGCGACGCGCGGAACGAGCAGACAGCCGAAAACCCAGAAACCGAGCAGAACGATCAGCGCAACGCGCACGGACGAAGCGAGCGCGGAAACCGTCAGCGAAACGCCGATAAATGCGCCGAAATAAAGCAGATAGCTCAAACAAATCAAGAGAAAACGCGGAACGTTCGATAAAAATTCATCGCTCGAAGACGCTAACGAAAGAGTCGCCGCGCCGACGATTACGGCGGGAATCAGAGTCAGCAAAAGTGCGGCGAGAAAGCCGAGCGTTTTGCCGGAAACGAGCGCGAAACGCGAAACCCCGAGCGACAAAACCTGCCGCAGAGTTCCGTTCGCTTTTTCGCCCGCAAACGCGTCGAATGTCAGAAAAATAATGACGAGCGGCAAAAGCAGCAGCAAAATTCCGGCGGCGGTCAGTTCGCCGAATCTTTGCAAAGCGGTCGCGTCTTCGACGGGGCGACCGCGAGCCGGATTTTGATAATGCGCCTCGACCCATATAAAACTGCCGGTAAAATTATCCAAACCCGAATCTATCAATGAAAGCGGCGTTTTCGGCTTAAACGCATAAACGCCGAAATGTGCCGCCGAATGCGGATTGCGCTCACCCTGTTCTTCCCAGGTTTTTCGGGAATCAGCCGCCGCCGCCGCCCTTTCGCGTTCGGCGGTCGTATAATTTTTCCAGCCGAACGCCAGCGAAGTCAGCAACAGTGCGAAAACGATCAAAGCCGTCCAGCGAAATCTGCCGTCTCTAAGAAGTTCGGTAAATTCTTTCTTTGCAATTTTATAAATCATTTCTTTAGTGGTCGGTGATCGGTGGTCAGTGAGGACAGATTTCTCTGATCACTGATTTAATCCCTCATATTTTCGAGATAAATCCGTTCGAGATCGGCGTGGCTGATCTCGTCGGTCGTCATTTCGGAAACGAGCCGCCCGTGCCGCATAATCCCGACACGCGTTCCCGATTCTTTCGCCCGGAAAAGGTCGTGCGTTGCCATTAAAACGGCGCAGCCTTGAGCGGATAACTTTTTGAGCAATTCGGAAAATTCGTTGGAGGCTTTCGGGTCTAAACCGGAAGTCGGCTCGTCAAGCAGCAGCGCGGAGGCTTTTTTGGCGAGTGCAATCGCGATTCCGACCTTCTGGCGCATTCCTTTGGAATATGCCGACACGCGATTGTCCGCCGCTTCTCTCTGCAAGCCGACTTCATCAAAAAAGCGTAGAAAATCTTCCCGTTGATATGCGTCTTGTCCGGCGAGCGCGCTGAAATATTCGAGATTTTCCAGACCCGATAAATTTTTATAAAGATTGACCTGTTCGGGAATGTAGGCTAAGAATTTTTTCGTTTCCAGCGGCTCGCGCGTTACGTCCAAGCCGTTGATTAGGGCTTGACCATTGTCGGGAACGATAAAGTTCAGAAATAGATTAATGGTCGTCGTCTTGCCCGCGCCGTTTGCGCCGAGCAGACAATAGACTTCGCCGGCTTCGATGTTTAAATTCAATGAATCGAGCGCGGGCGTTCCGTTATAATTTTTAGACAGTTCGACTGCTTTCAACATTTTATTTCCTTTTGTTTATAGGTTTAACAGCAAGTATCACTTAAAGATGAAAATGAGCGAAATAATTTTTTATGAATTGCCGTTAAGCGATTTTGAATGGGCGATTCGCCTTTATGAAAGGTTTAATTTGAGAGAAGTTTCTTTGCTGAACAGGCAAAAAAAAGAGAGCGAATGGATGAAAAGTTGTCAATTTTTCGTCCGCATCGCTCTATAAAGTTTCCCAAAGTTTTAAGGATTTAACGAGTTTGATTAAATCATAAACGAGGGAGATTTTCTGTTGTTATTTCATAAACTGCTGTTTTGAATTTATGAGAAGGTTGATTCGGCAAACTGGATCAAATAAGCAAATCCGTCATCAGTTTTGTGAGTGGTTCTCAACATCAGCGTTTTCCTTACAAATTAACGGTGAAACGCTGATGTTGAGAGCGGCTTGCTTAACCACATATTTTTAATGCGAATCAAGAGTAGAAATGTGAATTCACCGTTGGATTTTTAGCCTGTTTCAACAGGCTTTCCGCGCTTCGCGGCATTTAGCCGCGTCATTTATGGCGCGGGTCGGTTCGGCAAATTTCACAAAAGGGCGTTTTAA
>JBGTIH010000098.1:0-16765 GCA_041745765.1 Pyrinomonadaceae bacterium | reverse complement strand
GTTAAAACGCCCTTTTGGTATTAAAACAGATCGTTCCGCGCCATAAATGGACGCGGCTAAAACGTGCGCGGACGCACGAAAACCTGTTAAAACAGGCTGAAAGAATGAAAACCGTCTGGTATTCTACTCTTGATTCACATTATTTATTTTTAAGTAAATTGAAAATTCGTTATTTTCGGACTACCGCGCAGCAGAGCTGACGCGGTATTCGCCCGAAAATTTTCGCCCAAAGCGGCGAAACCACGAATTCTTTGTAATCGGAGTTCCGTAGCAGAGCTACGGGGAATTAAACCGATAAGGAAACGATTAAATCTGTAAAACCGATGAAAGATGAAAATCAGGTAAGTCAGATGCTTGCGGAGTGGAATGCGGGGAAAAAAGAAGCGCTGGAACAGATTTTTCCGCTGATAATGCGCGAACTGCGGCAAATAGCTCATGCCCAGATGCGTAAAGAAGGCGCGAACCATACCTTGCAAACTACTGCCTTGATTAATGAAGCTTACTTAAAACTGATCGAACAAAAAAACGTCGAATGGAAGAACCGCTCGCATTTTTTCGCCATCGCTTCAAAAATAATGCGGCGCATTTTACTGGATTATGCCAAAACCCGTCTGCGCGACAAACGCGGTGGCGGCGCGGCGCGCGTCGAACTCGAAGAGGCTCATGATATTTCAATCGAAAAATCTAAGGAACTCGTCGCTCTCGATGAAGCTCTCGAACGTCTTGCGGAAGTCGATCCGCTCAAAAGCCGGATTGTCGAAATGCGTCATTTCGGCGGAATGACCGTTGATGAAACGGCGGAGGCATTGGAAATCGCGCCGATTACCGTGATGCGTCACTGGAATCTAGCAAAGGCTTGGCTGCGGCGTGAAATCACCGGCGAATAATTACCAGAAAATTCTTTAACAAAAAATCAAACGGGCTGAAGGGGTAAAAAAGGAAAACATTTTCTATCACCTGATGCTCTTTTTTTTATCTGCGGCAAGATAGTTTTCGACTTTGTATGTCGCGTCTTTTAATAGGAGAGATTTTATGGAGCAAACCCGCTGGCAGCACATTGAAACACTTTATCACGCGGCTCTGGAACGCCCGCCCGACGAACGCATTCAATTTCTTTCGGACTGCTGTGCCGATGACGCGGAGTTGTATAAGGAAGTTCTTTCTCTGTTGTCTTCAAACGAACAAACCGGCAGTTTTCTTGCCGATCACGAATTTGATTTAGGATTGAAAGTTCTCGGTTCTTCAGCGCCGCACGTTCTGGAAAAAGGTCAAAATTTCGGGGATTTTACGATTTTGGATTTTCTCGGTCGCGGCGGAATGGGCGAAGTTTACCTGGCACAGGACACGAGATTGAAACGAGGCATCGCGCTCAAGGTTTTACCCGCGGATGTCGCCTCTGACCGCGAACGAATTCGACGTTTTATTCAGGAAGCGCGTGCCGCTTCCGCCTTGAATCACCCGAATATTCTGACGATTTATGAAATCGGCGAAGAAGACGGTTTGCAGTTTATCGCTTCGGAATATGTTCAGGGCGAAACTCTGCGCGAACGCCTCAAACGCGAGAAATCGCTCGACCGGGAGGAAACGCTCGACATCGCTCTGCAAATCGCCGCCGCTTTAAACGCCGCGCACGCAAACGGCATCGTTCACCGCGACATCAAGCCGGAAAACATTATGCTGCGCGAGGACTCTCTGGTAAAAGTGCTGGATTTTGGTTTGGCAAAGCTCACGGAGAATTTTGACAATCAAAATTCGACGAATGACTTTATTTCCACCAATCCCGGAATAGTAATGGGAACTGTCGCTTATATGTCGCCCGAACAGCTTCGCGGACAGAAGACGGATGCGCGTTCTGACATTTGGAGCTTCGGCGTCGTTTTATACGAGATGCTGTCTGGAAAACTGCCCTTTAAAGGCGACACGACCAGCGATATGATTGCCGCGATTTTAACCGCCGAACCGGTTTCATCCGGCGATCATCAAACCGAAAAACCGCAAAATATGCGGCAGATTTTGGGAAAAGCGCTTTGCAAAGACCCGGCAAAACGTTACAAATCGGTAAATGAAATGGCTGATGATTTAAAAAAGATGCGGCTTGATTTGAACTCTTTTTCAGAAACTGATTTTATTCACGACACCGATTTCAGACAAATAGGAGAAACCGATTCAACAACTGTTGTAATTTCTGATACTTTGCTCAACATTGAAACGGACATAATCCCCAAAAGTTCGGACAAAAATAAAATCATCTTTGCTTTTGCATTTTTTTTTCTGTTCATTTTGGCAGGCGGTTACGCTGCATTTAATTATTTCAATATTACAAGTTTGTTTACGCGCGAGCCGATGAAAATTACAAGGATTTTAGATACGGGGAAAACCGTAGCCGCCGCAGTTTCTCCAGACGGAAAGTATGTTGCACACGCCGTAGCCGACGCGGGACGACAAAGTATTTGGATTAAACATCTCGCCACCAACAGCAATATTGAACTCATCCCGCCAAAAAGTGTTGATTATCCGGCGATGACTTTTTCCAAGGACGGCAATTACATTTACTACGGTCAAGGTAACGGTGAGCTTTATCAAACCCCCGTTTTAGGCGGTGAGTCAAAAAAAATCCTTGACGGGGTTTTCAGCCCGATTTCCTTTTCTCCTGACGGTCAGCGATTCGCCTTCATCAAAAACCTCGCGTCAGACGAAACCGCATTGATGATCGCCAACAGCGACGGCAGCGGAGATCACCAAATAGCGGTTCGCCAAAAGCCTGAGTCTTTTAGCTATGCCGCTTGGTCGCCGGACGGGAAAGTGATAGCTTGTGTTGCCGGAACTAACCAGAAAGATCCCGGTGTTTCTATCATTGCAATCCCGGTCGAAGGAGGCTCGGAGAAAATAATTTCCGCGCAGATATGGCGCACGATTTGGCAGCCGGTTTGGCTTGCCGACGGAAGCGGGTTGATTGCTTCGGCAATTCGTGAATCTTTAAACGACCCTCAGCAAATCTGGTTTTTTTCTGCGTCCGACGGCGAAGCCCGACAGATCACAAACGACTTAAACAATTATGGCTATCTCAGTTTAACTGCCGACTCGAACACGCTCGCGACAATTCGATTCGAGCAGAGGTCAAACATCTGGCACTTGCCGCTAGGCAAATCCGAAGAAACTCGTTTGGTATCTAACAACGTGCATGCCCTTTACAGATTTATTGTCTCGGCACCCGACGGAAGAATTATTTACCCTTCACAGGAAGAATCGAGCGGCGGTCGCAACCTTTGGATTATGAACGCCGACGGGAGCAGCGTCAAACAGCTTACCGCCAACGCCGGTGACAACATTCTCCCCTGCGCCACACGCGACGGGCGTTACATCGTTTTTTCGTCTAACCGGACTGATCAGAAAACTTATCAAATCTGGCGAATAAATATGGACGGAACCAATCCCGTCCAACTGACAAACGGCAGTAGGGGAGCACGCGGTCCCGCATGCTCATCCGACGGGAAAACGATTGTTTATACAGAAGGCGGTCCCGATTCTACCATCAAGCAAAGCAAGCTCTGGAAGGTTTCAATAGAGGGCGGCGAGCCGGTTCAGCTCACCGAATATCCTTCATCCTGGAAAGATATTTCACCGGACGGAAATCTTGTTGCAATCCGTTTTCTATCGGAGGGCGCGATAAAACTGGGAATAATTACAATAACGGGCGGAAAGCCCATTAAAGTTTTTGATTTAAAGGAAAACACACAGATACGCTGGAAGCCCGATGGTCGCTCGATTACTTATATTAATGATTCTAACATCTGGGAGCAGCCTATAGACGGCGGTGAGCCAAAACAACTCACTAAATTTTCTGATCAAGCAATTTATTTTTTTGACTGGTCAAAAGATGGGGATTTGATCTGTACCAGAGGTTATCAAGCGCGCGATCCGGTTTTGATTAGTAATTTCAGATAATTTGTTTGGAAATAACAACTTATGGTTCCGTGAGAGGAAATTTTACGCTCCCTATATGGCTAAACCACGCATTTTTTGGAGGAAGAAATATATAAAAAAGCATTTGAAATGTTATGAGTAAGATTTGTCAAAATCAGTTAATTCTTAAATTGCAAACCGGACAAACACGTACGTCTTCCTTAATTAAAAGTCCAATCCAAAAAAGCGGAAAAAACATCACTAAAAATATTGCGAAAACGACCCAACCGGCTGTTGAGATTTTGCGCTCGATGCGCGGCAGAAGTTGACTGGCACAGCGCGGGCAACGATAGCCGAAAGCCATCTGATGCGGTTGATATTGGGCAAGCGGCTGTGGACGCGGATTTTGATTTGTTATTGCTTCTAAATTATTTAAAGACTCAACACGATTTATCTGCTGCGTTTGACGCGTCTTACTTTCCGGCATTTGAAATTCATCGGTTTTCCAAACGTGCGGGCGCGGCGGAGTGTATTCAAAATTATTATCGTTGCCGTTAATATGCGGCGAAGGTTGCGGAAAAAATTGATTATTTGGCGGCATCGAAACAAATTTCATCCCGCAAAAACGACAGAAATTGCTTTGTTGTGAATTTACTTGTCCGCAATTATTACAATTAATCATTTCTGCCTCTCATACACCAATTTAATGGAAAATTTACAATTTATTATAACGCATTTTATATTGAAAAGTTCTTTTTTCTTAAAATCTGTTTAATCAAACTTAATTTTTTCGCCCGTTCTGATCGCTTCATAGACCGCTTCGACGAGTTCGACCGATTTAAAGCCGTCAAGCGCGGTTACGGGCGGTTTTTTATTTTCAAGAATCGAATCAATAAAAGCAATATCTTCCTGCACATAGCCCCATCGTTCTTCTTTTTCGATCATTTGAAACGAATGCGTTTCAAAATTCGGATCGAAGCCGTTTGAATCAATCAGGCGTTCCATTTCTTCGGTCATAATCGTCCGGTGATGTGAGAAAATCTCGATTCTTTCAAAAGGAAAATGCCAACTTGCATCCGACGAAGAAGCGAATGTGCAGTGAAAACCGTTTTGGAATTTGAAAATTATCGAAAATTCGTCGAGTTCCGGATATTCGTGCTGCGAACCGAAAGCGACGAGTTCGGAAATTTCGCCGAATTGAAAACGCATCATATCGAATAGATGAATCGTCGTTTCATACAAAAACCCGCCCGTTACATTCGTGTCGCCCGTCCAAACCGGATTGAGCAATTCGCCGCGATACATCTTGATATGCGCCGAATGCGCCGCGTCTTTACTTAAAAATTCCCGCAATTTGACATAAACGGGCGCAAAACGGCGATTATGCCCGACTTGAAAAATTTTATTCGAGCCGTTTGCCGCATCGAGCAGTTTGTTTGCGTCCGGCAAACCGATGGAAAAAGGCTTTTCGCAAAAAACGTGTTTTCCCGCCGAAATGGCGTGCGAAGCGATTTCCGTGTGCGTTTTATTCGGCGTGCAGACCAGAACCGCATCGCAGTTTTCAAGAAGTTCTTCACGCGACGCACAGACTTTGCCGCCGACCGATTTCGCCGTTTTCTCCGCTCGCTCCGGCACAATATCAAAAAGCGCGGCAACCTCAGCGCGCTCATCCCGCGAATAAATTCTCGCGTGAACATTTCCAATATATCCCAATCCGATAATTCCGATTTTTACTTTTTTCATTCTCTTAAAAAGTTAGCCGAGTTAGCCGAGTTTGGCGAGTTTTTCTGATTTTAGACTCGCCAAACTCGCCAAACTCGGCTAACTCGCTATACTCACTAAACTCGCTACCAGCTTCCGCCTGCCGCCGTGTTTTGCAAACCTAAAACTTCGATTGTCGCTCTTCGTGCTTTTCTGGCGACTTCAAACGGGTCTTCATCCCAATATTCGGGGCGGAAAATTTCGATAGAAACCATTTTGTCATAACCGATTTGATCGAATTTCGCCTTGATTTCCTTGATCGGCAAAATTCCCATTCCCGGATAAAGGCGATGAGCGTCGGTCAATTCTTCTTTCGGCAGATTTTCCGCGTCGTTGATGTGAAAAATAAAAAGTTTTTCCGGGTTCATCTTTTCAATCGCTTCAAACGTCGAATTTCCGGCGTAAAAATGAAAAGTGTCCAAAACATTTCCGACATTTTTCCGGTCAACTTTTTCGACGATTTCATTACAAAAATCGAGCGTCTGCACCGAACAATCGGTTTGACCCAAAAATTCAAAAGCGAGCGAAACATTATGTTTTTCGGCAATATCGGCAAGTTCGTTTAAAACTTTGACAGATTCTTCGGCGATTTCTTCCTTCGACGCTTTTTCCGGCAGTTTTCCCGGAACGACGACCACATACGGGCAGCCGATTTCGCCGGCAATCATTGATAATTCTTCGCATTCCGCTTTGATTTCTGCGTAATCTTCTGCGGATCGAAAAGTGATATGTTCGATGGAATTGATCGAATACGGTTCTAAATTATTTTCTTCCAACAAAATCTTTAAATCCGCAGTCGTTTTCGTTTTCAAAAACTCGCGTAATTTCGCCGCCCAGATTTCGATAAGTTCAAATCCCGCTTCACTTGCGGCTTTAATGTCGGTTTCTAAATCGGCGTGCATCGTCGTCGCGCCGTTTAATGCAATTTTCATTTATTACTCCAAAAACTTTTTATAAAATAACTTCGATATTTTGTTGAAATTGTAACACTTTTTCCCGGAACTGAAAAAAGACCAAAACGCAGACGTTTGACGCGCCGCGTTTCGGTCTTTTTGTGTTCATTTTCTTCCTGCTTACGATAATTCGGAAATCGAATTCATCCGCATACAAAAAACCTTTCCGCAGAAATAAAGCCCGCCTTCGACGACTTTTGTTAAATCGAAATTTATTCCGTTTTTGGCATAAACGACTTTGTAATATTCCGGAAAATCGCTGGTTTCATCGCCTGCTTCGCGTTTGTTGCTGATCGAGATGACATAATGCGTATTCGGTGCGGCATTCAGATTTATTTCCGGCACGGACGAGCCTTCCAAAAGTATATTTATTGTCTCCGCAACAAGTCTCGCGCCCATTTGATAGCCGTATTCGCCAAAAAAAACCGAAGCGACTTCTTCGCCTTCGATGTCTTTTTCAATTCGATTGTTCGTGTAACCGGATTTTTCTTTGCCGTAAAACAACGCATTTTTTATGTATAAAGGAGTTAAAGGAATATTATATACCGATCCGGCGTTTCCGGTCGGATAAAGTTCGCAATCATGAAATTCTTCGCCTTCCATATCGGGAATCCAGCGTAAATCGTTCGGATCATTGACGTTTTCCATCGTTCTCAGAAAATTTATGCCGTGATATTCTTCATAGCCATCAACATCAACATTTCCGATTCCGGTAATCGCTATCGAAGCATTTGTTCTCGAAAAATCATATTGCGTTTCTCCTGTTTCATTTCCGTTAACAAAGGTCGTGATCGTCATCGTCAAATTATGTTCTACTTCGCGCATAATCGCAGTTTCGCATCTGCCTTCCGTTTTATTGAAACAACTGATCGCAAGTCCTTCAACATAAACAATTGCAGTTGCTCCTGCTTCATTTACCGGCATATTTTTGATCTCCTTAATTTTTTTTGATTGGTTCTTAGGTTGTTGGTTTTCGGTTTTTAGAAAAAATTCTCTGACCTAAATAAAATATTTTGAATTATTTTTCGGTTTCTTCAATTTTTCTCAATATTGAACAAAACCGCCGACGCTGTTAAACGCCGACCAGTAAAACGGCGATTTATCCGTTGTTTTAATCGCTTCGATCTGAGCCTCGCGCAGAGCTTTGGCGGTTGTCAGACCTTTGATTTTGCGGTTTTGGTGAAAATTCGTCATTAGTTCGGCAGTCGAATCCGAATCCACTTCCCAACCGCTGGCGATCACTGTCGGAACGCCGATAGCCAGAAAAAACCGGGCGATTCCGACCGCGCCTTCGCCGTTATAATAGTTTTCGATTCCGGTTTGACACGCCGAAAGAATCGCCAATTTCAGATTCGGGTTTTTCTGCCCCGCGATTTCCCAAACGCGCAAATCGCTTTCCTCATCAGGCGTTTCGGCTAAAAGCAATTTTGAATTGAGGAGCGAAGTTTTATTTGCCAGATAATGTCCGGCAAAATGTAATATATCATTTTTTTTCAGTTCCCGTAGAAAAATTTTCTTTGTCGCGTTTTCACCCGTAAATTTCGCGGTTTGGCTGTAAAATCGGGCGATATTCTCGACTTCTCTTTCCGCCGAACCGAGATTTAACAGATTCGGATTTTCCGTTTTATCGAATGAAGGATTGCCAATTGCCATAATTTTTTCTTCGCTGCGATTGGTCAGCAAATTCGCTCTCTCGCTTGCCAAGACAAAAACCGACGCGCTCGGCGCAGAAGAAAGCGTAAAATCTTCGATCAGATATTTGCGTTTCGCGCCGTCGTAAAGCGAAGCGAAGGGCAGACGGTTTAAAACCTTGTCGGGAATGATAAAAATTTCCTTCGAGATGTCTAATTCGGCGGCAAAGGGCTGAATCAGCAGTTTGTAAAGTTCGGCGGATTTTTGTTCGATCAATTCTTTTTCGTCTTTTTCTTCGATCAACGCCGTCAGATAATCATTAACTTTTCGTTCGAGTTCTTCCTGTTTTATCTCGACTTTCAGGGTTTTAAAATCGTCGCGCTTTAGAATCCAGACAACCGTTTTTTCCGGCAAAACGGCAAATTCGACGATCTGCGCCGAATCCGGCATTCTTGCTTGAATCTCATTGAAATTCAATGATTTAACTGTATCTGTATATTCTATTTCCTGTCCTTTTATCACGGCTTTTCCGGTCAGAAAATCGAGAAGCGAACGCGCTTTGGAATTCTCGGAAAATTCAAATGCGCGTTTTTCGTCGCCTTTTGCCAGAGAATTTTCAACGGCGATGTCATAAACGCTCTGCCCATCGGCAAAAAAAACATTCCGCGATTGTTCTTCGGCGATTGATGCACGGTGGTCTTCGTAAAGTTTGAGAACTTCGGGCATTTCGCGCTCGACCGCTGCGCTGTTTTTCTGCGTCTGAAAACAAAAAAGTTTCCCGGTTTTGGCATAATAGGAATAAATCTTAAAATCCGGCAATTGCGTAATAATATCGAGGGCTTTATCATAATCGAGCAAAGCCTCGCCGCAGTTTCCGCTCAATCTTTTGATATGTCCGAGTTGAAGTTTGCTGTGCGCGAGAAGCAATTTCTGCGCCGAATCCTGATTGAGCAACAATGCCATTTCAAGGCTTTTTTCCGCGTTTTCGAGCGCGTTTTGATAGTCTTTTTTCTCTGTATATAATTTTGACAAAGATAAATGAGAATTATGATTAACCGCCGGATTCTTTAGAATTTCACCGCCGAGTTGGAGATTTTCGCGTCCGAAGGCAATCGCCGCATCCGGCAGATTCAAACGGCTGAAGACCTCCGAACCGTAGATATAATTGCGCCACGCCTGGCGGTCGCTCTGAAAATATAAATCATCAGCCGTTAAATTCTTTTTCAGATAAAAAAAGGCTTTTGCCGATTCGCCGATTCGCGTGTAAATCTCTGCCAATCCGGTCGAAATTCTCTGCTGTTTATAGGTGTCGGAAATTTCTTCGCTGATGGCGAGGGCTTCTCTGTTGAGTTTTATGGCTTCCGATATATTATTTTCGATAAAAAAAGTAACCGCTTTGATGTCCAACGCGCCGGCTTTGAGCCATTTATAATTTCTTTCTTCGGAAAACGCGGTTAAATCGTCTAAAACGCGGCGGCTTTCGGCAAGATTTCCTTTTCGCAAAAGACAATGGGCGATCCAGGATTCGAGTGATTTCGCGTCCCAGATATTTCCGGTTTCGGTAAAAATATCGCGACTTTCCTCCAGCTTTTTCTGCGAATTTTCGTAATCCGATTTGGCGAAAATGCTAAAACCTTCTTCCGTTAAATCGTAGGCGCGTTTTAATTTCTCTAAATCCTGCTCTTTTATGTTTTGAAAATATTCGGCTAAATCTCTAAAAAAAAAATCGGCAGTTTCGGATTCTTCCAAACTGCCGATGTACTTGATTGCCGAAAGAGATTCGACTGCTTCGTCCGGCAGTTTTTTTTGTTTTGCCGCGATAAAACGCCGCGCAAGTTGGTTCGGCAAAAACCTCAAAGTCGTCGTTTCCTTGGTCTGGCTGTGAATTTTCCACGCCAGCGAATCGTTTTTTTCACGAAACGCCCGCAGAAAATCTTCGAGAATTTCTTCTTTCGATTTAAAACCGTTGGTTTTTAATTTTTCGAGTTCCGCGAGTTTTTTCCGCGCTTCTTCCGCCCATTTCGAAGAATTGTCTTTTTCGAGGTATTCGTTCCAGCTTTTTTCGGCTTCGCGCGGCAGATTCAATTCCTGCAAAACCAGCGATTTATTAAAAACGGCTTCGAGGCGCGAATTATCGAGTTCGACCGCGCGACTAAACGATTCCAGAGCTTTCGGCAAAATCTCGGTTTTTTCCGCGCTTTTCGCCTGTCCGGCTTTTTCATAAAAAGCCGCGCCGAGATTGCTGTAAATTTCCGAATTATCCGGATCGATCTTTAAACCGTTTTCGAATTGAGCAATCGCTTCGTCGAATTTTCGTTCGGTTAAATAAAAGATTCCCAAAGCGTTAAGCGTCGCCGCCGAACGATTCTTGTCGGCTTGTTCGATTAGTTGATTTTCGATTCTTCGTTTCTTATTTTGATTTTCGGTATTTTCATTATTGCCGCGCAAAACGATCAGAGGCGAATAGTTTAAACCGACGATTCTCGATTCTACCGGACGCTCTTTTTCGTAAATCGAAAATAAATCTGCGAGCGCAATGTCCGCATCGCTTTTCGTAAATCTGTCAGAAAAAAGCAAAAATCCGAACGCAAAAACCAGCAGCAGCAACACGCCGAAAGCAAATTGCGGCTTAAAAAACCAATTTAACCAAAGTCCTTTTTTTTCTTCCGTTTCGCCTCCGGGATTTTCTTTTACCGCTAAAGAATGTAGTGATTTCGTGAGATTTATCTTTTTTATCCGTTCGGGCACATTTAGAAAATAACTTCTAAAATCATCTAATTCACCCTTTTCCAATTTGCCGAAGACGTAATCTTCGATCAATTCTTCTTCGGCAATTTCCAATTGATTGAAAAATTCACGGTCTTCGATCAAACGATCCTCGATTTTTTCTAAATCGTGCGGATCATTTATCTGACCGAGCAAGTATTTTCGTAAATCATTATTCATTTTTGAGATCAACCAACATATCTTTTTAATAAAAAACTAAAACTCAAACATATATGACAATCTTTCCGAAAACATTACAGAAATAGGCTTTCTCAGGCTGATTTTTCAAGGCAATCGGTTATTTTTTGTTTCAGTCTAAACACTTGAACACGCAAGTTATTAAGCGTTAAAGAACTTTTTTTCGCCAAATTTTTATGAACATCTTTTTTTTTTGCATTTTGTGTTACATTATAATATCCCAAAACAATCCGGCGGTCTTTTATATTTAATTTTTTCAGACATTTTTTCAAATCTTCCAAATTTTCCTCCGACGTATCTTCTTCAACAAAATCCGTTGCTTCGGAAACATCTGTTTGGTCTGTTAATTCAATAAAATTTTCCTTTTTTCTGAAATTTTCCAACTTGACGAGTCGCGCTACGCCCATAAAATATTTAATTTTCTCGCCTTCAAAATTTTTTTCCAGCGTTTCAATTTGTGCAATTACCCGGTCAATCGTTTCATCGGTCAAATCTTCGGCGTTTTGAAAGCCGTACGAATAGAATATTTTGACCAGCGCACTGTAAATATGTCCGTATTTTTCCACCGCTTTTTCTTCGTCGGAATCCAGCCACTTTAACAACTTTTGAAAGCTTTTTCGGGTAATTTCGTAACTCATTAAAAAAATAATTATTATTTTTATATTTGTATAAATAATTGAAAATAAATGCTTTGCGTGTTTTCTGTCGGATTTTGAGAGAACATCTTTGTTGTTTTTTTGAAAATTGTTGTAATGTTTTGAAGCTTTTTCTCATATATATATGAAGCCTCATCTTATACAGGCAAAAACCGGTTATTTTAAGACAATTTCGTCAATTTCTGAAAATAACCGGAGGTCTCGGTTAAACCCCTCTAACCCATCTTTACTTTCACCCCGTTTTACTATTGAGGTAAGCAAGTTCCCCTTGCTTCTTACCTCAATTCTCTTTTTTCTTATTAAACAGTTTTATTTAGTATTAAGTTACATTGATTGGCGATTTTCCGCATCAAATTTTTACCGAGGAACTCGAATAATTTTGCTAAATACAAACTCTCGAATAAACAATTTAACCGTCCGGCGTATTTTACGCAAATAAATACTTTAATAAAATGTAATTGATTAGGTCTTTGGCTGTTGGTCTTTGGTCTTTGAAAAAG
Source organism: Pyrinomonadaceae bacterium (assembly GCA_041745765.1). GTDB lineage: Bacteria > Acidobacteriota > Blastocatellia > Pyrinomonadales > Pyrinomonadaceae > JAHCHG01. The sequence goes on along the minus strand of JBGTIH010000098.1, from coordinate 4,396 downwards.
CCTTTTTAATAAAAAGCAACTATAATTTTTCCTTCGCAACCTTTCAAATTTTTCTCTCGTCTAAAAAATTGTTAGAATGTTGATGCAAACCTTTTCTCCCGATTATTACTTGACTATGAAAAAAACAATTTTTATCGCCTTTATAATTTCAATTTTCGCCATAAATCTTTTCGCTCAAACACATAATGACGCGGCTTTGTCGCGCGTGATGACGGAAGATAAAACGAGCCGCGATGCTCAAAACAACCTGCAAATGCTGCCCGTCGGAACGCATATTTACCGCGCCGATGTATATATGGCAAACCGGCATTTTCCTGAAGCACGCGAACATTGGCAAAAGGTTTTAGACAATTTTCCGGATGATTCAAATGTGCCGAAAATTCTTTTCGGCATCGCCCGTTCCTATATGTGGGAGCGCAATTATGAAAAAGCGGTTTTTTATTTCGATAAACTTTTTCGGGATTTTACGAACACGCCCGACGGCAGAAACGGTCTGAATTTTAAGGGCGCAAGCTATGTCCGTTGGGGAAAAAATGCCGAAGCGGCGGAAACTTATAAACAATATACCGTAATGTTTCCCTACGGCGAGCGGATTGATTCGGCGCATTTAAATATCATTGACGCGCTGCGCGAAACCGGAAAATACGATGAAGCAAATGAATGGGTTGATAAAACTACGGCGCGATTTAAAGGTTTGCCGGCGGAGGTCAATGCAATTCACGCCAGATTGCGAATGGAAATTTATCGAAAAAACTGGAAATCTGCGGTCGAAGCCGCCGATCAATTATTAGCCATCGGCAATTTCAGAGATTCAATGGTTTGGATTGATGAAGTTAAATACTTAAAAGCGTTTTCGCTCGAAAAATCGGGGCGCACCAACGAAGCACGAACCGCATATCTTGCAATTCCTGACAATGCAAATTCATATTACGGCGGACTTGCCACCGAAAAACTTGAAAAAATGGGAATGGGCGAAGTTGCTAAACAACGCGCCTCAAGTATTAACAGCCGCCTTGCCGCAAAATATCCGGTAATGTTCCGCACGGACGTTTTGAAATATGCCAAAGTCAATAAAATTGATCCGCGTTTTGTGCTGGCAATTATGATGCAGGAAAGTAATTTTCGCGCCAACGCCAAATCACCCGCCGCCGCTCGCGGACTTCTTCAACTCGTTTTCGATACAGCCTTGAAATACAATAAAAAAGCCGGATTTCCGAATCTGCAACCCGATGATTTATATGTTCCGGCAACCAATATCGCACTCGGAAGCGTTTATATAGCTGAACTGAAAGACGAGTTCGGCGGACTTTACGAAGCAACTGCGGCAAGTTATAACGGAGGTGAAGACAACGCAGCACGTTGGCTGGATCGCACAAAACCGAAAGACCCCGGCATTTTCGCTTCGGAAGTCGGATTTAAAGAAACAAAGAATTACGTTTTCAAAGTTATGAGCAATTACCGCGTTTATCGTGAACTCTATACAGAAAATTTGGTCAGAAAATGATTTTTTGAGTAATTGAACAGGTCTTTGGCTTTTGGTCTTTGGTCTTTGGTCTTTGAAAAAGTCTTTTTAATAAAAGCACCTGATTTTTGAAACGAAACTCAGAATATCAGAGCAAAAATCAAAGACCAAAAGCCAAAGACCAAAGACCTATTCAGCTACAATTTTAGAATAATTCGGTCAGGCAGTATATGTTTTAAAGACTTTTCGGGCGTATGTATGTAAAAGACTTTAAATTAAAAATACTGCCATGAACAAAATATATTTCTATTTCACCCGATTTTTTCCGGTTGTTTTTGTTTTTTGTCTGTTGATTTCCGGCATATCCGCTCAACAGCCAATGACCAAAACATGGGGATTTAATACTTACGGTCAGCTTGGAAATAAATCATTTATTCCCAATACATATACTCCTGAAAATGGATTCTTCAATTATTCTGACATCACAAGTATTCAGGGCGGCGGACTGCACACACTTGCCTTAAGAGCAACCGGAACGGTTTTGGCTGTCGGGCAAAATTCCAATGGACAACTTGGAAACGGTACTTTTTCAACCACCGGATGTTTTTGCCAATTTACTCCCGCTTCGGTTAGAAATCCGCAAAACAACGGATTTCTAACAAATGTTACCGCAATCAGCGCGGGCGGAGTTCATTCTTTAGCTTTGACTTCTGACGGAAAAGTTTATGCTTGGGGAAATAATTTTAATGGTGAACTTGGCAACGGGAACAATACAAATAGTAATTTACCGGTTCAAGTCGGTTCAGACATAGCAGGATTTGACGGTCGCGTAATTGCTGTTGATGCCGGATTTCTTCATAATCTCGCCTTAACTGATGATGGTCGTGTTTGGGCTTGGGGATTTAATAATTTCCGGCAATTAGGCGATGGTTCTACTTCTAACAGCCAAAATTCCCCGAAACCGGTTTTAGTCACTCAGGGCGGACCGCAGTTTTCTGATGTTCTCCAAGTTGCCGCCGGAGCTTTTCACAGTATCGCGCTTAAAAAAGACGGTACGGCTTGGGTTTGGGGAAGCAATAACAACAAACAAGTCGGAAACCCTTCATTTATCGGGAATTTTTCAGATTTTCCCACTCAAGCCAATCAAGATTTTTCAGGAAGGTTTGTCAGCATTGCCGGCGGAGGTTACCATAATTTAGCACTAAAAGCAGACGGCACCCTTTGGATGTGGGGCAGAAATTTTGAAGCCCAACTCGGAAACGGTGGAAACGATCAGAATCCCGTAGGCGAACCGACACGAAACGAATCGCTTTCAAATGTCATAAAAATCAAAGCTGACGGCAGCTATCATAATCTGGTTAAAACCCGTGAAGGCAAAGTTTTTGCTTGGGGAAATAATTATCAAGGCGAGGTTGGCATCGGAGCTTTTATTGATTTTCAAAATATACCGTTTGAATTGACTTCACTTGAAACAAATACAACAATCATCGGCACAGGTGTTTATAATTCTTATGCCGTAACTCCTCAAATTTTAACCGACTCAGACAATCAAATAATCAGAGGTGAAGATTTCAACGTTTTCTTAGCTTCGGTTGATACTCCCGGCACAACTTTGGTCTTGCCGGTAAATCCGGCGGCAACCGGTTTAGATATTCCTGACGGTTATGAAATACAGGAAAATCAACCTGCTTTTAATTTTTCAACAACAGCCGAACTTTCAGGGAGTGCCTCGGTTTGTTTGAAAGTTCCGAATGTTTTTGACGAATTATTATTCGCTGATTTAAGAATTATGCAAAGTCTGAACGGTAATTTGGTTGATCAAACAACTTCATCCGATTATCAGCGAAAGCAAATTTGCGGCGCGGTAACATCCTTGTCAACATTTTTAATTGCTGAATATAATGCTCCGACACCGCAATTTTTTATTGTTTCGGGAACAGTTTCTACCGGACGCAGTCGAAATATAGCTTATGCAAGAGTTATTTTGGAAGATGAGGACGGAAATGTTCAAAAAACAGAAACAGACATATCCGGAAGATTTGTATTTAAAGATATACCCGGATCAAGAACTTATACAATTTCGGTATTTTACAGAGATATGTCATTTGATCCGCAAACAATTACTGTAAATCAGGACATTACAAACTTGATATTTACGCCTCGTTAAATACTCTGTTTTTAACGAGTAATGGTGAATATTCCTACTTAATGGTGAATGGTGAATGAGAAATGATATCGCTTTCCATTTGATGCAATTCGGGCGGACAAAGCTATCTGGTCGGAATTACGCTTTGGGATGCGCGGATAGGTTTGTATTTCTCGATCAACTGGAACTGCACACGCACAATTCATCAACTTCTCGGCGGCGGAAATATCTCCGTCAGGTAAAACAATCGAAAAGCGCGTAGGTCGGGCAACGGCGGAGATATTTCGCTTTTGCCCGACCTACGCGCTTTTCGATTTAAGATGAAACCTTTGTTTTTTTAATACTCCCAACACTATTTGAAAAGCGTATCACCAGATTTTAGCTGTGTGGGGCGGAAGAAAGAGTTACCAATTAAGTGTCAAAAGCCCAATCGGGAGTATTTCTGCACAAGCCGACAGCACCAACGCTCCCACGACGATATCAACAAGTGGCGGCGATATAATCAACCGGCTTTTCAAAAAGTTTGGTCGAAAATAAAAGAACTTTTTGTTTTTGGCTGATTTGCCACGTTTTTACGTCTTAGGTTGATTGACATAGAAAGGAGAATTCCAATGAGAAACTTTAGAAAATTCTTAAATTTAAATAAAATAGGACTTTCGCTTTTTGAAAAAATATGATTAAACAGATGTTCTGATGATAACTAAAAATCAATATATCGAATATCTGTTAAATACGCCAATCAATTACACTTGTTCCAATCTAGCGGAGCATTTGGAGAAAGTCAGTCA